>JBBSBH010000028.1:0-61355 GCA_038251405.1 Chitinophagales bacterium
ATTCGACGAAAAAATTCAGATTCTCAGGGCATTAAGCCCTGAAGAATCTGAGCAAAAAAGGTCTCAGATTCAAGATATAATCTGTGAAAAAATGATTGACAAATGAACATAAAAACGGTCAACGCTTTTTAGGCTTCGACAGAATCGTAAATCGTAAATCGTTAAATCGTAAATCGTAAATTGCTAAAGCGTCACTCTCTCTTCTTCTATAAAATTATCTTTCATATGCATGAGAGGAAGTTCTATGAAAAATTCAGTTCCTTTGTTTTCTTCGGTATGAAAATAGATATGTCCGTTACAGGAGTCGATAATATCACGAACAATGGCAAGGCCTAGCCCGGTGCCGGAATTTTTTGTTGTAAAGTTAGGATAGAATACTTTATCTCTCATAGCCTCGGGAATGCCACACCCGTTATCAATGACCTTAATTATTGCTTTTTCATTTACCTTATAAAGTAATATTTCAATTCTGCCGCGTCGTCCCAAAGGAATGGCCTGTATAGCGTTTTTAATAATATTGGTAAGTACTCTGATGATATGATTTTTATCAGCAAACACGTATATTTCATCTATAGGCACTCTCAAATGAATATCCATATCCTCTCGCTTTCTGAATAGATCATGAGTAGAAGTGACTACTTCATTGAGCACAATTTTTTCATTTTCGGGAGCTGGAAGTTTAGCAAAGTTTGAAAATTCAGAAGCAATTTTAGATAAGTTTTCAATTTGTTCTATGAGGGTTTGAGTCACTCTTTTTACAAGTGCAGGAATATCTTCGGGCTCTGCTCTGGAGATCGAGTTTTGCAAGTGCTGAGTGATTAATTTCATCGGAGTCAGTGGATTCTTTATTTCATGAGCTACCTGCTTGGCCATCTCTCTCCAGGCGGTTTCTCGCTCGGTAAGGGCAAGCATGCGGGTACTGCGATCTAATTCCTGAATCATTTGATTGTAGTTTCTGATGAGTCCACCCAATTCATCCTGGTGATTCCATTCCAATCGTTGATTTGATCCACCCACTTGAATTTCTTTGAGTTTGGTGCTCAGGATGGTGAGTGGTTTGGCAATAGAATTAGAAACCAGCATCGAGAGAATGACAATGCCAATCAGTAAAAACACATATACATTTAGTAAAGCTCCCAGAAAATCATTTAACCTGCGTTTGGTATGTATAGATGAATTCTCCGTATTTGATTTTAAATAAAAGACTTGATTTTCAAAATTTATTTTTTTAATTCCAATAGGATCATCACCGAAGTGGATAGCAGCCCAGTCTGCATAAGGCATTCTTTTTTCTTTGGAGGGCAATTGCCAACCTTCGTGATCATATACCAGGGTTTCTTCATTGATCAATGCAAGTGGAGAACCTTTTTTCCAATCATCTATTTGTTCTATGGATATCCGCGAGTCGTTCAATTGCCAGGCCGAGGCATTTTTCTTCACATACATGATGATCACCACTGCAATCAATAAGAAGGAAGTTACACTCATGATCAACATGGAAGTCTGAATACGATAGCGCAAGGTCTGAGTTGCCGGGAAAATTTTAAAAATAGAGAAAGCAAACCATTTAAATCTATTATTCAAAAAATTAAAGCTCAGCAGGAGTAAATTAAAAAGAATAAAAATGTAAGAGAAAAAGGAAAAGATTTTAAATACAGGATTTGATTTTTTTGATAGATAAAATGCCTGATCTTTTTTTGCAGGGATGAGTGCATTTTGATTTATAAACGCATTTTTAAGCGTCGTGTTTTTTAAGCTGTAAATAGCGAGATAAGATGAGTTTGATTCTATCTCCGCCAATTTTTTTACTAAGAATTTTTCAATCTCAGGAGCCGAATTTAATGATTGCTTACTCAATGCAGCGTTTAGCGTCTCCGTGATAGATATCCGCTGGTCTAATTCTTTGTCGGTATGAAATTGGTATAAAATGGAAGAAATCAATATTGATCCGGTAAGGGTCCATACAAGATACCAGGCTGTTTGAGGTTTGAAATAATCCGTTGAGATATCTAATAATATCAAATACCCCACGAGACCCAATATAATGACGAAGGGAAATCGGATAGGCAATACAAATAAAACAGACAATAATATCAATAAGGCGATTCCATTAGCTATCAATCTATGCTGAGAGGAAAGGCCAAGATGTTTAATGATTCTAAGCAGGTGTAAATCAAAAATGAAAAGGGAAATGGCTAAAGTCAATATACCCGCAAGAGCTATAAAACTTTTTATATCTAAGTAAAATATGTATTCAAAATCAAAGGAGATGCCCGATCCGATTACCAATTGCCTGAAAATCTGCACCATGACAATGGAAGAGACATATACCAGGAAATAATTAAGTACAGCAATGAAATAATTTTGATTGCGATTCCTGTTAAAATAATGCGGTCGTATGTATGATCGTACAAACCAGACCATGAGACATAGGATGCCTATATTAACCATTAAATCTAATAGCGTAGGACTTAATAATGATGGATGCACATGGGATTGTAAGAATGATATATTAGTAAATTCGATGGGCCTAACACAACGCAAACTAAAGAGTCTTAGACCAAATACGCCTACTGTAAAGACCAGCAATGAACTCAGTACATACTTTTTTCTTATTAGTCTCTCACTTTCTGTTTTTATAAATCGGATCCCCCAAAATAAGCCCATCAAATAAGCAACTATGACCAGCCATTGATATCCCCATTCTAATGAATAATCGATATGCACAAAATGTGTCTTATTTTTTCCGGGAGAAAGTAAAGTTTGTTCCGGAGCAACGATTTTGTTTTCGTCATTGGTCACTCCTTGTACAGGCATTAAGTACGCATGCTGGAATATAGAATCTTTATATGTATTTAAATAGTATAATTGGTGATTTACTGAAACGAATTGTTCTTTGTCCCTGAAATCAAAAGTTCCATCGATATCATTCCAATAAATTAAAGAGTCTTTATTAGAAACAAAGTATTTGATTTTTAGACTTTGTAAAGCATCGCCTTTTGTGGATAAGTCTTTTCCAGATTGAATGATACCTAAAGCTTTTTTATTGTCGCTGTTAAGTTTGTTCTGTACTTTTTCAATGGTATTATTTACCAAAAAAGAGGAGTCCTGGTATCGATTGATGGTATAAATAAATAGCCAACAAAATATAGATAATAATAATGATGTGTACTTGAAATGCATGACAATCATCCTAATAGGAATGCAATATATTAAACTAATATGATATATGTTTATTGTTGAATATCTTTATTTTGTATTTTAATTTAATGTATATTCTTTTATTACATATGTAGAAACCAGGTAGTTAGTGTAATTAAAGATTAATTTTGTATCAGCAGGTCGATCTATCGCTGTGGTTGTAATGACCAGAGAGGAAAGTCCGGACAACGCAGGGCGACATACCACGTAATGCGTGGGGTTTGGTTGAAGAATCAGATACAGAAAGTGTCACAGAAAATTACCGCCTTGATGTTTCATCAGGGTAAGGGTGAAAATGTGTGGTAAGAGCACACGATTTCTTATGGTAACATAGGAAGTGGATAAACCTTATGTGTTGAAATGCCATGTATACTACGGTTTCTTTCGAAAGAGAGAAGTTAAGCGGCTCGTTTAATTATTCCATTTATTTGGGACATCCGGAGAGGGTAGGCAGCTAGAATTTTACTGTGAAGTAAAATCGAGATAAATGATAGATGCTTTTTATCGAAAGACAAGAGTACAGAATCCGGCTTACAGACCTGCTTTTTACAATAATTTATTAGCTATATCCGCCAAAGCCGATCGCTCACCTTTCTCTAATTTAATATGTGCAAAAAGTGGTTGCCCTTTTAATTTATCTATGATATAGCTAAGGCCATTGCTGCGCTCATCCATATAAGGAGTATCGATTTGGTGAATATCACCGGTAAAAACGATTTTGGTTCCTTCGCCTGCCCGGGTAATGATGGTTTTTATTTCATGTGGGGTCAGATTTTGAGCTTCATCTATAATAAAAAATGAATTGGTCAAGGACCTTCCTCTAATAAATGTGAGTGCTGTCACTTCTAACTTGCCAGATTCTTTAAGTTGATCTACTACCGTATTTTTTTTGCTATTGTCCTTATGCTGAGATTTGATGAATTTGAGATTATCCCAGAGGGGCATCATATAGGGCGAGATTTTATCTTCTGCATCACCGGGCAAAAAACCGATTTCTTTATTGCTTAAAGGCACGATCGGACGGGTGAGTAATATTTGTTCATATTTATTCATTTGTTCCAGGGCAGCAGCGAGTGCCAGGATTGTTTTTCCAGTGCCTGCAACTCCTTGCAAAGCCACTAGCTTGATTTCATCATTTAATAGGGCATCTATTGCAAAAGTCTGTTCCGCGTTTCTAGGCTTTATACCGTAAACATATTTTTTGTCCACCCGTACAATGCTATCAGAGTTAGTATCATATCGTACCATGGCACTTTGAGCACAGTTGTTCAGGATGTAGTACCCATTTGCAACCTTGTGTCCCTGTAGAATATTATTTTCTTTAATGGTGTGTTTAGCATAAATTTCCAGAATGATTTTTGCATTAAGATTATCTAATAGGATAGAGCCTTCAGAGAGAAAATTCATATTTTTTACTCTTCCGGTGAGATAATCCTCAGCATCAATATTTAATGCTTTTGCTTTTATTCGAAGATTGATATCCTTAGTGACTAAAACTATTTTGGCTCTTTTCAAAGACCTGCTCAAGGATAGGGCCACGTTAAGAATTTTATGATCGTTTTTACCTTCACCGTAGATTTTTTCGGCATTTACAGCCAGGGATTCTTCATTTACACTATGGATTTTTAGCTTACCCAGTGACTTTCCTCTGAAGATCCAATCATTCAGATTCTTTTTTTCTGAAAGTTTGTCCAGGTATCTGATCACTTCCCGGGCTTCGAAGTTTTTAGTATCATTTCCAATTTTAAAATTGTCAAGTTCTTCTAAAACGGTGATAGGAAGCACAATATCATTTTCTTCAAAACTTGAGATTGCGTTGTGATCGAAAAGCAGCACTGATGTGTCCAAAACAAATATCTTCCGCATGTGTAGTGTTTCTTATTACGGATAAATATAATATATTAATCACTTACTATCTGTCAAATCTTATACAATTTCATTATTTTTTAACATGAAGAGACATGAATTTTCATAGCCTGACAACCCCTAATTAAATAAATACATGGAGGTTAACCAATAGTAAAAGATTACTCTTATGCTGGAATGGAATATGCCTTTATCTTTGAAATTATTAAAAATGAATAAAATGAATTTATTGCCCCTATTCTTTATCCTATTTTCCTGCAAATTTTTTAACCCGGTCCCTCCAATTCAATTAGATAAAATACTATTACCTGATGGTTTTAAGATTGATATCTATGTGGATAATATCCGGAACGCAAGATCACTTACTATGTCACCCGCCGGGACTTTGTTTATAGGGACTCGCGATGACGGGCGGGTATGGGCTGTACGGGATGAAGATCATGATTATATAGCTGAAAAAGTATACACCATCGCCAGTGGACTAAATTCACCGAATGGAGTTGCTTTTAAAGACGGTGATTTGTATGTAGGAGAGATAAATAGGATCCTTCGATTTAAAGACATTGAAAAGCATTTGGAAAATCCTGGGACTCCAGAAGTGATCTATGACAAATACCCGACAGAGACCCACCATGGATGGAAGTATATTGCATTTGGCCCGGATGGAAAATTATATGTACCTGTAGGAGCTCCATGTAATATTTGCGAATCAAAAGATCCAATATTCAATACGATTACAAGGTTGGATGTAAATACCAAAAAAATGGAGATCGTTGAATATGGCATTCGCAATAGTGTAGGTATGGCTTGGGATCCTGATAACAAATCGCTTTGGTTTACAGATAATGGACGCGATTGGATGGGTGATGATATCCCATCGTGTGAATTGAATCATGCCACCAGGGATGGACAGCACTTTGGATACCCATATTGCCATCAAGGTGATATACCAGATCCTGAATTTGGAACTAAAAGAAGTTGTAGTGAATTTGTCCCTCCCGCTCAAAAACTCGGTCCTCATGTGGCACCTCTGGGTTTGGAATTTTATACAGGAAGGCAATTTCCATCAGCTTACCATAAACAAATATTGGTAGCAGAGCACGGTAGTTGGAATAGAAAGACACCATTGGGATATCGGATAGCCCTGGTTACTCTAGATAAGAATAGAAACGCTGTGAATAATACTATTTTCGCTGAAGGCTGGTTGCAAGGTGGAAGAGCATGGGGTCGACCAGTAGATTTAGAGCAGATGGCAGACGGGAGTTTGTTGGTTTCTGACGATTATGCAAATGTAGTCTATAGAATAAGTTATGGAAAATAATCCAGGCAGAGGGGCTTTTGCCCAAGTCAAAAACTAGAATCATTAATTTTAGCCAATGATGTACTTTTAACCCATGATCATTGGAGTCTTGTCACGTAATCCCGGATTGTATTCTACTCAAAGCCTGGTAATTGCCGGCCGAAAGATGAACCACCGTATGTTAGTATTGAATCCGTACCAGTGTTCGCAATTAGTAGACAAGGGTAAGCACTTAGTGTATTATCAGGCAAAACCACTCATCGCACTAGATGCGATCATACCCAGAATAGGAGCTACTGCTACAGATATTGGTGCATCATTGATTGATCATTTTGCGGCATCAAAAGTATATACTACTACTACATCCGATGCCTTACTTAAAGCCAGAAACAAATGGGCTTGCGCACAATTTTTAGCACACCATGATATTGCAGTACCATCAGCCTGCTTACATTTCAATCCTGAATTCAATGACCTTATTTTAAAAAAATTTTCCTACCCATTAGTCATTAAAATACTGAAAAGCACGCAGGGTATGGGTGTAATGAAAGCGGAGACCAAAATGCAGGCGTTGAGTATTTTAGAAGCATTTCAACGGCTGGACGAACAAGTCATCATACAAGAGTTTATAGATGAGGCCAATCGAAGTGATATCAGAGTATTAGTAGTGAATGGAAGAGTAGCAGGCAGTATGCGGAGGCGGGCACGCAAAGGAGATTTTAGATCCAATCTCCATCAGGGAGGTGTAGCAAAACCTGTTAAACTTTCAGCTGAAGAAGAGTCGCTGGCCCTAAAAGCTACCTTTTTGCTGAAACTGGATGTGGCAGGTGTGGATATATTGCGATCATCCAGAGGGCCATTAGTTTTGGAAGTGAATGCATCACCAGGCCTTGAAGGTATAGAGCAAACAACTAAAGTCAGTATTTCAGAAAAAATAATTCAAATGATAGAAGAGAAAGTACACGATGATATCAAATAGTAAATTATTGATCATTGCCAACGAAGTGGTAGAACTGGGTGAACAAAAGTTGATAAAAATTCCAGTAGGCCAATTGCCGTCAGGTACTAAAATCTATACACATGTATTTGTAAATAAAAGCATTGCCCCCGGGCCAACGATTCTGTTAATAGGAGGTATGCATGGTGACGAAATCAATGGAACTGAAATCGTGAGGCGAGCTGCTGAAGTTTATAAAATGAATACATTACATGCTGGTACATTGATTACTATACCATTATTGAATGTATATGGATTTATTAGGTTTACACGGGATGTGGCCGAGGGCAAGGATGTAAATAGAAGTTTTCCCGGAAACGCTAAGGGATCATTAGCTGCCCGTATAGCCAATATTTTGTACAATGAAATTTTACCACATGCCACCATATTAATAGACTTTCACACGGGAGGCGAACAACGATATAATTATCCCCAGGTAAGGTTTTCAAAAAATGATCAAGAAAGCCTGAACCTGGCTAAAATATTTTCTAGCCCTTTTATGGTAGAATCTAATTGGAGGCCTCATTCGCTCAGGCATTATGCTGGTAAATTTAAAATACCCAATCTTGCTTTTGAAGGTGGAGAAAGTAGTCGTTTCGATGGATATAGTATAGACAAGGCTTTGACCGGAATAGAAAATGTATTGGTAGCAAATCAAATGATCAGTCCACTTCCCCAAAAAGCGGTTCAGGAGAGCATTCATATAAAATCTGATATATGGATACGAGCTTCTTCCAGTGGAATATTTGTGTGGAGCAGATCGTCAGGTGTGTTTATAAACAAAGGGGAGATCTTAGCCACTATAGCCGACCCTGATAATATCAAGGTTCACTATGTTTTTTCTAGACTTTCAGGCTATATCATTGGACATAATAATGCTAGCGTCGTTCATGTAGGAGATGCTTTATTTCATATCGGAATGACTTAGTATGCTGAATTCTATAAATTAATTTTCCAGTACAAAAATGGTTATGTACTTTTGAATGGATCTCAAAGCTATGAATGGAAAATTTTTCTTGTTACTTTTTATTTTATCAATTTTCTTTGCCTGTAAATCTAAACCAGCTGAAACCACTTTTGAAAGCACACGCTCAGATAGTCCACCGGCATCTCCTGATATAGAACTTGCAGAACCAGTCTTGTATACACCTTCAAGCAGGGTGGCATGGCAAAAACCCGGCCTTATTTTAGACCAGTTTGGCCACGATTTAACCAATAAGACTATTGCAGATATTGGAGCGGGACCAACGGGCTTTTTTACATTTTATTTAGCTCAAAAAGGAGCACATGTAGTAGCCATTGATATTGACCCCGGTGCATTATCGTATATAGAAAAGGAAAAAATAAAACTGGATACTTCCCAAATTAGATTGGTAAAAACCAGGCTTGCAAAGCCAGAAGACCCGAATCTTCATGACAATGAAATAGATGGTATATTGATAGTAAACACCATTACTTATATTCAGGACAAACCTAAATATTTGCGCACCCTACAAGGTAAATTGAAGGAGGGAGGCAGATTGATAGTAGTAGATTTTAAAATGAAAAGGATTCCAGACAATATCGCTCCACCCAGGTCCCAACGCATATACTCAGATGTATTGGAAGAAATGCTATACCATGCTGGCTTTGAAAATATTGTAGTGGATGACCAGACACTAGACTATCAATACATCATTATTGCTGATAAATGATATTACTTATCTTTATTAATAAAACTTAAACAATCATGGGAAAATTAACAAATGTAAAAGGACCAGCCCTATTTTTAGCTCAATTCATGGGCGATGAGGCACCTTTCAATTCATTGGATAGTATTTGTAAATGGGCTGCCGATCTTGGATATATTGGGATACAAATTCCTTCATGGGATGGTAGATTGATTGATCTTCCCACTGCCGCCACCAGTAAGACTTACTGCGATGAATTAAAAGGTAAAGTAGCTTCCCATGGATTGCAGATTACTGAATTATCCAGTCACCTTCAAGGCCAACTGGTTGCCGTTAATCCTGCCTATAATGAATTGTTTGATGCATTTGCACCAGATGCAGTAAAAGGTAAGCCCGCAGAACGAACAGCCTGGGCTGTCGAGACCTTGAAGCAAGCCGCTCATGCCAGTAAAAATCTGGGTTTGAATGCGCATGCAACTTTCTCAGGTGCATTGATTTGGCATACGGTATATCCTTGGCCACAAAGACCCAAAGGCTTAGTAGAGGCAGCTTTTAAAGAATTAGCAGCCCGATGGACTCCTGTTTTGAATGAATTTGATACCTGCGGTGTGGATCTCTGCTACGAAATTCATCCCGGCGAAGATCTGCATGATGGAGTCACTTTTGAGCGTTTTTTAGCTGCCACAGGCAATCATCACCGATGTAGAATATTGTATGATCCTTCTCACTTTATTTTACAAAATCTCGACTATCTGCAATACATAGATTTTTATCACGACTATATCAAAATGTTCCATGTGAAAGATGCCGAGCTCAATCCTACTGGTAAGTCTGGCGTGTATGGTGGCTATAGTGATTGGATAGATCGCCCGGGACGATTCAGATCTTTAGGAGATGGCCAGGTAGATTTTATGGCAGTATTTTCAAAGCTGGCCCAATATGGTTATGATGGATGGGCAGTTTTAGAATGGGAGTGCTGCATCAAAGATTCTGGTCAGGGTGCTGCTGAAGGTGCTCCATTTATCAGTGATCATATTATAAAAGTAACCGAGAGGGCTTTTGATGATTTTGCTGGCGGGGGGGCTGATGAGGACTTTAATAGGCGGGTGATGGGGGTTTAGTTGTTGGAATAATTCTAGAAATTTCAAGCAATGCATGACCCTGCCATCCCAATTTCGAAGATGGATTTAAACCAAAAAAAAAGAGCTTTTTGTAAACCTTGTTAGGCAGACGAATAGATTTGCTAATGTTAGTCTATAAAGTGGTATTGATAGTGTCTCATATGGCACTAAAGTATGCTATTATTCATTTTTATTGTACATTTACAGTAAAAAGAGCCGTATAATGCCCTTCACAGATCTAATTCAAACCATCAAAAAAAGACGCGAATCTCTTCAGCTTACCCAGGAGCATCTTGCTGAAATCTCGGGACTAGGACTCCGTACCCTTAAGCAATTTGAAAGTGGGAAAGGTAATCCTACACTAAAAACCATTGAGAAACTGGCTGATGTGTTGGGGATGGAATTATGCCTTCAAATAAAAAAGATGGACAATAAATGAGAAGGGCAAAAGTATTCTTTAAAGACCAGGAAGCAGGTATATTATCACAATTAGATGATAGTAGTTTTAATTTTAATTACAGCGACTTATGGTTTGCTGATCAGACAAAACCTCCTATTTGTCTTGCATTTCCTAAGTCAATGAGGGAATATTTTTCCAAGACTCTATTTCCTTTCTTTTTTAATATGCTACCCGAAGGGATAAATAAAAGACTTTTATGTGCTCAATTGCGCTTAGATGAAAGTGATTACTTCGGAATATTATTGAATACGGCAAAATATGATACAATAGGCGCAGTCACTTTATCTAAATTGCCAGACACACCATGATCCAACTTGAAATCAAATATTGTCCAGGCACTTTGGCCGCTGGATTTAATACTTATAGTAAGGCCTGTTTGAATCGATTGTTCAATGGAAGAAAAGTGAATCATATATTGCCCTATGAATCACCATCGACAAATGATGTTCATAAAGATTTGTACAATGCAAATCACAAACGAAATTCAATCTCCGGTGTGCAGGAAAAATTTTCTATTATATTGGATAAAAACAAATTGCGATTGATAAATGAAGGTGAAAGAGGCACTCATATTTTAAAACCAATTTCAACTGTAAATAAAAATGTAGATCTCATGCCTGCAAATGAACATCTTACTATGCAAATTGCACGGCAAGTATTTAATATCGAAACAGCTGAGAATGCAATTATCTTTTTTAAGAACGGTGATTCCGGGTATATCACTAAAAGATTTGATATAGATAATGATGGTAAAAAATTAGCCGTTGAAGATTTTGCTTCATTGAGTGGAAGAACTAGCCAAACTCATGGTGAGCATTATAAATATCAGGGATCATACGTGGAGTTATTTGAATTGATGAAGAAACGCTTACCCATTTATGGAATAGAAGCACCTAAATTATTTAAGCTTTTATTATTTAATTTTCTTTTTTCAAATGGAGATGCGCACTTTAAAAACTTTTCCATTTTGGAAACTGATCATGGCGATTTTAGACTAAGTCCTGCCTACGATTTATTGAATACGCAAATGCATATAAATGATTCTGATTTTGCATTGGATGAAGGATTGCTGCCCAAAAATAAATCGGTTGGGAAAATTCTAAATCAATTCAAAACGCTTAGCCAAGAGGCAGGACTGCAAAATGCGCATACTGATAAAATAATTTCTGATATGCTATCGAAAAACGATCAGGTTAAATTAATGATTGGGAAATCATTTTTATCTGAAAGCGGAAAAAGAAACTACTTGCAAACATATCAAGCTAAATTGAAAAGAATGAGTAAAACTTAATTTTTTTAAAGGTTACTTAGCCATCAAAAAAGGTCTGATAATCGGTACCCAGATATCATAACCCGAGGCATTCATATGCAACCGGTCACTTACAAAAATGTCGGCTTTAGGATTGCCAGCGGCATCCAACATAGCATCGAATACATGGATATATTGGTAACCTTTCTTTTTATTGTATTGAGAGATAAGATCGTTGGCCGCTCTATACTTTGGCATTAAATGAATGCGGGATGGACTGGGTTTCATAGAAATAAAAGCGATCTGTGCTACGGGCACATTTTTATGGATTCCTTTTATCAATGTCTTATATCTTTTAAATACGGCTTTTACGCTTAAAGTGCTGTCAGCGGCAAAATCATTTTCACCACAATAGATGACTACCTGCCGAGGCTGGTATTTATAAATAGTTTGGTGTGCAAAACGGATAACATCCACTAAAGTAGAGCCCCCAAATCCGCGATTAATAATTCCAAATCCTGGAAATCTGGCATCTACATCTTTCCATTTAGTGAAGGAGGAGCTGCCCACAAAAACGATTTGACCCATGGGTTTTGAATTCGTCGCATCTTCACTTTCAAATTGAGCGATATCACTGGCAAAAGGAATTTGATTTTGAGACGGAAGTCCAACCCATAATAGGAGGAGACCAAAAAACAAAAATATTTTTTTCATTAATACGGTTTTTAAGGCTCTCCTAATAATTTTTGTTTGTCTACATATTCTCTGAAGGCTTTTCGATATGTTTCTCCAATGGGAATAGAGTTTTGGTTGATCTCTATGTATTCTTTGTGTATAGTCTGAATGGCATTCAAATTGATAATGTAAGAATGATGAATGCGTAAAAAATGATCTGTTGGTAAAGCGATTTCCAGATTTTTCATCCGCTGGAGCGAAACAATTTTTTGGGATTTAGTATAAATACTCACATAATCCTTAAGTCCTTCAATATATAGAATGTCATTGAGGTTTAGTTTTACCAGCTTAGTTCCATCTTTGACAAATAGAGTTTCGCCTTGTGTTTCTACTTCATTAATTCTTAGGACACTTAATCGCTTTTTAGCTTTTTCTACTGCTTGCACGAACCGATCAAACACCACAGGTTTCAATAAATAATCGGCTACATCTAAATCATATCCTTCCAACGCAAATTCACTAAAAGCAGTAGATAGAATTGTTGCCGGTTTTTTATCCAGCAATTTTAATAGACTCAATCCGTTAAGGTCAGGCATTTGAATATCTAAAAACAAGATATCGATTTCATTGGACTGGAGAAATTGCAATCCCTTATATGAATCAGAGAAACTGGACGATAATACTAAGCTCTCATCTTTTTTAATATATTCCTCTAATAATCTCCTCGCGAGGGGTTCATCGTCAATCACTACACAAGTAAACATCTTTAATTAAGTTGAACTTCTAAGTTAGCAATATATTCATCATCGGTGCTCACCAGGTTGATCTTGTGCTTTTCTGGATAATTAAGCATAAGGCGTCGCTTTACATTTTCTAATCCTACGCCCGAATTAGTACTTGCAGCAGAACCATTGTGCGTTGATTTGCTATTGGATACATGTAACGAAATAGACTTTCCATTACATTCCAACTGTGCTTTCACCCAACTGTCGTGCGTATTGGAAACACCATGTTTAAACGCATTTTCCAAAAATGGGATTAATAATAAAGGCATGATTTTCTTATCATGCGGATTCCCTGTCACAGTAAATTCTATGGGGATATTATTATTCAACCTAAGCTTTTCGAGAGCTATATAATTATTGATATATTCTATTTCTTTGCTTAGTGGCACATAGTCATTATTGCAATCATACACCATGTATCTCATCATTTGAGACAGTTTTGATATTACCTCCGTGGTTTGAGGAGAATTACTATAGGCGAGGGCATATAAATTATTCAGGGTGTTAAAAAGAAAATGAGGGTTGATTTGATTTTTTAGAAATTTAAGTTCAGCGGTAAGTTTTTCATTTTTATACTTGGTTTTAAGCTCGTCAAGCTCCTGCCACTCAGTAAAAAATCGGAGTGAAGCCACGAAGACAGCCACAAAAATGGAGGTTACAAAAGATCCAAAAATAAATCTATAGCTATAGTAAAACTCATTATGATCAACATATCCATCGGTGAGTAGTCTCTTAGATGGGACATATATCAGTAAAACAATAACGGCCATTAGAGTAAACTCTAAAATATAATTCCACCCTTTTTTTGATGATAAATACCTTGGTAAAATGATGAAATAATTTAGATAGGCCACGGTAGCTAAATATACGGTATGTGAAAATGCATTCAAAAAGATTTCAATAAAGGGGGTTTCTTC
Source organism: Chitinophagales bacterium (assembly GCA_038251405.1). Lineage (GTDB taxonomy): Bacteria > Bacteroidota > Bacteroidia > Chitinophagales > Saprospiraceae > JADJLQ01. The sequence continues at coordinate 14,242 of JBBSBH010000028.1, forward strand.
TGTATTATTCTTGGGATGATTACTTATTTGGTAAAAGAAGAATGAAAAGTAAGCCAACCAAAACAGCATGTGCATGATAGGTACTCTATTTTTTTGGACAAAAGTTTGCATACTGTTTTAATATCCTTTTTTAATTAATGAAACAAAATTAGTCTATATTAAAACTAATACTACGCATATGGTACAGTCCAATCCATTTTATCGACTCACAGGATTTATTTTTATACAAACAAGGAAATACTAATTTGAATGATTTTAATGGATTAAGTTTTGAAATACTTAAGGGACTGTTAAGGCGAAAACCAAAAGACGATAAAACCACCTTGATGGTCGATTTCATCCTATAAAGAGCTCCTCTCCTGGGTATCTTTGTTTAAAATTAAGTTTTTAACTAGTAATTCTCCGTCTTATGAAATATTTTTTATCTGTTCTTTTATTTTTCCTGTTGGGTCAAATTTCTTTTGGGCAGAAAGCAAAAGGTTCTGCTTCTATTGAAGGTTTTATTTTAGATACCACTAATAAAAAACCAATTGAATTTGCCACTATCGCTCTTAAGATTGCCGATACTAAAGAGACGGTGGATGGAAATGTTAGTGATGAAAAAGGTGAATTTAAATTGGAAAACCTTGCCGAAGGAAAGTATCTGATCGAAGCAGATTTTCTGGGGTATGAAACCAAAACATTAAAATTGACAGTAAAGGACGGTGCTGCTATAAAATTGGGTAGAATTTATCTAGTGCCGGAAGTAAGGCTTTTAGGTGAAGTAACTATAGAGGGTCAAAATGAAATGGTAGAAGAAAAAGTGGACCGACTTGTTTATAATGCAGAGAAAGATGTTAGCAGTAAAGGTGGTGATGCCTCTGATGTAATGCGCAATGTACCACTGTTGACTGTAGATTTAGATGGAAATGTGAGTTTGAGAGGAAGCTCTAATGTAAAAGTCCTGATCAATAATAAGCCTTCTAGTATCATGTCATCAAGCGTGGCCGATGCACTTAAACAAATTCCTGCCGATATGATTAAATCTATAGAGGTGATTACAAGCCCTTCAGCACGATATGAGTCAGAAGGTTCCGTAGGAATTATAAATATTATTACTAAAAAGAATACTTTACAGGGACTCACCCTTGGGGTAGATGCCAGTGTAGGTAATCGTGGTTCATCATTTGGACTTAATGGTAATTTTAGACAAGGAAATATGGGATTTAGTTTGAGAGGATTTGGTAGAGGGGAGTACAATGTTAAAGGTGCTTTCGAAAATATCCAATCTACTTTTTCCTCATTGGGCAATAAAACAGTAGATCAATCTGCCTCTACCACTTCGCAAAGTCTTCGTGGCAATTACAATTTTGGATGGGATTGGGATATAACTAAAAAAGCAAATATTACTGCAGGTATTCGTTTAGGTACCAGGAATAGATACGACAATCAGGATCGACTTATTACACTTACTACTCTTCCTGGAAATACTATTCCCTTGTTCAATGGAAGGAATGTAGACACAAAGGATTTGAGCACAAACTATGATATCAGTACTACGTACACTTATAATAGTGCACCTCAAAAAGAGTTGAGCATTCTGGGTCTGTATTCAAGAGATAACAGGAAGAATAATTTTGAAGCTGATCTATTTAGTAATATTGATTTTGCAGCAATATCTTCTCGCGAAAAAAATGATAATCCCAGCAACAATATTGAATCTACTTTGGAAGTAAATTATCAGACCCCTGGTGGCATCAGATCTTTAGTAGAATTTGGTGGTAAAGGTATTTTTAGGCAAGCCAAAAGTGATTATCAATACCTGATTTCCGAAGGAGGTTCAAGTTCATTTCAATTAGATCCACTTAGAAATTCTAATCAATTAAATTATAATCAAACGGTAGGGGCAGGTTATTTGTCTTATACCTACACTACAAGAAGTAAGTTCTCATTAAAGGCAGGCACCCGACTGGAATACACTGATATTACAGCAGATTTTTCCAAAACGGGTTCCGGAGAAATTACTAAAATACCTTCGTATTGGAGTTGGATTCCAAGTGTTAATCTTTCTCAACCTATTTCTAAGAAAATCACTTTGAAAGGTGGATACAACCGCAGAATTCAAAGGCCGGGTATTCAATTCTTAAATCCTAATGTCAATTCTTCAAACCCTTCCAATATAAGTGTTGGAAATCCTTACCTGAGCCCTGAATACACAGATAATTTCGAATTAAGTACTAGCTTTAATAAAAAAGGACTTTTCCTAACTACAGCATTATATTATAGACACACTGGAAATTCTATTAATAGCTTTAAAGATACTTTTTCTATAAAAAATCCAAACCTTTCTGAGTCAGGATATGTACCGGCTTTGAAAACCACCTATGAAAATATTGGTACAGAAAATACTATAGGAGCAAATGTTTTTGGAAACTTTTCAATGATCAAGAATCTTTCCATAAATGGAGGTTTTGATTTGTATAATGTTACTTTGTCTAATAATAATCCAAATCCTGATTATACCTCATCCAATTCTGGTTGGGTATTTGGTGGAAGAGCTTTTGGAAATTATAAATTTAATAATGGCTGGGGTATCCAGGGAGGTGGCGGTGCACGAGGTAGGCAGGTGAGCCTTCAAGGGTATTCTGGGAGTTTTTCATTTTACTTTCTGGGTTTGAGAAAGGACTTTAATGAAGGAAAAGGAAATATTAGCTTATCAGCTCAAAACTTTTTAAATAACCCTTTTATCAGGAGCTCAAAATCTGAGTCTCCTTTATTTTCACAATCCAGCACTAATAGTTTTTACAATTCTGGAATACGTATTGGTATAAATTATAGAATAGGGAAAATGAGCTTCGAAGATCGTAAAAAGAAAAAATCAATTAATAATGATGACCTGAAGTCTGAAGGTGGTGGCGGAGATACTGGTGGAGATACCGGCAATGGAACTGGCCAGCAAAATGTAAGTACTGGTAATCAGGCAAGAGGTAATGCAGCTGCCAATGGTACTTCTGGTGGTGTAATACCAAATCAACAATCGCAAAGTGCCAATGGTGGTCAATCAACTAATCCTGATCAAACTAGTGGAGTACAAGGCCCGGGTGGCAATTTAAATCCAACATCTTTACATGACTCTTTGCAATTGAATCCTGAGCAAATCACAAAGTTTGATGAAGTTCAAGCAAGGTATAGTACTCAAATGCGTACCATGATGCAAGAGGGTAGAGCAAATGGTCTTACCAGAGAAGACCTAAAGCCGAAAATGGATGTATTAAGAGCTGATCAAGAGGCAGAATTAAAAACTATACTTTCTAGTGATCAGCTTATAAAATACAAACAAATTCAAGCAAATAGAGCTCAACAGCAATCACAACAGTGGCAAAATAGAAGTGGTGAAAAGCAGTAAACTCCCTTTCTTTTAAATTTTGAGATTCACTTTGATGGTGAGAATGATGAATGGTCAGGTTCCTGTAATGGACATTCTACTTCTTTGCAGATGACAGTACTATGGAGACTTATCCTTTTTGTTTCAGAAATACCTACTATCTGAATAATTTGGCAATCAAAGAAACCTATTAGCGGTATTAAGATTTTTTTTATAAATCTATTCTGTTCTATTTTTCAGCATTCTACATATTAAATTAAATATTATTTAATAAAATACTGATTTAATGATAATTATATATTGCACTAAAATGTAATATTATCTATATTCGCCCATAATAATTCTGAATCAAGTATAATCTTATGGGCAAAAAGAAGTCTGCAAAACCGTTTTGGAAGAAGATTAATTTCAAAGACCAGCGATGGGGAAAAATCATTGGTGTAGTGGCTATGTTTATTGCATTACTCCTTTTAATCAGTATGGTATCATACTTATTTACCTGGCGATATGATCAGGATAAAGTGATGACCTTTTCATGGCAAATATTCTTTCAAAAAGATCTTACAGTAGCAAATGCTTTGGGAAGATTTGGAGCCTATTTTTCACATCAGATAATTTATTGGAGTTTCGGATTACCTGCCTTTGGCTTAATATACCTATTGGGGATGTATGCATGGAAATGGATGCAGAATGGAAAATACAGTTTAATCCTTCGTACTCTTTCTGTCCTTTGGATAATATTATATATCTCCGTTTTATTTGAATCTATCTTTCGAAATGCTGCTTTCCCATGGGGAGGTGCTATTGGAGAGTGGTTGTCGTTATATATTCAAAATTTTTTAGGGATAGTGGGTCTTTTTGGTATCCTTATTCTTATTATAGCAGGCATATTGGTTTGGAATTACAATCCTGATTTTTCAGCTGTAGAGTTACCTTCATTCCAATTAAACGGTGAAGGGAATAAAGTATTTAATTTAAAATCACCATTCTCTTTTTTTAGAAAAGCGGACTCAACAGCAGATCGTACTACTAATGCTGATGAGGGGATTCTTAGTGTTTTGAAACCCTCTGGAAATAAAAAGGAAATTGATTTTGAAGATTCATTTCCTACTGCAAATGGCGAAAAACTTTTAAGTACTGAGGAAAAATTAAACGATAAATATAAACCTCAATATGCAGATCTCAACGATTTGCGGGATGAAACTTCTTTAGACTTCGATGAAATAATTGCTGCAAACAGGACTTCAGACTCATCAGACCTGGACGATGATTTGACCCTGGAAATCGCTGAACAAATCAAAGAGACTATTTCTTTGGATGAAAAAGATATTGATTTGCCAGAAATAGCCAAAATACGGGAAGTGGATTACTCCACATTGGAGCCTTACGATCCGGATAAGGAACTTTCTAAATATGAGCGACCATCGGTAGACCTATTAGCCGATTACTCTGACCAAAATTTTGAAGTAGATAGGGCTGAGCTTGAGGCAAATAAGGATCAAATCATCGAAACACTCTCACATTATAAAATAGAAATCACCAAGATCCGAGCCACAGTAGGTCCCACTGTCACTTTATACGAAATCATTCCGGCACCGGGTGTTCGTATTTCAAAAATCAAAAACCTGGAAGATGATATTGCCCTTAATTTATCTGCTTTGGGTATTCGTATTATAGCCCCTATACCCGGTAAAGGCACGATCGGTATAGAAGTGCCCAATAAGAAAAAGCAAATGGTCTCCCTTAAAGAGATCCTGCAATCAGAAAAATTCCAGCAATCGAAAATGGATCTGCCGATTGCCTTAGGCAAAACCATATCAAATGAAGTATTTGTAGCAGATCTTGCTAAGATGCCTCACTTGTTGATTGCAGGGGCTACCGGTCAGGGAAAATCTGTCGGTATCAATGCCATCCTGATGTCCATTCTTTACCGTAAACATCCATCGCAAGTGAAGTTAGTATTGATAGACCCTAAAAAAGTAGAGCTTTTCCCTTATGCCAAATTGGACAATCACTTTCTGGCATATCTCCCTGATCAGGACGAACCCATTACAACGGAGACAAATAAAGTAATATTTACACTGAATTCACTCTGTATAGAAATGGATAATCGATACGACATTCTTAAAAAAGCAGAAGCAAGAAATATCAAAGAATACAATAAAAAATTCACCGCCCGACAGCTCAATCCTGAGAAAGGACATCGTTACCTTCCCTTTATTGTTTTAGTAATCGATGAGTTTGCCGATATGATCATGACAGCTGGTAAAGAGGTAGAATTGCCTATTGGAAGATTAGCCCAGTTAGCCAGAGCCGTGGGTATCCATTTAATCATTGCTACCCAAAGACCTTCTGTAAATATTATCACCGGTGTGATCAAGGCTAACTTTCCTGCACGGCTGGCATTTAAAGTTTCTTCTAAAGTGGACTCAAGAACTATCCTGGATGCCGGTGGAGCGGACCAATTAATTGGTAGTGGAGATATGCTTTTGAGCGTAGGAGGTGATACTATTCGTTTGCAATGTGCTTTTGTAGATACTCCGGAAGTAGAGTCTGTATTGAATTTCATTCATGAGCAGCGAGGTTTTCCGACACCCTATTTCCTGCCAGAGTATACAGGTGAAGAAAGTGGACCTGGTGGCATGGAGAAAGCGGTACTTGAAGATCTGGATGACATGATGGAAGACGCTGCCAGACTAGTTGTTCAAAACCAACATGGTAGTACCTCTATGATTCAAAGGAGATTAAAACTAGGATACAACAGAGCAGGAAGAATCATGGATCAATTGGAAATGCTAGGAATAGTTGGTGCAGGCGAAGGATCTAAACCGAGAGAAGTTTTAGTGTCAAGTGAGCCCGAATTGAATCGTATCCTGGAAAGAGTGCGCGGTGGAAAAGATAAAGAGACTTTGTTTTAGATAATTGATTTACTCAAGGTGGGTAAGCCCTTTCTCACCTGCCAAATGGAACCTATCTTTTTGAAATATCCAGTATCTCAATTTCAATCAAAGAACTAGTTTTGCCAAACCCACAAGGTATATCTTTATTTTTACCGGTGTATTGGTACAAAATTAAAACAGGGATATAAAAAAGCCCATTTGCTGCATTTGAATTTTTGATCACTTCATCTACTTTGGATTTACCAATATCCGAAAATGCAAATTGTTTTATATTTCCATTTTCGGAAATGGAAATATGCCATGAACAACCATCAACTGATATATCATTTGAAATAAAGGCCTGGGTAGATGTAAAATTTGGGAGGCTGGGTTTATCACAAGAACAAATGATAAATAAAATAGCGATTCTGAGTAGATAATTCATCATGCTAAATATACTCAAAAAAAAGCAGTAGTTTAAAATTAGCCTGTCATTTTTTAATCTGGAACCTACCCGGGATTTAAAACCGTATACTTGGTTGATTTTTTTTATTTACCGTATAGGCTTTAGAGTAGCAATAAATCGAAACATCAGCACACCCGCTAAAACTACCAATAAACAAATTAGTGAAAGATAAATCCCGGGCCTTATTACAAGAAAAGCACCAATAAATTGCACTACCAGTATGGCATATAACAAATTACTTAATTGAACTCTGGTAATCTTGCTTAATACGTAAGTTCCCAACGGAGCCATAAAAATCACCATCGGAATACATACTATCCACATTTCAAATGCCTGGTTATCAAAATCTGTTAAAAGAGTGCGGTGGATAAGAAATCCTGCAATGGTTTCAATGGTCATTATGATGATAGAAGAGCTGGTGGCCACCTTTTCATTCATATGATAATAAGTCACCATAAGGCAGAAAGTGAAAATATTGATTCCAGTCCCAAAAATGGATGAAATAATTCCTCCAATAAATCCAAAGATAAGGAGTAATAAAATATCTTTGTTTTGAAGATCGCCTAAAGACTCATATATAATCCGCTTTTTGTTTCTGTTTTGCAGAAAGAGTACTATACCAAAAGCTAGCCAGAGTGAGACAAAGAGTAATTTAGCCAACGGTGGAGATACAAGGGGGATGATAAAATAGGTACCAAAGACAAGCCCTGCCAATCCCCCAATGGAAACAAATTTGATATAGTTTCTTTCTATTTTAATGCCTCGGCTAATAATAAATATACTAGCTGCAGTCATTCCCACACTTTGGATAGCAAAAGCAAAATTTCTTGCTACTGAAGGGGCAATATCCAGATATAGAGTAAATATAGGAAAGGCAATAGCTGCACTCCCTTCAGGACTGCTCCCTGCGATAAATGCTCCAAAGAACATGGTAACTAGTACCCAAATTTGCTCTTTGGCAATTGCTAGAAGTGGGATATGCACGATATAGCTTCCCCAAATGATTAAAATAAACAGGATATATAATAAATAGGGAATGGGGATTTTACTTTTTTCCATTTCTAATTGTCAAAAATTTGAGTGAAAGATAAATGAATTGCAAGAATATAAAATTGTTTAAATCGACCTGGTTTATGTTATTTTTGAACACAAAACACCATGGCTAAAAGTATAAAAAGTATTGAAAAATTGTCTGAAGATCAGGCATCGATGATGAAGAGTCAAATGCAATTATTTGAGAATATAAATCTGGTCATTGATAATTTAAAATATAAAACTGAACATCAGTCCCTGGTAGTCAAAAATCAAAATTTGATAATAAAAAACCAGGAAATAATAGTTGACAATCAGATCAATATCATCAATAATCAAAGGCACATTGTTGATAATCAAACCCAATTATTGCTAATCAATAAGGTACTTACTCATTTATTGAATGAAATGAGGAAAAGCCATGGTAGAGATGAATCATTGCATCAGACTTCAGATTTCGTAAATGGACTCTTAAACATGATTAGAAACGATCAGAAAGGGGAACATTTTAAGAATTCAATACCAATAAAATGAGACCTCTGATAAGGGAATTTTAATTTGGTAAATTTAGTTTTTCCCTTAGTAAGATTAATTGAATACTCAACGATTTATTCTCTGCTTCTTTACTTTGAACCAATTCTTTCATCAGGTCAATCTGAAGCTCCAGACTTTCATTTTTTTGTTTCAATAAATTTACGTTAAACTCATTTTTTTGCTTCCATTGTGTGATTTCGTCTAATGATTCAATGCTTTTCAGAGGAGCTATTTTTGTTAGGTTTGATGCAAGATCAATGGTGTCAAATTCCGGAATAATGGAATTGGTTAAATCGTCAACAGGAATAAAGAAAAAGTTGCTAATTTTTATTAAAACATCAAGACCAGGTTTTGAATATCCTTTTTCATAATCACTTAGGCTACTCTTACTGATTTTCAATAACTTAGCCAATTCCACCAAGGTGATTTTTCGCCTTTTCCTTAAATTTTTAATATTTCTACCAAAATTATTTTCCATAATAGTGGAAAAAAGTAAATTTTTAATCTACATTTGATCCTTCTTTTTCGTTTAAAAAAGTAAAATTATTATGCAAAATATCAAATCCAATTCAGTTTGTAATGCTATTATTCTTATTGGATTAAGCATTTTTTTTATAGACAATACCAATTTACAAGCTCAGGGTTGTATTGCAGTTCGTCATATGTCATGTGCCGCCCCGGGTACATCCAATGCGGATCTGTTCAAACAAAATCAGGGTCATTGGCAGTTTACCTCTTCCTATCGTTATTTTAAATCTTTCAGACATTTTGTGGGTGATGTGGAGCAGGAGCAGCGGGTTGCTGAACATACGCAGGTTATTAATCATTCTCATGCAGTAGATTTAGGTCTGATCTATTCGCCTAGTCTTAGATGGTCGTTTGGAGTTTATCTTCCTTATCAAGTCAACGACAGGTCATCACTATATGAGCACTACGGTAATTCAATTACATCTAATCCTGACCAATTAAGATTTCATAGCCAGTCTTCCGGCATTGGTGATTTGAGGATAAATGCCAGCTACTGGTTAATTAACCCGGGAAAATTCAAGCCATATAATATTTCATTGGGATTAGGAGTGAAATTACCCACGGGTGATTACAAAGCTACTGATCAATTTTACAAACTGGATAAAGAAAAGGTACAGTATACCATTACTAAGCCTGTAGATCAATCCATCCAGTTAGGTGATGGTGGGGTAGGTGTCAGTTTGGAGTCACAAGCCTTTTATCAATTTTCTAATCGACTTACTGCTTATTTCAATGGATTCTATTTATCCAATCCAAGAGAGACAAATAGTATAAATTTTTCTGTAGCTGATCAATATGCAGCCAGAATGGGAGTAAATGTGGGAATGGCAAAAGGATTTTCATTAATGGGTGGTGGTAGAATTGAAGGAATCCCTTCCAGCGATTTGATTGGAGGAGATAAGGGTTTTCGAAGACCCGGGTACATTATATCTGCAGAACCAGGATTAGCATATATGAATAGTGCATTTTCTTTTGTTGCTTCAGTTCCAGTGGCTCTTTATCGAAACAGGACTAAAAGTTACTCTGATAAACAGGATCCTGCTGGACTCAAACATGGGGATGCTGCTTTCGCTGACTACTTAATTTCGATTAGTGCCGCTTATCGTTTTTAATCCAACGATAGCATCTTATCTATTTTAATCTACTGGAATAAAGAGTCTCTATTCTATCAATAAAATTTTCAATAGTTTTAGAAGGACCTTTCTTAAGTGCTATATTGTAAAGGAAAGCAGGTATAGTGCCTCCTGGCTCAGCACTTACATAATATTTTATTTTCAGCCACCCATCATCTGAAGGAGTAACTACCCATTTGGAGACAAAATAATTTATTGGAACAAATCCTTCGGGATCAATTTTGTCCATGATACTTTTTGACTCAGAAATGAAATTATTATTTTTGTCCATATATTGAATGCTATTTACGGCATATATCCTGTCATTAAGGGGAAAAGGGAAATCTATATATGATTTGTATGAAGTATTGTTTTCAGTAGTCTGAGCAATAATCTCTGACTTCATGCACTTATACACCCAGTCTGAATAGTGCTCTACATCACATAAAATTTTAGTAAATGATTCCAAATCACTCTTAACCTGAAAAGAGATATCTAACGCATTGTATCCATTATTTGACTTAAGGGTTTCAATCCTTACTAGATTTTTTTCCTGTCCTTTATCATCATTCGAAATAGAAATAAGAATGATAATTGGAAGTAGACTTAGAAATCTATGTATTGCCAATTTTTTCATATCTGTTTTTATAAGGTAATATTCAAATTAAATAGTTGCATCCGGCTGTTGTTCTATGATCAATAAAACAGATAATATTGAAAAAAGATTGTAAAACCGGTAAAAATTAATAAACTTCTTAGAATTGCCCTTTTACAGACATTTCATATTTACTAGATATTCCACTACATCCCGCATTTCCGTTTTGACATTTTAGTGGTCAACACGGGCATGATTAAGGTATATTTTTCCTGGTAGCAATTCTGTTTACAGGTATACGTAAAAGGTTCTGCGTTGGCCGTTATCAATATCAGTTCTTTAACCGATTCTTTTGCAAGTTTGCCTTATACTTCACTGCCTTCTTTAAGCATTGGGGTAGCAACGTAGCAACTCCATATCCAGGTGCCCATCTCGCTATAGCATTTTGTATGTTCAACAGTTTTGTATATGGATTGGGGTACATTTGTTCCACAAGAATGGCAATTTTAAATTAACTGCGCTCTGCAGCGGGTGTCAGATGATGGTATGCATTTTGATCTTCATAAATAAAAATAACGATATGAAAAAGTTGTTTTGGACTGGGGTAGTGGGAGTGGTAGTATTCGAATGGGTCAATGTATATTTTATTATGCCTATGCCCGGCAGTCAGGAAATGCATAGCATCGAATTAGCCTATTTTTTATATCATTGGCGATGGGCCATTCGGGTAATCTTTACTTTATTCATTTTTTTAGGATGGACAAAACTTAACTTGAAAAAAAAATGGCTGATTGCGATACCATTTCTTATAATAGCTGCCTCTATTTATATGACTAATTTTTATATGGCAGCAGATCATATGTTTTATCAGCCAGATCAAAAAATAATGCTACCTATTCAAGCCAATAAAGTAGACCCTAACCGATTGGTCATAGGGGTAATGCATAATAATGTGGCCAAAGCATACCCTATTCGGTTTTTGGGATATCATCATCAGGTACTTGATACTATCGGTGGTAAACCAATTATGGTGACTTATTGTACTGTGTGCCGCACCGGCCGGGTATATGAACCACTTGTAAATGGTGTTCAAGAAACTTTTCGTCTGGTTGGAATGGATCATTTTAATGCTATGTTTGAAGATGGTACTACTAAAAGTTGGTGGCGTCAGGTGAATGGTGAAGCCATCACCGGCAAATTAAAAGGGCAATCATTACCCGAAGTATTTAGTATTCAAGCTTCATTATTCGAATGGGTAAAAATGTATCCTCATACACTGATCATGCAAGCAGATAGCGCATATATAGAGTCTTATAGCGAAAATACTGACTATGAAACCGGCAAAAGCAGAAAGGAATTGACAGGTACAGATAGTCTTTCCTGGAATAAAAAGAGTTGGGTGATCGGAGTGAAAGCAGGAAAAGAAACAAAAGCATACGATTGGAATAGATTAAAAACCGAAAAAATTATTCACGATGAGATAAAAGGAATACCTGTACTTATTTTAATGGCGAGAGACACAATAGGTTTTTTTGCCTTTGAAAGACCAGCTTTGAGTGCGTATTTCGATTTGAATGATAGTGTATTAGTATGTAATCATTATCATTTTACTTTGCAAGGGAAAGGCATCGATACTTCTTATTCGCTGAAACCCCTACTTGCCTATCAGGAATTTTGGCATAGTTGGAAGACTTTTAATCCGGGTACTTTGAGGTGAGGATTGACTGAAGGCTGGACTCCTTCGTCTACTTCAAATTAGCTAAGTATTCCACTACATCACGCATTTCCCGTTTATTCATTTTAGTGGTCATCACGGGCATGCTTGATGGTATATTTTTCCTGGTGGCAATTCTATCTACAGGTATCCGCAAAGGCTCTGCATTCGCCGTTATCAAAGTCAGTTCTTTAGCAGATTCTTTTTCAAGTTTACCATATACTTCACTGCCGTCTTTAAGAATTAGTGTTACTACTCCGTACCCAGGGGCTAATCGAGCTGTAGGTTCGACCATGGCTTGTAATATTTGCTCGCGGGAAAGTGAAGAACCAATGTGACTTAAATCTGGACCGACATTGCTTCCAACTCCCTGAATGGTATGACACTTGATGCATTGAGCTGTAGTATTTTCATTAAAAAATCTTCTCCCGGCCCAACCGTTGCCACCTTGAAGCGATACCGTATATTCATCTAAAACATGTCCATTGGGCAATGCGGTTTTCAATTTATCCATCAAGGCTTCATTTTTAGACGATTCTACCGTCTCTTCCAGGTCCAAAGAAAGTGTTGCAGGTAATTTTTTTGCCTGGAGATCATCAATGAGTGAAGACAATATTTTTTCGGATTTTGCCATAGGCATTTTGCCCAGTACCGTCATCAGTCGTTGCTGTTCCTGAGGGCTACCTTTTGCAATAAGATTTTTAACTAAAGTGGAGAGTCCTTTTTCATCCATATCTGTTTTATCTACCATTCCCAGAGCAGCAGCCCTTACTTTTCGACTTTTATCGCTGATGCCTTTAATTACCAGGTCATTTAATTTTGAATATTTCAGATCATTAAGTGCATTCAAAGCGGCTACGCGCACATCGGCACTATCGTTTTTATAAAAAATATTTACCAGGTCATTTGAATGCTCTGTAATATTCAAGGCGGCTATCATCCCTGCAGTTGAAATCAATATTTCCGGACTTTTACTAGTTACAAATGATGGAAGGGTAGAAGCTATTTTATTTTTTACTTCATCTGCATTTCGTTTTATTTCTCCACGATACCGCCCATCTACTCTGTCTGTTAATGAAGGTTCAGACCATGTACCGATGGCGGCCATGGCTTCTGCTTTCAGTATATTGGATACATCGTTTCTTTGAGCATAGGCTAGCAAATCATTTAATTCTTTACCCGAACCTACCCGCAGACATGCATTGATGGCTCTGCGCATGAGTGGCTCATTGGAGAATTTAGATTGATTGACCATATGGGCAAGTGCCGGCAATGCATCAGTAATAGATTCATCGTCATTAATAGCTCTGGCAGCTTCGGTTACAATATATTCATCCGAGTCATTTAAAAAAGCTTTAATGGCTGGTGATTTTAGTCTTCTTAGGGCTAATACTGCGGCAATTCTGAGGGATTTAGAATTACTGGTTGACAGTGCGGCAAGTTTGTTTTCATTACCCAATCTGGATAAAGCGAGATTGGCAGCATGCCTGATATAAACATCATGATCCGCATTGGTTTCAATCACTTTTAATAAATCATCAAATGCAGATTGGTGCTCAAGCCTTCCGATGGCCTGGCAAGCAAAAAATTGCACTCTCGGATTTTTGCTCATCAATTTTTTTTGAATGTCGTCGGCGGCTTCTTTGATTCTGTTATCTCCTAAGACTTTTATACTCTGAGCTATGATTTCTTCATCACCATCATTCAATAATCCAATTAAATCCACACCATACTTTTCACCTTTATTAATCAGTTGACCTAATCCCCAAATACCATGAATTCTGGCTAATTGATTTTCCTTCTGAGCAATGACTTGCCTGAAAGTTGCCCCTCCTTTTTTGCCTCTCGCCGCTAATTCAAATTGTGCTTTCATTCGAATGCGCATATCTGAATATTTCAATTGATCTGCTAATTGGGATTCTGTCATTTTTTCAAAATCTTCCTTAAATAACCTGGCTGTTTCAGCTCGTTCATCTTTCAAATCATTTTTATCCGTAGTCACATCTATTTTCCATACACGGCCATAGTTTTTGGTATTCCAACCATTTACCCAATCAGCAGCATATAATGCCCCGTCAGTTCCAAACCTTATGCCAGTAGGTAGTATTCCACTCACTAAGTCCAGATCAGATTTTAATTCAAAAGAGGCTCCATTTGGTTTCAGGTCAAAAGCCCAAATATGTGATGAAGCCGGATTTCCGACAAATTCTACTAAAAAGAATTTTTTCAACCATTCTTTTCCAAGTGCAGTGCCCGGATTAAAAACCATTCCTGTAGGGCCATTATGAAAGTTTTGAATAGGAGGAATAATATAGGCGGCTTGACCATCCCATCGGGGAATTGAAAGCCTTTCGTCCATCCATACATGATATCTATTGTTTTTAGGATCAGTATATTTTCCATATTGCCAGTTAGATCGCCATCCCGCATCCGACCCCTCTACAACATGCACCAGGCGTTCCCTTTCACCCCTGTGATCCCCATCGTTGTCAGAAGAAATAAGGTTGCCATAGTCATCAAAGACAAATTCATGCGTATTTCGTAAACCATGCGCATATACTTCGAAGTCCGATCCATCAGGGTTACTACGTAAAATCAATCCTGAATTAGGATGCTTGTATACATTACCTTTTATATCTGTAATGGTAGCTCCGATATCTCCTACATTCCAATATAATTTTCCATCCGGTCCCTGGATAATACCTGAAACATTATGACCACTAAATCCAATATGAACAGCATACCCACTAGAGATCGAAGTCTTTTTGTCCATGATACCATCACCGTCCGTATCTTCCATATGCCATACATCAGGACCTACAGTAAGAAACATATCATGATCCCTTACCAGGATCCCAGCCAAAATATCAGTCACCTCGGTATGGAAGTCATTGATTATGCGGGTAGATTTTTCTGCCATACCATCACCGTCGAGGTCTTCTAGTTTCCAGACTTCTTCTTTTTCTACAGCAAGGTCATGCCAGTCATGCACACTATCTTGATTGAGATCGGGAAGCCATTTGTTTTGTTCAGAATTTTCAGGAGCAAAGGTTTTGTGCAGAAACGCCCTGCGATCTTCGACCGTTTGAAAACCAATAGAAGGAGTCATCCACTGAGGGTAACCCCGGATATCAAATTCAGAATTTTTTTGCCGGTTAGTTCTGGTAAGATAAATCGCATTATTTTTATCAATATCCATTCCCACCGGATCAGGAGCTAATGAATCTGTAGCCCAAACTGCTATTTGTATTCCTGCTGCTAGCTTTATCGCTGACTGAGATTTGATTTCAGCTGCCATTTTTTGTGCTGATGCGGCATCTTGATGAATTATTTCCAATGGCTCCTTTTCCTGCCTGGTGCCGGAATTTGAAGTGCAACTTTCTAAAGAAAACACTACTATAACAATACAAATATGGAAGAAGTAAAACAGTTTATTCATGAAAGTTTCTATTAATATAATTCATCAAAAGTACTCAATAGCTTACTGCTGGGAAAATTCAAATCAATCTTTTTGATTTTAAATAATGATATCCATTCCAACCCTGTAATCCACCGGAATGGTAAATTAATACCTTATCACTGTATTTAAAATAATGGCGTCCGGCTAATTTGTTCAATCCATATACCATCTTACCCGTATAAATGGGATCAAGAGGAATGCTGGTTTTCTTTAAAAACAGATCAACGAATTCAAGCAATTCATTACTTGTCTTGGCATAACCTCCGAAATGAAATTCATTATTAAACTCAAATTGATCGTTGGACTCTTTTCCTGCTTTTTCTAAAATAGTTTTTGCTAATTCATCATTTTTCATGGATGAAAATACCAGCAATTTGGTATTCCACTGCTGCTCATAAATGGATTTTAAAATTCCTGCCGCAGTAGTTCCGGTACCTGCGGAACAAATTATATAATCCGGAATAGATGCTAACTCTTTTATCATCTCTTCTATTCCTTTCATTGCTAACGGATGATTACCACCTTCAGGTATGATTCCAAATTCCGGGAATGCGGATAATATCGATTGAATTTCATTTGAATCCTTGTTTCGATAAGCATTTCTGGATACAAAAAATAATTCCATTCCTTTTGACCTGGCAAAAGTAAGGCTGGGATTGTGTATGTCTTCTTCTCCTCTGATAATAGCTGCAGATGGAAGCCCAGTCATTTCTGCATAAGAAGCTAAGGCATAAATATGATTGCTGAATGCGCCACCAAAAGTAAGGAGTCCTTTTTTTCTTTCAGAAAGGAATTGTTGTACGATGAACTTAAGCTTTCGATATTTATTACCAGAAACTTCAGGATGAATTAAGTCATCGCGTTTGATGAATGATTTAAATGGAAAAAAATCATGAATCTCCTGGACGGGACTTGGTATTTCCAAAGAAATATTCTCCAATTTGTTTACCGGGACTTCCATTCAAATGTATTCTCCATTCTCTGAATATCTTTTTTCAAAAAAGCCAATACAGGCTTGGTTGAATCAGGATTTACTTTTGCATTGAAATATAGAGCAGCTCTAAAGAAATGATGCAAACTATCCGTTAAATAAAATTGATATGGAGTGGCTACCGGTCCATCAATTTCAAAAGCCATACCTGTAACATCCTGGCGTGGATGTAACGGGATTTCTTCTCTAAATTCAGCTTTGATATTGTGTTTGCTTAAGAGTTTGTATGCATCTTCAATATAATTATCAAATGGCTTCATTTTATCTATATTACCATAACTACAATGAATAGACGCATTGAGCGAATGGATTTGAATAGTAAACCAACAAGGATCAGCCGGTTGCTCATCAAAAAATGAGGTCTCCTTTTCAATTTCTCCGTACGTAGGAAATTCAAATTTTAATGGACAATAGGTCTCATTTACTTCTCTTATGCTACCTGAAGGATATACTACCCGTGGGTAAGCATGAGGCTTTGGTAAAGTAATGTTTGGCTTACAGGAATTTAATCCCATTATTACTGTCAAAAATAGTTTAACCGCTGATCGCGACATTTCGATTTTTATGATGTGAATATGGTACTTAAGATTAGAATGGCAGATCGTCATGGTCACCATTTCCAGCTGCTGGAGGCATATCTTTTGGCGTAGAATCATTTCGACTAACGGGAGGCTCTGAATTTGGAAAGTTATCTCCAAATGATCTACCACCGGTATTCTCCTTTCGCTCTAAAGACCTCAGGTTACTCGCCACTATTTCAGTAGAATATTTGTCTTGCCCATCTTTATCCTGCCATTTTCTATGAGTTATTTTTCCTTCAATGAAGGCAAGGCTGCCCTTATGAAGATCCCTTACGGCACGCTCGGCCAAATGCCTCCAGGCTACTATATCATGCCATTCAGTCTCGGTCTTCCATTCTCCACTTTTATCTCTATAATTTTCATTGGTAGCAAGTGAGAATTTAACCACTGAAGTGCCACCTTCCAGATGTCTGATTTCGGGATCTCTGCCCAGGTTTCCTACTAATGTTACTTTGTTTATCATATTGTTAATATTCTTTTATCAGTTTGATATCGACCAAATTACGGCTTATTATTCATTTTTATTATTGCTTGAATATACTTTTTATTTTGAATTAAAATTGATTCAGCTCACTTTTAAATCTGTGAGGTGAGGGCATTTTTTAAACTTGGGTACTTTGCCTTTAAAATTGTTATTTCTTAAATCCAATATTTGCAACTTCGGGATTTTACTAAAATCAGGAATTTTACCTGTAAACTGATTATCATTCAATTTAAGTGATATCACCCTTGGGATTTTTGAAAAGTCAGGAATCCCACCATTCAAATTATTATGTTCAATATTTATATTCTCCAAAGCTGGTACTCCCGAAAAGTCGGGTAGATAACCTGTAAGCTGATTAAAACTAATATTCAGAGAATTAACCATTGGATTCGATTTAAAATCTGGCACTGTACCTGTAAGTTGATTATTATTTAACCAAATCGTTCTTAATTTGGGTTTGGAATAGGAAGGTATTCCTCCACTGAAATCATTTTCACCAAAATTAATTTCTTCTATATTTTTTTGGTTAATAAGGTTGGGGAGGTTACCAGTAAATTTATTATTTGAAAGATTAATAGATTCCAAATAGACTAGTTTGGAAAAATCTGGCAAATCACCAGACAATTTATTCTCCGATAAATCCAATACTCTGAGCTTTAAAAGGTTCGAATAATCTGGAATTTTCCCTTCTATCAGAGTACCTGAAATACTAAGTTTTGACAATTGAGTAAGCGAATTAAAAGAGGGTAGTGAGCCACTGATTTTCTTAGATGAAATATCGATGGTAATCAAATTAAGAAGCCTTTGAAAATCAGGGATGGGGCCCGTAAAATCTCCTTCAAGGTATAACTCCTCAAGTTTTGTACTTCTGTCAAAGGAAGGGATGGATCCTGAAACTAAAGGTGATGCGATGTCCAGGTATTCTAAATTGGTATAGCGTTCGATGGAGTTTAAATTTCCGGTGAGTTCATCTGATTTTATAATTAATGCTTTTAGGTTGGGAAGGTTACTTAATGTGGGTAAATCACCTGATATTTTTTGATCTTCTAACATTAATTGTACTAATGCGGGAAGTGATATTGATGGAATGAGTCCGTTCAGGTTATTATTAGATATTACGATTTCAGATACACAACCTGTCTTGCTGAGACGGATACCATTCCAATGATCCATGGTTAATGAAAGATCCCATTTGGTTAACCAGGTGTCCCCATGCAGAGAATTATAAATCTTTATCAATTCGATTGAATCTTGTCCGCGTGAGCATCTTGCCTGTATCGGCGTTTCAGCTTTTGGTTTAGGTTTCCCTCTACTTTTTTTTCTTACCTGGGCCTGAGCTTGAATGCTTAAGCAAAGCAATGGAAATACTAATAAAATAAGTTTAATAATTTTCATAAGGATGCAGACCTGTAAAAATGAGAAGAAAATTTCAGGGTTTTACTACTTTTTTGTACAGTTCCTTTACTTTTTGGTGAATATCAGTTATTCGATCATCCATTAATCGATCTACACTGGCTTTCATATCATTAAATGCAATATGTGCTTTGTACTGCCAGATTTCTCCTATTTGGTTGAATGGTATTGTATACGTGTCATAAAGTGTATTGTCTGATGAAAGTTGGATTTCTTTTTTCTCTTTGATTACTTTCAATCTTTTATATACAATACCTTCAGATTTATGGATCACTACAAAAGTATTATCATTTTTTATATCCATAATTTTTTCCACATACTGACCGATAATGATAGTACCGCTTTCCAATGGTAGCATCGAGTCTCCATTTATTTCAAATGCTCTATAACTTCCTTGACTCATTTTAGGCAAAAAGAGACGAGGAAGTTTTTTTAGATACTGAGGGTCTTGAAAAGATTCTAAATAACCTGCCTCGGCCCGGGTATCTACCAGTTCGATATTCTGACGGTTACTAGCATCTACAGTAATGGCTAATACTTTAAAGTCTCGCTCTAAAGTATTGGGTTGCAATACATCCAATTGGTGCTTTAGCAAATCATCTAATGCTACTTTAAAATATTTAGCTATGAGTACTAAAGTAGTAATACTGGGCTCTGTATGATTTCGTTCATAGTCGCCTAAAGTAGTACGAGGCAACCCAAGATCATCAGCCGCCTGTTGTTGTGAGATTTTCTTTATTTCTCTCAGATATTTGAGATTATCACCAAACATATTTTGATCGAATATTTCGACAAAAATAATATAATATTTCGACATAACATGCTTTTCAATTTCTCTGATTGATCAAAGGTTAAATAGTATATGAATGGGATAGCTATCTTTACAGGATATGAATCCTGAAAGCCAATGCACTTCTTTTGTTTTAATGATCCGGCCTTCGAATTTTGGATTTAACCCTGAAACGGCTTCTTCTAATGCATTTCAATCTAATAATGAGCGTGGCAGCCAGGAGCATATACAGTCAATGGCCATCGCAGAATTTGATGCCTTAGTAAATAAGCTGCAGGAGAATAATATTCGAGTTTTAAAAGTAGAGGATACGCCCAATCCTAAAAAACCAGATGCCATTTTTCCAAATAATTGGATTACTACGCATGCAGATGGAAGTGTAATTACTTATCCTATGTTATCTGAAATAAGGAGAGCTGAAAGAAGAGATGATATTATAGACCTGCTTGAACAAAGATTTAAACTGAAGCAACGGTACTCATTTGAATATTTTGAGGAAGAAAATAAGTTTCTCGAAGGTACCGGAAGTATGATTTTAGATAGGGTTAATAAAGTAGTTTATGCCTGTATTAGCCCACGCACAAATATAGAACTGCTCGATAAGTTTACGCTCCTTAAAGACTATGAAATGATCAACTTTTTAGCAACTGATCCTTTAGGAATACCGGTGTACCATACCAATGTAATCATGGCTTTAGGGATGTCAGAAGTGATTATTTGCACTGCATGTATTTTAAATGAATCAGAAAAAAATCGACTTCTCCATCAACTGGAACAAAATGGCAAGACAGTCATAGAAATATCCTGGGAGCAGGTTTTGAAATTTGCAGGAAATATGTTACAAATTAGAAACACCTTGGGTGAATATATTTGGATAATGTCTTCCTCGGCCTTTGAATCCTTATCTATGGACCAACAAACACTGCTTACTCATCAAGCCCGCATCATACATAGTCCCATACCAACAATAGAGAAATATGGAGGAGGAAGTGTAAGATGTATGCTAGCCGAAATATTTCTACCGCTTAAATAGGGCTATCTTGCAATTTTATAACCCACAGTCATCACCAATTTATTCAGTTGGTATTTATTCTTGACCAATTGCAAATCGTTAGTAAAGGTGGTGTATGGTAAATAGCCATCATCATAGCGCGTATGCTGTAAACCAAAATCGATAAAGAATCTACCTGTCCGGTATCCAACACCTGCACTAAATATTTTAGTAAGATCATTATCATTAGCATATGGTGATCCTAATAATTTCACCCCTCCCCTAAGTCTTATATCTGCAATAGCAATTTCTCCACCCAGATTATAATTTAAAGTGCCCTGGTACTGCTTTTTAATGTCGGCATTCAATTGATTTTGATATTCTATATCACTATTATTTCCATTGGCATTTACAAAATCAAAACTTGATCCACCATAGTTTACATATTCTACAGAAGCTGCGACAAATCCTGCTCTGCCAAGTACCGATCCAAAGCTGAGCCCGGCTCTGGCAGGAGTAATTAAATTATAGGTGTATTGACCTAGTTGTGGGGACTTTTTATCATAGATAGTTACATTCCCATTGTCCAGGTAGTTATAATTAACGGAAGTTTCGTAGGTGTCATTTTGCTCAAATAGTGTAGGAGTCTGGAATGAAACCCCCAGTCTGAACAAATTGTGCAATTTGAAAATTGCCCCAAACTTTAAATTTACACCATTGCCTTTTGTTTTTAAGTATTCAGTATAGCCAAGTTTTATAAAGACGGGATTGAGGTTGGATGGATCAGTCTCCTGATAACTTTTATCTTCGAAATAACTAAGCATAGGCACACCTACTGCAACACCAAGCATTATTTTATCTTTATAATTTCCAGCCAAACCAAATGTTAGTTCATTCAAGCTTCCTCTATAGTTTACCGTTTGAGATTTAGTTACCGGGATATTAGGTAAAGTAGAGAAATCACTTTCATATACATTGTCCCCGTTACTATCATAGATGGCTCCGGCTTCATATGCTAATCCACTCCCAAAATTGTCAAGGTCATCGGGAATTTTATGGAGTGCTTGTTCCCTCCAATGATCAGTAATAGAACCTGTGCTGGCCCCTTCATAATAGAAATTTTTATTAAAATCAGCCAGTTTATTAAATCCGATCGCATAGTTTACCTGTCGCCACTTGGAGCCTTCATATCCATTGCGTACTATTACTAAGCCTAAATGATCCAGACCTCCACCATATTTATTGTCAGTTAAACTGTTATTCGTCAATAATCGACTGGAAGTTTGATTAAAATAAATAGAAGGACTAAAAGCTATCTCAGAGAATTTATAACCAGCCAACCCTGCAATATTTGAATTAAGAGCACCAAAATCGCCTCCAATTGCTGACATACTTCCTGCCACGCCTACCGACCTGGCACTACCATTGGTGTTGAGGTAACTATATCGCAATGCATCACTTATATTCTGAGCATCGATAATGCTTAAACCCATACAAAGAGACAGTAAAAGAATAATATTTTTCATATTACATTGATTTTAATATGTTAAATTTTAGAAATTTGGGTATAAAAAATGGGTGCAAATCCTATAGTCTACACCCATCTGATATTTTGTATGATATAATTACTTGTTATTCCTTGGGGAGCTTCTTACTGCACCTCCACTACTTCCACCGCTTGATCTTGCACCTCCTCCATTATCTCCTCCACTGCTTCTGGGAGATTCCACTCTCGGGGAATTGTATGAAGGATTTGATTGTTGGCGAGGAGATTCAAATCTTGGAGATTGTTGCCTTGGAGCCTCGAATCTGGGCGACTCTTGCCTTGGAGAATTAAATCTGGGCGACTGTTCTTGTTGTCTTGGAGAAGAAAAGGTCCTTGGACTATTTGACCTGAGTCCTTCATTATCATTCTTGCCATCATTTGGAGACTGTCTCTGAGGGGTGTAGTCTTGATTTTTACTTCTTCCAAAAGTATTGTCATTAGATCTGGGAGATATTCTGGAATTATCATTTCCATTATTTAGAGAACCATTTGACGATCCATTTTCGTTATAGTCTCTATACGTTTTAATTACTCTTTCATTGGTTTGATTTCTCTCACGAATTACATTCACATCATTATTTCTAGGACTCATTCTTCCAGTAACACCTGAAGTAGTACCATCTGTAGTGCTCCCAGAAGGGTTCCTGGTAATAGGAGTATTTCTTTCTCTTACTGTAGTCACATCTCTGGGAGAAACTCTGCCTAATCCAGTATTTGGATTGGATCCAGGATCAGAGAATACCCTGGAAGTAGTTCTGGATGGGCCTCTGTCACTAGTGGTAGTTGCTCCATAAGTACGAGGACCAAAATGTACATTATTATCCGTATAATACCTAGGTTGGTAAGCTCCATTGTATGTATTTCCCCAATAGTTATTATTTGAGTAATAGCCAGCACTGTTAGAATAATACCTATTTGAGTACCAGCTGGAGGGACACCAACCATTAGAAGCCCAGAACAAATTGCTGTAAGAATTAAATCCGTAAGGATTGTATGACCAGTAATTATAAGTCCATGGGTCCCAATATCTGAGATTGTTGTATCGGTGCCATCTATTCCATCTGTTATAATCATTGTAAGAATAAAAACCAATGCCGAAACTAGGGGTGATTAATCCAAAACCAGCAGTATAATAAAATGGATCAAAATTCCATGGATCCAAATAATATGAATCGTAGAAACCACGACCAACTAAAGGCCTTTGAAATCTTCGTATGCGATTGGTATAGCTATACTCATCATAATAATTGTAACTATCATTATCATAATCAGAATTGGTATCATCATAAGCTACCTCATCCTGGTTACTGTAATTAGATGTAGTGTAGTCAGTACTCACCTTGATTTTTTTTCGCGATGCGATAGAACTACCATCGTAGTACACATCATCGTACTGGGCTTGAGCCGACCAGGTAATTGCGATCATCGCAAGGATGATCAAGAGTCTAGAGGTGATTTTCATTTGCTTTGGTTTAAAAATTTATTGAGCAATTTGAAGTACGCTTACTTATATCAACATGCAAAGTATTAATTTTGTCCCGGATTTTGTGTTAAATACCATTAATATTCGACCGTCTTTACGTTAAAATCTTTTCGGTATACAATTTATTCAAATTACTATTTTAGTACGACGATTTATTTATAAAAAAAGTTACTTATTAAAAAATTATGGCAAAGGAAATTACACCAAGAGCAGAAAACTATGCTCAATGGTATCTTGATATCGTAAAGAAAGCAGATCTTGCTGATAATAGTGCGGTAAGAGGTTGCATGGTAATAAAACCTCGTGGCTATGCTATTTGGGAAAAAATTCAGGGTCAGTTGGACAAAATGTTTAAAGAGACTGGTCATGTGAATGCATATTTCCCTTTGTTTATTCCTAAAAGCTTTTTAAGCAAAGAAGCGCAACACGTGGAGGGATTTGCTAAAGAATGTGCTGTCGTCACTCATCATCGGCTAATCAATGATCCTAATGGAAAGGGAGTGGTGGTAGATCCAGAAGCATTACTTGAGGAAGAATTAATAGTAAGACCTACAAGTGAAACCATCATTTGGCATACCTACAAAGATTGGATACAGAGCTATCGGGACCTTCCACTATTGATCAATCAATGGGCTAATGTGGTGAGATGGGAGATGCGTACCCGCCCATTTCTTCGTACTACAGAGTTTTTATGGCAGGAAGGCCATACAGCACATGCCACTGAGGCAGAAGCAATACAAGAGGCTGAGCTAATCCACGAACTGTATACCCGATTTGCAGAAGATTATATGGCTGTTCCTATTATCAAAGGAAGAAAAACTGCCAGTGAGAGGTTTGCAGGTGCGGTAGATACCTATACCATCGAAGCCATGATGCAGGATAAAAAAGCATTACAGGCTGGTACTTCCCATTTTCTGGGCCAGAATTTTGCAAGGGCTTTTGATGTTACTTTTTTGAATGAAAAAAACCAAAATGAATTGGTTTGGGCTACTAGCTGGGGAGTTAGTACCCGATTAATTGGGGGTCTTATCATGACTCATAGTGACGATGATGGATTAGTGCTGCCCCCCAGAATGGCACCTACACAGGTAGTAATTATTCCAATTCCAAAGACTTCTCCATCCATTAATGAAGCTACTGAAAAAATTATAAAAGGGTTGCGTGATAAAGGTATCTCCGTAGCCTACGATCAGGATGAAAGAAATAGGCCGGGCTATAAATTTGCAGAAAATGAAATGCGTGGAATCCCCGTGAGATTAGGTATTGGCCAAAGGGATTTAGATCAGAATTTAATAGAAGTAGCCCGAAGAGATACCAAAGTAAAAACAATGGTGCCTATTGAAGGCGTGATTCAATATATTGACGATTTATTAGTAGAGATGCAATCTTCGCTCTTTCAAAAAGCGAAAAAATTCAATGATGATAATTCGCACCTGATTGATGATTACGAAGAATTTAAACAAAAAATTGAAGATGGTGGATTCTTTTATTGCCATTGGGATGGCACTCCGGAGACGGAAGCAAGAATAAAGGAAGAAACCAAAGCTACTATTAGGTGTATCCCATTAGATCCATACACTGAAACTGGAAAATGTATGGTTACTGGTGCACCTTCAAAGGGAAGAGTACTGATAGCCCGAGCATATTGAAAAGCTCATCGAGTGCATAGAGATGAAATTTTAGCGTCTGTTAAATTTTTGTTTTACAACTTTATAGCAGTAACTTTTAATTGAATAATTACACTTAGGGGTAGGGTATTTATTAATTTAAGTCGTTAAATTGTCGCCAGGAATGCTTTATAAATTTTAATTGTCATGATAAAGACTTAAATTTCATGCCCGTATTAAATCAAAACCATGATTCAAAATAAATTTATTACTTATTTTTTATCGATTTCATTCTTTACACTCACCGTAAACCATGCATTTGCATTTCAATCTAATTATAATGACGATCAGATCTTAAAGCTAATTTTCCTTACGGATACCTTGAGATCAATGGGTAAATTCGACAGAGCTTTAGTCCTTGCAGAGGAAGCAGAAAAATCAGCCCGAAAATCAAAAAATCCAGAGCTGCAGGCCATGGCGCTTAATCGACAAGGGAAAGCTTTAATGGGCATGAATAAAAAAGCAGAGATCAAATTTGAAAGAAGTAATGACTTATTGAAAAAATCAAGTAGTAAAAATCAAAGTTTGATTCTCGATAATCTGAACCAACTTAGAGTCCTGGCCATATTAAGTGGCGATAAAAGCGCATTAGCTGATGTAGATTTTGATATTACGAGAATAAAAAAGGGTCAGACATTGGAACAATTGGGTAAGCAAGCTGATAATCTGAAAGGGGAAATTCTTTCCATTGAGCAGGAAAAGGAAAAATTGGCCAATGAAAAAATGAAAATAGAATCTGAAAAAGAAAATCTGAATAAAGCCCTTGAAACGCAATTAGGCGTACATGATAATCTAGTGAAAAATCAGGCAAAGTTGAGGAAAGAGAGCACTCAAATCCAGGCCGAGCTTGAAAGGAAAAAGGAAGAAATCAGCAATATGAGCCTGGAGCAAATGAAAACTGCCCTGGTACAACAAGGGCAAGATCAACTTATTTTTCAAATGCGATCTCAGGATAGTCTGAATGTAGAGCGTTTAAGAAACCAGGAATTGATGTTGAGCGAAGGCAATAATAAGCGCAAATTTTATATTGCTTCATTCGTGGCTTTATTAGGCTTATTTGGAAGTAGTTTTTTTGGATTCATTAGAAGTCGCCAACATGCTAAATTGTTACAGGAAAAAAATGTTTTGATTGAAAAGGAAAAGCAAAGATCAGAAGCATTATTGCTTAATATTTTACCTGTGTCTGTGGCGAATGAATTAAAAGAAACCGGTTTTACCAAAGCAAGCCATTTTGAAGAAGTTACGGTCTGCTTTGCTGATTTTATTGGATTTACTACCATTGCAGGGGTTACTGACCCTCAGAAATTGTTAGGTGAATTAAATACTTGCTTCAGAGCTTTTGATGATATCATTGAAAAGTATGATTTGGAAAAAATTAAAACAATCGGCGATTGCTACATGTTCGCCGGAGGCTTACCGGAAGCTGGAAAAGGCTCTCAAATAATTGCCATGATCCACGCTTCCAAAGAAATTCAAGCTTGGTTAGATACATGGAATAAGGAGCGGGAATTAATAGGTCTGGCTCGAATGGATGTGCGCATAGGCATGCATACAGGACCGGTGGCTGCAGGTGTCATTGGCAGCAAGAAATTTGCGTATGATATTTGGGGTGATACTGTTAATATGGCAGCAAGACTTGAACAGTCTGGTGAGCGAGGTAAAATAAATATCTCCGGTGAAGCTTATGAGAAAGTAAAAGATCATTTTAAATGTCAATATAGAGGAAAACTTCCTGCAAAAAACAAAGGCCTCGTTGACATGTATTTCATTGAGAATTGAACGGAAGAACCAATTTCGATAACATTCACACCTCAAATTAGAACAAAAAAAAAGATGAAGTATTTTTAACCTCACCTTTTTTTCAGTAGCTGGATATCCGGTTATTTATTTTACCGGAACGCTCACTTTGGTTTTGTCCCACATCATGTCGAATCCGCCATCTGTCGTAGATATAGTAAATAATTCAGCTTCATCATTTGCTTTCATAGAAGGTACTTTTACTTCGGCCACATTTTTATCTTTTACTTTATCGTATCCAAACGCTCCCCACTGCTTTAATTCAGAATTCAATATAATGGTCCAATCAGAAGCGGTAGGTATAGTGAATAAGGTATAAGTACCTGCTTTAACTGACTTTCCGCCAACCTTTACATCCTTTTTAAAAGTCACTTCAGTGGCTTCATTTGCACCGGTACGCCATACAGCGTCATACGGAACTAACCCCCCGAAGATTACACGATCTTTTTTTGAAGGTGCACCATAAGTGATTTTCATTAAGCTATTTTCAGTTTCCATTTTAGGCGAGGCTGGCTTATTTTGACCGATTAAATTAAGGCTAAGCAAACCAACGAAAACAAAAAGAAAGAATTTTTTCATAAATAATAATGTTTTTAATTTTTTGCAAAGATATTCTCAATGTTTTATTGAGTTTTTGGTTATTCGTTATAAAAGGGTTAAAGTTAGAAGCCCATTTAGTTATTAAGTATTCCACAAACATCACTGGCCTTATTTGGCCTCGATGGCTTCCGCATCTTTCAATGAATAGATAAGCCTGTTCACATCATCAGAATTTAATTCCAGCTTTCCTTTTAGTATTATTGCTTCAGATGTAAACTTCACAGGTGTTTTAGCGAAGACTTCCATTACTGTTTCAGGTCCTGCACCTCCACAAAAGAAACACATATTATAAGGGAAAGCAGATAATATAAATTCAGTATGGCTCTTATATCCATCAGTAGGAATGATATAGCCTTTCACTTCAATTGTTTTATTGGATAGAGCCTTTACTTCCTCGCCAAAGACAGGTTTATCTATCTTGAAACCCAAAGAAGCATCATATTCTTTTTTATAGGTGAGTTTGCCAAGCATGGTCCAGGTATTGCTACTGTTTTGAGCAGTAATACTAAGGGCAAATGAAAATAAAAAGGTAGTTAGAAAATATTTCATACTCATATGTACAGGTGTAATAACAAAATCATTCTTATTAAAGTTTTAAATCTTATTTTATTTCATGGTCAATTCTTCATATGCAGCAGTCAACGGTCTTACTATACCATCTCCTTTCCATTCTGAAGCGCCTATTATCTCCGTGGCCTTTAAAATATCATCCTTTGATTTTCCGGCTGCTATATCTTTACTTACTTGCTGAAGAACTGCATCCAGGTAATTTTTAAAGGCAAGTAGATCCTTTAAGCTCCCATAGACAGGGTAGCCTTCACCCGCATGACCGAAAACATAAGTAGTACTACTATTAAATGTGCGCTGTGCCTCATCTAAAACTTTGATCCAACTGCTGATATTGGCACCAGCTGATCTATCTACAAATGGGTGTCGCCTATTGAAAAGGAGATCGCCCATGTGTACTACGTTATCTTTTTCAAAATGAATAAAAGCATCACCATTGGTATGGCCGGCTCCAAAATAATAGAGCCCTATTTTGTCCTTTCCTATTTTTTCATTCCAGGTCTTTGAAAATGTTTGTGAAGGATATAATTGATTAGCCTCTGAATTATTAGCTTGCGCAACGCGCATTTGATTGACCTTGCTATTTTCATGGGCAAGTACACGATTCACAAGGCCCTTAAATTTAATATTTCCACTTGTATGATCCCCATGGTGATGCGTATTGATCAATAATTCGAAAGGAGAGCTACTTCTCTTTTTCACTTCATCAATCAAATGACCTGCTTGATCAGGAAATTGACTATCGACTACTATGATTCCTTTTTTTGTAATTTTAAATAAAATAGTACCTCCCCTTTCAGTAAATATGCCCGTAGTTTTGTTGAGCATTTTTACAGTCCATGGATCTGCAGCAAGGCTTTTTACAAGATCATTCGCATTCCATATGAAAGGAATGATAAATGAGGTTTGTCCAATAAATTTTCTCCTTTTCATAAATTTATTTATTTGATTCTGTAGAAGAGTTATCTTTTTCCACAAGCCTTTCCATTAGGCTGGCTGATATTCTCATAAAGTCCATTTCTGTAAATATACCTACCAAGTCCTGATCCTGTACTACTGGTAGACAACCTACTTTATTGTCTTTCATGAGATCCATGGCCTCCATTACGGAAGTCGATGGACTAGCTGTGGTAGGTTTTTTGATCATGATATCTTTTACTGTTTTCTTCTTCTTGCCCTTTTGAGTAAAATGACCCAATAATATTCTGGCCGTTACTAATCCTATAAGTTTGCCTTTACTGTTTTCTACAGGCATAAATCTAATTTTTCGCCAATCCATTAATTCTGCCACAAAGTCTATGATATCATCAGGTTGTACCGTAAGAAGATCAGTAGTCATAAAATCACCTACAAGCAATTGTTGTGGTTTATAGGAAACTAAGTCTTTTAGTTCCGGCATTTTCCATTTATGGATAGGAATATTTTTGTTTTGATTTTGAATCATGGAGGAAGTAAGTACAGTGAGTGCCTCTGTTCGGTTAGTCTGCTCCAGGAGTTTGGTATATGCTCTCAATTGCCAGCGTGCCCCATTCATGTGTTTTTTAGCTCTTTCTTCAATAATGCCAAGGTATTTTTCTCTATCCTCATCAGCTACTTTTTGAATTTTAAGTCCTTTGTGAGCTAATGGCAGTAGTTCCTTAAGAATAAGATCTATAGCAGGAATTTTTTGATCATCAAACCAATTAAATTTTGAATCTATTCCAAATTGTGCACCTTTTATAAAATTATCAGCGACATCTGCAAAGGACATTTTTTTGCGAATATCATCGACTTCTTTTCCCAGGCCAATCATACAACCCAACCAAAATGCGGAGTTGGCTATTTCATCAATGGCGGTCGGGCCACTTGGGAAAACCCGATTTTCAATGCGCAGATGGGGCTTTCCATTTTCACTGATGCCATAACAGGGTCTATTCCAGCGATAAACGGTCGAATTATGTACTTGCAATGCACTTAGCTTTGGGACTTTACCTTGTTTGATTAAATCATGAGAGTCTTCACTGATGTCTGCTGCGAGGAGCACTCTATACCTCGATATATCTTCCTTGTGGATTTCTACAATAGATTCATTTACCCAGTCTCTCCCAAAATGTACGCGCGCACTGCGCTCACGCATATTTGCCCGGGATCCTCTGGTGTCTAATGACTGTTGGAATAAAGCGATCCTGGACTCATGCCAAAGCCTGCGACCAAAGACTAATGGAGAATTAGCAGCTATCGCCATCACTGGCCCAGCTATAGCTTGTGCAATATTATAGAAATGAGCAAATTCCTTAGGAGAGACCTGAAGATGTACTTGAAAACTGGTATTGCAAGCCTCCAACATAGCTGAATCATGTTTGATCATCAGCTCATCAATACCGCTTAACCTGAGTTCGAAAGAATCTGTAGCCAATTGCTGAGCTACAGCGTCCATCAATGCCTGGTACCTTTTTTTAGGAGTGAGGTTCTTAAAATCCAGATCTGTTTTGCGCAAAGTAGGTAAAATGCCGGTCAAGACGAGTTCAGCATTCATGGTAGCAAGTACTTCCCTGATCTTTTCCAATTGAAAACTGGATTCATTATGCAATTGGGTAAAACAATTTCCCTTCATTTCTAATGGAGTGAAATTGGTTTCCAGGTTAAATCTTGCCAATTCAGTATCTAACCAGGGATATTGCTCCAACTTTTGAATTACTTCAGAATTGATGGGTGCTGGTCGATAATTGTGAAGATCTACCAATACCAGCTCTTGTTCAGCACCTATTCGATGTACATCCTTGTCAAACCAATCGTTATCAAGCATGTATTCCAATGATTTTATATCAGTTAATAAAGCTCTGGTAAACTTTTGCAGTTCTTTTTTGGAATTTGGTTTATTTACTTTTTGTTCTCCCATAATTTTCTGATAACCATGTGAATGTAAGAAGTTTTGATGAATCAGAATAAAACGCAACCGGCGTTATTATTATTTGTTAATCTGATCTAAAAACCATTGATTTATTCATTTATAAAGGTAATTTTTTTATCATTTTTTTTATCCTTTGTACTAATAAAATTGAAAACAATATAATTTTGAATTCAATGTTAATTGTAACTTTGCGGCGCACGAAAAATTGGCAATCTGTGAATAATTTTAATTTTCGCGCAGTTTTTACTGCCGTTATACTGTTCTCTTCATTCCTCGATTCCTTCGCTCAATCATCTGACAATAATGATTCCTGGCTGCTTAGTCGGGGAGTTGTAGTATTAGTAATTTTATTATTACTTGGCTTTGTACTACTCATCGCTGAAAAGTTATTACAGATTCAAGCCATGAGGGCAGGAGAAAAGAATTTATCTCAATATTCTATTTTTCCACAAATAAGCAAATGGTTTGCTAAAAGGCCCAAATCTTACGTAAGTGGTGCTCCAGTGATAAAACTTACCAAAGGATATGAAATATCCCTCAATGGAGAACCAATAAAGAGTATAATTACTAAAAATATTACCAGGTATGCGGTAAATGCTACTGACTTCAGAGGCCTTGCACCTATTCCGAAAGTGGTGGTTGAAGTAGGAGAAGAAGTAAAAGCCGGCGATCCGTTGTTTTTCGATAAAAATAATACGGAAGTGCTTTTTGTGGCTCCAGTGAGTGGTGAAATAATAGAAGTAAACCGAGGTGACAAAAGAGCTATTACCAGTATTGTTATTCTGGCTGATAAGGAAATCAGGCATAAATTTTTTCAATTATTCGATTTAATTACTGCCACCAGGGAGCAAGTAATTAAATATATGTGTGAGGGTGGAGTATGGCCTATGATTATCGAGCGTCCTTTTGGAACTATCGCAGATATTCATAATGCTCCGGAAAATATATTTATTTCAACTTTTGATACCGGACCATTTGCTCCTGATGCAAACTTAGTAGTGAAGGGTAGAGAAGCGGCGTTTCAAAAAGGGCTTGATGCCTTGATCAAACTTACAGGTAACAAAGTTCATCTTGGATTAAATGCTAATGAGGAAACTGCTCCATCAACAGCATTTACTCATGCTCAGGGAGTAGAAAAGCATTGGTTTGAAGGAAAGCACCCGGCGGGTAATGTCGGTATTCAAATACATCATATAGACCCAATAAAAAAAGGCGCTAAAGTTTGGACATTGGGAGTGCAGGAAGTTATAAGTATTGGGGCCCTGTTTTTAAGGGCTCGCCATGAGGCTGACAGGACGATCACACTTGGTGGGGTTTCCCTTACAGATACGGGCTATGTAAACACCTATATAGGAGCTTCAATAGGAGATTTGATCTCCGGTGTTTTAAAAGAAAATAGCCGACTGATCAGTGGAGATGTATGGAGCGGTAAACAAGAAAATGCTTCTGGTTTTATAGGATATCATGATGATCAACTCACCGCTATAGAAGAAGGCAATAAAGAAACGCTGTTTGGTTGGGCGATACCCAGGTTACTACCCTCTGTTTCAGGTGCGTTCCCAAATAAATTACTAGGTGATATAAAATTTGATGCAAATACGAATACCAATGGCGAACCCCGTGCTTTTGTGATGACTGGTCAATACGAGGAAATGTTACCAATGAACATTTATCCACAAGCTTTGATGAAGGCGATCATTACAAAAGATATAGAAAGAATGGAAGGTCTTGGAATTCATGAATTAGCAGAAGAGGATATTGCCCTTTGCGAATTTGCATGTACCTCCAAGCAGCCATTACAATCCCTGCTACGTGAAGGATTGAATATGATTAAAGAAGAAAGTTAAACGCTAAAGCATTATTAATAGGATATAAATTGGAATATGGCCTTACTGGACAAAATAAAAGCACTTGAACCTGACAAAAAGAAAAATCCTTTTTTACATACCGTATATGATGGATTCTTTACTTTTTTATATCAACCGGCTACAGTAACCAAAGGCGGTGTGCATGTAAAAGATGGTATTGATCTTAAGCGGACGATGGCCATGGTAGTGCTAGCATTGCAGCTATGCTATGTATTTGGTACCTATAATATTGGTCAACAGCATTTTATAGCACTGGGTCAGCATACTGGTTTTTTTGAAGCCATACATTTGAAAATCCTTTTTGGTTTGGTTAAAATCATTCCTATCTGGGTGGTCACTCATGTAGTGGGTTTGGGAGTTGAATTTTATTTTGCATATAAAAAAGGCCACGGAATTGAAGAAGGTTTTTTGGTAAGTGGAGCTTTGATACCATTAATCATGCCTCCTGATATACCACTTTGGATCCTGGCCATTGCAGTGGCATTTTCAGTATTATTTGCAAAAGAAGCATTTGGTGGTACAGGTATGAATATTTGGAATGTTGCTTTGGTCGCCAGGGTATTTATTTTCTTTGCCTATCCTGGTGAAATATCAGGTTCTAACTCCTGGGTAGCAGGTTTAGATTACTCCGGAGGACATATAGTTACAGACTTTAAATCTTCAGGCTGGGTATTGCACTTATTTGACAAGCTTTGGGGGGCCCTCGGATGGACAACCTTTGGCCATGATGGTGTGAATATTGATGGATTTAGTGGTGCTACTCCTTTAGCTTTAGCAGCAAGCGGAGGGTGGCCAGCTGTGACCGCTCAATTCAGCACAGACCAAATGTGGTGGGGTTCTATTCCCGGCTCTATTGGAGAGACTTCCAAGCCTTTAATAATTGTAGGGGCTTTGATGCTCATAGGGATGGGCATTGCCAGCTGGAGGATCATGGTATCCATGGTGATAGGTTGCGCTTTGACGGCTATATTGTTTAATGCCTGGGGATTTAATGCCTTTATGAATGTACCCTGGATCTACCATTTTTACATGGGAAGCTTCTTGTTTGCCATGGCATTTATGGCCACTGATCCGGTTACAGCTGCAGCTACCAACAGGGGCAAATGGTACTATGGTTTTGGGATAGGGGTATTTGGGATGATAGTAAGAGTAATAAATCCTGCATATCCTGAAGGTTGGATGTTAGCTATTTTGTTTATGAATTCGATAGCTCCTTTAATAGATTATTTTATTCTTGAATCAAACATGAAAAAAAGATTAAGCCGTGCATAATAATAGATATATACTCATGTACACGTTGGTAATAGCTCTCGTTACTTCGGTGGCCCTTGCCTTCGTAGTAAATGGTTTGAAGCCGTTGCATGATTCTAATGAGGCAGTTTTTAAAAAGAAGGATATTTTTGCATCTATAAAAGATCAGATTGGGGTAGATCCTGCCAAGATGAAAGATGCTGATATATTAAAATTGTTTTCTGATAAAATAGAGAAAGTAGTTTTGGACGCAAACAGTAAGCCGGTAGAGGGATTGGATGCTGAAAAAATTGATATGGCTTCAGAAGAAAAAAAACCAATGAATGAAAGAAAGTATCCTTTATTTATCTATAGTGGTGATAAAGGGAAAATATATCTCATGCAATTAAGAGGAAATGGACTCTGGGATAAAATCTGGGGAACAATTGCAATAAAGGATGATTTCAATACATTGGTAGGGGCTTCATTTGGTCATGCCGGAGAGACTCCTGGTTTGGGAGCTGAGATAAAAGACAATCCTAATTTTCCAAAATCTTTTCAAGGAAAACAAATCTTTAATAATGGAAATTTTGTTTCAATAGGTGTGATTAAAGGCGGAGCTAAAGACCCATTGCATGAAGTAGACGCCATTTCTGGAGCTACGATTACTTCGACTGGAGTAAGTAATATGTTGAGTAAAGGCATGGCAGTATACCTTCCCTATTTTGAAACTTTAAAAAAGAAATAATTACCTATTAATTAACTAAAAATGGCAGAAACAGCAGTAAAGACCACGGTACCCACTGAACCAAAGGAAGGGTGGTGGGGTAAAAAAGAAAAGTCTCTGATCACCGATCCATTGCATATGGATAATCCGATCACGGTACAAGTACTTGGGGTATGCTCCGCTCTGGCAGTGACTACCTTGGTAAAACCTGCTTTAATTATGGGGATAGCAGTTTCCTTAGTTACAGGCTTTTCAAACCTGGTGATATCACTCATGAGGAATAGCATTCCAAAACAAATCAGAATGATTGTTCAGCTGGTAGTCATTGCCGCATTAGTAACTATTGTAGAGCAATTTCTTAAAGCCTATTCATATGATGTATGGAAACAGCTTGCTGTATTCATTGGGTTGATTATTACCAATTGTATCGTTATGGGACGATTGGAGGCATTCGCGATGGCTAATACACCCTGGAAATCTTTTTTAGATGGAATTGGAAATGGCTTGGGGTATGCCTGGATATTAGTAGCTATAGCAGCTATAAGAGAGTTTTTTGGAAGAGGGGCAATATTAGGTTTAAAAATTATTGGTACTACCCCTGAATTTTTGATAAATACAAAAGCGCATTCGTGGCTTTCCTGGTATCAGCCGAATGGCTTGATGGTAATTCCGGCGGCTGCTATGTTTTTAATTGCTTCAATTATATGGATTCAAAGAAGCAAAGAGCCAAAATTGGTAGATATTTCTTAATTAATATGGGTTAGTCTTTAGTTGATTTTAAAACGAACAAAATGGATCTTTTAAATATATTTATTAAATCGGCCTTCATTGAAAATATGGTCTTATCCTATTTTATTGGAATGTGCTCGTTTTTAGCAGTTTCTAAGAGTGTAAAGACCGCTATTGGACTAGGTGCAGCAGTCATTTTTGTATTGGCTATTACTGTTCCTATCAATTGGGTTATTAGTGAATTAGTATTAGGCCCCAATGGAATTTTCAAGATGGATCTGACCTTTTTAAGGTTTATCCTATTTATTGCGAGTATTGCAGCCACGGTACAATTTGTGGAAATGGCGGTAGAAAAATATTCTCCATCATTATATAATGCGCTCGGTATATTCTTACCCTTGATCACGGTCAACTGTGCTATACTAGGGGCAGCTCTATTTATGGTCGCCAGGGAATATAATTTTAAAGAATCTGTAGTATATGGAATTGGTTCGGGGATTGGGTGGTTTTTAGCGATCGTGATAATGGCCGCCATTAGAGAAAAGCTTCGTTACTCACATGTTCCTGCACCGTTAAGGGGATTGGGTATAGCATTTATTATCACTGCCTTTTTGGGGATTGCTTTTATGAGCATGATGGGTATCAATCCCGCTAATTATTTTGCTAAATAAAAAGTATAACATAAATCATGGTATATCTTATCAATTTGATGTTTGTAGTGTGGGCGATAGTAGCCTTTTCCGTCCTTTTACTAGTGATGGCATTCGGGCTGATTTACGCCCAAAAAAAATTAGTCGCCCAGGGGGATGTGAAAATATTTATTAATGGCGAAGAAGATAAACCCATACTGGTAAAGCCAGGCAGTAGTTTATTAAGCACTTTGTCTGGAGAGAAAATATTCTTACCATCTGCTTGTGGTGGGGGGGGGACATGCGCTATGTGCGAGTGCTATGTCGATAGTGGAGGAGGAGATGTATTGCCCACGGAATTAAATCATTTATCAAGAAGAGAAGCCGCTGAACACAAAAGATTGGCTTGCCAGGTAAAAGTGAGACAAGACATGCATATCAGGGTACCGGCTGAAGTATTTGGAATTAAAAAGTGGGAGTGTGAAGTAATAAGTAATTATAATGTAGCCACTTTTATTAAAGAGTTTGTTGTGCGGCTGCCTGAAGGCGAACACCTTGATTTTCAATCAGGTGGATATATTCAAATAGATGTTCCACCTACTGAGGTGGAGTATAAAACAATGGATATAAAGCCCAAACCTGAAGACCCTGCAGGCCCGGAGAAATTCAAAGCCGATTGGGACAAATTCAATCTTTGGCCTTTGAAAATGAAGAATACCGAGCCAATTTTCAGAGCATATTCTATGGCCAACCATCCAGCCGAAGGAAATATTATCAAATTGAATATTCGTATAGCCACTCCAGCCTGGGACAGAAAAGCCAATGGATGGATGGCTGTGAATCCGGGTATCTGCTCCAGCTATATCTTTTCCCGCATACCAGGTGATAAAGTTACTATCAGTGGACCCTATGGCGAGTTTTTTATCAAGCCTACTAAAAAGGAAATGGTATATATTGGTGGTGGCGCAGGTATGGCTCCTTTGCGCTCGCATCTTTTTCATTTGTTTCAAACTTTAAAGACAACGGATCGTAAAGTGAGCTTTTGGTATGGAGGCAGATCAAAGCGTGAACTATTTTACACTGAAGAGTTTAGAGCTATTGAAAAGGAGTTTCCCAATTTCAGATATTATATCGCTCTTTCTGAGCCCATGCCCGAAGATAATTGGAAAATCAGCAAGGATATTGAAGATCGTGAAGGAGATGGTTTTACAGGGTTTATACACAAAGTACTGTATGATAACTACTTGAAAAATCATCCTGAGCCAGAGGATGTAGAGTACTATTTCTGTGGACCTCCAATGATGAATGCGGCAGTATTGAAATTACTCGATGATTTGGGTGTGCCTCAGGAGAATATTGCTTTTGACGATTTTGGAGGCTAAAACAGAAAATAGCCCCAACGGCACAGATTTGCATGGAGTTTAGCATTAGTAATCTGAGTAAATCTGCGATATCAGTGACCAAATTTGATCATCTTTCTCTGTAGAAAAATAGCCATAGAGGCACAGATTTACGCGGAGTTAGCATTAGTACTCTGAGCAAATCTGCGATATCAGTGACCAAAATTTTATCATCTTTCTTTGTTTAAAAATAGCCACAGAGGCACAGATTTACACGGAGTTTAGCATTAGTAATCTGAGTAAATCTGCGATATCAGTGGCCAAAATTTTATCATCTTTCTTTCTATAAAAATAGCCACAGCGGCACAGATTTACACGGAGTTTAGCATTAGTAATCTGAGCAAATCTGCGATATCAGTGGCCAAAATTTGATCATCTTTCTCTGTAGAAAAATAGCCACAGAGGCACAGATTTACGCGGAGTTAGCATTAGTACTCTGAGCAAATCTGCGAAATCAGTGACCAATTTTGATCATCTTTCTTTGAATAAAAATAGCCACAGAGGCACAGATTTACACGGAGTTTAACATTAGTAATCTGAGCAAATCTGCGAAATCGGTGGCCCAAATTTGATCATCTTTCTCTGTAGAAAAATAGCCCCAGAGGCACAGATTTACACGGAGTTAGCATTAGTAATCTGAGCAAATCTGCGAAATTAGTGGCCCAAATTTTATCATCTTTCTCTGTAGAAAAATAGCCACAGCTGCACAGATTTACACGGAGTTTAGCATTAGTAATCTGAGCAAATCTGCGGAATCAGTGGCCCAAATTTTATCATCTTTCTCTGTAGAAAAATAGCCACAGAGGCACAGATTTACGCGGAGTTTAGCATTAGTAATCTGAGCAAATCTGCGGAATCAGTGGCCGATTTTGATCATATTTCTTTGTATAAAAATAGCCCCAGCGGCACAGATTTACGAGGAGTTTAGCATTAGTAATCTGAGCAAATCTGCGGAATCAGTGGCCGAAATTTTATCATGTTTCTGTAGAAAAATATCCACAGAGGCACAGATTTACACGGAGTTAGCATTTGTAATCTGAGCAAATCTGCGAAATCAGTGACCAATTTTGATCATCTTTCTTTGTATAAAAATAGCCCCAGAGTCCCAGATTTACGTGGAGTTAGCATTAGTAATCTGACCAAATCTGCGAAATCAGTGACCAAAATTTTATCATCTTTCTCTGTATAAAAATAGCCACAGAGGCACAGATTTACACGGAGTTTAGCATTAGTAATCTGAGTAAATTTGCGAAATCGGTGGCCCAAATTTGATCATCTTTCTCTGTAGAAAAATAGCCACAGAGGTACAGATTTACACGAAGTTAGCATTAGTAATCTGAGCAAATCTGCGATATCAGTGGTTAATTTGATCATCCTTCTCTATTGAAGAATAGCCACAGAGGCACAGATTTTCACTGAAGTTTATGACATTTGGCCTCCATCCTTATGATTCCCTTTCTATATCCTATCAGAAAAATGTAATTTTGAATCAAAAGCGGTAATTTAATTTAATGCGTACAGCCATTTCTAATAGAGTTTTTAGTATCGATGAGTACATTCAACATGAATGGGTCGCTGAAAGAAAACACGAATTTATTAACGGACAATTATTTGAAATGCCAGGTGAAAAAGATATCAATAATGAACTTGCTCTAAATTTTGTAGTACTATTTAAATTCAATTTTCTAAAAACAAATTATACTATTTATGCTCATGATGTAAAAATTAAAATCCCAAACGAGGACAAGATTTATTACCCTGATGTTTTCTTAACTAAAGAGGCTAAAACCGATAAAAATAAATATGTAAAAAACTCACCCGAAATAATAGTAGAAGTGGTTTCGCCTTCTTCCCAAATTAATGACTATGTCGATAAATTTTTAGATTATACCAAGATTCCGGTCCTTGAATATTACATTATCGTAGAACCAGAAACTACTTTAATTACAGTTTACTTTAGAAGTCAAAATGGATGGGAGGCTAGTAAATATTCTAATATAAATGATGAAGTAGATTTGCCGAAATTCGGATTTAAATTCAAATTGACCGATATATACTCTGGTAAATAAATAAGTAGGTATTCTGAATTATATAATATCGTCTGAAAATTTCTAATGTACGATATCTTCCTTAACTTGTTCTACTGCGAATTCACATTCACTTTCCAATGGCCTTTAGATTCTAATTCAAAATCTAATCGAACAGATGTACTACTACTAATCCCCTTTTGAGCATTGTAATTGAGCCGAACAGTCAAAGGGAAAGAACAATTTTGAATGACAATTTTATTAGCACCCAACTCATAATAGTCACCAGATGAAAGTTGCACATTTATACCGTTGAGGACAGATCGAGTACCGAGCATAATCTCTACTTTCTCCTGCGTTTCATCGGGTTTATCAAAATTGAAAGAAAGGGTATTCAGGCTTTGAATCACTTTATACTTTTTCTCCAAAATGTATTCCACAAATTGGTCATTCTTCCATTTGGCTAACTTACCTTCTTCGATTTTATCAGAAGTCTTGTTGTATTCATGCATCTCACCTTCACCATGTCGAAGGCCATTCTTAAACTCACCGATATAAAATGATCCATTTTCATAAACATATTTTCCTTTTCCATGTGGCAAGCCTTCTTTAAATGAACCTGAATAAGTTTCTTTGCCTTTAGCTGTTCCTTCCCCATTGGCTAGTCTATTTTTACATTCGCCATCATATTTTCCCTGAAGTTTTTCAGACAAAACTTTACAGTTTGCGGTTTGGTTTTGGGCAAATAATTGATTGCCAATTGATAATATAATAAGAATAAGTAAGTTTTTCATTTTCAAAATATTAGTGTGATTAATTTTAACGAATTAGAATTAGATTTTGTTAAATAATTATGAAAATATTAATATAAAAACATAATTTTTCACCCATAATGGGTGATTTTTTCTCTGCACAGGCAGCATTTCTGTTAACAAATCGTTTTTGACTCAAAGTTAATAGATTAAAAATTCATTAATTTTTTCTATTTTTACAAAAATTAATTTTAACAAATTATTATGAAAAGACTTACTCTAACCATTAGCATGGTGTTGTTTTCAGTATTGATAATGCTGGGCCAACGAACCATTACAGGTACGGTAAAGGATAATGTTGGAGATCCTTTGATCGGTGCCAATGTATTTGTGAAGGGTACTACTAAAGGTACCACTACTGACATTGATGGAAGTTTTGCTCTGGAAATTCCAGCTGGAAATAATTCTATTATTGTTTCTTATGTCGGTTATACAGATCAGGAGATACGTATTGGAAATGAATCCGTTGTAGATGTAATCCTCGCTGAAGGTATTACATTAGCTGAAACCGTAGTAACAGCTTTAAATATTACGCGCGACAAAAAATCACTTACATATGCAGCTCAGACAGTCGATGGCGATAAGCTAAGGATGATCCCATCCACTTCTGTTAATAATGCTTTAGGTGGTAAGATTGCAGGTGTACAAGTAAGGGCTCAGTCAGCTATGGCATTAGATAGAGATGCCTCTATAAGAATCAGGGGCGCCGGATCGCTTAATGACAAAACCCCTTTGTATGTGGTAGATGGTACTCCGGTTGCAAGTGCTTCGGACATCAGTGTAGATGATATAGCCACCATGAATGTGCTTAAAGGCCCCAATGCTACCGCCCTTTATGGCCAACGCGGTGATGCAGGTGTCATTTTGATTACCACTAAAAAATCTTCGAAGAAAGGTGCCATTGGTATAGACATCAATTCCGGTACTTTCTTTGACAATGTTTACATCCTTCCTAAATATCAGAATTCATATTCAGGTGGCGGTGTTTCTGACCTGATAGAATTTAACTGGCAGCCAGGCATGCCTGACGAATGGAAAACCTTTGAAGGTAAATTTTATCCTGACTATTCTGATGATGCTTCCTGGGGTCCCCGTATGGTAGGCCAGGAATATATTCCTTGGTATGCATGGTATGTAGGAACTCCTGCGTTTGGACAAACTGCTAAATTAGTAGGTCAGCCAAGTAATATCAGGGAC
Organism: Chitinophagales bacterium; assembly: GCA_038251405.1. Lineage (GTDB taxonomy): Bacteria > Bacteroidota > Bacteroidia > Chitinophagales > Saprospiraceae > JADJLQ01. The sequence continues at coordinate 56,345 of JBBSBH010000028.1, forward strand.
TTTTATGGTACTGGTACTACATTGAATAATAATGCCAGCCTTACCAAATCTGGTGATGGTTACAATGTACGATTATCTTATACCAATCAAAATGCAAAAGGAATGCTTCCTTATTCTAAGAGCAATAAAAGCATTGTGAACAGTTCAGCAAGTTTTGATTTAGGAAAATATATTTCTGCAGGATATAATATCAATTTCTCTAATCAGGTAGTAAATGGCCAGTTTGATGACGGCTATGCTAACCAATCAGCAGGGTCATTCAACCAGTGGTTTCACAGAGATCTTGACTTAAATAAAATCAAAGAATACCAGGGTATGAAATCTCCTGAAGGTATTCTGTCTTCCTGGAACCACAACAACGCGGGGAATTACCTTTCTAGCCCGCTTTCTTTCTATGGTGGTAATTATTGGTACAATTACTATGACTGGTTTGAAAATGTAGCTCAGACTACTACCAGGAATAGACTTTTTGGGGATGTAAATCTTACCATAAAGCCGTTTAAGCATTTCACAGTACAAGGTTTCTTGCGAAGAAATCAAATAGAAGTTATTAATGAAGGCCATACGGCTTCCATACTTGAAACTAGTGGTACTCAGACCGGTGTTAAGAATGCATATTTTTACAACCAAGGGTTTTATGAACCATCCATTACCAATAATAATGCATTTGGTGGCATCACCAATGGTGTTTTCAGCCAACCTGGTAAGGAAGATAATTATGAAGCACTTGCTTCCTATGAGAATCGCTTTGGCGTATTTAGTGTGAATGCACAGGCGGGCGGAAACATCCGAAAAAATTCACTCTCTTTTGTAGGAGGTGCTACAGTAGATGGATTGTCAGTTCCGGATTTATATACATTATCTAACTCAAAAACTGCTGCTACTTTCTTTAGTTCCAGGGGCTCTAAAAAAGTAAATAGCTTATACGGGTCAGCATCTATAGGCTTTAAGGATTTCTTATACTTAGATTTTGCCGGTAGGAATGACTGGAGCAGTACATTACCTAAAAATGCAAACTCATATTTCTACCCTTCTGTAGGGGCTTCATTTGTATTTAGTGAGTTGATGAGTAATACAAGCTTCATTTCTTTTGGTAAATTGCGCGGTAGTTGGGCGAGAGTAGGATCAGATTTAGATCCTTATTCCTTAAGTCTCAATTATGGTGTAGCAGCTAACCAATGGAATGGTAGTTTCTTAATGGGTACTCCTGATGCATTAGTAGATCCTAATATCAAGCCTTCATTATCCACTTCATATGAAATGGGTATTGATTTGAAATTTTGGCAAAACAGAGTTGGATTCCAGGGTACTTATTACAATGAAAGAAAAATAGACGAAATCTTAAATGTCCCTGTTTCAGGAGCTTCAGGATTTAGCTCTAAGAATATCAATGCAGGACGAGTAGACAGAGATGGTGTGGAATTAACTTTAGAAATAACTCCAATTCAAACTAAAAAAGCACAATGGGATATTCTTTTTAACTGGGCGAAAAACAATTCCAAAATTGTTGAATTGGCCGATGGTATAGATGCTATCGTTCGTGAGACAGGCACTTTTGGGACCAGAGCTGGTGCTACATTAGTACATCAGGTTGGTCAAAGATGGGGCCAGGTAAGAGGTGGAGGAATCAAGAGAAATGCTGCAGGGGTGGCTGTTTTAGATGCCTCTGGACTCTTCCAGGCAGTGCCTAATTCCTATTTTGGATCAGTATTACCAGATTGGAATGGTGGTATTACTAACCAGTTTACCTATGGTAATTTATTTGCTAATTTCAATATTGATTTCTCAAAAGGTGGTGTATTTTATTCACTTTCTGATAATTGGGGTAAATTCTCAGGATTGTTTGCAGCTACAGCTGAACTAAACGATAAAGGAAACCCAAGCAGAGATGCAGTTTCAGTAGGCGGTGGCGTCCATGTTACTGGAGTAGGTGAAGACGGAACTGCAGTAGATACATATGTAGAGGCTTTTGACTATTGGCATCAGTTCTTCAACAGAAATATTGCCGAAGCTTCTATTAAGCCATTGGACTATATAAAATTACGTGAAGTAAATGTGGGCTATAGAATCCCAACCAAAAAACTTGGACTTAAGTATATCAATGATATTACCGTTTCCGTAATCGCCAGAAATCCATGGTTGATTTCATCTAAAACAAAAGATTTTGACCCTTCAGAAATTGGTCAGCGATATGGTGAGAATGGTCAATTCCCCGGCACAAGGTCTTTTGGATTCAATATTAAACTAGGCTTCTAATCTTAAAAATCGAAATAAATGAAAAATTCAATAAAAAATATATTAATTATTGGACTTGCATTTTTTATAGGTTCTTGTTCTTTGTCTGATTTCGGCGATATTAACAAGAATCCAAATGCAACCACAGTCCCGGTAACCTCAGCGTTACTTACCAATACTATAGCCGGATTAGGCGGATGGCCAGCAGCCCCTGTAGAGGGTTTATATGCTCAATATTTTTCTGAGACTCAGTATACTGATGTTTCATTATATTCAGCAAGGCAGGTGGATTATACAGGTACTTACTCAGGTTCTTTGTATGATTTGCAAAATATCATAGACAATAATACCAACGCTGATACTAAAGATGTTGTATCTGTCAATGGCACTAATAATAATCAGATCGCTGTTGCTAAAATTTTGCAAACCTATCTTTTTATGCATCAGACTGACAGATGGGGAGATATACCCTACAGTACTGCGCTTAAAGGGGATGCTCAACCAACATACGATACTCAAGCTGATGTGTATAAAGGCTTTTTCTCTACGTTAAAGGAATCTATTGGCTTATTTGATAATGGATTAGCCGCTAAAGGAGACATTTTATTTAATGGCAATAAGGCAAAATGGAAGAAATTTGCAAATTCTTTGAGAATAGTTTTAGCCATGCGCTTGTCTAAAGTGGATGCTGCACAAGGTAAATCTGAGTTGGCGGCAGCTTTCTCTGACCCAGCCGGCTATCTTGCTTCAGCTTCAGATGATGTGGTTTTGGTGTATCCGGGTGGTGCTTATAAGAATCCCTGGTATAATGTCTATGATGGACGAAAAGATTATTCTATTTCCGATGTAATGGTTAATGCACTTAAAACTAATAATGACCCCAGATTGCAGAAATATGGAACTCCCAGTGCAAAAGGTGAGGTGATTGGTGTTCCCTATGGATTGACAAGAGATGCAGCCATTGATTTTACGAATAAAAATGCAGATTGGGCGCTTATATTATCTCCAGACAATAGAGCCCAGACTTCTGGAATTACTATTTTGTCATCAGCCCAGGTCTTATTGACTATAGCTGAAGCTATAAACAGAGGCTGGATTACGGGTGACATGAATAAATTTTATCAAGATGGTATAAAAGCTTCTTGGGAAAGTTGGGGAGTTTATAGTGATATAAAATATTCAACTTTTGTTGAATTGGCTGCTGTAAAATTAGATGGAACAGCGAGTGATTTGACGAAAATCAATTTGCAAAAATGGATTGCTATATATCCTGATGGCAGATCTGGTTGGACTGAGTGGAGAAGAACGGGTGTTCCAAATTTGCAACCTACTCCATTTGCAGTGAGTGCTTCAAAACAAATTCCAAGACGGTATATGTACCCTACCACAGAATACAATTTGAATAATACCAATTTGCAGGTGGCGGTAAGTAAAATATCAGGTGGCGATACTCAGGATGGAAGAGTATGGTGGGATAAATAATAATCTTAAGCTTTAAAATTTTAAATAAAGAATAATATGAAATTAAAATATATTTTAGGATTGACTCTTTTAATATCATACATGAGTTGTATAGATGATGGGGGTAATGCTATTGAAGGAAAAGGAAAAAACTTTGTAAAAATTTCTGGTGCAGATATGGAGTTGAATTCTGTTGCATTTAATGCTAATCCAGGTTCAGTAACTGGTACCATGTTTTCAGTTGTTCGGGATGTAAATTCTGAAGCAAGTTTAAACAGTTCAGCTGAAGTACAATTGAAATTGAATGATGCCCTTATCGATGAATATAATACTAATAATGGTACGGAATTGATACCTATGCCAGCCAGTCTGTATACTTTGAAAGATTTGAAAGTGAGTTTTGCTCCTGGAGAGTTCTCCAAGAAAGTGACTATTACGGTAGATCCATCCAAATTTGATCTTAGTAAAAATTATGCTTTGGGTGTTTCTATTGCTTCTGCATCCAGCGGATTTGAAGTGATTACTTCTTCTTCTGAAGGTCTATTTAATATCCTCGTAAAAAATCAATATGATGGTGCTTATGAAGTGACGGGTACTATGGTGGACCATGCTTCTGCTACTTTAACGGGTGTATTTCCAATGAAGTACGATTTGGTAACATCTGGGGCCACTACGGTAGATGGTTTTGACCCGGAATATTGGGTAGATCGGTTTATCCCGATTTATAGTGGAACTAGTATATCAGGATATGGAAGTTTTTCACCAGTATTTACTTTTGATCCGACTACTAATAAGATTACTAGCATTACTAATTTTTATGGCCAACCTGCTGGCAATACCAGATCTGCTGCAATGGATCCTTCAGGCTTAAATCAATTTAACCCTGATGATCATAGCGTAGATGTGAAATTCTTTATGAAACAGCCCAGTGCTGTTCCTGACCCACCAAATATTAGAGTTGAATTTAATTGGCATCTGACATATAAGGGTAAGAGATAATCTAAAAAAAACTTATTCGTTATAAAGAGCTTCAGGATTTCCTGAAGCTCTTTTTTTATGTGCGTGATGCATAGAGGCAATATGGTTACTATCACTCCGCAGGAGTAAGGCAGAATGAAATCCGGAACTTTGGCTTAACCGGAATTTTGCATTAGAATTTCTATGCAAAATCTGAGGTGTTGAAAATGAATTATTTTTATTGATTTAAAATGGTAAGAAATAATTACATTTTCAAAACTCAGGTCTGATGACTCCAATAGTCGTATCAGATCCGTACGATAAATGTAGGGATGCTGATATTCATCATCCGCACTTA
>JBBSBH010000029.1:0-60269 GCA_038251405.1 Chitinophagales bacterium
GATTATTCCCATCTAACTTCTGATCAAATGGTGTCGTAAATCCTTCGAATTTTAATTGATTTTGACTTAGATATCTCCGTTTAGATGCACGGCTTTTCCTTGCTATCGCCATTTTTCCTTGCGTTTGTTATCACAAGTTAACCTTCTATATCTTTATTCCTTAATATGTTAGGGGTTTCTCAGCAGACCCTAAATAGATTATTTGCTTCATTCTCCATAAGTTGATACTTCCCGTTATTGTTCAGATGAAAAACTTCAATCTCATGTTTATTAGGATCTACCATCAGGTAATATGGAATTTTGAAATCCTGGTAAATATAAAATTTATTATTTCTGTCTTTAAGGGCGGTTGATGGGGACAATACTTCCACTACTAATGCTGGTGGGAAATCCAAATATAGCTTTTTAATTTCATTACAGACAATTAAAGCATCAGGTTGCAATATCGTATCATCCTCAACTTTCACATCAATAAAATCGTAAACTCTGCAATGGTTACATTTTTTATTTTTAATAGCTTTATTAAACTCGTATTTGATTTCTACTGCAATTAATTGATGTTTAGGTGCTGGAGCTGGGCTCATAGCAAAGGGCAGACCTTCTATTAATTCCCACCTTCCTTCCCATTTACAATATTCATCATACGTGTAATATGGGAGTACTTTGATAGCGTTTGACATTATGTAAAGATAATAGATAAGCTGTTTTTATTCCGAATTAGCCTTTAGCACTTCACCATCTCCAATACTTTCATTGCCACATCTTCAGCATTTGGTTTTGAAAAATAGTCACCATCATTTCCGTATGGAGGTCTATGCTCTGCAGATGCAATACAGACAGGAGCAACATCTAAATATCGGTAACCATTTTGAACTTCCAATACTTCCCTCATCATAAATGCAGTGGCGCCACCAGGAACATCTTCATCTAGGAATAGTACTCTGTTCGTCTTTTTCAATGACTCCACTAAAGTGTGATGGATATCAAAAGGCATTAATGTCTGAACATCTATAAGCTCTACATCTATTCCATGAGGTCTGATCATATCCATTGCTTGCTCAGCGATTCTAACACAAGATCCATAAGTAACCAATGTAAGGTCTTTACCTTCATGGATTATTTCCGGTACACCTAATGGTAACGAATACTCCCCTATATTATCAGGTAATTTTTCTTTGAGTCTATAAGCATTCAGGCATTCAATGATAATGCAGGGATCGTCTGATTGAATCATAGTCTGATAGAAACCAGCAGCCTGAACCATATTTCTGGGTACTATCAAATGCATGCCTTTCATTGTATTTAATATCATTCCCATGGGTGAGCCACTATGCCACACGCCTTCCAGTCGATGCCCTCTGGTGCGAATAATTAGGGGTGCGCATTGAAATCCATTACTTCGATACCGTAAGCTGGCAATGTCATCTGAAAGCGGTGATAATGCATAGATTAAATAGTCCAAATATTGAATTTCGGCTATGGGCTTTAATCCACGCATAGCCATACCAATCGCCTGGCCCACTATAGTCCACTCCCGGATACCAACATCAAAAATGCGATGTTCGCCGTACTTAGCCTGTAACCCCACAAAGCCTTGGTTTACATCGCCTATTTTGCCTACATCCTGTCCGAATGCCAGGACTCGCTCATCTTTAGAAAACAATTTATCAAAGAAAGCATTCATGATTTTATATCCGCTGATTACAGGAGAACTTGCGCTATATACTGGTACAATAGACTTTACCTTAAGTGCTGACCCGGAAGTCTCACTGATCAGATGGGCGTGAAAACGCTCATGTATTCTGGTATATTGAGCACTTAACCAATCTGTCAATATCTTTAAGTTCTGATGATCAGTATTTAATGGCAGGGCTATTAAAAATCTTCTGACATTCTTTACCAGGTCATTTATCTCTGGTTCTCGTAACTGCTTAATATGTAAAATCTGATGTTGAATCACGGGAGCCCAATCAGGATGCATTTTTACCAACTCTCCATATATATTGATTAAGTCAGTGGCTTGTAGTTTAGCTTTTTGAAAACTAGCCTCCAGTGCTTCATCCCTGCCCTTTCTGACAAAATCTTTCGCTTTTATTTTTAACAAGTCTTCATACTCATCGGTTAAGATCCCAATTCCTTTTAGCCAATCTGACATAATATGGATAGAATCGTATTCTTTTTCAAATTCCAGTCTTTCTTTGGATTTATATCTTTCGTGGGAGCCAGAGGTAGAATGCCCCTGGGGTTGAGTTAACTCCTGTACATGCACCAGGACTGGAGTATAGTGCGTACGAGCAATATTCGTGGCTCGCTCAAATACTTTACACAACTCAGGATAATCCCATCCTTTTACCGCTAAAATCTGAATTCCTTCTCCCAATTTTTCGCCAATAAATCCTTCCAATGCTCTACTGACAGAGGACTTCACCATTTGATATTCATTGGGAACTGAAATACCATAGCCATCATCCCACACGATCATTACCATGGGTACTTGCATCACGGCTGCTGCATTCATGGTTTCCCAAAAAGGACCTTCTGCCGTACCTCCATCACCAATAGTACAAAAGGTGATTTCTGTGCCTTCGTATGTAAACTCCCCTCTATCAATAGATGGGTTTTCCTTATATATTTTAGAGGCCTGGGCCAGTCCAAGTGACCTTCCTACTTGTCCAGCGACACAAGAAACATCCGATATAACATTGTATCTGTCGCGATGAGCAGTCCAATTACCTTCCTTGTCGATTAATGGGGTTGCAAAATGACAATTCATTTGTCGCCCTCCCGAAAATGGATCGTGGTCACTATCGGAGTACATCTGAGCAAAATATTCCTGAACTGTACTTATCCCTAAGGCAAACATGATGGTTTGGTCGCGATAATACCCAGATCTAAAATCTCCTGGTAATATATAATGTGAGAGAGCCACCTGGGCAACCTCTTTTCCATCACCAAAAATTCCAAATTTTCCTTTACCACTTAACACATCTTTTCTACCTAATAAACTAACTTCTCTACTCATTAAAGCCAGCCAATAATCATGTAGCAGAGTATGCTGCTCTTCACTAAGACCCTCCTGGCTGAGTGTATCTTCGAAAACTATACTTTCTTTAATCATTCGGTCGGTTTTTTGAAAGTAATTAATGTTGCTAAAATACAAAGCCTTTTCAAAATAATTGCAAATTCAAAGATTAACAGTGATTTAACAAGAATAATGGAGACTATTTGCTTTTTAATCGTCAAAAGATTAAATTTGTCAGATCATTTAAAATCTAAAGAGATGAAAAAAATATTTTTGTTCAGTTTAGTTTGTTTGTTTGTAAATATTTCATTCGCTCAAACGACTGAGCCTGCAGCTGCACCCAAAGCCGGCCCTGTAATGTCACTTGCCAGTGATGTTGTGGATTATGGTGAAATCATTCAAAACTCAGATCCTGTGAGAAAAGTGAAATTCACTAACACTGGTACTGAGCCTTTAATAATTAAAAATGCCCAGGGAAGTTGTGGATGTACAGTTCCTACTTATGCAAAAGAACCTATCATGCCTGGTGAAACAAGTGAAATAGAAATTCATTATGCTACAGATCGTATTGGTCAAATAATGAAAACTGTTACTGTTACCACCAATGAAGAAGGTGTGACTCATGTAATTCAAGTAAAGGGAAATGTCAAAGTAAAGCCCGCTGAGGAAAGTGCGCCAGTAAAACAAGCTACCATGCTAAGTCCTGTTAAGAAAAGTTCAGGTACTAATCAATAATCTATCATACACAATTAACCTAAGGCTGCCTCTGTTGCGAAACAGGGGCTTTTTTTATGCTCCACCAAAAAGGTAAAGAAACTACGTAAAATTTTATTTTTCAAACAGCGATTCTACAAAGGCTTTCTTATTGAAGATCTGTAACTTACCTATCCCTTCTCCTATACCAATATACTTTATTGGTATTTTAAACTGGTCTGAAATAGCAAGTACAATACCTCCTTTTGCTGTTCCGTCTAATTTGGTTAAAGCAATGGCGGTTACATCAGTAGCTTCAGAAAAATGTCTAGCCTGTTCTATTGCATTTTGACCTGTGGTAGCATCGAGCACTAAAAGTACTTCATGAGGAGCACCATCCAATCTTTTAGAAATAGATTTCTTTATTTTGCCCAATTCTGTCATAAGATTGAGCTTGGTGTGTAATCTTCCAGCTGTATCGATAATGGCCATATCACAATTGTTTTTAATGGCATAATCAACTGTTTCGTATGCCACAGCAGCAGGATCTACATTCATTCCTTTGCTAAAAAATTGACACTCCGCTCTATCAGCCCATATTTTCAATTGATCTACAGCTGCCGCCCTAAATGTATCTCCTGCACCCAGCACCACTTTTTTATCTCTGATCGTATGCTGAAATGCAATCTTGCCGATAGTGGTAGTTTTCCCTACACCATTGACGCCTACCACGAGCATTACAAATGGCCTGGGGCTTTCCGGCAAATCATAATCTTCTACATCTATAGTATTATTTTCAGAAAGTAATTGTACGATTTCATCTCTTAATATTCCATTGAGTTCAGAAGTATTGAGGTATTTATCTTTAGCTACTCTAGCCTCAATTCTACTAATTATTTTCACCGTAGTTTCCAAACCTACATCAGAGGTAATAAGTATGTTTTCGAGTTCATCAAGAACTTCTTCATCTACATGAGCTTTTCCTGCAACGGCTTTGCCTATTTTTTCAAAAAATGAGGACTTTGTTTTTTGAAGGCCTTCATTGAGGTCATCTTTTTTTTCTTTAGTAAAAAATTTGCTAAAAAAACTCATAATAAGAATAGGCTAATTATAAAATAAAAAAGGCTCTTGCGCATACAAAAGCCTGGTGATTTTTTACAAACGAAAAGAGATCTTGCTTATTTGCTAGCAAAAAATTCTTTCACTTTGTCTTTGTGAATGATTTGCTCTTTGAACGAGTATTTTCCTGAAACAGGATCCTTTATACTCTTGATGACTTTGACGAAATCTTTACCAGATCCAGCATTTGCACCCCGTTGAGCTACTTTTGAGTTTTTTGAAACTTTTGCCATGATTATTTAATTTCTTTATGAACAGTATACTTTTTCATAATCGGATTAAATTTCTTGATTTCAAGCCGATCAGGTGTATTTTTCTTGTTTTTCTCAGTGATATACCGAGAAGTTCCTGGCAGACCACTAGTTTTGTGTTCTGTACACTCCAGGATAATTTGTTGGCGGTTTCCTTTGCTTCTTTTTGCCATGATATTACAAATTTACAGGATAAAAATTAGGAATAAAAAATTATAAATGAACAGAGGTTGCAAAACCTTTTGCTTTTTGGTCTTTGACAAATTGGTAAATACCAACCTTATCAATAGTGCGAATTGCAGAAGTAGAAACTCTGACTTCGATCCACTTATTCAGTTCAGGGACGAAAAATCGTTTGTCCTGCAAGTTTGGATAGAAATGGCGTTTGGTTTTGCGATTGGAGTGCGATACGGAGTTCCCTTTTACAGGTCTTTTTCCAGTTAAATCACAAGTTCTAGACATAATACTTATATTTATATATTAATAGTTGATATTTAGTGACTTCGGAAGGATTCGAACCTTCAACCTTCTGATTCGTAGTCAGATGCTCTATCCAGTTGAGCTACGAGGCCGAAAACGGCTGGCAAAGATACTACAACGCATTGATTCTTACAAGAAAATATAATATTTTAAAAAGTGGAAAGCCTTGTTGGCAGCATTATTTAAGTTAAATCCAGATCTTTTTCCTTAGGCCACCCTTAACTCAAAGCACTAAATAAAAAAAAGAACCTACATTATTCCCTCTATTTAAAATAGTAGTATATTTGCGTCCCGATAAAATAAAGAGTCATGCAATCAGTAGAATTAAAAGCCCATCCCCGCACCCTCAATGGCACCAGAGGCGCCACAGATGAAAGAGCTAAGAAGCTGATTCCCTGTGTGGTATATGGAGGAAGTGCCAATCATCATTTTTCAGTTGATTCTTCTGAAATTAAGGCCTTGGTTTATACCCCTGAGTTTAAAGTAGCCACTCTAAAGACCAATGAAGGTGTTTTGAATGTTTTTGTAAAAAATATTCAGTTTAATCCAGTATCAGATGCAATATCTCACATAGATTTTATGGAGCTGGTACCAGGCAAATCTGTTACTGTAGAAGTTCCGGTAAAATTGGAAGGATATTCAATAGGTGTAAAAGCCGGAGGAAAATTACTTCAAAGGATTAGAAAAATAAAAATAAAAGGAAAGCCTGAAAATTTAGTAAATGAAATAGTTGCTGATATTACTAATATTGAAGTTGGTGGCACACTTAGAGTTCGTGACATTACATTACCAACTGGTCTGATAGCTATCAATGATGGTGCCATTCCTGTAGCATCAGTAAATGTAACCAGAGCAATCAAAGAAGAAGAAAAAGCTGCCACTGCGAGTCCTGCTAAAGTTGCAGCCGTAGCTACTCCAACTCCAGCCGCTGCTCCTGCCAAAGCTGCCGCGAAAAAATAATACGAAAGCGAATAATTTTTAATAAAGATGAAAAGAGGTCTTTCATACAGAAAGATCTCTTTTATTTATTTGGTATCCCTAAGTGCGCCACTCATATTTACTTGTGATAGAATAATAATCCCAATTATGAAATAGACAATGAGTACCAAGACACTATTTCTCATACCTCCACTGATCAAATCCATATATCCAAAACTAAAAGTACCTAACACAATTGCTAATTTTTCCAGAACATCATAAAAACTATAGTAAGAAGTAAGATCGACTTCATTTTCGTCAAGTAATTTACCATAAGTAGACCTTGATAAAGATTGGATGCCCCCCATCACTAAGCCCACCCCGGAAGCAATAATATAAAACTGCATCTTGGTATATGTATAATAAGCAAATACACATACCACAATCCATAGAGCAAGCATGATGAGCAATACAAGTTTATTGCCAATATATCTGGATAACCATGCAAAAAAATTAGCTCCTACCATTCCTACCAATTGTAAAATGAGTATGATGATGATTAATTCAGATCCGCCAAAATGAAGTTCTTTATCAGCAAAAGTAGCCGCCATATACAAAACTGTTTGCACTCCGGCACTATAAAAGAAAAAAGCCACCAGGAATCTACGAAGAGGCGCTTGATGCTTTAGTCGCTTCCACACGGATAAAAGTTCCCGATAGCCTTTATTCCAAATGTCCTTTCCAAATTTCCCAATGGTATCAGCGGGTAATTTTTTAAAAGGTATTAAGGAAAATAAAAACCACCAAAGACCTACCATTATAAATGCCAGCCGAACGGCAAAGCCTGAATCATGAATGCCAAACCATTCCTTTTTTTGAATCACCACCAAATTAATTATTAGCAGTAGAACACTACCTACATAACCATATGCAAACCCCAATGCACTGGTCTTATCGTATTTATCCTCAGTAGAAATTATAGGCAAAAAAGAATTGTAAAATACAAGGCTACTAGTGAACCCAATACTCGCAAGCATAAAGCCTGCTGTTCCGAGCCATAATGTGTGCATACCTCTAAAAAAGAACATAGAGATACAAGCCAATGACCCGATGAGTGTAAATAATTTTAAAAAGTAGAGTCTCTTCCCACTATAATCTGCAATGCCACTTAAGATGGGTATCCCCAAAGCTACAAATATGTAAGCAATAGAAATAATAAAGGAATAATAGGAACTATTGGGCAGTATTGAGCCTCCTACATTGATGGTAGAATTAGTAACACTTAAAAAATAAGCTGGGAAAATAGCAGATGATATTACCAGAGAATATGAGGAATTGGCCCAGTCAAACATCGCCCAACTTTTGATCAGTTTGGGATCGTTTTTTATAACAGTTGATTGCATTGATCAAAGATAGACTAAGAGATCAGATAAATATAATGCAATCAAAAATTATCTGATCTTACTACAACATCATGAAAATCTGTAAGTTAGTTAATCTATCCGAAGACCTCCATAGGATAAAGTAGCTCTTATAAGACCACTTCCATTTTCAGATCTGGAATACCCTTTAACGGATTTAGAGCTCGATTTTTCGACTAAATAAGTACTATTAAAATCTCCGGTTGTCTTTATATCAGCATAATTGCCATCGGCATCCAATTTATAAGCCTGGCCATGTGAGCTGATTCGGATATCAGTATAAGCCGATTTAATGTCAATATTTTCAAATCCTGGAGAAATTTCTCTGATAATAATATCTCCATAAGTAGTAGTAAAACTTGATCGTTTATTAATTTTACCGAAGTCAAAATCTGAATAGGAACTGTTTACATATATTTCATCAACCGATTCTACCTGAATATCATCATATTTACTATGAATGTCTAATGTCTTTACATGCTTTGCATTTAATTCGCCATATGCGCATTCGGCTTTAAGATCACCACCTTCTTTCATCTTTATATCAGAATATTTAAAATTCAACGAGCCATTTCCCATGTTCGACATGATGATATTGCTGTAACGCAAATTGATGTTACCATTCTTTATATTACCCATGTTCCCTTCACTATAGGCCAAGTCTAAATCTAAATCCGCAGCCAGTTCATCTAGTCTTAAATGACCATAAGATATTTTCAACACAGCATCTCTATCCATCTTCTCTATAAATGCATCTCCATACTTGAGATTTAATTTTAAATAAAGGTCCGCAGGAATATTGACATCATAATTAATTTTATAGGTAGACTTATTATCATCCCATCCAAGCCATCGTTTCCAATCCCACCAACTTTTATTCCCAGGGTTCGTATTAATGATTGTTTCTGCTTTGATGTAATTACTTGAAGTGGTAAAACTGACTGAAATTTTGTCAAATATTTCATTGGCCCTGGACTCATTGGTAGTATTAGCAAGTATATTGACATCTATGGATGCGATTCTTTTATCCCATGCATGAATTTTGATATATCCATATTTATTGATCAATTCTATATGGGCATCTACCGGCACATCGTATTCCTTATGGTAGTTTTTAGTAAAATCACCATCCCCTGCCCAGGCCAGAAGTGGAAATAAAATGTAAAATAGGACTAGTTTATAACTGGAGTGTATCATTTGAACTTGCTTTTAAAGATGTTTTATTTAATTTATTAGGATGATTTTCTTCTAGCTTTTGAAGAATTTTATTGAGTGTAGACAGTTTTTGTTGGTATTGTTTTATCATTTGTTTGATGAGTAGATCCTGATCCTGGTCAGGGTTCTTTAAAATTTCCATTTTAAGTTCTGTAGAAACCTGGTCAATCTGTTGCAATTCCTTCATTAAGTCATGGTCAGTATTATACTTTTCCAGTTCATTTATTTTGGCATCTATCTGGTTAGTAAAATAGGTTTTAGCCTCCATGTATTCATTTCGTTCGTACATATTGGAAATAGAAGCGGCTTCACCATACTTTGCCTGATTCATATAAATACCCGCTCCGGCACCGGTCATTAATAAAATACAAACTCCGGCAGCTATTTTCATTATTTGAAAAGCTATAGTTCTTCCTGTATGGGGCTTTTGACTTATTGAGGCAGGCAAAGCTTTCTCAATATTTGCCCATACTTTGAGTGAGGGTATATCATTTTCAAATTCTGATCTGTGATTTTCTACAAACTTTTTTAATTTATCATTACTCATTATCTATTTTATTTGAGTGATCAATTCCTTTAATTTTACTCTGGCTCTACTGTACTGAGACTTCGATGTTTCCTCGGAAATTTGAAGAATCTCTCCTATTTCTGCATGGTCATAGCCTTCAAACAAGTAGAGTGTCAATACCGTTCTGTATCCATCGGGCAACATGGTGATGGCCTTTTTAATTTTTATTACTCGCAAATCTTCATCATCAAAATCAAAGGCGTCATTTTGCTCAGCTTCAAACTCTTTATTTGACAACTCTGTCAATTGCATTTTTCGACTCTTTAGTCGATTAATACATCGATTTACTACTATGCGCTTTATCCATGCGCCTAAAGTAGATTCGAACCGGTATGATTGCAAATGGGAGAAAACATCCACAAAAGACTCTTGCAATAAATCCTCGGCTTCTTCAGGTAAGGATACCATGCGAAGACAGATATTGAACATCGCCTGAGAGTAACGATGATATAAATCTGACTGAGCTGTACGCTGACCTGACAAGCAAGCATCTACCAATGCTCTTTCATCCGGCCTATCGCCCCAAATTGAAGTGGACATTTAACATATTTAATGAGGGATCATTTTATGAAGGGTTGCATCTGCCAATAATTTTCATTAAAAAAGGCCCTGATAATCATCTATTCTTCTTCTATTCCTGAGCTTTCATTATCTATAATCCGCTTATCAGGAACATGTTTATTTAAAAACTCATTAATATCGTCAATATTCATGGAGCTTTTCAATTCTCCGAATGGATTCACCTTGATGTCAAAGTCTTTCAGTTCTTTGTGCACTTTTTGATTGACTGATTTTTTTTTCATACAAAAACTAAATTGTTAGGTTTGAAAATTCTTCTATTCTGCGTATTATTCGTGAGAAACCCTCTTTTCCTAAAATTTCCAGCATTTCAAACACCGTTGGCCCTTGTAACCCGCCTGCTAAGGCTAATCTGTATATTGGAAAAACTTCGCCAGGTTTCAATCCGAACTCTTTCAATTTTTCTTTGGCAATAGCTTCCAGTTCTGAAGCATTGACATAGTTAGTTTCAGACAAAGCATTTGTAAATTCTACGATTTTAGGCTCCAACCCTGGCTTCCAATGTTTCTTTAAAGCAGCTTCATCTACAGTGTTTGGTTCGTGCATTAGATAGTCTGCTTGCAATGGCATTTCTTTTAAAAAGTGTACCCTTTCCTTATATAAATTAATAATGTTACGAGACTTCTCTTTATCCGATACTAATTCAATTTTTGATTTTACCATTCGTGACTCTAACTCTTCAGCACTCATATTTAGAATGTATTGCTGATTGTACCAACGAGCTTTTTCTATATCAAATCTAGCTCCACTTTTATGTACTTTACTCAGGTCAAAAGCATCTACTAATTCTTCCAGGGAAAATATTTCCTGGTCAGTGCCGGGATTCCATCCTAAAAAAGCCAAAAAATTAATTACCGCTTCAGGTTCAAAACCATATTCTCTGAAACCTTCAAAACTGTCCTCGGGGGTTTCACCATTCCAGGAAATTGGAAAAACGGGAATGCCGAATTTCGCACCATCCCGCTTACTCAGTTTGCCTTTTCCATCAGGCCTCATAATTAAGGGTAAGTGAGCAAATTCCGGATGGTCCCAACCAAATGCTTTATATAATAATATATGATGACCAGCACTGCTAATCCATTCTTCGCCCCGAATGACATGCGTAATTTCCATGAAGTGATCATCGACAATATTGGCCAGGTGGTAAGTAGGCATGCCATCCGCTTTGATCAGTACTTTATCATCCAACTCAGCAGTATCGAAAACAACATCTCCCCGGATAATATCAGTAAACTGAATGGAATCACCAGGATCAACTTTCAACCGAATCACAAAAGGAGTATCTGCCGCCAGAAGTTTTTGAGTTTCTTCAATACTTAAGGTCAAACCATTTTTCATATTCATGCGCACGGTAGCATCGTATTTGGGTGCAGGTATTCCTTCATTTGCCAGGCGGTCACGCATATGTTCAAGTTCGGATTCTGTATCAAATGCATAATAGGCCTTACCCTCCTCTAGTAGTATTTTCGCCTGCTGATAATATAAATCCTTCCGCTCGGACTGTCTATATGGCACAAAATTACCTCCATATCCCTGTCCTTCAGTAGGTTCTATTCCACACCATTTCAAGGCTTCCTGTATATACTGCTCTGCACCCGGTACAAATCTGCCCTGGTCGGTATCCTCAATTCTTAAAATAAACGTACCTGAATTTTTTTTGGCAAACAAGTAATTAAATAGGGCAGTTCTTACACCTCCTATATGTAAAGCTCCGGTGGGAGATGGTGCAAATCTTACTCTTACTGACATTTTTTCATTATTAAGTTAAAAAACATATGACAAAAATATTTAATATCATAAATGCATTATACCTTTGTTTGATAATTAAAATTGCATTTTGTGGCAACGATGCATAGATTGCAGGCGTTATTTGAAAGACTATGCAGTTTTGACAAGACGCAAAGTTATCCCATTATCTCATGAACAATTTAAAGACATGTTATGTATTTGATTAAGACTCCAAAATTAATTCAAAATTTCTTCCCCAATTTTATCTGGCAGGTACCGGTAAAGTCAAAAGTAATGTTTTTGACCTTTGATGATGGCCCCATTCCCGAAGTAACTCCATGGGTACTTGATGAGTTGGCCAATTTTAAGGCAAAAGCTACATTTTTCTGCGTAGGCAGTAATGTGCGACAGCATCCAGATATTTTTGACAAAATAGTAGAGCATGGACATTCCGTAGGCAATCATACTTTTAATCATATTAATGGCTGGAATTCTGAAAATCTGCCCTATTTTCATGATGTTCGGAATTGTGCCAATTTGGTTCATTCCTCACTTTTCCGACCTCCATTTGGAAGGTTGAAGCCTGCCCAAATCCAATTTTTACAACGGCATTACCGCATCATTATGTGGGATGTGCTTAGCGCTGATTTTGATCAGGAAATCACTAAGGAACAATGCCTTAGGAATGTATTGGATCATGCTGAAGAAGGAAGTATCGTGGTTTTCCATGATAGCCTCAAGGCCAAGAAAAATCTTTCTTATACTTTACCCAAAGTTCTTGATTATTTCAGTCGCCAGGGGTATACTTTTGAATGTCTAAGCCCTCATTCTATCCATAAGGGAATTTTTAATAAGGAGAATTCACCAGTTACGATTTAAGTTGTAAATTCTGATCAATTTTAAAGGCTAAGACCTGAGTTATATCTAAATTATCAGGTGACTTAATTTTCGAAAGGTGAACTTTACTTGTATCAGAAAACTATTTTATTCCTACTATTTGGTCACCAACTCTAATAAATGTAAATAATTTATTAAATGTTTGGTTATTGAAGAAAATAGCTCAAAACATTTGGTATTTTAGCTTTTTATGTCAGAAACCAGTACCATAAATACAGTACAGCAGCTAAGGCAACTGGAACATCAGCTTTCACTAAAGCAGATGCAAATCCAACGACTTTTAAATATCACTCAGGCAATTAATAATAATATGTCTAGTGATGACCTTTTTATCATGTACCGTGAGTTTCTGCGATTTGAAATGGGCATGAGTAAAGTACTTTTACTCATACGGGAAGCAAAAGACTGGTATCTGGCAGTAGAGTTTAATCTTGAAAAATCATATAACCCTAATGAACTTGCCCCTTTTTTGGGAGCCTATCACACGTTATATACAGTAAAATCAAGCGATCCAGAAATCCTGCAAGAATTTGATATAGTAATTCCGGTGCATCATAAAGATTATTCTATCGCATATGCCTTAGTTAAAGTCTCAGACAAGGAAGATCTTTACCATAAAATCCAATTCATTCAGACTATTACTAATATTATAGCGGTGGCGAGTGAAAACAAGAGATTGTTTAAAAATCAGGTGGAGCAAGAGCGCATGAATAAGGAAATAGAGCTTGCCAGAGAAGTACAGTCATTATTAATTCCTCAGTCCCTGCCACAATCTAAAACATTTGAAGTCTCCAGTATTTACCGGCCTCACTTTAATGTAGGTGGTGATTACTTTGACTGTTTGGTAATAGAACCGGAGCGATACCTGATATGCATGGCTGATATTTCAGGCAAAGGAGTATCGGCTGCTTTGCTCATGAGTAATTTGCAAGCAAATATCAGGCAATTGGTCAAACAATTTACATCCATTGAAAATCTGGTTGTTCAGCTCAATGAGGCCTTGTTTGATATTACAGGTGGCGATCGCTTTCTTACTTTGTTTATTGCTGATGTTTGCTTGACTAGAAGCGAGATACATTATATCAACTGCGGGCATATCTCCCCACTTATATTTCACCAGGGTCAGATAATACCATTATCAACGGGAACTACTGTGATAGGAGCTTTTGAGAAGCTTCCGTTTATTGATAGTGGCACTCTTGAAATAAAGGGAGAGTCCATGTTACTCGTGTTTACAGATGGGCTTACCGACCTCATTAATTCTTCTTCGGAATATTTTGATCTTGATCATATAGAAAACTTTTTGAAAAAATATCATAAAGAAGGAGCGACTTCTTTCAACACACTCTTGATGGAAGAATTAGAAAAATTTAAAGGAAACCAGACTTTCCCCGATGATATTACAGTCCTGGCCTGCAAAATTGATACGAATACTGTATCTTGACCCTGTATTTATTCATGAAAAACAGATTAGTAGCTGCCATATTAGCCATTTTTGGAGGAATAGTAGGTGCGCATAAATTTTACCTAAGACAACCTGGGGTAGGATTCTTTTACTTTTTTTTATTTATGCTGAGTGTCAATGCAGGGTTTCCTGCAGTTACTTTTATTTTTGGTCTGATAGAAGGTATTAAATTACTGATGATGTCAGATCTGACATTCAATAAAAAATATAATGGTGGGGTAATAGAGAATGATCAGCAGCAACCAGGGAATTGGCAAGAACGACAATATAGATGGCAAGAACGACCAAATAATCAACAACGGCCTGCTCAAAATAGAGGTTGGAGAAATGTAGAAGTACCAAATTACCAGGCTACCCGAAAGAATATTTATAAAGAAAGTGCAATCAGAAAATATAAAGAATTTGATCTGGATGGAGCTATAGAGGAATTCTTGAAATCGCTTCAGATTGAGCCAAAAGATATTGCCACCCATTTCAATCTGGCGTGTGCTTACTCATTGACGGAGCAAGGTGAAAAAGCCTACTATCATCTCACTAAAGCTGTAGAATATGGTTTTACTGACTATGACAAAATCAATACCCATGATGATTTGGCTTACGTGAGAATACAACCTCAATGGGATGATTTCAAAGCCAGTGGGTACCATTCCTTTTCTCACTTTGAAAAAGGTTTAACTGAGAACCCTGCCTTGGAGCCACAAAATGATGTACTCCTGGATCAATTGAATAAATTGGAAGAACTGAGAAAGCAAGGATTGATCACGAATGATGAATATATATTAGAAAAAAGACGATTGAATGACTAGAAAAAATAACATAAAATTAATAACTCCTGGTATTAAAAATACCGTCTAACTAATAAATAGAAAATGATAGCTCGCGAACTCATATCAGAAGAAATAAGGCCTTTACATTCACAGGCTGATGGTGAGCAAGCACTTCAGTTAATGCAAAAATTTGGAATTTCTCATTTGCCGGTGTGTAATGACCTTGAGTATCTCGGCCTTATCAGTGAAGAAGAAATAATAAAACATTCTATTGAATCTCCCCTCGAATCATATTTATACACCTTAGATCCCGTCTCCTGCAAATACTCCGATCATCTATTTGATGTGATGAAAAAAATATCTGAAGAAGGACTGACATTATTACCTGTATTGAATGATAAAAATGAATATTCAGGTGTAGTGGTGAGAAACGATCTTTTTGAATACTTTAATAAAAGTTTCGCCTGGTCAGAGCCAGGAAGTATTTTAGTAATTCATCTTGCAGACAGTCAATATAGCCTTTCTGAAATATCACATATCATTGAAGGGGAACATGCCATGATCTTAAGCAGTATCATTAGCAGACCATCTGCCACAACAATAGTACTTACTATAAAAGTAAATAAAATAGATATTTCCAGAATAGTGGCTGCATTGAGAAGATTTGATTACGAAGTGACTGCTTCTTACACAGAAGAAGAAGTTATGGACAACTTTAAAGATAGAATAGATGCCTTTATGCGTTATCTGGATGTGTGATTTTTTTTCATGAAAAGGTTTTCCTTTCTTTTTATTTTAACTCTTATTACTGTAAGCATAAATGCGCAGTCACTTTTTATAGATTCCATCTTATATGAAGGCAATACAAAGACAAAGAATTACATTATTCGGCGTGAACTTAACTTTAAAGAAAACGATACCATCTCCTTAGCAGGACTGACGCAAAAATTTAATCAGAACCGATCCCGAATTTTAAACACAGGCTTGTTCAAGGATGTGTATTTGAATATAAAATCATGGAATACCGAATCAAATCATATTAGCATATTGATAAAAGTTCAGGAGGCATGGTATATATATCCCATCCCCATATTCGAACTAGCTGATCGAAATTTCAATGTGTGGTGGGATCAATTTAATGGTTCTCTTAAACGGGTAAACCTTGGAATTAAATTCATCCATTCCAACCTTACCGGGCAAGCTGATGCTTTAAAAATCACTTTACAAGGAGGCTATAGCACCAAAATTGATCTCGAATATTCATGGCCATTTTGGGGACTAAATAGAAACTGGCGATTCACATCAAAGATATTCTATGCCCAGAACAAAGAATCCTATTTTAATACAGTAGAAAATCAATTAGCTTTTTACAAAAGTGCAGACGATGACTATAGCTTGCACCGAATGAGATTCAATACTGGGCTTGAAAACCGAATCTCTTTACAATTGTTTCAGCGACTGGAACTGGAATATTCCTACAATAAAACTTCCAATGAAATAAGTAAGGTTTTAAATCCAGATTTCTTTCTAAATAATAAGACCTCTCAAAATTTTTTGTCTCTAAAATATCAAATTCGTTACGATGATCGGGATTTAAAATACTATCCTGGTACAGGCCATTTAGCAGAGTTAAATATCATAAAAGAAGGTTTAGGTAATGAAAAGGACTTAAACACATTGTATACTAATATAACACTACAGCAATTCATTCCATGGAGTAAAAAACATAATGCAGGTATAATGATCAGGGCTAAAGGCTCCATCATTCGGGATCAAATACCCTATTACAATAGCCGGGCTCTCGGGTATGGAGAAAACTACCTTAAAGGGTACGAATACTATGTGGTAGATGGGCTTGATTACTTTTTTTTAAAATTCAGAGAGCGATTTGTTTTTTATGATAAAAAAGTAACCTTATTTCCAAAATCGAAATTTGGCATTAAATCAAAACCAGTCAAACTTGGTATATCCGCCCACGCCAGTACTGGTTATGTAAATAATGTTTATTACGCTGAAAATAATTCTTTTGGTAATAGATGGTTGTACTCATCAGGACTTAGCCTGGAGTGTTTATTGTCTAATACTTCATTTATTCAGTTAGATTGGAGTGTTAATCACCTAAAACAATCAGGATTTTTCCTACATTTCAAAGACGATTTTTAAGATAGATATGCGAATACTATTATTTTCAATGGAATTAAAAGGGGAAGCAAGAAATACTTACCAGGTATTAGTAGATGCTTTACAATCTAATGACTGTACTTTGTTTCAATATAATAATCCCGAAAGCTCCTTGTTAAATCATATTCCTATCATTTATACCACGGAGCAACTTAAAAATCATAAAATAGATATGGTCATTAGTGCGGGAGGTGATGGCACCATGCTCAAAGCAGTATCATTTGGTGGTGATTCGGGAATTCCCTTTTTAGGTTTTAATCTGGGCAGATTAGGCTTTTTGGCTGTCATTGAAAAAGATGACTTGTATTCGATGGTCCGATCTATCAAATCCGGTTTCTACACGTTAGAGCCCCGGACCACGATTTGTATTCAAAGCAATGCTCCTGTTTTTGATGATAATGTATTTGGTCTTAATGATTTTACCATATTAAAAAGGGATAATTCATCCATGATAAAGATACATACTACGCTTAACAATGAATTTTTAAACACTTACTGGGCTGATGGATTGATACTTGCCACTCCCACCGGATCTACAGGTTATTCGTTGAGTTGTGGTGGACCCATTATATTCCCTCAATCTGGCAATTTTGTTTTGACACCTATTGCCCCTCACAATCTTAATGTGAGACCTATAGTCATTTCAGACGATTCTGTGCTAGAATTTAAAGTAGAAGGCCGCACCGAAAATTTTCTCTGCACGCTGGACTCAAAATATGGTCTCATCACCAGTGAACATATCATCACATTAAAAAGGAATGCTTTTGATATTAATCTAGTGAAAATTCAGGGTACCTCTTTTCTTAAGACCTTGAGAGACAAGCTTATGTGGGGGCTTGATCTAAGAAACTAGACCTGTTTCTAAATCGATAGAATTTTAGTCTTAATTTTTCAGGGTTTTAGTCGAGGCCTGATTATATTTCGTCGTAAAGCTGGTTATTCGGACCTGATCAATGCAACTTACTTAAGTTAAAATTGGTCTTTGAACTATATGAAAATAATTAATCGAGCAACCATTGCAATGCTTTTCTCCATTTTAATTGGAAACATTTTTGCACAAAACATTATTACCGGAAAAGTAAGTGACTCCAAATCCGTATCCTATGAATTTGCTACTGTATTACTACTTAACAGTAAAGACAGCACGCTTGCCAAGGGTGCAATTACCGACCCTGATGGAAAATTTGAATTTGAAAATACCAAGCCCGGAAAGTATCTATTTAAGATATCCTATGTAGGAAAACAAGATTTTTTAGTGCCAGTATTTGAGTATAAAGGAGGTCAATTGGAAATGGGAAATCAAGTATTTCCCGAAAATGCTACAGAGCTTCAGACGGTAACTGTAACTGCGGTAAAACCAATGATTGAGATCAATGCTGAAAAAATGATACTCAATGTGGCTGATAATGTCAGCTCAGCCGGAAGTGACGGCTTCGAGATCTTACGCAAAGCTCCTGGGGTAGTAATCGATAATAATGACAATATTACCCTGAAAGGCAAAAACGGAGTGCAAGTATATATCGATGGAAAGCCTGCCAGACTAGGTGGTCGGGATTTATCGTCCCTTCTAAAAAGCTATAATGCGAATAATATAGAGGCAATAGAAGTAATTCTAAACCCATCTGCTAAATATGAAGCCGAAGGCAATGCAGGTATTATCAATATTCGGTTAAAAAGAAATTTAAGTCTCGGTACTAATGGATCTATATCAGCTAATTTCAGGATGGGTATTTCCCCAAAAGGGAATCTTTCGTTAAATCTTAATCATCGCACAGAGAAGTTCAATTTCTATTCTAATCTGGCAGGAGGCATGGGTATAAACCATGGTAATATGGGATTTTACCGTGAGCAAGGTGGCTTATTTTTTGATCAGAATACCAAAAGTCAGAGTGACTCTGTTAAGTACCCTCGATTAAATTATAGATTTGGAGTGGATTACCTGGCTAATAAAAATCACACTTTCGGTTTTTTAATCAACGGTAATAAATACGATGGAGTGGAAAATACTATAGGTAGAACCTTAATTGGTACCTTAAATAATAATGGAAAAATAGATTCTATATTAAATGCGCAAACCAGAACTTTAGAAAATAGAAGTAATATAAATTTCAATGCTAACTACGCTTACAAAGATAGCCTGGGAAGAACATTCAATGTAGATGCAGATTATGGAATGATCAGAAATGGTAATAATTCCTTTAATCCTAATCTCTATATGTCACCGGATGAAACTTCTTTATTGTCAAGTTCAATATTTGGTTCAATAACAAATACAGATATTAACATAAAGACTTTAAAAGGTGATTATGAACAAAACTTGCTAAAAGGCAAATTGGGCCTTGGCTTCAAACTTTCTCAGGTAGTAACAGATAACGGTTTTGATTTTTTCAACTTTATTAATTCGAATAAAATACAGGATTTTGAAAAAAGCAGTCAATTTAACTATAATGAAAAAGTGTATGCTACCTACGCAAATTATAATAAGACATTTAATAAGCAATGGGCATTACAAGCAGGCTTGAGATTGGAAGCAACCAATTCCAGGGGCTTATTAATGAGTATCAATCCTCAGCCGGATGATGATGTAAAAAGATCATACGCCAATTTATTTCCCAGTTTCGCCCTTACTTATAATGCAAACAAATCAAATACATTTGGATTTACCTATAGCAGAAGGATAGATAGGCCCAGGTATTCTAATTTGAATCCATTCGAACAGCGATTAGATGAGTTAGCTTTCAGAAAAGGAAATCCATTTTTAAAGCCGCAGTTTTCGCATAATTTCAATTTGAATCATACCCTGAAAGGAATGGTGACTACTACTCTATCTTTCTCCAGAACCTATGACTTTTTTGGTCAAATCATAGACTCCACACAGCGCAAAAGGACATTCATTACAGAAAAGAATATCGCCCAAATGGATAATTATAGTTTAGGCATTGCATCTCCGCTGCCATTGGCTAAGTGGTATTCGGGATATGTAAGCTTGAACCTATTTCGCCAGGTATATAATTCTGATTTTGGAACAGGAAAAAATCTAAGTATAGGTACTAATGGTTTTAATATTTACTCAGAGCATACTGCTTCTTTAAAAAACGGGATTAAATTGCAAATATCCGGATGGTACAATCGAGGTGGCGTATGGGGTGGCACCTTTGTAAATAAAGGTATGGGAACAGTGGATCTCGGATTGCAAAAATCAATTTGGAATAGAAAAGCGGATATTAAACTTTCCTTTACAGATTTGTTCAAGACGGCATCTTGGAAAGCTATAAGTGATTTTGGAGGCATCTATTTCAGTGGAAGAGGCTACAATGAATCGCAAACTTTCAGAGTTAATTTTACTTATCGGTTTGGAAATACAAAAGTCAAAGGAGCTCGCCAAAGAAAAACGGGATTGGAAGATGAGCAGCGCCGTGCAGGCAATTAAGGTCGAAAGAATTTATTTAGAGTCTTTTCATATAGTTTTTAGGAGCCAAAGAAATCAAATTCTTTGGCTCCTTTATGTTAAGGGGATATTACAATAATGATTTAGATTTGCAAGGTGCTATCTACCAACCAACTGGAATATGAATATCCTGGCAGAATTAAGATTCGGTTTCCGGATATCAATTTAAATGATGGCCAACACAGCCTTATTATAGGAAAATCTGGCTCCGGGAAAACAACGTTACTATATATTTTAGCAGGTTTACTAAAACCAACGAATGGTGTAGTTACCATTGATAATCAAGATTTGTATCAATTATCTGCAAGTAAACTGGACGCCTTCAGAGGTAGTAAAATAGCAGTGATTTTCCAACAACCTATTTTTATTCAAGCTGTCAGTGTTTTCGAAAATCTTTCATGGGCCCAAAGATTAGCTGGTACCGAAGTAAATAAAAATAGAATTCAGGAACTACTTCACAGGTTACAAATAGATCAACATGCCCATCATATTCCATCGAGGTTGAGCGTAGGTGAGCAACAAAGAGCATCTATTGCCAGAGCATTAGTTAACAAACCCACCATTGTATTAGCTGATGAACCCACATCTGCTTTGGACGACAGCAATGCCCATGAAGTTATAGAGTTGTTACATGAGCAAGCAAAGCGAGAGAATTCATCACTTTTAGTAGTTACACATGATGCCCGTGTAAAATCATTATTTGATCAACAAATCACCATCGGCCAATGAAAATGATCAAATTGAGTTTGCAAAATTTGTTCTTCAAACCGCTCAATTTGATGCTAAGTTTGGTGCTTTTTTCATTGGGCATTGGCTTGATTTCGCTCCTATTCAATCTAAATAAGCAGATTACTTCAAAATTTGAAAACAACCTGGCCGGCATCGACTTGATCATAGGGGCAAAAGGTAGCCCGTTGCAATTAGTCCTAAACGGCTTATATCATATAGATGCTCCTACCGGAAATATCCCCCTGAAAGATGTATTACCTTTTATGAATCCAAAGCATCCTTTGATCAAAAAGGCAGTCCCCCTTTCATTAGGTGATAGTTACAATGGATTCAGGGTAGTGGGTACCAACCTTGATTTTCCGGCCTTATACAAAGCAGAATTATCCAATGGAAACTGGTGGCAGATGCCCATGCAAACGGTGATAGGTTCCACCGTTTCAACAATTACAAAATTAAAAATAGGTGATACTTTTATAAGTTCGCACGGGCTTACTACGGATGATTTTAACAAGCATGATCATGCCCCTTTTGTGGTAGTTGGGATATTAAAATCTACCAATACTGTTTGCGATCAACTTATTTTGACACCTCCTGAAAGCATCTGGCAAGTACATGAACATGCTTTAAAAAAAGATACTACAGACCAGGATCATGACCATGAAGAGGATCAGCTGACAGACACTGCAATAGAGCATGATATCACTACTCTATTGGTTCAATTCAAAGCAAAAAATATCATGACTTTGAATATGCAGCGAAGCATAAATCAAAATACACAGTTACAGGCAGCTAATCCAGCCATAGAAATCAATCGATTATTTTCGATGATGGGCATTGGATTTGATGCATTAAAATTATTAGCCTGGGTGATAGCATTTGTCTCTGGCTTGAGCATTTTTATTTCACTATTCAACTCGTTAAAAGAAAGGAAGCAAGAATTGGGATTGATGCGTATACTTGGAGCGACACCTGTAAAACTTTTTACCTTGATCTTAATGGAAGGGATTATTATTGCTTGCATGGGGTATATAATAGGGATCTTTCTATCCCATTTTGCCTTGCAACTAAGTGCAGAAAATATTTTCAAAGCATATAAATATAAAATTGCTCCGTGGAGCTTCATCCCTGAAGAAGCCTGGTTATGGATAGGCGCCATTTCTATTGGAATCATTGCTGCTATCATTCCAGCTGTTCAGGCTTATAGAACCGACATCGCAAAGTCTATTAAGTAATCAGTTTGTCTGCTTTATTGGGATTTATTTTAAAATTAGCCTATTTTTTCTTTCTTTCCGGAGCCTACAGATTTGTAAATAGCATCTATTACTATCATATCTTTCAGCCCTTCTTCACCGGGTACCAGCATGGGCTTTTTATTCATTATAGACAATGCATCATCATCCATCTGTTTTGCTTGTTGATGTTTCAGTTTAGCATCAAGTTTTTTACCATCAGTTGTCTTGATCACAGCTCCAGTATAAGCCTGGAAGGGATCTACCACGTAACCGCCTTTTTTACATTTTACGTCAAGGGCATTCATTCCTTTTCCAAAGCTTGCTTCGCAAGTTGCTATAAGTCTGCCAGGAAATTCTAATTCGAAATTCATCGTTTCTTCTACATTTTTATAGATCTCAGGCCTTGTCGTAGATGCTTTCGCCATCACTGATATAGGTTCCAAACCGGTTGCATATCTTACTGCATTTAGAGGATATACACCCATGTCACGCATTACACCACCCCCCATTTCTTTTTTCTGCTTCCAGTGATCTGTACGATTCTCTTTGTAGCCTGCCTTCGCTGACAAAGATTTTATTTTCCCATATGGCTTTTCAATTGCCCATTTCATCAATAATTGAGTCTGAGGCTCGTGATGCATTCTATATCCTATTGCTAGAGACACTTTGTTTTTATTGCAGGCATCTATCATCTCGCGACATTCTGCAGCATCCATAGCCATCGGCTTTTCACACCATACATGTTTGCCTGCAGCTGCAGCTCTGATAACAAATTCTTTATGCATTGACGGAGGAAGCACTATATAAATCACATCGATATCAGGGTTATTGGCAATAGAATCGAAAGAATTATAATTATAAATATTATTATAGGGTATGTTATACTGTGATTGCCATTTCGCAATTTTATCCGGTGAACCTGATACGATACCTTTTAGTTCACAATGCTCCGTTACTTGCAATCCGGGAGCCAGCAAATCTGTGCTATAATACCCGAGCCCTACTAATGCTACCCCAAGTTTATCCTTTACTTTAGGTATTATAATGGAAGCGAAAGCTGATGAAGCTATTAACGAACCGGCAGAAAACGCCGAACTATACTTTAAAAAATTCCTTCTTTTCATAAACTGATGTATTAATATTGTTGTCAATAAATGGATGCTTACAAAGTAACTAAAAATTCAGCAGAGATTTTTCAAAAAGGAATATATCTATGGAGTGAAAATCATACCCGACCCATGCCATGGAAAGGAGAAAAAGATCCTTACAAAATCTGGGTATCAGAAATTATTTTACAACAAACGAGGGTAGAACAAGGAAGAGCTTACTATGAGCGCTTTATAAAATCATTCCCAACCATAAAGAAACTTGCCGAAGCACCTATAGATAAAGTATTGAAATTATGGGAAGGGCTGGGTTATTACTCCAGGGCGAGGAATTTACATGAAACTGCGAAAATGATCGTTACCATACATAATGGACAATTTCCCAACGGGTTTGAAGAGATTTTACAATTAAAAGGTATAGGTATATATACGGCAAGCGCTATAGCTACATTTGCATTTGATTTACTTTACGCTGTATTGGATGGAAATGTACATCGTATTTTCTCAAGGTACCTGGGTATAAAAAAGAGTATGACCTCCAGTTTGGATAAAAGATATTTTCAAAGCATTGCCGATCAATTTTTAGACAAGAAATCTTCTGGTAAATACAATCAAGCGGTAATGGATTTTGGAGCCATGTGCTGTTTACCTAAGAATCCTATGTGTAGTAAATGCCCGCTCAAAAAATCATGCTTTGCAATTAAAAATAACCTGGTCGGGGAATTGCCAATTCCTAAAACTCAGCTAAAGAAAAGAATCAGATACTTCCATTATTTTATCATAGTTAATAACAATAAAATCTATGTTAACAAAAGATTGGAAAATGATATTTGGAAAGGTCTTTATGAATTTCCACTAATAGAAACCAGTAATAAAAAGTTTCCCCATTTAGAGAAAGATTGGATTTTGGAATTATCTGGAAGCAAGAGACTTAAGACAATTTTATCGGGCAAGCAGGTACTTTCTCATCAGTTGATTCACACTTATTTTTATATTACTGAAGGTAAAATAAAAAGCAAAAAATTCAGATTGGTATCATCTAACCAGTTTTCGAAACTTGCTTTTCCTGTGGTGATTAGGAAGAATAGTGCTTTTATAAAGTCTCAGGTGCAATTATAAAATACTGTGGCAAATAGGTGTTTTGCGAAGTAGGCTCCAATAAACCCAATTTTTGCAGCAGAAGCAAAAATTGCCAACGGTCGCTGAAATAGTTGAATTGAAAACCAACTATTATCGAGGTTAACTTCCTATGAGTGCGGATGATGAATATCAGCATCCCTACATTTATCGTACGGATCTGATACGACTATAGGAGTCATCTGACCTGAGTTTTGAAACTGTAATTATTTCTGACAAGTTTGTTTATTAATAGTGAGAATGAAGTAAAGCGAAGTGAAGGTGGGTCTACCACCACAGACCTTGATACGAAGTACTACTTGTCGCACCTAAGCGGGAAAGCTTCATTTGACCAATGAACCGCTCATTTCTTATAGGTGCCGTTAGCGGTTCATTGTTTCATTTCGGTCATTATTTGTTGCAACCGTATTTATTTTACTCTGTCTAATCCATTCATAATTCCTCCTTTTATCATATTGCCATAGCCATTATCAGGTAATAAGTCGGTATGCAATAAAGCCAACCGATAGCTTTTTCTTGCATTGTCCAGGTCATTCAAGTCCTCATAGCATTTAGCAATGTTTAAATATAATGAAGGAAAAGCACCCTTAACATTATCGTCATTTATTTTCAGTGCCAATTCTAAAGCTGCTTCATCCCATTTCAACTTGTCCTCAATATTTTCTTGATGTCGGGCTATATAATGTGCTGATGTGAATTTTTCAAAATCGTTTGAAGCTTCATCCCAAGCTTGGCGAAAAAGGTTAAATGCTTCCTCTTTCTTTCCAAGTCCTTCAAGCTCCATACCTTCAGCACAGAGTCTTACAATTTTGTTATTTGCGTCATATTCCATTTTAATTAATTTTAATCGTGAAGCACATCGGGATCATCTAACACCCCCTAATTCTAATTATAGATTTTCGATGAAACTGAAGATGCGGAGATAGATAAAGCTTATAAGAATACCCATGTAATTCTTAGGCCGGAAAATTACAAATTTGTAAAATCTTAAATACATTTCCGCTTGGAGTTCTGAGAATTTAGATATTTTTGGAAATGAATTTGGTACATAACAAGAATTTATAATTACTGATGTATACAAAATAGATGAAACTGCTGTGTAAAGCCAAATATAGGCAGTAATTTTTGACGAAAGATGGAAGAATGAAAAAACACTCCTATATATTACTTGTAGCTATTTTGAGTTGGACTACTTTGCTACTTGCTTTATCATTCACTGACAAGGATATTGATCAACTTAATGACCGAACAAAGCCAAGAATCTCCTTTACTTTCGATGATGGTCAAATAAATGATATAGGACAATATAAATTGGAGCGATGGAATCAAATGCTGCTTGACAATTTGAAAAAGCACAATCTAAAAGCAATTCTATTTTCGACAGGTAATAACAAAATGACTCAGAAAGGAAAATACGTTTTATCGTCATGGAACGATGCAGGACATCTAATTGCAAATCATACTTTTTCTCATCCCAACTTCAATTCTGGAACAGTGACTCTTGAATCCTTTAAGTCTGAGTTCATTCAAAACGACAGTATAATTAAGAAGTATTCCAATTATCTTCCTTATTTCAGATTTCCCTATTTAAAAGAAGGGAATACAAAAGAAAAGGTAAATGGCTTTAGAAAGTTTTTACGGGATGTGGGATACAAAAATGGTTCCGTGACAGTAGATGCATCCGATTGGTATATTGATGGTCGATTGGTTCAAAGAATTAGGCAAAATCCTAATGCTGATGTTTCTGGCTATAAAAGTTATTATAAAAAACATTTATTAAACAGAGCTCTATTTTACGACTCATTATCGTATGAACTAACACATAGGCAAATTAGCCACGTACTATTGCTGCATCATAACCTGGCGGCCGCGTTGTTCCTGGACGACTTGATTCAGTATTTCAAAGATAACGGCTGGGAAGTACTAGACGCTGACCAAGCATATAAAGACGACATTTATTTGGAGAATCCTGATAATATACCGGCTGGAGAAAGTTTAGTATGGGCTTTAGCGAAAGAGTTCGGGCGATTTGAAAAAGTTCTTAGGTATCCTGCTGAGGACGGTGAATATGAAAGAATATTGATGGACAAATTAGGACTTTAAAAAGGACTAAGAAAGCAAAAACTACGGACAACATTTAGAAAAGCAGGTGAAAATACCGATGAAACAAAAAATATTACTAATCATTATCTATCTCTTTCCTGTTTGGAATCTTTTGGCTCAAAATGATTTTAGAGAAATTGATATTTTCCTGGAAAAACAGATGCAAACCTGGCATATTCCCAATGTTAGTATTGCCATTACAACTAGAGATAGCACCCTGTATATAAAAGAATTGGGCAATGATAAAAGTAAGGGCAACTATTTAATTGGTTCAGTAAGTAAACCCTTTACAGCCATTGCAACCATGCAATTAGTTGAACAGGGCAAAATAAATTTAGATGACTTAGTAAAAAAACACCTTACCTGGTTTGAAACCAATAATAAAAATATATCTGATAAAATTACAGTCAGACATTTACTAAATCAAACAAGTGGGTTGCCCAAAAAAGCAGGCTTTTTTACACCTCAAAGTCAAAATCAGGCAGAAATTGAAAGGGCATACGATAACTATCTTTTGTCGTTAAATGCGGATGAAAGCGCAATAGGCAGACAACATATTTATTGTAATTTGAACTATCAATTATTAGGACAAATCATTCAAAAGGCAAGTGGCTTAAAATATGCAGATTATGTAAACCGGTACATTTTCATCCCTTGTACTATGAAAAATACTTTTGCAACTTATCAGGGAACACAAAGTTTTGGACTGAAAAATGGTTATCAATACCTTTTTGGCTATCCAATCAAAAGAAGTTTTGAGTATAATGACAATGGTATTGCAGCAGGTGACATAGCTTCAAATACGGAAGATTTATCCAAATTTTTACAAGTATTACTCAAAGACGGACAAATAGATAGGGACAGTTTACTTGCTAAAAACACTTTAAAACAAATGCAAATTCCTTTTTCAAACCGATATGGAATGGGTTTTTCTATTGGTGATTGGAATGGTTTGCATTCTATCAGACATACTGGACTTACCAGGAATTATAGTAGTGCAATTAATATATTACCTGACCAAAATTTCGGAATAGTAATCTTAACTAATATAAATAGTTTTTACGCAGTTCGTAATTTAATGGATGGAGTAATAATAATATTAAACAATCAGAAAAAAGTTGAATATATTCCTTACGAAATATATTTTAGGTACGCCATTTTGGGCATATTATTTTGGAGTTTTATACAATTATTATTGCGTTTAAATAAGTGGCGAAAACAAAAATTTGTGATTAAATATTCTAAAGATAAAAAAGATATATTTTGGCTATTTATTAGGATTATTGTGGCTTTCAGTTGGTTGTTTACAGTTCCTTATTTTGCAGATTTACCTTTGTTATCCATGTCTGTATTACAGCCTGATTTAGGTTACGCATTGTTTATAGGAGTATTTTTGGGTACGCTAAGTGTATTTATTCAATATTTTATTAAAAGCAATACAGTCGAAGAAAGACCACGCCCGATATAGTATTTAAGTAAAAGAACACAAGTGCTAAATTTGACTTTTATCCCTTTATCCCCCTTCATTATAAATACCTGACCGATGCCGATCATTAAAAATAGAAGTAGTTTATTTAATTAAATCCAAACAGCCTCAGCAATTCCTAAAATAAGTGCAGATCCAAAAGGGCTGGTATTGAAAAATGGCAAATGCCTTTTAATTGCAGGTGAAATGGCCTCTTTTGTACTATATATTTTCCTCAAGATGGGAATCATTGAAAATGCAAAACATGTATTCTGACAGGTTTCGAAATTAAAATTCGCTTCGAGGGTGAGTGAACGAAAAAACAAACTTCTGATATCCGCCCTGGAAAATACCGGGGATTGTGGTGAAGCTTCTTCAGCCATAGGTACTTGCTCCTCGCCTGCTTCCCGGTTTGTCCTGCCAGTGATGATCAAGGCTATGGCCACACCCAGACCGCCAATAGCTATTATAGGGAGGTTCAGATAACTACCCATGATAAAGCCGGTGTATATTCCGGAACAAGGGGGTCAGCTTCACCGGAATTTACAGCCGGGAAAAAATAAAGCGCAACCCGTTTATTTAACAGGTGTTTATAAATAGTTCATACCTACTTGAATTTCTGAGAATTTTGATATTTTTGGAAATAATTTTGGCACACAAACAGAATATATAGCCTCCTAATATATGGAGTATAGAAGCAATTGATTCTTAAAGCCAAATGATGACAGCAACCTGAATAAACTGAATGAATAACGAGCAATCCGCAATCCGAACTACTTACTTCAGTATAATTGGGAATACTATTTTAGCCATAATAAAGGGGCTCGCAGGATTTTTTGGTAATTCTTATGCCTTAATGGCAGACGCCATTGAATCGACAACAGATATTTTTGCATCACTTTTAGTATTATTAGGTTTTAAATATGCAAAACGACCAGCAGACGAAAATCATCCCTACGGACACGGTAAAATTGAACCATTAATTACATTTGCTGTAGCTGCTTTTCTTGTTGTCTCGGCTACAATAATCGCTTATGAAAGTATTCAAAATATTCAGACACCTCATAAAATTCCGAAATCCTGGACTTTGATTGTTTTAGGTCTCATAATAGTTTGGAAGGAAATCTCATTTCAATTTGTTATTAAGAAAAGCAAAGAAACAAATAGTTCGTCACTTAAAGCAGATGCCTGGCATCATAGAAGTGATGCAATAACCTCGGTAATGGCTTTTATAGGAATTTCAATAGCAATCATCTTTGGAAAAGGTTATGAAACGGCGGATGATTGGGCTGCCTTATTTGCCTCCGCTTTTATTTTGTATAATAGCTACTTAATTTTAAGACCAGCTCTAGGCGAGGTTATGGACGAACAACTATATGGAGATCTAATAATTGAAGTTAGAACAAAATCTATGGAAGTACAAGGTGTTTTAGGAACAGAGAAATGTTTTATCCGAAAAGCTGGAATGAAATTTCACATAGATTTACACGCCATCGTAAATGGTGAAATTTCCGTAAAAGCCGGACACGATATAGCACATAATTTAAAAGACCATTTACGAAAGGAAATACCGAATTTAGGGCATGTATTAATTCATATTGAACCAAATAAAAAACATTGAAAAAGTTCATGTTTAAAACGACTTCGATTTTATCAAAAGATAAATTTGAAAAATTCTTTTTTTTTGGATTGCTGGTTTTTTTCATTTGGCTGGTTCTATAAAATAAGCTGAGAACAAACATCAAATCGCAAGCAATACAGGCAACGCTGGGGCATTTATAACGACCGTTAAAGTTGACAGAGAATGTAATCTTGCGTTTATTATTTTTATGAATTCTTAAACCACAAAAACATACTAAGGGATTTTAGAATTAATGAACTATTTGAAAAGAAAATATGACAGATAAAATGTGTTTGACAAGTAGTCCGACCACACTGACTGAATACAGGGGACAGCAGGCCTTCGAGGGGAGGACACTATTTTGCATTTCTACATTGGAAATGCGTAATAATCAAGTTCGGATTTTAATCGATTACAACTCTTAAAAACATTGGGATGGGTACTAAAGAATTATGATTATATCGTTACGACGCCCGTCCCAACCACTCAGTCAGGTAGCGAAAAATATTTACTGACAATGACCCAGAAAATAATTTTTAACCTATGGAACAAACATTTTTATTCATAATTATGAGTTTTGCTTTAAAGTTATCGTACTTCGAGTATGCCATGAGCAACGGACTTGATTTTATGCAGTCGATGTGTTTTTCTTAAAATACATCTACATTTATCTGTCAATTATTAATAATGACCTCATTTATAAATTATGCGACCCGGGTTTCGAGAAATACGGAGCAATCAGATCCTGACATTAAGAAGGCATTCCACCATAGAGCGGAATCTCTACTGGTCGGTCAAGACAAAAGTATAACTCCAGCTATTTGTGTGCCATTTGTAAAACTTGATTTTTTCGGGGCTTTCGGATATTTTCATAAATGTTTTGCCCAATGCTATAACAAGACAAACTGATAAACATTCTCCATATTTAATTATGACAGACTTTGAAAAGATTAACGAGTTATTGGCAGAAGTAAAAAACTGCACTGATGCTGACATCCACCGCTATTGGTCGCCCATGGTGCAATTATTTATACCCGCAGCAAAGGATGAAAGGAGTGAAAGTGCATTTGCATTTTACCAATGGGCTAAAACAAATGCCGCGGAGCAACCACTGAAGTTTTACTATGCTGAATTTTTAATGGGAGCAAATTATTTATTGGGCGAGAATCATGAATTGGCTCTTCCGTTGCTTTCAAAAGCCCGGAATTCTTTTGAGGAGATGGGCGATAAAGATGGCGTGGAAATGTGTTCGCTGATCATTGGAGTTACCTATCGCTCGCTGGGAAATTTCGACTTAGCCCTTAAAACATTATTGAAACCCTATGCTTATTTTAAACAAACAGAGCGCTATCCCATATTCCTCGAGGGTAGTTGCAACAGTCTGGCCAATGTAAATTATGAACTGCAAAATTATGAAGAAGCGTTTTCTATTTTTAATACAGGCTATGAAACAGGTTTAAAAATAGGCGATGTCAAAGATGCAGCTGGATAAACCTGGTGAAGCAATAGAGTATTTTAACAGAGCATTGGAAGAAGCTGAAAAAACCAAAAGCCCAATAAACATAGGTGACGCGCTAATCGAACTGGCGATTTTTAATTTCAGGTCGGGTAATCTTGCCGAAGCAGAGCAATTGAATAAGCAGGCGTTGACCATACACGAACAGGAAAAATTGACTGGCGCAGTAATTAGCTGTTGCACAAATCTTGGGGAAATTTATATAAAGCAGGCAAGGTGGGATGAAGCACTTGAGATCCTAAATAAAGGGCTTGCCATGGCTGAACAAAGTAAAGTGAAACCTAAAATATTCAAGGTTCATTTGTTGCTTTCAAAGGTTTACAAAGGCATGAACATCCTGGCACAAAGCTTATATCACTATGAGATTTTCCACGAGCTTCAGGAAAAAGTTCTGCAGGAAGACAATACAAGAAAACTGACTGATGCCAAACTAATATTTGAAGCAGAGCAAACGATGAAAGAGAACATCATCATCAAAATACAAAAGCAGGAAATTGAAGATAAAAACCACCAATTACAGGAAACCATTGATGAGCTGACCATTACTAAAATCAGCCGGAAAGCAAAAGGCATCACGCTCTTTGTTGGCATTGCACTGATCGTTGCAGAAGACCCAATCTTCTCCTATGTGTTGGGTGGTATCGGCCCTGGGAATTTCTGGTTAAGCATACTGGCAAAAGTCATAATCATTTTCAGCTTACAACCCATTAATATAGCCATTGAGAAATATTTGCTACGCAGGTTTGTACTGAAGAAAAGAAAGCGTTTGCAAGAAGAAACCCGAAACAAGGCATTGGATAATCAAAATGTAATTGCTTCCTGAAAACATCTTATACATGGAGCTCAGATGACATAATAATTGCCGAATAGTAATTGGACATCGAAAAGGCTAAAGCCAACAAAAGGCTTAGTAAAATATTGGCGGACGGAAGTTATCCTCAACATTTGTAATTCGGTTGTGTTTTGGTTTGGGCAGGGCATTTATTATTTAGCCTTTTGTTGTTATCTTCATCAAAAGTTTTCAATCAGTATTTGTCCGGGCTTTGATAAGCTTAAACGTTGCAACTGCATCACAACAGAGTTTCCCAAAAAATTAAACAGTACCAGCTAATTCGCTAATCTAAAATCAAAATTATCAGGAAAAAAACACTTTCACAGGTTGCAATAAATGCTATACAAAGGATCAATGAATTTCTAAGCTTAGCAGAGTATATCCTTACACGGTAAATCACCTAGGATATCTTTTTAGATCAGAAACGAAAGCTTGGCATTGTAAAGAGAATTCAAAAACAAAACACTAAGTTTGGTTTAGCAAATGAAGATTTAGAAATAGTAATTAATTGATTACCAATGTGAAATGAAACCGTTAGTCAGAATGCTAAAATAGCGACAGCTGTTCAAAAAATCTTGCACAAATATAAACTCAAAATATACCAATAAGTAACCTAATACATAACACAATGAAAAGGATGAAATTCACCTTTATTTTAATGGCTCTCGTAGCTGCATGTAACGTGTACTGTCAGGTGAGTTCTATTGATTTATATAAATATTCAGTCAATTTAGATAATATTGTAAAGGACAGGGTTGGAGTAACTTTATCTACTCCATCAATAAATAGCTTTGAAACAGAATATGTTTTTCCAGTATCAGTGCCAGGCTACTATAATATTAATTTGAAATTTGGTGAACTGATAAGTGATTTTCAGGCTTTTAACATAAATGGAAATATTTTACCCACTATAAGGAAATCAAGTAATAGATGGCTTATAAAAAATGCCCAAAATCTCAAAACAATAAAGTACAAAGTGGATGATGTTTGGGAAATAAAGGATAGTTTATCACATTGGCTTCCTGCTGAGAATATTTTTGAAGAAGATAAAGTTTTCCTTTTAAACCAAGGAGCTACAATGGGATATTTTGAAGGTATGGAAAACTTGCCAATACATTTGGAAATAAAATATCCAAAGCATCTTTACCCTGCAACAGGAGCGGATATTGAAGAAAAACAACAAGGTCTGATAAGCTATAGTGCGAATAATTATCAAGACCTAACCGACAAGCCCATTTTATTTACAAAAATAAAACCTTTAAGATTCAACGTAGCCAATACCGAAATACTTATTTCGGTGTACTCAGAAGGTGGAGGCATTAAAAATGAAGCTATTTTTAAAATTGTAGAACCTGTTTTCAGTAAAATTGCTCAGTATTTAGGTAACCAACTTCCAGTAGAAAAATACGCACTCTTAGTATACTTTTATAAAGGACAAATATTTGCATCAGCCCAGTTGGAACATAATAATTCAGCAGTTTTTATTTATCCAGAGGAGTGGGATGAAAAATTATTAGGCTCAACTTTCCTGGAAAATTTGACAAAAACTTCTTATCACGAATTCTTTCACATACTCACACCACTTAATATTCACTCTGAAGAATTGCTCCATTTTAACTTTGATACTCCTACAATGTCTAAGCATTTATGGCTATACGAAGGAATGACTGAATATCTTTCTAATCACGTTCAAGTAAATCAACTAAGTATTACTCGTGATAGTTTTTATCGAAGTATAGAAAGTATTATTCGTCAAATGAAAGAATATAGAAATGATGTTTCTTTAACAGAAATTAGCTCCAAAACTTATGGAGAACTTGACGATGAATATGATAATGTTGAACTCAAAGGTGTCTTGGTAAATCTTCTTTTAGATATAAGACTAAGGGAATTATCATCAGGGAAGTATGGTACAAAGGACTTGATATTGGATTTGGTGAGAAAATTTGGAAAAGAAAAAGCCTTTAAGGACGAAGAACTTTTTGATAGTATAACCTCAATTACATATCCAGTCATAAGAGAGTATTTCAGAAAATATGTTGAAGGGATTGAACCACTGCCTATAAAGGAATACCTGGAAAAAGTAGGACTTTCATACAACGAAAAGGAATATTTCATTTCTGTTAATTCAAATGCGACAAAAGAACAAAAGCAACTACTCAACGATTGGCTCTTAAAAAACTAATGAATACCTGACTCAATAGTACTGCATTAGCACAAGTATTTGCAAAATCAGGTCTTGCCAATGTAAAACAGCAATGTGGAAGTATCAGCAGCGGTTCTGGCAGACGAGTTTCAATTTGGCATTTAGTTTTTAACTTCAACAATATATTTTCAATTTGGTATTTGTAACAATCTGGAAAATAGTGAATTCACGGCCTTCGCAAATACTCGAACATTGAACCTATATTGCTACACAACAGGTTCCCCCAAAAAAATAAACAATATCAGCTTACTTGATAATCTAATAAAACAAATTATGTAGGAATAAAGCACTTTCGCAGTTTGCAATCAATGCACCACAAAGGACCAACGATTTTCTAAACTTAAGAGAGTATAGCCCTTACACGGAAAATCTCATAGCCAGGATTTATAGCAACTGTTCAAAATACCCACCCATTTGATTTTCGTCATCCACAAAAAGCAACTCCAAAATCCAATGCCTTTTATTGCCATTTGGATCTGGTAAAAAGATATCATTATGATTATCAGGATGAATATCAAGCTCCAGGCTTTTAGGGTCTACTGGTTGTTCGTGCGGAAATTTACCTAGAATATGACCTGCGATTTCACCACCGAATGTATAGCCGTATTTGATTGCTATTTCCTCGATATATTTAAACAGATCAGAAGATTTTAGATGCGATTTTTGAAGACACCAGGCTTGAGTTTCATACCAGGCTTTTTCAACATCGTTTTTGATTTTCAACATGTAGGGATTGTCACCGAGTACATATGTCCTACCCAGGTCGGCTTCATACCCATCTACGATCGGTCCAAAGTCTACTATGACTATATCCTCAGGTTGAATTATTCTGTCTGGTGGATTCTGAGGATAAGTGCATAACGTATTCTTCCCTGCCCTTACAATTTTTTTATGCCAGTGATGTTCAATACCGAATGATTTAGCCGCTAAGTTGGAGACCTCAGAAGATAATTGAGATTCGGATTTCCCGACAACGATGAGCTTGCTTTTTTCAACCTGGTCGAATAGCTCCCTGGTGATGTTCTCCGCATTTTTTAATTGAATTTCCATCTCGTTCATTAGTTAAGTTGTTTTTACAAAAGAAACTAATTGATCAGACCTAAAAGTTAATCTACATGAATACTACTGTAATTTTTTCTTTAGGGCACTTAAGAATTGAGGAGTAATGCCCAAATAGGAAGCCATGTCTTTTTGGGTAAATCTATGCTCGGCGTAAGGTTTTTTCTGTAAAAATGCAAGATACCTTTCCTGGGCATTAGAAGATATGGTTGAATTGATTTGCTCTCTTTGGGAGATATAGGCTTTTTGAAATAGTATCCGAAAGAACCGTTCAAACTTCGGAATTTTTTGGTATACAAAATCTAAATTGGATTTGCTTATTTGCAGCACTTCGCTGTCTTCTAATGCTTTGATATTTGATAGGGAAGGAGTCTGGGTAAACAGGCTATATAAATCATTAGCCCACCATTCTTCAATTAGAAAATCGATGATATGTTCAAATCCATTATCGTCCAGGTAATAGGATTTAAGACTGCCTTTAATAATAAAGCTTTCATATCTGCATATTTCCCCTTCGTGAAGTAAAAACGCTCCTCTTTTTAAAGATTTCGATTTTAGCAGAGAAGTGAAAAGATTAATCTCTTCCTGATCCAAAGATATATGCTTCGAAATATTGGATAGTAAAAGATCTATGTGCATACCGGGAAAGCAAGTTTTACACTTTTGTTGGTTTCTAAAAGAAACTAACTTCCTAATTTTTTACAACCTTTTTTACCAGGCTTCCTTTCTCACTTTGCAGCATCATAAAATAGATCCCCGATGGCAAATTGGAAGAAGTATTTATTCTGAATTCATGGATGCCTTTAACCAGGCTACCTAAATTTTGTTCCTGGATTAAACTACCATTTAGTGACACTAATCTTATTTGTGTTTTTTTCAAGGATGTATTTATTTCAAATCTGATATTCAGGTAGTTTGAAAATGGGTTAGGATAAATCCGGGTATCATTAAAAGGAAGATGGTCAGTATAAGCTACTGTACATCCTGCCGTTTTGAATTTGAGCATGGTCTTGAACCGGCTGGTATCGGAATCACAAATGGTCTTAGACTCTACTTCATAATCCGTACACTTCTTCAATCCAGTCAACATGACCATGGTATCCCGGGTAGGAAGTGTGTCCCATTTTTGTTCTCCTGTTGCCCGATATCTAACAAAATAAAATAGCTTTGGATAAATTCGCTGATAGGTAATTTTTGCTTCGTCTTCGGTGATAGTTGCTGATACCAGTTCGAGCACATCCGGGCAATCAAATGATTTTGGCAATAATTTGATGGAATAGTCTTCCACCTCTCCGGCCGTAAAAAAATCGCAGGGAGCCGGCCTTACGGTATCATCTATATTGGTAACGGCTTTTAAAGAGATTCTTAATGTAGTAGTGCCTACACTATCTATAGCGGTAATCGGCAAGTAAATATTGGAAACGATATTCGTATTGATGTAATTATTACCGCTAGTCCAGACCAACTCAGCCGTATCATTAAAATCATTGTCCTGATTGCGATCCATCCAAATGCTCAAATAATAAAAATGGATACTGTCCTTAGCTTTTGGAAAAACTTTTAGAAGTACCTGGCCATCCTGATTTATACTGGGAGTCAATGAATCTACTCCTGTAAAATCCCCATAACCCTGATTGTCGCCACTTCTGAATTTTAACCCATCCAATACGATCGAGTCGATATATATTCTGCTTTGCAGAGCACCACTGGTACAGGCAGCACAACTAGCTTGAATAGCATTCATTGCTTTTAAAATATTTAAGGAGCCTCCCGATAGAACTGCGCCTTTTAAAGTCCCACTGGTATCTACGGAAGTCAGTATGGCACTGCGTACCATTAATGCGGCTGCCGATGGGTTGGATAGGGATAATGCATCTAACCGACTGCATTGATTAGCATATAATAATCCGATGGCCCCTGTTACTATAGGTGCTGAAAAAGATGTTCCGGAATCAAATCCGTATTTACCCCCTTGTTTGGTAGTATATATTTTTTCTCCCGGAGCGGCAAGATCAATATTAACCGGACCCTTAGCTCCTGCTCTTATTCCATCAGAAGAAATAGAGGTGACGGGGATTAAAAATTCACTTGGGCATAGAGATGGAAGGTCGCCCTGGGTATCCACATTTACGCTGGTTCTGTTATCTGCAGCCGATACATTTAATATACCTACCGATCCCAAAGAATCGTACATGGCACACCATAGAGGAGCATCGGCAGCTTTGCCATCATCTATACCCCATGATGCATTAGTCGCTACTACAAAAGCCCCTTTTGCCCCATTAGAAGTATTGTACAATCTTCTTTGATTTAAAACATATGAATAGCCAATAATAACATCTGATTCTTTGATGCCCTGAGCAACATCATATTTTAAATTCATCATTTTTATATTCCAGTTAATGCCGGAAACGCCAGTAATATTGTTTCCTTTTGCACCTACCAATCCATTCACAGATACACCATGCTCACCTCCTTCTATACTATCATTTCCATATAATACATTCCATCCGTAGTAATCATCTATATACCCGTTGCCATCGTCATCAATACCGTTTCCAGGTATTTCATTTCGGTTGATATAAATATTACCAGTCAAATCAGGATGGCTTGACTCTGTACCGTCATCTATCACGGCTACCACTATTTCACGGCCTTGTTTGGTTTTACC
Organism: Chitinophagales bacterium; assembly: GCA_038251405.1. Classification (GTDB taxonomy): domain Bacteria; phylum Bacteroidota; class Bacteroidia; order Chitinophagales; family Saprospiraceae; genus JADJLQ01. Next base: position 38,430 of record JBBSBH010000029.1, read on the forward strand.
CCCAGTAGTTTTGTACCAGGCTTCATAAGCTTTAGTGTCGACTCCTTTTGACTTGCCATTAACCCCATTGTTTAACCACTGCCATTGATTGACAAATAAAGAATCATTGGGGTTTTTATTTCGGAATGAAACAAAATGATTGAATTGAGCAGCGATGGTCTTTTTATTATTTCTGATTTTTTCTAAAACTGTATTTTCATCGTATTTTGAATAATCAAAATAGAGCGCATACCAGGTTTCTGTAACAGATAAAGGTTTGTAATCAGCGTGTGATCTTCTAAGCGATGTGGTTTTGGAGATTAATTGAATAAGGTCATGCTCGTTGGCTACCTGCACTAATATTTCACCTTGTGTGTGGGTAAGCATTTGAGCAGAAATACTATCTACCAAAAAAGATAATCCCAGAATGAATATTATTTTTCTCATTATATTATTTTTAACAGCTTTAGTGAATACGATCCCCTCGCAGGGTCCATGCTTCCATCAGGCTGGCTTCATATTCTAATAATTCCTCCCACCGCGCATTTACTATTTTATTTTCTTCATAGCTCCTGGCCAAATCAAGAAATAAACGATAATGCCCAGCTTCCGAAACCATGAAAGTATGATAAAATTCTCTTAATTCCACATCTTCTAAATGCAAAGACAAAAGTCTGAATCGTTCGCAACTTCGTGCTTCGATCATAGCACAAATTAATAGTTTATCAATCAGTCGATTGTTTCTGGTATCTCCTTTTCTTTGAAATTTGATCACTTCAGTAACATACTCGTCGTTCCGCTGAAATCCCAATGGCAATTTATGTTCGCGAAGCTTTGCAAGAACCATTCTAAAGTGGCCCCATTCTTCTGTGACTATAGGAGCTACAGCTTCTATCATAGCCATTTTATCAGGATAAAGTTGGATTAAAGAGATACAGGTGGAGGCTGCTTTTTGCTCACAATAGGCATGATCAGTCAGTATTTCCTGCAGGCTTTTTTCAGCTAGGTTTACCCATCGGGGATCAGTGGCAAGCTTGAGTCCTAGCATTATTTTATGGTATTAATACACGCTAATTGCCGCGTAAAAAAATCAACATTGTAAATGGTATAGTCCTCAAAACCACTAACAAAATTTAATCTCATGGTATCGATTTCTGAAGCCAGAAGTGCTTTTTCAGTAGATTTATCCAGTATATATATACCAGCTATTATAGTGCTTTTTCTTTCCTTATCTATTTTTCCGGAATCGAATCGACTATTGATTAATCGTATTTCTTTGCCATTGATTAAATTAAGGGTAATAAAGCTTTTGTTTAGATTGACATAATGACTCAGAGCTTGCTCGGATGCAATCTCTAAAGTCAATTGCAAATAAGTATAGCCCGGTTCCTTGCCAATGAATGCCCAACCTTTGGAATAAATCAATCCTTTTAAGTATTTTTTTAATTCTTCAGGATTGTATGTAAATAATATTTCCGGTTCCAAAGTAGTATTATTTGCTGTTGAACCAACCTGAAAATTGCAGTTTAAATCAACATTTTCTTCAGGTTCTTTTTTTGATTTAAAAAGTTGTATTCCTTTTGATTTGGGTTTTTTGTTACTTTCCTCCGGCGATACACTTTCTTTTTCCGAAATTGTCATACTTGTAGTGTCCACCTTAGCTGAATCACTCGGGTCTACTGTTTTAATTTCATTTTGCTGCTCATTCGGCTCAGGATTTTTGTCGTTCTCATTGGCCCTGGCCTTTACTTCTACCTTAGTCATATCAGCATCTGTCTCTGCTTTTAAGTTTTGCACGATCATTTCATCACTCAGCAGGAGCATGTCTTTGTATTTCTTGCTAATCTTTAATTTTTCTTTAAGTTTTACCTGATAAATTAAAAGATTTACTTTTTCATGATTAATAGCTTCCTTTAGAGAGGCTAACGTGGATTCATCTTTTGTGTTTTTTTGTTCGGCTTTTTTAGCCTTGATGATGTTTTTAGATACTTTTATTTGCTCCTGGACTTCAATTTGTTTTATAGATGCTTCTGTTGCTAAATATTGAACATACTCTCTAGGATTTTGCTCCCCATTCACTGGTTTTTGAGCCACTGCATCAGCCGCTAAAAGACAAATTAGAATTACGAGCCAATTTTTTAAAATCATAGACTAAAGGGGAATACTGAAGTTAATATATTTTCGAGTCCAAAGTTACATCTTCTTTCTAATTGATCGCCAATATATAGCTTTGATTGGCTAAGTCTAATTTTTATGGGCTTATTAGCTTTTCTCAAAAAACAGATGAAAAACTTCATAGAGGCATTGCCTCGTTTTATTTAATAGGAATGAGAGGAAAAGGTATTAAGGCGTCCCCAATATTATTAGAACATAATAGAATTGCAGGTTAGACCTATATTATATGTGCCGAGCCTACAGCTCTTCAATGTGCACTCAACTTGACAATGGATTAAAATCCATTGTTAATAAATTTTTCGAGCCTAATGGCTCTGAGATTTTCACAATTAAAATTACTAGCCCATCAAAATGCGATTTAGCCCTTTGATTTTCTTGCTTTAACTATTTGATTTACAGGGACTCATTTTTTAGTATTAAAAGAGAGTATATTTGCATGCCAAACTCAAATAATGGTGTCCAAAACTCAAAATTTCATCGATCAGAATAAGGATCGATTTTTAGATGAATTGTTTCAGCTTTTGCGCATACCATCTGTCAGTGCTGATCCAAAATATAAAAATGATGTCTTACATGCAGCTCAGGCTGTTGCCGATTTTCTTACGAAAGCTGGTGCTGAAAATGTCGCCATCAATCCGACAAAAGGCCATCCAATAGTATATGGAGATAAAATAATGGACACTGCACTTCCTACGGTGTTGGTCTATGGTCATTACGATGTACAACCCGCTGATCCGCTTGATTTGTGGCATACATCCCCTTTTGAACCTACTATACGGGATGGTAATATTTATGCAAGAGGCTCATGTGATGATAAAGGACAATTTTTTATGCATATCAAAGCTTTTGAGGCTATGATGGCTTCCGGTGAGCTTGCCTGTAATGTAAAATTCATGATCGAAGGCGAAGAAGAAATCGGTTCTAATAATCTTGAAATATTCTGTTCCGCAAATAAAGATCTGCTGGCGTGTGATATGGTGATCATATCAGATACATCTATGATAGCCAACGATGTTCCATCTCTCACTACGGGTCTTCGTGGATTGAGTTATGTAGAAGTGGAGGTAACTGGTCCTAATCGCGATTTGCATTCTGGGGTTTATGGAGGAGGTGTGACCAATCCTATAAATGCTTTAGCCAAGATGATTGCTTCCTTACATGATGATAATCAAAGGGTTAACATACCAGGATTTTATGACAAAGTGCAGCTAGTAACGGAGGCAGAGCGCATTCAAATGAATCAGGCTCCGTTTAATTTGAATGAATATACTGCAGACCTGGGAATAAATGATGTAGCAGGTGAAAAAGGATATACAACGCTGGAGAGAACCTCTATCAGGCCAACATTAGATGTTAATGGGATATGGGGCGGTTATACAGGAGCAGGTGCCAAGACTGTACTCCCTTCTAAAGCATCTGCCAAAATCAGCATGCGCCTGGTACCTGATCAAAATCCTGATGACATTACAAAACTTTTTACAGATCATTTTATTTCCATAGCTCCACCTGGGGTTACAGTGACAGTAACACCCCATCATGGAGGCTTCCCGGCTGTAACGCCTACTAACTCTGTAGAATATAAAGCGGCTGAAATGGCTATGACAGAGACTTTTGGGAAAAACCCATTACCCCAAAGAGGTGGTGGTAGCATTCCCATAGTTTCACTTTTTGAAAGAGTCCTGGGAGTGAAAACGGTGCTGATGGGCTTTGGCCTCGACTCAGATAATATCCATTCTCCCAATGAAAAATATGGCCTGTTTAATTTTTACAAAGGAATTGAAACTATTCCACATTTTTTCCGTCATTACGCTGAATTAAAAAAATCCATTTAAATACATGAAACTTAAACTTTCCGCTTTATTAATAATCTTTTCTTTATTCAAAGCGAATTCTCAAACTGAAACTGCCAATCCTCAAACTTCAAAAATGACGATAAACAAAGACACGGTGATCACGGATACGCTTTCCTATGCATTAGGTACATTACTTGGTACTAGCATAAAAAGCCAGGGTTTCAATGAATTGAACCTGGATGATTTGAATAAAGGGATATTACATGCCATTCTAAATATGTCTCAATATTCAGTTCAGCAGTGTGATAATATAGTGCGAACATGGATGACGGAGAAGCAACAATCAGAATTTGGGCCAGTAAAGGAAGCAGGTGAAAAATTCCTGGCTGAAAATTTAAAGAAACCCAATGTAAATATTACTAAATCAGGTCTTCAGTATGAAATCATCACTGAAGGGACTGGTAAGAAACCGGGTCCTGCTGACAGTGTGAAAGTGCATTATGAAGGTTCTACTATTGATGGGAATGTATTTGACAGCTCTATCAAAAGAGGTGAGCCCATCACGCTTATGACCAATCAGGTAATTCAAGGTTGGACTGAGGCTTTGCAACTGATGAAAGAAGGAGCTAAATACAAATTATACATACCCTACTATCTCGGGTATGGTGAAAATGGAGCCGGCCAGGCTATTCCACCATATTCTACTTTGATATTCGAAGTACAATTATTAAAGGTTGGTTCATAAAAATTCCTGATGATACGGATAGATATCATTGCCGCACTTCCTCATTATTTTGATAGTGTATTTGACAATGCTATTTACCGAAGATCTATAGAGGCAGGATTGCTTCAACTCCGTATACATGATCTGAGGCCATTTGGCATGGGTAGTTATAAGCAAATAGATGATTACCCATACGGTGGATCAGCCGGGATGGTATTGATGGCTGAACCTCTGGCTAATATCATTGACTCCCTGATTAATGATATGAAGTATGATGAAATCATTTATCTCACACCAGATGGCAATCTTCTCGATCAAAAACTAGCTAATGAACTTTCATTAAAAGAAAATCTTTTATTCATTTGCGGACATTATAAAGGAATAGATCAGCGAATACGCGATTCATATGTTACAAAAGAAATCTCCATCGGTGACTATGTCTTATCAGGTGGGGAAATAGCAGCTTCTGTGCTTACCGATGCCGTCCTGCGATTAGTCCCGGGTATCATGGGTGATGAATCTTCAGCATTAAGTGATTCTCACCAGGATGGATTACTCGCGCCTCCTGTCTTTACGAGACCCTCAGAATTCAGAGGACGAAAAGTACCTGAAATATTATTGAGTGGACATGATAAGAAAATAAATGATTGGTTACACGAACAAGCTGTTGAAAGAACAAAGGAGAGAAGGCCAGATTTGTGGGAGAAATGGAAAGAAGATTGATGGAATCACCTTTGAACATAAAATAAAATTCCTATATATTAATTTTTTCAATGTATTTAATCATTTGTACTTTTGTGCGAGAAATACATAATAAACAAGCATGTCCCATCCACACCGTTTTGAGCCGAGACACCTGGGCAATTCGAATGCAGAAGTAGAGCAAATTTTAGAAGTAATTGGAGCCAAATCTATTGATGACTTAATAGATCAAACCATACCCCAGGGTATAAGAATGCTGGCCGACCTCGATATACCTGATGCCCTCAGTGAATATGAATACCTAAGGCATATAAAAGCCATAGCAGCTCAAAATAAAGTCTATCGGTCATATATTGGTCAGGGGTACTATGGCACTCATACACCATCGCCTATTTTGAGAAATATTTTTCACAACCCGGGCTGGTATACCCAATACACTCCGTACCAGGCAGAGATAGCCCAGGGAAGGCTGGAGGCATTATTTAATTATCAGACCATGGTTTCTGACCTTACTGCTTTACCTATAGCTAATGCATCATTATTGGATGAAGGCACTGCAGCAGCTGAGGCAATGATCATGTTCTACAATATTGCGCACAAGACTGAAAATAGCGATAAGACTACTTTTCTCGTAGATAATAATGTATATCAAAGCACAAAAGATATACTAATAACAAGGGCTAAACACCTTGGGATTAAACTCAAGTTTGCAAATATTACCAAGTCCGATTTTACAGATGGTACCATCTTTGGATTAATCATTCAATATCCGGGTAGCGATGGACATGTAGCTGACTACCAGGGCTTAGTAAGTGATGCACACGCTAAAGAAATATTGGTTTGTGCAGCAACCGATTTACTGGCTTTAAGTATTCTTACACCTCCGGGTGAATGGGGTGCAGATGTTGCCGTAGGAAATGCGCAGCGTTTTGGAGTACCTATGGGCTATGGCGGTCCACATGCCGCATTTTTTGCATGTAAAGATGAATTTAAACGGCAGATTCCCGGAAGAATAATTGGATTGAGTATAGATCAGGATGAAAAGCCTGCATTTAGAATGGCATTGCAAACCAGAGAGCAACACATCAAGCGTGAAAAAGCCACAAGCAATATATGTACTGCCCAGGCTTTATTGGCCATTATGAGTGGTATGTATGCCGTATATTATGGGGCAGAGGGAATCAACACATTAGGCAATGATGTCCATTCTAAAGCCTGTATGCTTGCAGCTACATTATCCAAAGGAGGTTTTCAGATAAAACATAAAACATTCTTTGATACGATTGCGATATCTTCCAATCAGGATTTCATGTCAGCTATAAGATCCAAAGCAGAAAATAAAGGAATTAATTTTTACTATATTGTTGATGAAATCCAAATTGCACTGGATGAAACGGTTTCTGATGCTGATCTTCAAGACATTATCTCCCTATTTGGAATAGAGTCCCTGGTACGAGCAGCATCTGATTTGCCGGCGGAATTAAAAAGATCTTCATCCTATTTGACTCATCCTGTCTTTAATACGCATCATTCTGAATCAGCGCTGATGCGGTATATCAAAAGCCTGGAAAATAAAGATATATCACTGGTACATTCTATGATTGCGTTAGGTTCATGTACTATGAAATTGAATGCGGTTTCAGAGCTACTACCTGTTTCTTATGATGGCTTCGCCAATATTCACCCTTTTGTACCACGTGATCAGGCAGTGGGCTATCACTATATATTTGAAACTTTAGAAAAATGGCTTTGCACCATCACGGGTATGAAAGCATGCTCGTTGCAACCAAATAGCGGTGCCCAGGGCGAATATGCTGGCCTTTTAACAATAGCTGCTTACCATGAAAATAATGGAAATCTTCATCGAAATATAGCCCTGATTCCAGAGTCGGCTCATGGAACTAATCCGGCTAGCGCTGTTATGGCAGGTATGAAAGTAGTAGTGACTAAAACCGATACAAAAGGGAATATAGATGTTCAGGATCTTTTGAGATTAGCGGATCAGTACCATGATTCCTTGGCATGCCTCATGGTGACTTATCCCTCTACTCATGGTGTTTTTGAAACCCAAATCAGAGAAATCTGTAAAATAATTCATGATAGAGGAGGATTGGTTTATATGGATGGTGCCAATATGAATGCACAAGTTGGGCTTACTAGTCCCGGATTAATTCATGCAGATGTATGTCATTTGAATTTGCATAAAACATTCGCTATTCCTCATGGGGGCGGAGGCCCGGGCATGGGACCCATATGTGTAAATGAGAAACTGGCTCCATTCTTACCCGGTCATTCCATGGTAAATCTGGGTGGTAAAAAATCTATTCATGCGGTGAGTAGTGCTCCATGGGGTAGTGCCAGCATATTATTGATTTCCTATGGATATATTGCCATGTTGGGAAAAGAGGGATTGGTAAATGCTACCAGGCATGCTATACTAAACGCTAATTATATTAAAACAAAGTTAGAAAAAGCTTACCAGGTAGTTTATACCGGAGAAAAGGGTAGAGCTGCGCACGAACTCATATTAGATTTGCGACCTTTTAAAGGTATTGGTATCACAGCAGAGGATGTCGCGAAGAGATTGATGGATTACGGCTTTCATGCGCCAACACTTTCATTTCCAGTCGTAGGAACTATAATGATAGAGCCCACAGAATCAGAGAATAAAGCCGAATTAGATAGGTTTTGCGAAGCCATACTACAAATCAAAAATGAAATTGATGAAATTGCCCGGGGCGAAGCGGATGCTAATGATAATGTATTGAAAAATGCTCCACATACGATCGGATTAATAGCGGCTGATCATTGGAATAAATCTTATTCGAGGTCTAAAGCTGCTTTTCCACTTCCTTATCTTAAATTAAATAAAATATGGCCTTCTGTAGGTAGAGTAAATAATGCTTACGGTGACAGGAATTTGATCTGTACTTGCCCACCAATAGCTGCTTATGAGACAAATAGTTAACCCTGAAATTAAAGTAAACGAAAGTATGCTCAAAAAGTATTTTAAGTACAGCTTAGGAAAACTGTAATTTAGCACCCATGTTGAGAAAACAAGTCGAAAGTTCAATCCCGACTGCATTTGGTGAATTTAAGATTTTAGCTTTTGCTGAACACGAAAATGATTTGATTCCTCATATTGTATTGATCAAAGAACCCATAAATAATCAAGAGCCTGTTTTAGTGCGAATTCACTCAGAGTGTCTTACGGGAGATTTGTTTGGATCTCAACGCTGTGACTGCGGCCCTCAATTGGAGCGCTCTCTTGAACTCATAAGCCAATCAGGTGGTATATTAATTTATATGAGACAAGAAGGTAGAGGCATTGGCATTATAAATAAGCTTAAATCGTATCAGCTTCAGGATCAGGGTATTGATACTGCAATGGCTAATACTCATTTGGGATTTAAAATTGATGAGCGATCATATGACGAGGCCATTACCATTCTTGTAGATTTGGGAGTAAAGAAAGTAAACCTGCTTACCAACAATCCTGAAAAGATCAAAGCCTTTGAAAACGGGCCTATAAAATTGATTGAGCGAATTCCCCTTGAAATAAAAGCGGTGAGAGCTAATAAAAAATACCTGGAGACTAAGAAAAAAGTGATGGGTCACTTATTGGAACTAAAGTAATACGTGATGCCGGTAGCTAAAAGTCTTTGGCATATAGATTCTACTTCTTCCACCATTAGACAAGAGAAGTTGAGTCCCATAAATGATGATCTAATTTTGCGATCTCTTTATTCTATGATCAGTATAGGTACTGAAAGAATAGTAGCATCTGGTAATGTCCCCGAATCCATGTACGCAAAAATGCAGGTACCCTATATGCAAGGAGCGTTTTCATTTCCTGTAAAATATGGATACTCCCTGGTAGGAGAGTGGAATGGCCGGGTATATCATATCATGCATCCACATCAAGACCACATTACCTGTTCACCTGATTCGTTGACTGAGATTCCAACAGAGATTCCAGCTAAACGTGCTGTTTTGATCAGTAATTTGGAAACGATTTGCAATGCCTGGTGGGACGCACAGCCAGAGCAGTTTGAAAAAATATTGATTGTGGGTTTTGGATTGATCGGCTCGCTATTGGCTATTTGGCTGAAATTAAAAGGGTTCCATAATATTTTCATTCTTGAGAAAATAGAAGAGCGAATCCTATTGGCGAAAAAATTGGGTTTTCAAACCATCCTTCCATCAGAGAAAATGGATTTTGATCTGGCGTACCATACTTCCTCTACCTCTGCAGGGCTCCAATATTGTATAGATCATATGAAATTTGAAGGAAGAATAATTGATCTGAGTTGGTATGGGGATAAGCCGGTATCCCTTACATTAGGGGAAAATTTTCACATCAATAGATTAAAATTAATGAGTTCTCAAGTGTCTACAATTCCAGGGTTTTTACAGAAAGATCAGACCTTTTCTACCAGAAAAAATGAGGTATTGCAAATGTTGAATAATAAAATTTGGGACATACTATTAGATCAGGAAACTAGTTTGGAAAATGCAGTAAATTGGTTTAAAAAAATAAGGTCAGGCCAATTGGCTAATTTGAGTTTAGTAATAAAATATTGAAATATGTATAGCGTAAAAATCAGGGACCATATCATGATAGCTCATTCGCTGGACCATCCAGGATTCGGCCTGGCCAGTAAAATGCACGGGGCGACATATATAGTAGACGCAGCGTTTGAAACATTACATTTGAATGAAATGAACGTTGCTATTGATATTGGCCTTGCAGCTGATATCCTGCACCAGGTATTGCAACCGCTTCATTATCAGAATCTGGATGAATTGCCAGACTTTAAAGGAAAAATTACTACCACGGAATATTTAGCATTTTACATTCACTCACGGGTAGCTGCTCATGTTTTATTGAATTTTACGGGAAAGCTTACCATTACATTGGGAGAGTCTCATATTGCCTGGGCTTCTTACGCTAACGAAATTGGGAAATGATGAAATTTTTTGCACCAAGTCCGAATGGTTTCGTTTCAGGCGGAAATATTTTCAATCAGCAAATAGTAAAAGCCCTTCGGGAGCTAAAGTGTAAAGTAAAGTATGCAGATTACAATCAGGGTTGGTTTGATGCGTCCCATAAGGAGGTACTGATGTTTGATTCGATTCTGGTAAATGAATTGGATAGTGACTTTTTGAAAGGAACAGTAAATAAAAAAATATTTCTGATTCATCTGCTTCCTTCTATGATTGGCCAGGGACAGGGTCAAGAATTTGAAAAACAACTACTTTCGATTTTTGATTTGATAGTTGTTAATAGTACATATAGTAAGGAATATATTACTACAAATTTTGGATTACATAAATCTGTATTAGTAAATCCATTTATTGATTTACCTGAAGAATTTGAAAGAAACCCAATACCTGGTAAAGCCATCATGGTTGCTAATTGGCTGCCTGCCAAGCAAATAGACATTTTCTTATCAATACTTTCGACAAAAGATATTCCTAAAGAGCTTAAAATCCACATCCTGGGAGATAATAGTTTGGATAAACCTTACTTCGAAAAATGTCTATCCATAATTAAGCAATCTGAGTCCTTGAAAAAAAGTATTGTACTCGAAAAACCCATGCCGCATGATGAGCTTTGGTATGAATTTGACACAGCCGAGCTATTTATCGATACATCATCATTCGAAACCTATGGAATGGCAGTAGCCGAAGCAGTAGCTGCCAAAGTTCCCGTTTTGACTTTAGGAAATGGAAATGTGAAAAATTTAGTTCCCCGGGATGCAATTTGCACAAAGATGGAGGAATTGATAGAACGCATGATTTCCAGGAAGTGGACCCCAATGAATACCACCACTGAAAATCATGAAATCATTACGGAGTGGAGTAAATTCAAAGCGCAATTGCTCCCTTTAACCGAAATTTTGCATTAGAATTTCTATGCAAAATCTGAGGTATTGAAAATGAATAATTTCATTTTCAAGACTCAGGGTTTAACCTCGATAAATAGTTGGTTTTCAATTCAACTATTTCATCGACCATTCGGCAATTTTTGCTTCAATGCAAAAATTGGGTTTAACTTAGTACGCTATTCCATTGGGAAATACTTTGTATTCGACAGGTAAGGAATCTCGTTCGGCCCAGGCACTCATTAAAAAAGAGTAAAAACCTTCATGTTTTAATAGACTTCCAGGTTTAAAAAGAGGTACCATACCTTTTTCGAAACCTTTTTTTACCAGTATATTTTCCCATGCTGAATCTTTGGTGATGATATGCATGGGGCAAGCATAGAGATCCGTTTTGTTATTTAATTGATATTCCATGCCAGCAGGTTGATGATCTCCAACCAGGATAATCATGGTGTTCGAATCTGCTTTTTCCAGTATATATTTTTCTAAAACAGATAAAATATAATGTACCTCTTGGGAATACCTTTCCATGGGTTTTGGGGACTCAGATCTTACTGATTGATGGGGGCTTTTTTGAATAGCATCTAAGTCTTTCCAATTCTCAACCAATGGCGGTGGTAAATAGAAAGGAGCATGTGTATTCAGTGTTATGAAAAACAAAAAATAAGGCTCCTGCTTTTTATTTAATACCTGTTCATCCCAATAATTCAAGGCGTATTGATCAGGAATTCCTCCAAAGTAATCATATCGGTAACCCTGGTAAGGAAGGTTATTATACCTGGTCCATGTCGAACACTGAAAATAGTTTCCTGCTTTTTCATCTAATTCTTTGAAATCATCACCAAAATTGGCCATGGTATTTAATCTATAAGTGTGGTAGTTGTTCTTGTTTAATAAACTAATGAAATGAGGATAATCCTGATGATCGGAAATCAATTTTTCATAAGCAGGATGATTATCAATTCTGATCCCGGAAATTAGAGATGTGAAACCCAGCCACGATCTTCCTCCTAAAATGGTAGAATTAGATAAAGCGGAAACCGATTTCCAATGATGGGCAGAAAGATGCTCTTGTATTTGATTTAATTGGTCTATATATTCTTTGTTGTAAGGGGATGTACTCCCAATTACACTGCCATAAGCTTCGATAAAAATTAATAAAATATTGGGCTTCGTTTTAAGATTATGTTTAAAATATTCCCGGTAGTTATTGGTATTAATAGTATCACCAAGGGTTTTTATTCGGTCCCTGGTAAAAGTTTGAACCATGTTTTGAGCAACCCATACAATAGCCGATTTTGTTTGATTCGACTCTGGAGCTTGCGGAATAATTGATTTTAGAAGTAGTGGAACCAGGAAGAAGAAAAATGAAAATCCAAAAATAGTTTTTACTTGAAGAGAAATGGTTCTTTTCGCAATCTCAAGGTGAATAAAATAGACCATTGAAAAAATGATGAGGATGGATAATAGAATAATCAAATAGATAAAATTTGGATTTATACCCATAGTCCTGACAAAAATGGGAAGCACTCGCAGGAATAAAGCCCAATCATAACTAAAAATGGGTATCTCGCCATATATCTTCCAAAGTGTAAAATAGTAAATTTGAAAAACAGTCAGTACCAAATAGATAATCGAAATAAGAATAATCCAAAGTTTAGATTTTGTTGCTTTTACCAGATATAGAAATACGCAGAAACAAAAAGCATACTCTAAACACCATCTGAAAAAGTCAGGATTGGATCGACTTACTAACGACCCGGGAAAAGATTTAAAGTTGTAAAAAAAATGCCCTTCATCTATTCTTGTAAAATATAAGGATGCGAATAGTAAGAATTGTAGAAGGCATCCTGCCAGAGCAATTAGCCAAATATTACCAGATCTCTTTTTGATAGGCATCAACGTTAGAATTCTCTTGTTTTAAGTAAGCCAAACTCATAAAATGATCCTCTCAAAAAGGAGAACAGCAATAAAGTAAATGCAAATACTAAAACATACCACATAATATCCATAGGGAAGAAAAAGGCCCCAAGCAGACTAACAAAAACAATTATGGCAATCCATTGTGCCCAAACAAATTTATACTCTTTTTTATCAGTCGAAATTCTGAAGTATAGAATGATAAAATATACATACCTGATGAGGCCAAAAGCAAGTATCCATACACCAGCCAATCCTCTTATATATATGATCAGGCTCAAGCTCATAACAAATAACGCATCCGTTTCTTTATCGAGGTATTCTCCTATAGTAGTCACTTGATTCAGCTTTCGGGCTAAATATCCGTCAAAAAGGTCAGCAACACAAATACAAGAGAATAATATCCCCATGGTTCGCATCTCAAATGATTCTTGAAAAAAGGTAATGGTCATCAGACCAGCCCATCTGATCAAGGTAATCATATTTGCAATACTGCCTGGAAACCGAATTTTACTTCTATAAAAATATCTTATCAAAAATAAAGTGTAGCCACCAATAGTAATCAAAGAATAATAAAAGATGCTACTACTTTTAATTGAACATCCAATGCTAACCAATACTAAAACAGAGAATATAAAAAGGTCTGCGTGCAATTGATCAATAGCACTTATTTTTTTCCGAAAAAGTTTATTATTCACTTATCTGTTTTAGTTCAATGCAAGTTTTTCTTTTAAAAACTGACCTGTCAATGATTCTTTTGTCTTAGCGAGATCCTCAGGAATGCCTGCGAAAATCAGGTTTCCACCTTCTTTGCCTCCACCGGGCCCGAGATCTATTACCCAATCTGCGCTTTTGATGACATCCATATTATGCTCGATTAATATCACACTATGGCCATTTTCCACCAATGCATTGAAAGAGTCAAGCAGTTTTTTAATGTCGTGAAAATGCAATCCGGTAGTGGGTTCATCAAATATAAACAGAATCGATTCCTGCCCCGCTTCTTTGGTAAGATAAGATGCAAGCTTTACCCGCTGAGCTTCACCGCCAGACAAGGTACTCGAGGGTTGTCCCAGTTTTACATAGCCAAGCCCTACATCATTCAATGGCTTGAGTTTTGAATAGATATCATGTTGATCCTTGAAGAAAACCAATGATTCTTCTATACTCATATCCAGAATATCAAATAAATTTTTCTCCTTAAACTTTACTTCAAGCACTTCAGCTTTGAATCTTTTTCCTTTACAATCTTCGCACAGCAATTTTACATCTGCCAGAAACTGCATTTCCACCGTTATCTCTCCTTCACCCTGGCAAGTTTCGCATCTGCCACCCTCGACATTAAATGAAAAATGCCCTGGTCCATATCCTCTCACTTTTGCTAAACTCTGATTGGAAAATAGTTTTCTGATCGCATCATATGCTTTTACATAAGTGACCGGGTTGGATCTGGAAGATTTTCCAATTGGGTTTTGATTGATCATCTCTACCAATTTGATTCGATTAATATCTCCCGTTAAAGATTCCATTCCGGCTATATGACTGTATTGTCCTTCGGAAATGGCTTGTTCAATTGCTGGATACAAAAGATTTTTTACCAAACTGGTTTTGCCTGAACCAGAAACTCCTGTGATTACCGTAATCGTATTAAGTGGAAATGTCACTGTCAGATTTTGAAGGTTATGGAGGTGGGCGCCTTTTATTATCAATTTGTTATTCCATTTCCTTCGCCATGCAGGTATCTCTATTCTTTTTTCACCTTGAAGATATTCTGCAGTAAGACCCGGAGTATCTGTTTTATTAAAATCATTATAAGTCCCTGTAAAAACTACTCTTCCGCCATGAATTCCAGCATAAGGCCCAATATCAATAATGTGATCTGCATGCCTGATTATTTCCTCCTCATGCTCCACCACCACAACTGTATTTCCCAGATTGCGCAATTCTTTCAATACTTCCAATAACTTATTCGAATCTACAGGGTGCAATCCAACACTGGGTTCGTCCAAAATATAGAGCGAACTGGTTAGGTTAGATCCTAGTGTTCTGGTAAGATTTATTCGTTGAGTTTCACCCCCGCTTAAAGTGGAACCCAGGCGCTCCAGGGTAAGGTGCTTGAGGCCCAACTTACACATAATCTCAAGTCTCTGATATACTTCTCTTAATATTCTTGAAGCAATGGTTTGATCGTTTTTATTAAACTTCAAATTTTGAAAATGCTCCAATAATTCATCAATGGGTAAATGAATAAGATCAGACAATGCAGTATCGCTGATTTTAACATAGGATGACTCTTTTCGTAACCGACCACCATTGCATTCGGGGCATATAGTGCGACCTCTAAATCTCGCCAACATCACCCTGTTTTGTATTTTATACGTTTTCTCTTCCAGCTCTTTAAAATAGGCACTGATGCCATAGAAATAATCATTACCAGACCAAAGTATATTGTACTGCTCTTTAGTGAGTTTATTGATTGGTTTATGGATGGGGAAATTAAACTGATCAGACTTGTTGATCAGTTCTTGTAGCCAAAGTCCACCTTTTTCTCCTGACCAACAAGCAATGGCACCTTCATATACTGATTTGGATTTATCTGGAATTACTTTATCATGATCTATACCCATCACTCTGCCATAACCTTCGCACCTGGGACAGGCACCGTATGGGTTATTGTAATTGAAAAGATGCGGAGTTGGTTCTAAAAAGGATATCCCATCAGCTTCAAAGCGATTGTTGTAATGGTAATATTTTTTTTGATCCAGTATATACACCGTGGCATTTCCTTCTCCTTCTGCAAAAGCTGTGGATACAGAATCCGTAATTCTATTGACTAAGTCCTCATCGTCCTTATCTACCGCAAAGCGGTCAATCAATACGTAGAATTCATTTGGATGGAGTTTGCTCAGTTTATCTTTTAGTGGCCAGCCCTTTGCTTTTAGAATATCTTCTATCTGGAAAAGTTCCTCATGGCGTAAGATCCGGGTATATCCCTTTTGGAGTAAAATACTTAACTCTTGAGAGAAGGAGCGATCACTGTATTTAGTAGATACCGGAATGAGTAGGTATATCCTGGTACCTTTTATCAAAGATTTAATATAATCGATCACATCACCCACCTCATGCCTCTTTACCTGCAGTCCAGAGACCGGGCTAATAGTCTTTCCGATGCGAGCATAAAGTAAACGCATAAAATCATACACCTCAGTCATGGAGCCCACCGTAGATCTTGCGTTGGAAGTGCTTACTTTTTGTTCTATGGCTATTGCGGGGCAGATGCCCTTTATATAGTCCACATCAGGCTTTTTCATTCGCAGCAGAAATTGCCTCGCATAAGATGAAAGGCTTTCTACATATCTCCTTTGGCCCTCGGCGTATAAGGTATCCATGATAAGGGACGACTTTCCCGAGCCAGACACACCGGTGACTATTACAATTTTCTTTTTTGGGATTACAACATCTATATTCTGCAAATTATTAGATCGGGCACCTTTGATAAAAATAGAGTGCCTGGTATCATTAGGATCTAATACAGTTTTGTTATTTGCCAATGGAAATGAATTGAATTTTCAAAGATACGAAGTATTGAAGGATGATGGCCTGAGTTCTGTTGATCTCATCTGGCATTGCGATGACCTTTTTCTTCATTAATCATGCACCCTTTCACTAATTATAATTCACTATTAATTGAAAAAAACCCTAATTTCACCCCTCAATTTTAATACATATTGCTTGGAACCTACAGATATTAAAGACCCGGAATACTTTCATAAAGTAGTCGATTGTCAATATGCGTGTCCAGCCCATACTCCTGTACCAGAATATATAAGGCTCATTGCCGCCGAACGCTATAGTGATGCTTACATGATCAATTGGGAATCAAATGTATTTCCGGGAGTTCTCGGGCGCACCTGTGACCGGCCTTGTGAGCCTGCATGCAGACGAAGTAGGGTAGAAGATCAACCGGTAGCCATCTGCAGATTGAAAAGGGTAGCAGCTGATTATAAAGATGATGACATCCAGTCCAGGATGCCCAAAGCACCTGCTATAAAAAATGGTAAGCGCATTGCATTAGTAGGTGCAGGACCTGCTTCATTGACCGTAGCTCGTGACTTAGCTCCTTTAGGCTATGAAATTGACTTATATGATGAGCAAGAATTAGGCGGTGGATTTATGCGTTCTCAGATTCCTTCTTTTCGATTGCCAGAATCAGTATTGAATGAAGAAGTAAACTATATCCTGGAAATTGGTGGTATTACTACTCATTATAAGACTTTTGTTAATAGCCTTGGAAATTTATTGGACGAGGGCTATGATGCCGTGTTTGTTGGTACCGGAGCACCCAGGGGCAAAGATTTGGACTCTTTGGAAGGCAGGTCGGAGATCAATTCTAATATTTTCATTGGGATTGATTGGCTGGCAAGTGTGGCTTTCGAACATATTAAAAGCATCGGTAGAAAAGTACTCGTACTAGGCGGTGGAAACACAGCTATGGATTGCTGTAGAACCTCAAGAAGATTAGGAGGCAATGATGTGAAAGTGGTCGTAAGAAGTCCATTTGATGAGCTGAAGGCATCCCCATGGGAAATAGAAGATGCTCAGCATGAGGACATTCCATTCTATCCTTTGCATAATCCCAAAGCTTTTATTCATGAAAATGGGATACTAAAAGGTATGCTTTTCGAAAAAGTAAAAGCAGAATATAAAAATGGGAAACGAAGCTTGGTACCCACAGGTGAACCAGATGAATTTTTTGAAGCTGACGATGTGATTATTGCGATTGGTCAGGAAAATGCATTCCCCTGGATAGAAAAAAATATAGGAGTAGAATTTGATAAATGGGGCATGCCAGTAGTGGATAAAGTATCATTCGCATCTACTCATGAAAAAGTATTTTTTGGTGGAGATGCAGCTTTTGGCCCCAAAAATGTAATTACAGCAGTTGCACATGGTCATCAGGCGGCTATATCGATTGATTTGTATTGCAATAATGAAAATATACTGGAGAGGCCTGACCCTATGACGAATTTAGTTTCTCAAAAAATGGGGATTCATGAATGGAGCTATGACAGTTCGGTAGCGAATGATGAAAGGTATAAAGTCCCTCATGCCAATAAGGCCGAAACATTGATCAACCGCAAAAAAGAAGTAGAACTTGGCTATGATGATAAACTTGCATTTAAAGAAGCGCAGCGATGTCTCAATTGCGATGTTCAGACCGTATTCACCACAGATAGATGTATTGAATGTGATGCTTGCGCCGATATTTGCCCAACCTCTTGCATTACATTTACTGAAAATGGAGATGAAACAGATCTGAGAGGAAGACTAAGGGCTCCTGCCCATGATCTTACTCAAGACTTATATATATCATCTGTGTTGCCTACTAAAAGGGTAATGATTAAAGATGAAGATGTATGCCTGCATTGTGGCTTATGTGCCGAGAGATGCCCCACTGCTGCCTGGGATATGCAGCGATATTTATATAATACAGCAAAAGCAGGAAGTGCATGTTACGTGTAGAAAAAATAAATGATTTCGTTATCAGATTGGCAAATGTAAACGGCACAGGTTCAGCTAGTGCGAATAACTTATTTGCCAAAGCTATCTTCAGAATGGGAGTGCCCGTTTCCCCAAAAAACATTTTCCCTTCTAATATTCAGGGTCTTCCTACCTGGTATGAAATTCGGGTAAGTGACAAAGGCTATTTGGGAAGAAGAGCCGGGATAGATATCATGGTGAGTATAAACCCGCAAAGTATTGCCAGGGATGTCGAGAATATATCGCCTGGTGGATATTTTGTATATGATAATACTAAACCTTTGGCAAAAGAATTATTGCGCGATGATGTGACCAATATCGGTATTCCTATGACTGGCCTTACCACAGAGCATTATACTGATCCAAGACTAAGGCTTTTATTTAAAAATATGATTTATGTAGGAGCTGTTTCGGCATTGATCAATATGGATATGGGCATACTGGAGCAGATGGTTTCAGATCAATTTAAAGGAAAGGAAAAACTCGTGACGCCCAATGTAAAGGCTTTGAGATTAGGTGCGGATTATATTGCCAAACACTATGAAGTACCTTGCCATTTAAAACTTGAAAGGAAAGATCTCAACAAAGATCGAATCATGTTTGATGGGAATAGCGCATGTGCATTGGGTGCTGTGTTTGCCGGAGCCACGGTAGGTGCCTGGTATCCTATTACACCTTCTACATCACTCATGTCAGCATTCGATGATTATGCTTCACAATACCGAATAGATCAGGATGGTAAAAAGAAATATGCCTTCGTACAGGCAGAGGATGAACTGGCAGCTATCGGTATGGCTATCGGTGCCAACTGGAATGGTGCGCGGGGTTTTACTGCGACCAGTGGACCCGGTATATCTCTAATGACTGAATTTTTAGGATTGGCATATTTCGCTGAAATTCCTTTAGTACTTATAGATGTTCAAAGAGGTGGTCCATCCACAGGCATGCCCACCCGAACCCAACAATCTGATATATTGGCTTGTGCTTATGCCTCACATGGTGATACCAAGCACCCATTGATTTTCCCAAGTACGCCAAAAGATTGTTTCGATCTTACGGCTCATGCATTTGATCTCGCAGAACAATTGCAGACACCGATTATAGTAATGACTGATCTTGATTTAGGAATGAATGAACATTACTCGGAAAAAATCACCTGGGATGATTCCAAAGTAATGAAGCGTGGAAAGGTACTTTCAGCAGAAGATTTGGAAAAAATGGAAAAATTTGGAAGGTATCTGGATGTAGACGGCGATGCACTTACCTACAGAACTATACCCGGGACTCACCCCACGAAAGGAAGTTTCTTTACCAGGGGGACATCTCGAACTGAAATGGCTGTATATACTGAAGAATCTGAGCCTTATCTAAGAAATATGGATAGGCTATCCAAAAAATGGAATACCATAAAATCTTATATGCCTGATCCCGAGTTTCCTGTGGATTACAATCATGGAAATGAGGCAGGTGTGATTTATTTTGGCACCTCAGATTTCTCTACTATGGAAGCTGCTGATGAACTTAAAAATGAAGGAATTCATCTCGATTTAATGCGGATAAAAGCTTTCCCATTCAACGCCTTAGTAGAAGATTTTATTCATTCTCATGAACGCATCTTTGTGGTGGAGCAAAACAGGGATGCTCAAATGAGAACCTTACTAATAAATGAATTAAACATTGATCCTTCTAAACTGATCCCGGTACTTAATTACGACGGATTACCCATTACAGCAAAGCATATTTTTGATAGAATCATAGGGCAATTTGGATATTCCTCATCATCATCAATTAATCAGCATGACATATATAAAACCGGAATTTAGACATCCGGAATTACCTAAAAATAAATTAGGGTTTACAACTAAGGATTACGAGGGCACATTGTCTACTTTATGTGCTGGTTGTGGTCATGATTCTATCAGCGCAGCCATAGCCCAGTCCATTTTCGAATTATCGATTCCACCACATCGCATAGCCAAGATGTCTGGTATAGGATGCAGTAGTAAGACGCCAGCCTATTTTTTGGGAAATTCACATGGATTCAATTCTGTACATGGTAGAATGCCTTCTGTAGCCACAGGTGCTTATCTTGCTAATAGAGACCTGATCTATCTCGGTGTGTCCGGTGATGGAGATAGTGCTTCTATAGGTATGGGCCAATTTGTACATGCCGTGCGTCGCAACCTCAATATGACCTATATCATTATGAATAATGGTTGTTATGGCCTTACTAAGGGTCAGGATTCAGCTACAGCAGATTATGGAAGTATCAATAAATCAGGTAATACCAATTTATTTGAAACGATCGATATGGCTGGCCTGGCATTAGAGCTGGGCGCTAGTTTTGTAGCTCGTAGTTTTTCTGGAGATAAAGAACAATTAATACCCTTAATCAAAGCAGCCGTTTCGTATCCCGGATTTGCTTTTATAGATGTCATTTCACCTTGTGTTACCTTTAATAATAATAAGGGCTCTACCAAGTCATACGATTATGTACGTGAACATATGGAAATCGTTTCTGACCTGGATTTTGTAGCTCCGGCAACGGAGATCAAAGCTACTATAGCGTCTGGTGCCACTGAAAGAATAGTACTTCATGATGGTTCTTACCTCGCTATTAATAAACTCGAAATGGATTGGGATCCATCAGATAGATTGTCAGCCATGACCAAATTACATAAAGGAAGGATCGCCAATGAAATAGTAACGGGCTTGCTTTATTATGATGCCCATCGTAAAAATTTGCATGATATCTTAGATACTTCACTGACTCCTTTGAATGCTTTTAATACAAAGGACCTTTGTCCGGGTTCTGGGGTGCTGGAGGAGTTGAATGCTGGTTTACGGTAATTTCTGTGCGTCCCCGATTTATTGGGGCGTGACTTTACAAAATGATATTTACTCTAAAAATCTGGACAGCAAATATCCACCTTGTCTGAATAAATTAGAGCGCACATATCCTTATGCATCCAGATTAAACCGAAATTGCAATTTATGCGTTACTAAAGAAATCCATAGCTAACTTGACCACGTAAGAAACAAACCAATGCTAAAAATGGCGAGGAAATCCCCTCCGAAATTGTGGTGGGAATGTAGAAAGCCCTGCATTTGGCAGGGC
>JBBSBH010000030.1:0-58554 GCA_038251405.1 Chitinophagales bacterium
CACTAAAAATACCCGGATCGTATCAACACCCGTTGGTAACCAGATATGTTTCACGGGCAATACTCCTTCTATGATTCTGTTGCCGCCTTCATCGCTATATCTTATGGAATAGTTTTGTTTTACTCTACTGCAATCCATCACAGGCAGGGTATCGATATCTACATACCTGCCACAATCGTGTGGATCGGAATACACTACGGGTAAGGTAGTATCCCTTGCAATCGGCGCTGTTTTATCTTCCACCACTATCCATTGATAACAATGTTTTTCTATACCTGTACACCAATCGGTGATCAGCCAGTCGCGCCGAACTTTATAGCCACCACCACAGATAATTACTTTCTCATCCGTATAGTGTACTGTCAGTTTGCAGGATGGATTATTTGGCCATATGTCTACCAGGCCATCCTTCGTCTTCACCTGCGGTGCATGACTCCGTGAGGGATCGGTGATCGGTACCAATATTATGCTCTTATCTTTTAAGGTAACCGGTATAATTGCAATACTGCAATCCACGGATGTGTCGCGCGGACAGAGGACACTATCGAGTGAGGTCTTTGCGATATACAATTTCCTGGTGCAATCAATACTATTTCCCCATTGGTCAGTAGCAATTAATCGCCTGGTCACTACGCCTAGCAATAACGGGTCTCCGTTGCAGCCATAGTCTTCAAATGATTCCTCGGCCACTTTAACTTTTACCGGGTTGCCACAATTGTCCATTACTTCGTAACCATCTTGCGGAAGATGCGCTATATCGAAGCAGGTGACGGTATCATCTGTGCACTCGATCATCGGGGGCATTTTATCCTCTACACAGATCTTACCCCAGGTCTTATTACCAGTGCTTACTTGTGTAACAGAATAGACCATACAATAGCCCAGGTGAGACCTATCGAGTTTGTTATCCGGATCATTTTGGTTCGTTCCGTGCGGGTAAATGATATGCACTTCATAGTCATTGCCACAGCCTTTGAAATTGACCAATACATCGTGAGGTGTAAGTACTTTCATACACATCGCATCGAGCGATACATTCAATTGATCTATAGCAATAAAGTGCTTGGAGAAGGTATCTAACAATGTAATTACTTTAGTACAGAACGCCAGTGTATCAGGTCCGGCACATCCGGGTCGGGTAACCAATAACTCAATATTATTAACACCGGTATCAGTACAGCTCAATTGGATACCCGTCGTATTTAATACCCCATTGACAAAGAATAAACATTCTGGATTTAAAGTGACGCCTAATATACTATCTATAGGTACTACCGGAACTGTTCCACCAGCTTCTACATAAATAGTCAGACTATCACAATTCAACAAAAATTCGTAGGGTCCTATATCGATGATATCCCAGATGACTCTCGGTTTGAGATCAAGATCAAGCAATTCTGTACACGCTGCATTATCTCCCATATTGATCGCAGGTGATGTTCCCTGCACATGATAATTGCCTGCTGTGGTAGCTGCTTCCGTTCCCGGACGACCGTCAACAAATAATGGATCTACCCCATATTTATTACCTCCCAGCGCAGTATCTATATAGTGAGGTGGATTTACAATATTACTTAATGTCGCATATTCACTCTCTGATATATTGTGATGAAATTTGATTGTATCTGCATAATCTCCCGAACCATTGAAATTATTATACATGTCCGGATCAGAGCCAACATTATTCCAGAAAATACAATTGACGATACAGGTTTTTACGATTCCAGTTTCATCATTTACAAATCCTTCATCGCTATTGATCATACCTCCTCCTATTTGTGCGCTATTGCCGGCTATAGTGGTATTAATGATCTGAGGTGAACTTTCTCCGCCTGTTTGTGGATCATTATTAAAATTCAAGACATAATTCACAATACCACCACCTGCCGCAGCAGCATTTCCTGTAACCAAACTATTCTTGATATGGGGAGAGCTCACTCCAAATCCAGGTATCTGAGCTGGAAGGGACTGAGGTCCGTTGGGTACGTTATATATATGACCACTCATCGAATTAATCAGGGTGTAAAGACCTGATTTTTCAAAAGCATCTTTTAATGAAACAGGCATAGCTGATGAACTTCGTAATCCTCCAACTATAGGTGAAATATTTCCAATAAATGGTATACTTCCAGCAAGGTTTAAAATACCTCCTGCTGCCAGGCCTGTATTGCCCTGAACTTTCGCCCCTATTATAATCGGTGAACTTTCACCATCATAACCAAGATTAGCTATACCGCCACCTAAAATGGCGCTATCTGAATAAAAATTACATTGATATATATACGGAGAAGCTATCCCCAAAATACCCAGATTACACAAACCGGCTCCGATCAATGCATTGTTATCCGTAAACGTACAATTGAGTATTTGCGGATTAGATACACAAGGTGCTGTCATACCTAAAGGCGTAATTCCATTATTGAGCCATCCACCGCCTGCATTTCTAAAAGTCGGAAATGCGTCGTTGCCCAAATAAACTGCATAGCCCTTGGTAATACAGAATCCATCCACTACCGTCGCATCACTGACATTGTGTGTAGTTACTACATGATAACTATTATTGGTATCCACTGCATCATGTTGGATTTCTCCTGAAAGTATTGTCTTATTACAATGTGGATCCCTAATCAGAGAATCAGCTCCATGTCCATATCCACCTAATACTATTGCTGAATCCGGGATATCAAAACTAGCATCTCTATCTGGTGGTGTTACCGAAATCAAGGCTCCGGTGCATCGGTCATATACATAAGCAGAATCTGATGGGAAGTAGGTTCCTAAAGCTACTTTGATCGTATCAATATCAGCACAGAACCTTTTTGCAAATAAGCCATCCTGCAAATCTGTAAAGGCATTGGCCCAGGAACTACCATTGTTTAATCCTGTCGCTAATGAATCTACATAAACAATTCCTGAAGTAAGTAAACTACAATCAACACCTTTAAACTCATAAGCTCCGATGTCGATGGTTCCGTTTTGTTTCCGGTCATTTCCTTCCAAATCTGTAGGTTCGGTATTGGCTGAATTAAGCCCCATATCTATCGCTAATGAGGTGGACTGTACATGAAAATCACCATTAGGCGCATCTACAAATAATGGATCCGTACCATCCGGTTTATTATTTAAATCATCAGTATAAGTCTCTCCCGATTGAATCATAGAGTAACTGATATGCGTTATGCCTGTCCCCGAATTATAAAAAGCAAGGCTTGAATTATTCCAAACGATCGTATTGATAAGTACTGGATCACAAATACCTCCACCACCAACATCTCCGGCATTAAAAAATGCGCCTCCATCGTTAACTGCGGTATTACCATAAATATCGCAATTTACCAGTACAGGGCTACTCATCCCTTCCTCTCCATCATTATACAGTGCTCCACCAAATACGTTGGCCTGGTTACCATTTAAAATAGTATTGGTCAGCTTAGGACTACTATTTGCATTTAATCCATAGTTAAAAAGACCTGCTCCACGATCTGCCGTATTATTACTTATAATGCAATTTATCAATGAAGGATTGGTATTACCTTCGTTATTAAAGAGTCCGAAATTAGCCATTCCTCCCCCATTGCGATCTGCATGGTTGCCTGTGATGATACTATTACGGATGACCGGATTAGATGAATCCGGGGCTGAAGCTACGTTGTACCATCCACCACCATATTGGAAATCAAATCCTCCATTTGCATTACCACCGCTGATGCAGAATCCATCCACTTCAGTGGCATTACCAACATTAAAAGTAGTTACCACATGAAAGCTGTTACCAGATAACGACCCATCGCCATCTATATCTCCGCAAAGTATTGTTTTATTACAATACCAATCACGGTTACCTAAAGTGTCATATCCTCCCAGGACAACCACTGAATCAGGAATATTAAAAGATACTGTTTGATCCGGAGTATAATAGAATGTATCCGAAACACCACATTTCATAGTGATCACGGTATCAAAACCGCTCGGATAATAGGTACCTTTAGCTACTTTGATAGTATCAACATTATTACACAGGCGAGCTGCCATCAAGGCATCCTGAAGATCAATATAGGCATCGTCCCAACTGGTTCCGTCATTGGATCCTGTTGCAGCGGAGTCAACATAAATGACAGTTGCTGTGAAAGAATCGCAGTGAAAGAACAGCGACTCATAAGCGCCTATATCGATAATATTATTATAAATGCGTGCATTTCCATCCAAGTCTGTTGTCTCACTATTGGCAGCATTGATACCCATATCAATGGCAGGTGATGCAGGCAATACATGGAAATTACCAAGGGCAGTAGGTGCAATTCCTGTATTCGGTGCATATAGGAATAAAGGATCGGTGAATTTATTACCACCATTATCTATAGGAAGTGTGCCACTGGTAATATCAGCAAAATCTTCACCCTGAAAAATCGAATTCGTTATTAGAGGAGCATTATTCTGAGAAAAAACTACACCAAAGCTTGCACTATTATTCCAAAAAATAGAATTAGTTATAATGACTGTATTCTCAGAGCCGGAACTATACATTGCACCACCCTCATTATCAGCAAAATTGCCAGAAAAAACACAATTGATAATCTTTGGCTCAGTACCTATGTTGGAAGATTCCGTATTATTATTTATTGCTCCTCCGTTAGTGGTCGCTACATTACCACTTAGGATGCAATTAATTAATAGGGGGGAACTCATCCCACCTGTAGACTCAGCATAATTGTACATAGCCCCACCACCAACAGCTCGATTATTTGAAAGAATACAGTCAATTAATGTAGGGGAAGCATAGCCACCAGCCCGTCCATCATTAAATAATCCTCCTCCATTGGTTGATGCATAATTATTAGTGATAATGCAATGGATAATATAAGGAACAGAAGTATCTGATCGGGCATTGTTATACCAGCCACCACCTATATTAGTGAAGTGAACATCATCCCCATCGGCATATCCACCCTGGATACAAAAGCCATCAACAATAGTGGCTGCACTTACATCATTCGTGGTCACTACGTGATAACTATTGTTCGAATTGTTACCATCTTGTTGAATTTCTCCACAAAGAATTGTTTTATTACAAACCCAATCTCTGTTTCCAGAAGTATCATACCCTCCGAGTACCACTATAGAATCCGGAATATTAAAAGATCTGGTTCGATCAAGTCCTAACGGAAAAGTATCTACTTCACCGGTGCATCGATCAATAGTAAATACAGTATCCAGGCTGCTTGGATAGTACGTACCCTGGGCTACCTTGATGGTATCGATCGTTGGGCAGGAACTCGCTGTTGCTAAGGCATCCTGAAGATCCTTAAATGCATTGTCCCAACTGGTTCCATCATTTAAACCAGTCGCTGATGAGTCAACATAAATTATATTGGTTAAAAAGGAATCACAATTAAAGTAGTGGGATTCATAAGCTCCTAAATCAATGATGTTATTAAAGATCCGTGCATTTCCATCCAGATCCTTCGGCTCTGTATTTGCAGCATTGAGACCCATATTGATGGCAGGTGAGCTTGATTGGACATGAAAATTACCTTCAGTAGTTGGAGCATCAGTTGCCAGCGGCGAATTGACAAACATAGGATCTATACCATTTGCTTGAAATTTATTATTCCCATTATCCATTGAACTGGGAGTACCTTGGGTAATAGAAGAATTGTTAATTCCGGGGCCTCCCTGGAATATTGTGTAACTCGCATTGGGCTGAGCCGTTATATTATTATTAAAAAATACGTTCCCATTACCTCCTGCCTCATTATTCCAGAAAATACAGTTTTCAAAATCAGGTTGACTTAAGCCTCCATCCGGATTGACATCATTAAAGACAGCACCTCCCTCTCCTTCAGCGAAATTTCCTGCGATCACCGTATTAATAAAAACAGGTGATGCATTTCCACCATCCTGGCCTCTATTATATATACCTCCACCGCGATTTTCGGCGTAGTTGCCTGAGATAATACTATTAATTACTCTTGATAAAACCTGCCCATTCATCTCTCCGCCAAAGAATATACCACCACCGTTGGTACCAGCCTTATTGCCTGAGATAATTGTATTTAATATAAAAGGTGAAGCATTTCCATCCTGGTCTCCCAAAGCAAAAATTCCGCCTCCTCTTTTGGCAGACTCATTGCTGAATATTAAACAATTAATAATTTGAGGGTTTGCCTCACCTTCCCTGCCAAATATAAATACACCTCCACCGCGTTCTTCTGCATAATTACCATAGATAGAGCAATTTCTCATTATCGGGCTGGTGGTGTCACCAGGAATTCCATTATACCATCCTCCACCGGATTGGTTCACTCCTCCAGTACCAATTGCGTTTCCACCGGAGATACAGAAACCATCTATCACTGTAGCCGAGTCTACACCTACAGTGTATAATACATGGTAACTATTGCCTGTCAACGTACCATCCTTATCTATATCACCACAAAGGATAGTTTTATTACATAACCAGTCTCTGGCAATACTACCACCCGGAAGATAACCGCCTAAAACAACGGTGGAATCAGGCACATTAAATGAAATTGACTGATCAGGATAAACCGTATCAGTTGGCACTCCACAAGCATCATAATATATTGTGGTATCACTTGGATAATATGTACCCTGGGCAACAAGTATCGAATCTATACCACATGTTTTTGCAACCAATAGTGCATCCTGCAAATCCGTAAAGGCACTGTCCCAACTTAAACCATTATTACCACCCACCGCAGATGAATCGACATATATAGTAGTGATGGCGAGATAATTACTGCAATCAGGAGTTTGTAATTCATAAGGTCCTATATCTACTTTATTAATAATTCGGGTAGTATCGTCAAGATCCACTAATTTATAACTTGAAAGAGCCGCGATAATCGCACCGTCATCCCCCATATCGATAGCAGGAGAAAAATTGCTAAAATGGAAATTGCCAGCCGCTGTCGGTGCCGGGCCTGGGCCTGGGGCATTTACAAATAGGGGGTCTGTCCCGTCCGGTTTATTATTACCCCCGTCATTATAGGTACCCGATGCTGATGCCTGGATAATAGAGTAACTTATAGCAGGCTGATTAGAAAATGTTGAAAATACTGCGCTGGAATTATTCCATACTATACAATTGACAAGGGTAGGTGTAGAACCATCGCCATCAATATGCATAGCTCCTCCGCGTATAGTCGCGCTGTTTCCAGAAATCACTGAATTGATTATACTCGTAGCACTAATGCCAGTACCACCAGCGTCATTTACCATTCCACCTCCTTTTACTACTGCCCTGTTACCACTAAATATAGAGTTTGTTATTTTCGGGCTACTTTGGAATCCATTGTCTGCATAGTTGAACATAGCTCCGCCATTCCTTGCCCGATTGTCATTAAAAATACAATTTATCAAAGTAGGATTGGTACTTCCCTCATCGCCATAATTTGCCATGCCTCCACCATTAAAATTACCGGATGCACCTGTACTTGTTCTATTATCCGTGAATACACAATTAATAATAGTAGGATTGGACGAATCTCCAGCTAAACCCTTATTGAACCATCCCCCACCATATCGGTTGTCGTCCAAGTCCGTTGTGTTAGCATTTCCACCTGAAATACAAAAGCCGTCTACAATAGTAGCTGAGCTTACACTATAAGTAGTCACTACATGATAACTATTACCACCCGGACCACCATTTTGATTGATATCACCGCAGAGAATGGTTTTATTACATACCCAATTCCGGGGCCCAAGACCACCAGAAGGGAAACCACCCAATATCACTGTTGAATCCGGAATATTAAATGAAGTATCCCTTCCAGAAATAGCAGGATAATAAGTACCCTTCGCTACACATATGGTATCTACCTTACCAAGACTAGTCAGGTATAAAGCATCCTGCAAATTTTTTATCGCTGTACCCCACGAATGTCCATCACCATTTACCACCACAGAGGAGTCCACATAGAGTTTCGTCGGTGGCTTATATCCTAATACCTCAAAATTGCCCATGCGGTATTTGCCAGTAAAGAAATCTATAAACAGACCAATGGATTCTACATTTCCTACTGGTAAATTCACTAGAGGATAAAAAATAGAATTTATTTTTCTAGGTCCCATAGCATTAGCAGCATCACCATTACTGCAATCTGCGCCACCAAGGCATAGTCTGCCCCATTGGGTTGTAGCCAGGTTTATGGAATAATTCAGATAAGTTGCGGCATCAGGACTATTCGCAATATTTACGGAATCGAAAGATGCATAATATAATCCGTTGACCTTTATTAACGCTCGGGTCTTTCCACTGGTAGAGTTTCCGTTCAAAGGAGTGTAATTGGTTCCAGATCCTTGATTGCTATTATTTGTTTGCCATCTGATCTCTGTCAAATTAGTAGATGGGCAATTTAAATTGCCAAACTCATCTGTAAACATAGATACGCCTGATACACCAGTAGGACTCCAGAATGCAATGCTGCTATCGATCAAACCTATAGGATTCGAGTTAATGGCAGTCTTATGAACAGGTGGTAATCCGGGAGCTGATTTAAATATTTGTAATTGATTAGTTGTGGCTCCATTTCTAAAACCTTTCCATCCCTCCACGATCGCCCTGGCTCCTGCATTGGAGGAATCCGATAAAAACGGAAAAACTTCACGATACAAGGTATCCGGCGCAGGCAAGAAGAATAATTCTTCTTCTGATGAACTGATGGATAAATCATAATGATTCGATCGCGTGGTAAAATATTTGTAAAAAACGAAGCTTGCTGAAACAATACTAATAGCAAACAGTGTAGATTTTAAGGTCATATGCAAATGGAATTAAGAGCTGAATTAGTGTAGTTTATGTTATGAATATCTGATGAAAGTAATTTCAGTCTGGAAATAAGAAATACCGTTAAAAAATGGTACATCACAATGGTTTTAATAAAAAATCGTTTGCCCAAAGATAGAAAAGGAATTCCGAATATCATAATTTTAAACATATAATTTATAATTATGTATAATAAGTATAATTTCAGGCACAAGTCAATCCAAATTAGGGAATTTGATAATTCAAAATCCATGTCAGGTGTAGTCCGTTAGTCGTATCAGATCCGTACGATAAATGTAGGGATGCTGATATTCATCATCCGCACTCATAGGAGGTTTAACCTCGATAAATAGTTGGTTTTCAATTCAACTATTTCTTCGACCGTTGGCAATTTTTGCTTCTGCTAGAAAATTGGGTTTAATATTCGTCAGAATCATCAGACTTTAGGGCCGAATAAGCTAAGATTTTTTTGAGAATAAACAATTATTTCAAAAGGGATTACAAAAAAAAACTTTAGATTTTTCTTTGTGTTGTTTGATGGATCTCTAATTCGTGGGAGCAGGTAATATCAGCACATTCTTAGAAGACTCACCCTACTTCTTTACCTTCTGTTTCTTAATAGTAAACACCCTGGAAATATTAAATCCAAAGTGGATACCCCCCTTTGCCCAATCACCCACTGTCTCAGCGATGTAGCCTTTTTCTATCATGGAAGTAGAATTGGTAGCATGCAATTGAAATACGTGACCACCTGTCTCTATATCGAAACCCACGGAGAGTGATGGCTTAAAATCGGCTGCAATTTGACCAGGAAGGAGATATACATATTCTGCGTTTAGGGAAGTTCGCTTGGTAAGCTTTATTCTACCACCTGCACCTATTGCCAGAACATCGTTTTTCTCAGCCCTGGTTTGAGTCAAATTTCGATGAACAATAGTAGGTGATACTTGAAAGGAAAAACTATTGGAAAACTTTTTACCTATTAATAACTGACCCACATAAAACAAATTATTAGAGATAAAATATTGACGATCAGGGTTAGTATTTAAAGTTTTAATTGCCGAACTGGCAAATGCACTGATGGTAAAAGGAAATGACCCTGCGCCTGTGGTTTGCCTTACTATAACCCATTTAAAATAACCATCAATCGTTTTTTCAAAAGTGCTACGACCTATCCCGACCATGAAGTTTCTGGTAATTCCAAATTCTCCGCCAAGTCTCATGCTAGCCTGATCCAATCCAAAGAATTCCTTTACGCCACTATTTAAAAAACCAAACCGATGACCTATTTTAAAATCAAAGACTCCCGGTGCTGTATTCTCTACAGAAGGTAAGTTAATAATGCGCGTAGTTTTAAATGTGGCATATACCGGCTCTTTTGGTTTTACGCCTGATGAATCTTCTAACAGAGATAATAAATCATCCTGTCCATTTGCATAAAATGCCAATATAATGAAGCTGCAGATTAAATACTTTTTCATGAGCAATGATACATTAAAAATAAGTGCGATAAATATTATTGAGCTTTTTTAAGTTCTTCCAGGACAGTATTCACTTCCACCTTTATTTCCCTGGATATATTATCCTTCACTAAAGCTGGTACCTCGATTTCAAAATCTTTTAACTTAACATTAAAATCCAGATCCGCGGCAATTTTACCTTCTTTTGGATTCAGATTAACCACATTTTCAATTGGTTGCGTAACACCATGAATAGTGATACTACCTACCAGTGCACCTTTAAATTTTCCTTTCATATTCATGGAAAACTCTTTGATATTAGTAATAGTGCCTTTAAATACAGCTTTGGGAAACTTGGTAGATTCCATGTAGTTTTCATTAAAATGTTCTTGCATTAACGCTTTTGGGAAAATGAATGATTTGATCAAAACAGCCATCTCTATATTTCCTGTAGTCATATCGAGTACGCAGTTGGCTGTATTCGTGACGGCATCAATATTCTCCATAGTAGTACGTGAAAAGAAACTTACATTTCCTGTCTTAGTAAAAAATTTCTGCGCTGAAATAGAAGTGAACCCTACAGAAAAAATTAACCCGACTAATACTATTTTGTTCATTTTTAAAAATTTGTTTAATTATTCTAATTCCACACAACGATCTAATATGACATCAGATAAATATCCTGAACAGGTACCTTTGAACTGAACCATTTCTCCCTCTTTAAATTCTTTTCTTCGGTGGGTAGAAAATGGATCGAGGTTACAGATCACGGTGGACATAGGATCACCCGTTTCCAATTGGAGGATAACTTTATCGCCTTCTGTTTTTTGGCTCATGATTTTACCAGAAACTGTAATTACTTTATCCAAATACTTAGTATTTGCCTCTTCCTCTTTATCTGAAAAAGTCTTTTGTAAATCCGCTGCACTGAAAGTAGCTATTGATTTGGCTCCAGCAATATCGGCATGCGGTTTATTGTACATTTTATATCCTATCAATATGGACAATATACCTAATATACCAACTACTGCAATGATTTTTCTTTTCATACCTATTTAATTTTCGAGTGCACCACTCATAATCCAGGACTCTAATTTGCTTATTTGACAATCTGTTTTTTTAGGAGCTGAGGGAGGCATGGGTACCAGGCCCGATTCATGCTTTATGCTTCCCATAAATTGCCCATTGATTATATATGGTTGCAGTTCTCTATATGTATTCAAACTAACATTACCATTTTTACTTCCCTTTACATGGCATGTACAGCCAGCATCAATAAAAGGTCTTACAAAAGTAGAATAAGTAATATTTTCTGTATTACATGCTCCGGGATAGAGATCAGGAACATTATCATAATAACAACCTGTGAAATATATACTTAACATGATAATTGCGAGTGCCGCTTTGCAGTAATATGACTTCAACCCACCTTTTAACAATCTTATTATTTTCATAAAATGCAATTCCTTAATTATTAAGTGATCCTTTCGAGACCCAAATTTCGATCTTTTTTAGATCACAATCACTAAGTTTGGGTTGATCTTGTGGCATTTTTATAAAACCATTAACCCAATTGATGGCTCCGCGCATTCTTCCAGCATTAAAAGCCGCCTGCACTCCATTATAGTTTTGCAATTGAATTCCGGAATAATTCGTAATAGCATTATGACAGCCAATGCAATAGGAATTGAATATGGGTTGAATATTTTTAGAATAACCAATATTGATAGTATCACACACCCTGGAGGCCGCACAGGTATCATTTTTCAATCCACCGTTTATCCAGTTTTTAATCATATTGGTCTGGGCTGCATTTAAAGCAGCATATGGTGGAGGTGGCATTACCGTGTTAGATTTATTGGAAGTAATCACCTGATATATCTTGCTGCCAGCTGCTGAGCCTTTTGCCAAACCTTTCTTTATTATATGATCGTAATCAGTCAATATATACCCCTCAGCCCCAGATTTTGAATCATGGCATCCTACTACGGCACAGGAGACCCTAAAAATGGGAAGTATATCTCTATTGAAAAAAATCAAATTAGAATCGCAGCTAGTTTCCACAATAGGTGGTAATATAGTGTCTGATGGAAATGTAGTGGTATCAGTGGGAATAGATTCTGTGGGACCCATAATAGGATCATGTGTACATGACCAATAAGTAAAGGGAATGATAATTGTACATATCCCCAAAATTAGTATTAGCTTTTTTTTCATCTGCAATGACTTGAATCCCTAAACGGAAATTTTAACGCTCATGTTGCCTGTACTTAATATGTTTACATTCTGGTGAAAGGGTTGCTTTGAAATCAGTTCATTTAGAATCCATTAGCATTTAAGCGTTTTATTTTTTTTCATTCGAAAAGTCAAGTGTAGCTGAAAATATATGACTGTAATTAATCTCTTTGGTAAGACTTCCCAGATTGGCCAATGCATAATCGATAGATACTTTACCGATTTTCACTCCCAGGCCGGCGTTTAGTTGACCAGTGGTATGGTATTGAGTAAGATTGATTTCATCCTTTGTTTTTTGAAGATTGCCATAGCCAAATCTAAGCCTGACTATTTTTTTATATCCAATCTCTATGCCAGCTTTAGGTTCTACACTTACGAAAGTAGTAGAGATCACTGTATTTCGTTTTCCATCAAAAAATGCATTGAAGCCAATTTCAGGAGCAATGTGTATTGATCTAATATCCAACCCTTTATACAAAAATCCAGTGCTGATATGAGGCGAAGTTTTTTCCAGTGTACTTACCGGAATTACATTTCCCGTTTTTTCCAGAATTATTTTTTGCTCTGGAGTAAATGTGTAGGTCCACCCTGTAAAAGTAGTACTGAGGTCATAGAGCATTATTCCAATATTATATTTGGGCCTGATCCATTGGGATCCAAGATCTACCCCAAATCCCCAGGCACTTGCAAATGGGCCTATTAATCTTCGGATGATCTTTCCATTGAAACCCAACCTGATGGAATGATCTTCAGTTCCCTGACCAATCATGGTAGCATAACTGCCCAAAAACGCATAATCCACAGCAGAAAATTCACTTACATTTTCAAATCTGATACTACCATCAGGCGCCACTAAATTGAGTGTATTAGGTATCTGATCTATGCCCAATCTTATCATAGAAATAGCGGCTACCGATTGTTTATTTGGATTCAATCTAGCTGCCAGCGATATGTGATCATATTTTCCGATTCCACCAAACCAATCTGAATGCATAAGACCCAGTTGCAGGGGGTTTTCAAGATGGGTTAATCCTGCAGGATTCCAATAAGCAGCATTTACATCATTCACTGAAGCAGTAACAGCCCCCGACAAAGCCTGCGCGCGCGCTCCTACCCCAATGGTTAAAAATTCATTTGAATAACTGACCTGGGCAGTTGAAAAATGAATTAAAATGAAAAGAATATAGATCGAAATCAGGAATCTCACTGTACAAAAGTAGAGTTTTAGCATGTAATATTCAGGGGGTAACGATCTAAACCCAGATTTATTAAAAGAAGGCAAATCAGTAAAAATGATTTCATTAGACTTATTTAGTGATTGGAGTTTATATTTGCATAAAATCTCTATCGCATGAATGTATTAGATCAACCGATAGCTTCTGCTACAAAAAAATACGATAAAGCACTTTACCTGACATGGTATGAAACGATGCTCAGGGTACGCCGATTTGAAGAAAGGACCCTGCTCATGTATTCACAGCAAAAAATCAGGGGTTTTTGTCATGTTTACATAGGTCAGGAGGCTATTGCAGGTGGAATAGCAACCGCTTTAAAACCACAAGATGCATTGGTTACGGGATATAGACAACACGGAATAGCTATCACCAAAGGACTAAGTACAGCTGCCTGTATGGCTGAACTTTTCGGCAAAGCAACTGGATGCGTAAAAGGCAAAGGAGGGTCCATGCATTTTTTCTCTAAAGAACATAAATTCTTTGGCGGTAATGGGATAGTAGGTGCTCAGATTGGCATCGGTACAGGATTAGGATTTGCTGAGAAATATAAAGGCACTGACTTAATAAGTGTGACTATGTTTGGGGATGGAGCAGCCAGGCAAGGTATTGTGTTTGAGACTTTTAACATGGCCATGACCTGGAAACTTCCTATATTATATATCTGTGAGAATAATGGCTACGCGATGGGGACATCTGTGGAAAGGACAAGTAATGTGACCGATATATATAAAATAGGAGCAGCATTTGATATGCCCAGCAAGCAAGTAAATGGTATGAGTGTAGAAGCTGTGCATGAAGCTATGTCTGAAGCAGCAGCACATATACGTGCCGGAAATGGGCCGTATTTTCTAGAAATACTAACTTATCGATACAAAGGTCATTCTGTGAGTGATCCGGCTAATTATCGTTCAAAAGATGAATTGCATCATTACATGGAACATGACCCTATCAACACAGTAGAAGAAACGATCCTCCATAATGAGATAGCCACTGAAGAAGAGCTTATTATTATCAGGGATAAAATCAAACTGGAAATAGATGAGGCAGTAAAATTTGCCGAAGAATCTCCGTTCCCTGATCCATCAGAATTGTACACAGATAATTATATGCAGGAAGATTATCCTTTTATACAATGATATGACTTATTGAAAATGAGGAGCTAATAAATTTATACTTCTTGAAATTACAGAGTTTGCAGGGTATAATAAAATATATATCTTTGCGCAAATTTTTTCAAAACCTAGCATGGCAAAAGTCAAATCGAGAAATAGAAAATCAGACGAGAAATTATTAGATCTGGTTGAGGTTAAGCAACAAACAAAAAGTTTTTTTGAACATAACCAACAGAAAATTGGGATTATTGGTGGAGGCCTATTATTAGCAGTTTTGGGTGCAATAGCTTATATATTTCTGTATCAGAAACCCAGACAAGAAAGAGCCGTAGAGCAAATGATGGTTGCCCAACAGCAATTTGAAAAAGACTCTTTCAGACTTGCTTTGACCAATCCCGGTGGAGGATACTCTGGCTTTCTGGATATAATTGAGACTTATAGTGGCACCAAAACTGCCAACCTAGCAAAATATTATTCAGGGATCTGCTATTTACATTTGGGTCAGTTTGACGCAGCCATTGACTATCTGAATGCCTACTCGCCTGCTGATGAGGCAACTAAAATCACCAGACTCGGTACTTTAGGCGATGCCTACTCTGAGAAAAAAGATTTTGATAAAGCTATATCTTCTTATAAAAGTGCTATTGATGCTGGAAATAATGAGCTGTTGACTGCATATTATATTAAAAAGCTAGGATTTCTTTATATGCATCAAAATGATAATGCCAGTGCTCTCGTTCAGTTCAATAAATTGAAAAAAGATTTCCCGCTTTCTCCAGAAGCTACTGATGTAGATAAATATATCGCAAAATTGGGGGGAGAATAATTGCAATTTACCGATTTACAAATTACAATTTACCGATTTACGTTCAATTGTAATTTGTAAATCGTATATCGTAAATTGCCTAGCTGCTAGCCCTTAATATATATTCCTTTTTGCTATTATTCAACTCGGCAATGGCCCTATCTACTTCAGGCTTTTCAGCTTCTAGCGTTTTGATCATTCTGATAACTTTATCCCTGGTATTTAGAGTATTATTCAGTGCGTTGTATATTTTTTGTTGAATGATCCAGTCTGTAATCAAATTATCAAAAAACACATCTATAAACCGGTTAAAAGAGTCCAGGTGCAATTGAAATTCCTCTGGTATCTTTCTATAGACATCCAATAGTTCTTTCTCGAATATCTTTAACTGGCCATTTGCCTCATAGGCCCAATCTTTAGCTTTATCTATTGCGGTATATTTCAGGTGGTTGCTCATTGGGTTTCTTCCACTTACATCCCATTGACCCCAGTTGTGGGCTTGTTGAAGACCTGCAATTACATTATCAAGACTTTGCGCCGCAGTGCTGCCTGCTTTGATCGCTTCATTAATATCGGTATAAAGCCTTTGTTGAACCTCTATCTGCCCATAGATCTTTTTTATTTCCAGACCCGCAGTACCCGGCATTTGCATAAGTTCATACTCTTGTTTTTTACTGAGGTCGTCTAGTCTTTTTTGGACAGCAGGCAGTCCATCAATTTTCTTTTTGAGTACATTATGCTCAAATTCAAGCAGTTCTAATGATTTCCTTACTTGTTCATATTTGAGCGAGGCTTGCAGGTACTCCTGCCGTTCCTTTTCCAATTGAGACTCCTGGCTACCCAAAACCTTATAAAAAACAGATTTTAGACCCATTTTTTCAAGATTTTCAAGATCTGCATATTCTTTTTGCATCAGTTGATCAAGAGGGAGCAATTCTTTTCGGAGCTGGTCTATGTCCGGGCCGATAGCTTCCAGCCTGGCCTGTACTTTTATCAGCACCTGGTGCTCATCTAGCAGTTTTTTTATTTCATCACCTAAAGCACTCATTATCAGTAGTATTGGTTTAAAAAAAATTCTTGCTAAAATAATATTTCTTCCAGCTCTTCTAATGTAATTCCAAAATGATTCGAAACATTTTTTAATATATTCCTTAAAGTACCCAATTTAATCGGTTTATGATTTGGAATAGTTTCTGAATGCTGTCCCATCTGTAAGGTCTGAATTCTAATATGGCTTCCTTTTTGACGAACGACTTTATAACCTAACTTCGTTAATTTCTTAATAAGTTCTTCTGCTGAAATATCCTTTGGAGTCACTTTTCAAATCTTAAAAAGCAAAAATTTCACTTCTAATGAATTGCAGAATTACTCTATGCGGAATTTCATCAGCATTATCGAAGTGGCATTCTAAAGCATCTTTTATCATCATTTTCAGCTCAGCTTCATTTTCAGCCTGAGTGATAATCTGTTCATTTTCTGATATATAGGCCTCGGCCATCAAACCACCACCATTTGTTTCTTCAATTTTGAAAGTAATTTCATTCATAAGTAATCTAAATAAAAAATATAAAGATCCAGGAGATTGAATTACAAAATTACCAAAATAAAATTTATTGAATATTGTATTTATAAACATTCCCTCATTTGTTATTTATGGACAAATATTTTTTTCATTTATTAATCTTTTCTTAATATGACATTCGTACCTTCGCCGTTGAAATCAAAATCAATCTGATTATATGAAAAATTTTAACTCTCACTTTCTGAGAATAGGGGCGGCAATGCTTTTATTTTCAATTCTTGCTGTGACTAGCTTTGCACAGGTAACTTCTTCTAATATCGCGGGTATTATTACAGATAACTCCGGCGAAGCATTAATAGGAGCTACGATACTTGCATTACATGAACCTTCAGGAACACAATATGGTACATCAACCAGAGAAGACGGAAGATTTACTTTACCTAATGTAAGAATCGGCGGTCCCTACACCATTACTGTATCTTATGTTGGCTTTAAAACATATGAAGAAAAAGACATTATTCTATCATTGGGTCAAACCCTTCAATTCAATGCAAAATTGAAAGATGATGCAGCTACTCTGGATGAGATCATCGTCTCCAGTGACAAAGGAAATGTATTGAGCTCAGGAAGGACTGGCGCTGGTCAAAATATCAAAAAAGATGTTTTAGAGGCTATGCCTACCATCAGCCGTGGATTAAATGATTTCTTGCGATATGTGCCACAATCAAGATCTTCCTCTGTGGCATCTACTGCAGGATCCGGCACTTCCTTTGCTGGCCAGGACAGCAGATTTAATAACCTGACTATCGATGGAACTATTTTCAATAATAGTTTCGGTCTGGCAAGTGCCCCTGGCGGTCAAACAAATTCCACTCCTATTTCCCTGGATGCCATCGAAGAAATTCAAGTGAGCTTAGCTCCTTATGATGTCCGACAAGGTGGTTTTACAGGTGCAGGCATAAACGCTGTTACCAGGTCAGGTACCAATAAATTCCAGGGATCCGTTTTCTACAATAAAAGAAATGAAAAGTATGTAGGAGACAATGCAGCTGGTACAACTGTTACCACTAACGCTTTTGATGTAAAACAGTTTGGTGGCAGATTTGGAATGCCCATCATTAAAAACAAATTGTTTCTTTTCGTAAACTACGAACAAGAAGATAGAACTGACCCTGCCACCAGCTATTTAGCCAATAGAGGTACTACTGGTAATAATGTGACCAGGGTACTTGCTTCAGAACTGGATGGATTGTCAACTTTTTTAAAGACTAAATACAATTATGAGACCGGTGCTTATGAGAATTATTCTTTAGCAACAGCCAGTAAAAAAGGACTGGCAAAGCTTGACTATAATATCAACAAATCAAATCACTTAAGTGTACGTTTCAACTTCCTGAAGTCCAATCGTGATGTGCCTTCAAGTAATAGTGGATCATTTAGTGGAAATAGAAGTAATAATTTATTTGCTCTAAATTTTCAAAATTCAAATTATATAATCAATAATGATTTATATTCTGGTATAGTGGAGTTAAGCTCAGTACTCGGTACAAAAATGTCTAATAATGTGCAATTTGGATTTACTGCCAACAGAGACTACAGAAGCAGTGGTGGAGGGGTATTCCCATTGGTGGATATTTTAAAAGACGGCACTACCTACACCACATTTGGATATGAGCCATTCACTCCAAATAATATATTAAATACGGATACCTGGCAGTTTAAAGATGACCTTACTTTTTATAGTGGTAAGCATACGGTAACTACTGGCTTCAATTTTGAATCCTTTAAGTTTGATAACACATTCACACCAACTTATTATGGACAATTTATTTACAAATCTTTAGATGATTTTTACGCTGCTGCTAATGGAAAACAGGATGTGGAATTAGCAAGGTACGTACTTACCTATTCTGCACTTCCTAACCATGCGCTGCCGACTGCTACCACAAAAGCATATCAGCCAGGTATTTATGTTCAGGATGCCATTTCTATGATGAAAGATAAATTAAAATTGACTTTTGGGTTAAGAGCCGATATGCCTATATTTGGAAATACTGCTCTTAATAATCCGGAAGTGGAAACCTTTACTTTTAGAGACGCTGGCGGATCTCCATTAAAATTGAGTACATCGAAATTACCCTCTCCCAAAGTATTGTTCTCTCCCAGGATTGGATTCAATTGGGATGTGACTGGTGACAGAGCGCTGCAAATAAGGGGTGGTACAGGTATATTCTCAGGTAGACCAGCTTTCGTATGGCTTTCAAACCAGGTAGGAAACAATGGAATACTGACTGGATCCTTATCTGTAAACAATACTAAATCATATCCATTTTCTACAGATGTAACAGCTCATGTTCCTGAAAATGCAACAGCTCCACCTTCTTATAATATCGCAGTAACAGACCCCAATTTTAAATTCCCACAATTATTGAGAACTAATATTGGAGTGGATTTTAAAATGCCTCTGGGATTAGTAGGTACATTAGAAGGAATCTTCAGTAAAAATCTAAATCAAGTTTATTACATTAATGCCAATTTGGAACCTTCAAATGGTTCTTATTCTGGCTCGGATAATAGACCTACTTTTCCTGGACTTGGATTATCTAGTACAGCTCAAAACAATGCGCTTAGGATAAATGATAAAATTACTGATGCCATTCTACTGACTAATACAAATAAAGGCTATACATACTCATTGACTGCTCAAGTACAAAAACAATTTGCAAAGAGCTCATTCTTTACTGCTGCATACAATTTTGGAGTAGCAAAAGATTTGATGACCGCAGGATCTATTGCATTTTCTTCCTGGAGAGACAATCCTAGTTTGTTGGGAAATAACCTTCAGGCCTTAGCTTACTCAGATAATGATCAAAGGCATAGAATCATAGCCGCAGTTTACAAAAAATTCAACTATGGTTGGGGAGCCACTGGTTTCAATCTTGGATTCCAATCAGGAAATCAAGGCCGGATTACTTATGCCGTTAATGGCGATATGAATGGGGATGCACTTACTTCTAATGATTTACTTTTTATTCCAAAATCAGCGAGCGATATCAATTTCGAACAATATACAGTAGGTTCAGGGGCTACTGCCAGAACGGTCACTATTGACGCTCAAAAGGCAGCTTATGATAAATTCTTGAAAAGCAATAAATATTTAAGTGACAATGGCGGTTCTTATGCTGAAAGGAACGGATTTTTATTGCCCTGGTTGACTACATTTGATGCCAGTATTACCCAGGACTTTAAGGCTAAAATCGCAGGAAACAGCAATACTATCCAGGTTCGTCTTGACTTAGTAAATGCAGGTAATTTGATCAATAATAAATGGGGTGTAGGCACAGTTACAACTACCAGAACTCCTTTACAATTTAGAAGTAAAAATGCAAGTAATCAACCTGTATACAGATTTACGGAAATAAGCAATTCATTGCCAACTACTTCAACTCAAACTGGAAGCAGCCTTACAGATGTTTGGCAAATACAGTTAGGTGTAAGATATATTTTCAACTAACATTTGTATATTTGTAAAATATTTATTGAGCCTAGTATCAATAATTTACGAAAAGGTCATGTCGGGGGGCATGGCCTTTTTTATTTCCGTTATGAAATAAGGAAATAAATATGGGCATGTACACTGATCCCGATAAATCTTTCCATTTTATCATTCCTCACCCTGACTCTTTAATTTCATCGGCGATCGGGGGGCATGGCCTTTTTTTATCCAACAGTAGCATATTCAATAACTTCGATTTAACTCATTATTTATATCTTGCTTATCTAATGATTAAACCATTTGATAGGCAAAATTTTGGCAATCCCGAAAATATGGGCACCTTATTATCTAAAGAAGATGCATTGCAGTTACTTGAGACATGGGTGCCTAATGTAAAGCTTCGAAACCATATGTATCAAGTTGGATATTTGCTTAAATGTTGGGCCAGGGAAAAGGAAGGACTGGATGAAAATAATCAATGGAAATGGCAATTAACAGGCTGGTTGCACGATGCCGACTGGGATCAATGGCCGGAAGAACATTGTCATAAAATAGTTGCTGAGTTAGAAGCACGAAATATTGATCCGGAAGTAATCCACGGGATAGCCGCTCACGGCCCAAAGCATTTTGGAGTAGACCCCATTACTACGCTTGATAAGGTCTTGTATGCAATAGATGAACTTTCTGGTTTTATGCATGCCTATTCGCTCATGCGACCAAATGGTTATGCAGGGATGGAAGTAAAAGGTGCTTTGAAACGATTAAAAGATAAGACTTTCGCCGCTCAGGTATCCAGAGAGGATATTGCAGAAGGGGCGGCAAGATTAAATGTACCAACTGAAGAATTAATCCAATTTGTTATAACTCATCAA
The DNA here is from genome assembly GCA_038251405.1 of Chitinophagales bacterium. Taxonomy (GTDB): domain Bacteria; phylum Bacteroidota; class Bacteroidia; order Chitinophagales; family Saprospiraceae; genus JADJLQ01. Next base: position 21,526 of record JBBSBH010000030.1, read on the forward strand.
TCCAATACTCCCGAAATTCAATGAAAGCATTAATTTTTACACTATTTATCCTGGTTAGCATTTTCAATTTTCATTGCAAAAATTCTGGAGCAGTTTTATCTGATCAACCTATGTCGTATGATATGATAGATATCAAAGATAGCAATATGAAAACGGTAATCAAGCGAGATAGCCTGGGGAATAAACTTATTGAAGGAAATGTGATTAATGGCAAGAAAAACGGTAGCTGGATTACCTATGCTCCCGGTGGTCAAATCATAGATATGGTGAACTATATAGAAGATATAAAGCAAGGCCCATATATAAAGATCAATGGAGGCAATAGTTTTACAGAGACCGGCTCTTATAGAAATGGCAAGTACGACGGGCAAATGATAAAATATCTTTACGGCCATGTAGATGAAAAAATAGAATTTAAAGAAGGCCTTCGCAATGGCTGGGCTCGTAAATACTATATGGGTGGTGGACTCCAATACGAAATGGAAATAGTAGATAGTATTCAAAATGGGATTTATAGATTTTATGGTGAGAATGGGAAACTCCAAATAGAAGAGCAGTACAAAAATGGAATAAAAATTAGCGGTGGCATCGTCACAAATCCCCAATGAAACTGGATATCCTTTCAAATCCTTTACATTTAAAATTAAGGTCCTCTCAAAATGGCAGACAGATCTGGGACCAAATCAGAGCCAGATGGGTATCCTTTACCCCTGAAGAAATGGTTCGCAATTTATTTGTTCGTTTTTTGATCAAAGAAAAAAAAGTTTCTAAAACCAGAATCGCCGTTGAAAAGGAAATCAAAATAGGGACTCAAAAAAAAAGATTCGATATCCTGATTTTTGATTCAAAAACTCTACCCTGGATGGCTATAGAATGTAAGTCGCCGGATATTCCACTTGATGATTTAGTTATTTCACAAATTGTGAGATATAATAAAGCATTAGACTGCAAATATTTATGCATTGTAAATGGATTGGACTATTTCATGCTTCAAAAAGCAGAATTGGAGAGGTGGAAAATCATCGATATCGAAGCTTTCCAGTTTTAAAAAGGAGTAACATCGTATATTTACGATATACTATAAATTTGCAATACCACTAAACTTTCTTGCTCCAATTTTAAATTACAGAGCCGTACTTTTGCCTCATGCGACCTACTAAAATATTAATCACAGGTGCTAACGGCCAGGTCGGCACAGCCCTGGCGATAGCCCTAAAAGAGGTATATGGTGAAACCAATGTATTGTGTACCGATATCAGAAAACCTAAAGCAGATCATGGGTTATTTGAAATGTTAGATATTTTAAACACACAGCGAATGGCAGAAATCATTGAGGATTACCATATTACCCAAGTCTATCACCTGGCTGCCATACTTAGTGCAAACGGTGAATGGAATCCCAAGAAAACCTGGAATATAAATCTTAATGGCCAACTTACCATTCTTGAATTAGCGAATCAGTACCAAATGGACAAAGTATTTTTTCCAAGTACTATCGCGGTTTTTGGCAGTAGTACCCCGAAAATAAAAACACCGCAGCATGCTGCAGCCGAACCAACAACAGTCTATGGTATGAGTAAACTAGCGGGCGAACTTTGGTGTCAGTATTATCATCAAAGATATCATGTAGATGTGCGAAGTCTGCGATACCCAGGTATCATAGGCTGGCAAAGTAATCCTGGAGGTGGTACTACCGACTATGCTGTAGAGATTTTTCATGCAGCCATAAATTCTGATTCATATTCTTGCTATTTACATCAAGACACTACCCTGCCTATGTTGTACATGGATGATGCGATAAGAGCCACTATTGAATTAATGGAGACTCCGAAAGAAAACATTTCTATTCGCACCAGTTATAATTTAGAAGGAATGAGCCTAAGCCCGGGAATGTTATATGATGAAATTAAAAAATATTATCCTGATTTTAAAATCACATATGATATAGACTTTCGTCAGCAAATTGCAGAATCCTGGTCTGAATCCATAGATGATACTCCCGCCAGAAATGACTGGGCTTGGAAGGAAGGGTTTGATATTTCTAAAATGACAGCAGATATGATGCATCACTTAAAAGGAATTTACCATAAAATATAATTATTATGAATAATGAAATTATTAAAGATTTAGAAAAGGAATTAACGCAGTTAAAAGAAAATAATTTATATAAAAAAGAAAGAGTGATTACTACCGCTCAAGGTGCCGAAATAAAAACAGCAGAAACCGGAGATGTATTAAACTTTTGTGCAAATAATTATTTAGGTCTTTCCAGCAATCCTGCTGTGACAAAGGCCGCTGTAGAAGCAATAGAAAGTCATGGATATGGTATGTCTTCCGTTCGTTTTATTTGCGGCACGCAAGACATCCACAAAGAATTAGAAAAGAAAATCGCAGACTTTGTAGGATGCCAAGACGCCATATTGTATGCCGCTGCATTTGATGCCAATGGTGGTTTGTTCGAGCCATTATTGAATGAGCAGGATGCCATTATCTCTGATGAATTGAATCATGCCAGTATTATTGATGGGGTCAGACTTTGCAAAGCAAATAGATATAGATATCAACATAATAATATGGAGAATCTAAAATCTATTCTCCAGGAAACTACCGGAATGAGAAGAAAACTGATAGTAACTGACGGCGTATTTTCAATGGATGGCACTATCGCCCAACTGGATAAAATTTGTGATCTGGCTGATGAGTTTAATGCCATGGTGATGATAGATGAATGCCATGCTACAGGGTTTATGGGTAAAACTGGCCGTGGCACCCATGAGTACAGAAATGTTTTAGGAAGAATAGATATTATCACAGGAACATTCGGTAAAGCATTAGGAGGGGCAAGTGGGGGTTTTACCGCCGCCAAAAAAGAAATAATTGAAATTTTGAGACAACGCTCACGGCCATATTTATTTTCAAATAGCCTGGCACCGTCAATAACGGGAGCATCCATAAAAATTTTAGATTTATTAAGCGCTACGACTTCAATGAAAGAGAAACTAGAGCAGAACACGAAGCAGTTTCGTGAGGGAATGACAAATGCTGGATTTGATATACTTCCGGGCATTCATCCTATAGTACCAATAATGCTATATGAAGCCCATCTGGCACAGGAGTTTGCGGCGAGCTTGTTAACAAAAGGTATATATGTTGTAGGATTTTTCTTTCCGGTGGTGCCTAAGGGTAAAGCAAGAATAAGAGTACAAATATCTGCAGCTCATAGCAGCACTCATATAGAAAAATGCATTACTGCTTTTGTAGAAGTAGGTAAAGAGCTTGGCGTGTTGAAATAATTATGAAATATTCGGTCTTATTGGATTAATTCAGTCAATTCCTTTATAGGTTGAAATCCAATGGGTGATTTTGAAGGCTGATTGTCATCATAATCCTCCCACTCCGTAATGTTTTTCATAAAAGTCTCCAGATGCCTGATGATTACCGCTGCTTTAATCTCTTCTGGTCGGAGTATTTCTAACGAGATGGGAGCCTTAGGATCAGCGTAACCTTCAATGTTTGGATTGGCTATCATCACCATTACTTTACCATTAAATAATTGTTGATAAATCAATGCTCCATTAGATTTGATCATCGTTCGTTTGACATCAGTATCTTCCATGCTTTCGCTTATTCCACTGCTGCTATGGCCGAGGTCTAATACTATAGATTCCAAATTTTCTATTTTTTCCTGGGTTTTAATTTCGGCTTTTAGACCTGCGTGACTGATAAAATCTTCCAATACTTTCCTTATCCCAGGTTTCATCTCGGTAGCCCATTTTTCCCGGTAGATGATCGTATTCTTTAAAATAACTTTATACACTTCTACTTTGGCCATCAGAGAATCAAAATCCATTTTTGCAAGTTCGAACATGCTGCTAATTTAAATATAAAGATTGAAAAATGGAATCATATGCCTATCGAACAAAAACAAATCACCCAACTGACAGGTCGACTTTCCCTATATTTGCAACATGAGTTTAATCGATATTAAAGTGCCCCCTATGGGTGAATCCATTTCTGAAGTCACCTTATCTAAATGGCTAAAAAAAGACGGCGATATGGTAAAAATGGATGAACCCATATGTGAATTTGAATCAGATAAGGCGACCCTTGATCTTCCCGCTGAAGCTGCCGGCAAAATCCAACTCATCGCTTCAGATGGTGACGATTTAAAAATAGGTGCAGTAATAGCAAAAATCGACACTTCCGTAACTGAAAGTAATGAATCAAAACCGATTGCTACGGAAACATCACCCAAGTCAATAGAGGAAAATAAGCCTGATCCAAAATCTATTCCTTCACCAGCTGCATCTAAAATCATCAGAGAGCAAAATATCGACGCAGATAAAATAAGTGGTACAGGTAAAGAAGGTAGAATTACTAAAGAGGATGCAACTAAGTCAATTGCTTCTACTACTGCAAAAACAGTATCATCTTCCGCTCCAACAATGGAGGATAAAACAGCATCGGGTAAAGAAAATAAACCCATTCCTGTTGCATTTTCTCGCGTTGAAAGACGAGAAAAAATGACTCGTATGCGCCGTACCATATCGAAGCGACTGGTATCAGCAAAGAATGAAACAGCCATGCTTACTACTTTCAATGAAGTAGATATGTCAGCCATCATGGCATTGCGTGCCAAATATCAGGATCAGTTTGTAACAAAATATGGGATCAAATTGGGTTTCATGTCATTATTTGCGAAGGCATGCGCAAAAGTGCTTATAGAAATGCCCGAAATAAATGCTTTTATTGATGGAGAAGATTTTATCTACCACGATTACGCAGATATTTCTATTGCTATATCAACCCCAACAGGTTTGGTAGTGCCTCCCATAAAAAATGTAGAGTCTTTAAAATTTTCTGAAATAGAACATAAGATAAAAGAGCTGGCTGACAAAGCACGCAATGGCAAACTCACCTTAGATGAAATGAGTGGCGGCACTTTTACTATCACCAATGGGGGCATATTCGGATCCATGATGAGTACCCCTATTTTGAATGAACCCCAATCGGCCATTTTAGGCATGCATGCTATCATAGAAAGGCCTGTTGCCATTGCTGGAGAAATCAATATCAGACCTATGATGTATCTCGCCCTCTCCTATGATCACCGAGTGATAGATGGAAGTTCTTCTGTAACATTTCTGGTAAAAGTGAAAAAATTATTGGAAGATCCCATGACTTTGATGCTGGAGATTTAGTCTACTATTATTGATTTGAATGGACAGACTTTTTTTGATACTATTTTTACCAAAATATTCCAAAAATCAAGCGAAATTGGAATCGGTTTAATCGCTTTTAATTTCTTCCGTTCTCCTCAAAGTAATAGCATTCACAATCACCTCAAGACCTTTAGTTTACAGTAAAATAAAAGCATATTTGAGTTTTGATTTTAGGCATATTTTTTCAGAAGGAATTAATACTTCAAAGGCAGATTTTTTATGAGTATTCTGTTAGCTACCTTAATATTAAAAAAAAATTATAACCCTTTGTATATACAACATAATGGATTACATTTAATCGCGTAAAAATTCATTTATCACTTTTCATTTTATTGATTTCAATAAAAAACTTTACTAATTTATAAAACCTATTAAAAATTTAATTATGACTCCTTCAGAAAAATACTTGAAAAAGTTAGGGCTAAAAAGCCAAGATAGTGAACCCCTAAAAACAAATGGAATTGAAAATACCAGTAGACGATCTTTCTTCAAAAAAACAACGCTTGGAGGTATTAGCCTTAGTGGGGCGTTAATGTTTTCTCCTATTGAAGACATGATTGCTGAAACTACGAAAAATGTAAATAAAAATTCGGCACCATCAGACCTGAAAATCACAGATATGCGCTATTGTACCACAACCGTTTTGGGGCGCACTTCCATCATTAGAATAGACACCAATCAAGGCATCTATGGCTTGGGGGAAGTAAGAGACGGGGCTGATGAAAGATATGCGCTCATGCTAAAGAGTCGGTTGCTGGATCAAAATCCCTGCAATGTGGAACAATTATTTAAATCCATTAAACAATTTGGAGGTCCTGCCAGACAGGCTGGTGGAGTTTGCGGTGTAGAGATGGCCCTTTGGGATATTTGTGGCAAAGCTTATAATGTACCGGCATGGCAGTTGCTGGGTGGAAGATACCGCAATAGTGTCCGATTATATGCAGATACTCCTGAGTCTTCATCCCTGGAGGAACAAAAAAAATTAATTAAATTTCGCACCGAAGATCAAGGTTACACCTGGCTAAAAATGGATGTTTCTATTGGGGAGTTAAAAGATATACCTGGTGCTTTAGTCAATGATAAATTCTGGAAAAACCCTGATGGCACCATGCGCCAGTTTGGAGATCAGAGTGCTTATATGTCTTATGGCAATACATTACATCCATTTACTCAAATCCAGATTACGGACAAAGGGTTGGAAGCATTACAGCAGATAGTAGAGAATGTAAGAAATATGGTAGGATATGAAATTCCTTTATCGACCGATCATTACGGGCATTTTGATTACAATAATGGTATTCGACTGGGACGGGCTCTGGAAAAATACAGGCTTGCATGGCTGGAAGATATCGTATCATGGGAGTTTGCTGATCAATGGAAAACCATGACAGAAGCACTAGAGACTCCTACGCTTACCGGTGAGGACATTTATTTATTGAAAAACTTTAAACCCCTTATCGATAATAGATCAGTAGATATCATTCATCCTGATCTCGCAACTTCAGGCGGTTTACTGGAAACCAAAAGAATTGGCGATTATGCTGAAGAGCATGGCATCGCTATGGCCATGCATCAGGCAGGCACTCCTGTTTCATTTATGGCCAATGTACATTGTGCAGCTGCTACTCAAAACTTTTTAGCATTAGAGCACCACTCTGTAGATTTACCCTGGTGGGAAGGTCTGGTAAAAACCACCGACGGTAGGAAATTAATCACAAAGGGATTTGCAAATTTGCCATTAAGTGCTCCGGGGCTGGGGATTGAACTAAATGATGAGGTGGTCAAACAACATCTGCATGCAAACGATAAAACCTATTTTGCTCCTACTCCTTATTGGAATGAAAAAAGATCCCATGATCGTATTTTTAGTTAAGATACCGTCAAAATGACTATATGATTGTATCTGGTGGCAGATACAATCATTTCATATATTCAAAAAATATTTTTATATTGTTAAATAAAACCTTTCTTGTATGAATAAATTTAAACTCATTTTATTGAGTATACTTATGAGTAGTTATGCTCTGGTATACTCACAAATTACCGGGATTGTAAAATCCGGCTCAGACGGTGCTGGCTTGCCTGGTGTATCCATTGTAGTAAAAGGCACATCCACGGGTACTATTACTGATATCGATGGTAGATTTTCCATTCAGGCAGATCCTCAAAGCACGCTTGTTTTAAGCTATATTGGGTTTAAAACAATAGAAGTAGCTGTCGGATCACAAAAAGCACTAAATATTACTTTGGATGAAAGCGCTCAGGCTTTGGACGAAGTGGTAGTAACCGCATTGGGAATTCGAAAGGAATCTAAAAAACTCGGTTATGCTACCAGTACAATTTCAAAAGAAGCAATCTCCGAAAACCGAAGCGCAAATGTAATGAATACGCTTCAAGGCAAAGTGGCTGGCGTAAATATCTCTTCATTAGGTACTGGCCCTGGGGGTACTTCCAAGATTAGAATAAGGGGTCAAAGCTCTATTGCTGGGCAAAACAACCCTCTTATTGTAGTTAATGGTGTACCTATTGACAATACCAATTTTGGTTACAATCCTGGAAACGCTGGAGCAGATAATTCCATCGGTCTCAGAGGTGGTGGAACTACTTCTGACGGAGGCGATGGACTTAGCAGTATCAATCCTGATGACATAGAGAGCATGACTGTACTAAAGGGTGCAACTGCTGCTGCTTTGTACGGATCACGTGCAAAAGACGGTGTGATCATGATTACCACTAAAACCAGAGGTGACGGTAAATCGAAAGGAATAGGAATTACGTTTAATTCTAATTACACAAATGATACTCCTCTTGATTTTACAGATTATCAATATGAATATGGACAAGGAGAAAATGGTGTGAGACCCACTTCACCAAATCCAACTTCTGGTCAATGGTCTTTTGGTGAAAAATTCCAACCAGGGATGACTCAGGTATTATTTGATAACGTTACTGTTCCCTATGAGCCCGTATACAATAGAATTAGAAAATTCTTCAGAAACGGTCAAAATTTTTCAAATACACTTAGCATAGGGTCAAATAACGAAAAAGGTGGTTTCAATTTATCATTCAACAATAACAATAACTTAGGTATAGTGCCAAACAATAAATTTGGCCGCAAAATCTTCAATTTGGGATTCGCCTATGATTTGTCTCCTAAATTAACTCTTACGGGAAGTGCAAATTATTCAAATGAGAAAAATACTAATCCCCCCAATATTGCTAACCAGGACAATTCTATGCCTACTTCAATATATAATATGGCTAATAGTATGCCACTTGATTTACTGGAAGCTAAAAAGTATAATGCTCTCGGTAACGAATTTATCTATTCAAGATTTATGAACAGAACCAATCCATACTTTACTTTAGCTGAACAGTTCAATAATATAGTTAGAGACAGGTTATATGGAAATGTTTCATTAAAGTACAGCATCACTTCCTGGCTTAATATCCAGGGAAGAGTTGGGCAGGACTATTCTTCCAGGGACCAGGAATATAATAATTTCCCTACTGGACAGGCTTCATTGGCTGCGGCACCAGTTGGATTTGTAAATGGATCATATACACAAGAGTCTCGAAGATTTAGGGAGACTAATGCAGATCTTTTACTGACAGCAACGAAAGAGTTTGGAGCTTTTGGATTGGATATTACTGCCGGAGGAAATCAAATGTATCGCAAAGGAGATCAAAATAATGTATCCGTTCAGGATTTTGTAGTGAGAGGACTTTATACCGTTGCTAATGGAAGGGTAAAAGATCCCATATATTCTGAATCAGAAAGAGCTGTTAATTCAGTTTATGGTTCTGCTGAGGTTTCTTTTAAAAGAGTGTTATTCATAAATGGAACTTTACGAAATGATTGGTTTTCCACACTTTCTCCTGCTAACAGAAGTATCATATATCCTTCTGTTTCTGGAAGTTTTGTATTCTCTGATGCTTTAAAAAACTTGCCAAGCTGGTTAACTTTCGGAAAATTCAGAGCGGCATATGCTGAGGTGGGCTCTGATACCGATGTTGGTCCATATGCAAATAATCTTTTCTATGGTGTGAACTCCAATTTATTTGCTAATCCGGCAGGAGCACTTCAACCAATAGGAGGATCATCTGGCAATACACTACCCAATGCCAATTTAAAACCGATGCGCGCTACTGAAAAAGAATTAGGATTAGAATTAAAAATGTTCCATAATCGGGTAGGCCTTGACTTTGCTGTTTATCAGAAATTTACTGATGATCAAATAGTATCTGCACAAGTTTCCGATGCATCTGGTTTTGTAAATACCTTGATTAATAGTGGTAGGAGCCGTACCAATGGTTTTGAATCATTAGTAAACTTAGTACCAGTAAAAACTAGAAATTTCCAATGGAATTTGACTTTTAATGGAGCATACAATAAAACCAAAGTATTAAAATTACTTACTGATACCCCTGGTGAAAGAATTACGGTTGGTACGCACGTATTCAATGGTGAATTACGACAAGTAGTAGGCGAGGAAATGGGGCAGATCTATGGATTTGGATATAAAAGGGATGCTCAGGGAAGACAAATATTTGGAGGAAATGGAATTGCAGTGCGTACACCAGATTTAATTTCTTTTGGTAGTGCATTACCAAAATGGACGGGTGGAATCACCAATGGAATAATGTATAAAGATTTCAATCTATCCTTTTTAATTGACTTCAAATTAGGTGGTAATATGCTATCCGGTACCAATTTTAATGCGACAAGACATGGTCTTCATAAGCAGACATTAGCTGGCAGAGATGCTGGCTTCATTATTGGTGATGGTGTGAATGACAAAGGTGAGGTAAATACTGTAAAAGCCAACGTACAACCTTTCTGGGAGGTAGTAAGATCACAACAATTAATAGAGCCCATTATCTACAATGCGGGGTATTGGAAATTAAGACAAATCAATGCTGGATATGACTTTACTAAAATGCTACCATCCAATATACCCATCAAGGGGTTAAAAGTAAGTTTCATAGCTAATAATGTATTAATGTTGAAAAAATGGGTACCCAATATAGATCCTGAATCATTTGGTTATTCTTCAGACAATTTAGTGGGTATGGAATCTACAGGTGTACCTACCACCAGAAGTATCGGATTTAATATTAATGCAAAATTCTAAAAAATTGAAAATCATGAAAAATTATTTAAAATATATATTCTTAATATTCGCTTTAGTCATAGTATCCTGTGACGACGGATTTGATGAATTGAATATCAATAAAAATGCAGCCACTGCGCTTAATCCCATATTTATATTGAATAATGCAGTAATTAATGCATCTTATGTTTCTGCTACGGTAATTTATGAGGTAAGCATTGTTCAGCAAATGGTAACACCTAACTCTGGCGTACTTACTGGGGCTAACTATAATCAGGACAATAGAGATGCTACCAACCAAACCTGGATTAGGTATTACCGAAGTGTGATCAGAAACACTGCCGATGCCATTGTTCAGACTAAAGATCTACCCTCCAGGTCTAATTTGACTAATATGGCTAAAATCTTGCAATCTTTTGCATTTATGATCCTTACAGACAGTTATGGAGACATTCCTTATTTTGATGCATCCAAAGGATATACAGATCAAATCACCTTGCCAAAATATGATGGTCAACAAGCGGTTTATAGTGATATTATCAAGGTATTGACAGAATCTACGGCTGCACTGGATGCCAGTAAGACAATTGAGACAGCCGATATTCTTTTTGGCGGGGATGTTGCTAAATGGAAAAAATTTGGAAATTCTTTATTATTAAGGGCCGGTATGAGACTTGCAAAAGTAGACGCCGGATTAGCTCAATCTACTGTTCAGAAAGCCATTGCTGGTGGTGTGATAACTTCAAATGCAGACAATGCATTTACAAGGCATGATGCAAACTATGTGAATGGTGTTGGTCAAATGCTAAATAGTACAGAAGCAGCCAACTTCTACATAGCTGCTCCGTTTTTAGATTATTTAAGGAAGACTTCGGATCCCAGGATGAAAGCCTTTGCTGTGCGATATGTAGGTGCAAAATCTGGCCCCGAACAAACTGCCGCAAAAGCCAACACGGATACCTCCCTGCAGGTAGGTATGCCTATGGGTTATGACAATAATACAATTGTAAAACAAGCTGCCGATAGGGGATTAGCTAGCTTTTATGATTTTTCCCAGGTAGATCGCACCAGATTTGGAAAAAATACCGCAAATATGTTTTTTGTTACCTACTCCCAGACTTCTTTACTTATAGCGGAAGCAATACAAAGAGGCTGGGCTTCTGGATCCGCCAGTGATGCTTACAAAGCTGGGATTAAAGCTCACATGGAAGAATGTGCTACGCACGATGCCGGCTCAGCTATTCCAGCTGCATCCATAGATGCTTATTTAGCTGCAAATCCATTCGATGCAAGTAAAGCTTTGGAACAAATAAATACGCAATATTGGATCTCTTCATTCTTGAATGGTCCGGAAGCATTTGCCAATTACAGAAGATCTGGATTCCCTAAACTTCCACCCAATCCATTTCCAGGTAAATCAATAAAAGGAGACTTTATAAAGAGGCTTACCTACCCTAACTCCGAAATTTCTGTAAATAATGCCAATGTACAAGCTGCTGTAGCCAGGCAAGGTGCTGATGACCTGGATACTAAAGTGTGGTGGGACAAGTAGGAGGTAATGAAGAAATTAAGAAATTAAAGAAATTAATTTTAATGAAATAAGGGGTCCGCTAGCGAAAGTTATCGGACCTTTTTTTGGGAAGAATTATCCAAACAAATATTCAATATCATCGGAAGTGAGTGATTTTACAAAGCCATCCTCAGATTTCGAAAACAAAGTATCTACTTCTTCTTCGGTGAAGGTCTTGGTATATCCATCTTCCGCCTTTACCAACGCCTTGGCTGTTAGACCTTTTTTATGTTGCAGATTCATGATTCGTTCTTCAATACTGTCCTTACAAATCATTTTATAGGCCATTACATGTTTAGTTTGACCTATACGATGAGTACGATCAATCGCTTGATCTTCTACTGAAGTATTCCACCATGGATCTACTAAAAATACATAATCAGCAGCTGTAAGATTGAGACCCGTATTGCCTGCTTTTAAAGAAATTAAAAATACCCGGGCAGGGTCATCTGGTTTATTAAACGAATCTACCATCTCCTGGCGAAGACTCAATTTGGTATCCCCATCAAAATGATAAAATGGTATCTTTAGTTTTCTTAGTTCCCTGGAAATGAGATGAAGCATTCCTTTGAACTGGGAGAATACCAAAACCTTATTGCCTGTTAGCTGATTAGAAAGCTCTTCCAATAAGACATTTAGTTTGATTGATTCGGGTTCTGCTTCTTCTTTCTCCTTTGCTACCAGCATGGGGGAACAACAGATTTGCTTTAATTGCATAATACCAGCCAGTACTCCCATCTTGGATTGATTTAGGCCAGAAGTCTTTATATGCACTAAGATATTTTCCCTTATTTGGCTCTTTACTTCCTGATATATCGCTCTTTGCTTTTCATCCATTTCACACCAAAGAATGGAAACCGTTTTTTCAGGCAGGTCTGCCGCTACCTGGGATTTGGTGCGTCTCAAAATATAGGGAGAAGTAATTTTATGCAACAAGGCAGATTTGGATTTATCCCCATTCTTATCTATCGGATCAGCATATTCTTTGCTGAAAAATTCTTTACCCCCTAACAGACCAGGGATTAAAAACTCGAATTGTGAGTATAAATCAAAGGTATAATTCATCACGGGAGTACCACTCAATGCTACTCTGGACCTGGCTTTCAGGCGAAGTACCGCCTTGGTAATTAATGCACTGGGATTCTTAATATTATGACTTTCATCTACTACCACAGCTCCCCATACTTTTGACTCTAAAAAATCAATTTGCGACCTCACCATACCATAAGTAGTAATCAATACTTGTTCCTCAGAGTAGAAAAATTCAGATAACTCTTCTATGCCGCCTCTGAATACTTTTACAGAAATGCCGGGCAAGAATTTTTCAAACTCGGATTTCCAGTTGTAAATCAGTGAAGCCGGGCAAACAATTAAATGTTTTTCCTTAGGGAAAATTTCGAGTTGGTGAGCAATAAAACAAATAGTTTGCACTGTTTTTCCAAGACCCATATCGTCAGCCAGGCAAGCCCCGGCACCCAATTCAGATAGTAAACACATCCATTCAAAGCCTTTCGATTGATAAGGTCTTAAGGTCGCTTTTATAGAAACAGGTATTGGAAAAATGGTTTCGTTTTGCAATTGCCATTTCTTCCATTTATGGTTCCAGTCGGCAGATACGATTTGGTCATTATAAGATTGATCTAAATCATTATCAATCCATTGCAGCAATCGATTACTAAGCTTCAAAAGGTGATTTTCCAGTATTTCAGCATGCTTCAGAATCAATGCATATTTTATCAACCATTCATCCGTAAATACGCCAATGGAATTATCAGAAAGTAAAATGCTTTTCTGGCCGGAATGAACTACTTTTTGCAATTCTCTATTTCGAATAATTTCCTCCCCGAAACGTACTATTAATTCAACCGTACTTCGTCCATTTTCATGGTGAACACCTCGCATAGAAGTATTCATTTTTTGCGCGGAATACCTGAAATGTTGTAGTAAGTCGAGTCCTATTATTTCTATTCCCTGGTCTATCCAGTCCTGATACACCTTTAAAAACCAATTATTTTTTCTGGCATTATCAAAAGAGATAAAAAAATTATTGTTAAACTGATTTTTAAAACTCGTGTGCTTTGATTTTATCAACTCTATCAGGTTGTTTTCCAACTTTTTATCTCTATTAACAGTATATAGTTCCCCTTGCCTTTCCACCTCCATGGATGATTTCCAGGGACCTTCTATCAAAATTCCCTGATAGTCAAATGAAGGAATAAACTGAAGAAAAGTATCACTGATTTCACTCACCAATATTCTAGACCGAGGTGCTGTGGAAATTTCTGTTGCACTAAATGAATTATTTCTATCCACCTCATAACCATTTGCCTCCAGCTTCCTGACTATTTGTTGAAAAAATTCTTTTGCATTATAAGCGAGCAGACTAAAATTCAATTCATTCAGAGATTCTAAAGTCAGGTAATCATTAAAATTCAGGATAAAATATTGACTCTTGAATTCTATAAAAAAGACTACTCTTTCAAATTCATTCAGATTGTAGGTAATGGAACCTATGTTAACAAATCTGATGAGTTGCAAGCCCCTTTCTTCGTCTTGTTCCACTCTGAATTTTAAGGTCAAAGGAGCAGCCTCCATACTACATGGGCTTTTTCTTATAATTTTCTTTACGGGATCTTTAGTCTGATGAAACCAGGGAAGTTTTTTCCATTCTTTTAGATTTTTTAAAAATGTCTCATTGATATATCGAAGGATCTTCTTTTCAACCATGTTTTCCAGACTTTGAGCATTGACCGTCTTTTTAAATAGTTTGGTCATTTCGTTCTTCTGAATACCCAAAGCTTGATCAGAAAGGCTTTTCAAATCATCTGCAGAAGCTGCTGTCAAAAATTCAAAAGCAGTCCTTATCTCATTGACCGACATGGGAAAATAATCAATGCTTACCGGCCTTTTGATTACATGCAAAAAATTAATAAAACCAAATCCCTTATGCAAATACTGGGGAACAAACATTACTATTGGTCGTTTTTGCGAAGACATAGGATATATTAGTAGTGGCGAATATATATGATCGTTGTTTTATATTCAATCTATTATTAAAGAAAAACTACTTTGGCTTTGCAGATGATCATCTACCTTTGCAGCAGTATGGAAGAAAATATTACTGACCCTGAATTGATTAGAAAAAGATCTTTGCTATGTATACTTACTGTATTAGTGATATTATTTCTAGATCAGTGGCTTAAGATATGGGTAAAAACCAATATGGAATATGGCGATGAGTTCAAACTACTTGGGCTGAACTGGGCACGACTTCATTTTGTAGAAAATGAAGGTATGGCTTTCGGTATATCATTAGGGGGTAGCACGGGCAAGCTATTATTGAGTTCTTTTAGAATATTAGCAGTAGGATTTTTAATTTATATTATTTACAAACTGATCCATTCCACTGAAAAATGGGGATTACTCCTATGCTTTTCACTGATATTGGCTGGAGCCATAGGAAATATTTTAGATTCTGCTTTCTACGGAATATTCTTTACAGAATCATTTTATCAAGGAGGATTAGCAGAATATGCTCATGGCAAAGGATATGCGCCATTTTTATTTGGAAGAGTAGTAGATATGTTTTACTTCCCAATGATTGATACTACATGGCCCAGGTGGGTCCCGATAGTGGGTGGTCAGGCATTCCAGTTCTTCAGGCCAGTATTTAATGTGGCTGATGCGGCAATATCTTCAGGGGTAATAAGCCTGATCCTTTTCTTTAGAAGCTTTTTCAAGTCCGATAAAACCGAGACAATATCTGTTTCAGGAAATACTGCCGTTAAGGAACTTCATGATATGAATAAAGATATAAGTGTACCTATAGAATCAGATAGTACAAATATCGATTCATCACAGGCAGAAAAATTATAGACATTAACCCTGCCAGAAGGTATCTTTCCTCCTGGGATTAACCATAATATATAAAAATGCCTTCTGTTAAGGGAAACTTAGTTTTGAAATGTACTGCTAGATTTTGGGAAGGAAGCCTTGAATACTTAATTTGTGGGATGGGAGGTCTCTGAGTTTTGTTAGGCTTTTATCATATCCTCGGTAATTTTTTTACCTGCAAACTCGATAATGGCAGCATTTACTTTAGCAATTTTTTCATAATCGATCTGGTAGTGCTTAAACTTGCCGTCCTTATTATTATCTACTATCCCTACACTTTTCATAATTTTTAAATGCTGGGAAGTAATGCTCTGCTCAATTTTTAAGGTATTGTAAATCTTGTTTACATTGATTACTTCGTGCCGATCAATGAATTCAAGAATTTTCAACCTTAAAGGGTGAGCAAGGGCCCTCATGAGGTCACAGGAATATTGAAGTTTTTCCTGATCGAATGAAATTGTAGTCTTCTTCATAAATACATTTTAGAAGGTCATTAAAAATATCTAGCGATGACAAATATGGAAATTAGTTTTAATATGACAAAGGAAATATTAAAAAAAAATATTATTTATAAGTCATTCTACAATTTTTGCAAGCAAAGAGCATCAATTAAGTAATAAAAATAAAAAAACCAATGTATTTAACACATTGGTTTTTAATATCTTATAATTAATTAAATAAACTAATTGTTTAACTTACTAATCCTTCGATCAATTTTGATATTTGATTCAATCTTTCCTTGTCCAGGGAGTAATAAATGAATTTCCCTTGTCTATCTGTCACTACTACCCCTGCTCTTCGCAAGATGGCAAGGTGTTGGGAAGCCACAGATTGCTCCAGTCTTAATTTGATATAAATATCCGTGACCGTCATATTATCACTTTCGTCCAGTACTTCGATTATACGCTGTCGCAATTTGTGGTTTACAGCCCGTAATACCAAAACTGCACGGCGCAAATCTGTGTAATCAAGCTGAATGTCTTTTGGTCCTTTCTTCAGCGTAACTATTTCTTGTTTCTGTTTTTTCATACTCCCAGGTTTATGGTTCAAATGATGAATTATTGTTAAGATGTTTAGAATAAATCCAAAACCGTACCAAGTTTAAGCTGATAAACCAAAATTTATTTTGATCGATTCCTAAATTAACTAGATTTACAATATATTGTAAATTAACTAATATTTTAGAAAATGTCAATCAATTACTTATATTGATTTTTTATATTGTGGGTATTTAAGATATTCTGGTACTGAATATGCAAGATTTTCAAAATTACCTTCTTTATACATTTTAAAAGCTGGCTCTACCAGGTTTTGAGCGAAGCTTTTTCCATTAACATATACTAAACGATCTTCTGCCAATAGTATCCTCTCTGCTTTGACCGCACCATCTCCGGTTAGGTATAATTTACTATACTCTCTATACTTATTACAAAAAGAGTCTTGTGTTAATATCAAAGGGCTTGCAGGCACTAGTTCTTCATTTAAATCATTATATATAGCATGGTATACTTCGTCGCGTCCGGCATCTATCATTGCTATTATAAGACTATTTGCAGCTGGATTTGATACCGAATAGGAAAGACCCAAAAGTGTGGAAATACCAATTAGTGGCAGATTACAGGCCATACCTAATGCCTTGGCTGTAGAAAGACCCACTCTCAAACCGGTATAGGAACCAGGGCCTTTACTGTAAGCTACAGCTGAAATATCTTGAAGGGATAGGGAAACTTTTTGTAAAGTCGTTTCAATCATACCTGGTAATAAAGACGCATGTCGTCGCTCACCAGATTTATCTACTTGAAAATCAAGCACTTTATCATTAGCAGATATGGCAATTGAGCAAATATCTGTAGCTGTATCAATCAATATAATAAAAGTAGCATCTGGAGCCAATCACTGTACTATTTAGTTAAAATGGAATTATAATGAGCAGGATCTTTCAGCAGAGAAATGGCCTCATGAATCTCCTGATCCACTTGCAGTGATTTTTCGATCTTTCCTTTTTGAAGGTAATACCTGGGTATAATTTCTTTTTCTAACTGCTTTACTATTAATGACTTAGATTGATCCAGGATTTTGTCCAGGTTATCTTTGTATTTATTGGACATACTTTGCACATCTTCTGATAGTCCGTTTATATCTGGGTGGCTTGAAGAAAAATCTTTCAGATCTTTAAAAGCATTTTGCAATTTAGACTCATATACAAAGCCGGCCGAGCTTACAAATTTTTTAAAATCATTAAAGTCTTCGAATGCAAATTCTTTCAAAGGTTTTATCTCTTTGTGCCGCACTTTATAGTCAGTAGCATACTTAAAGATGATGTCTTTTTGAATAAGTTGATTTAAAATATCTGTTTCTGTTCCTGCTGGTATTATTATATCAGGCTTTATTCCACCCCCATCTAATACGGTACGGCCAGACCTGGTCTTAAACGCTGCCCGTAAAGAATCAGGGATATGCTTTGGCTCGCCCATGGCATATTCCACTGCCTGGATACACCTTCCGCTGGGGATATAGTATTTTGCCGTAGTCATTTTAACCTGGCTATTATAACCTATTTGACGCGTATTTTGCACTAAGCCTTTGCCATAAGATCTCTCTCCGAGTATCACGCCCCTATCATAATCCTGAATCACACCGGATACAATCTCAGATGCCGATGCCGTACCCTTGTCTACCAGAATGGCTAATGGCATATTCTCATCCACACCACCTTGCAAAGTCTTGAAAGCCCTGTCCCACTCTTTCACTTTACCTTTTGTGGTCACCACTAATTCATTTTTGGGAATGAATACGTTACAGACATTTACAGCTTCCCTCAATAGTCCACCACCATTATCTCTTAGGTCCAAAATCACCCCTACCATTTCAGGATGCTCTTTTTTCAAGTTTTGAAGTGCCGCTGCTACATGTGCACCAGCCTGATCAGTAAATATGGTGAGGTTTATATACCCTATTTTATCATCCACCATCCCACTATAAGGCACATTAGGCACATCTACTTCGCCCCGCTCTACTGAAATAGTTAAGTTTTTTGATTCTCCTGGTCGATTTATAGAAAGATCCAGTTTTTCTTCACCAGGAGCTTCCATTAATGCATTTACTTCATCTCTGGATTTCCCACCTAGAGATTTTCCTCCAATGGCCACTATCTTATCACCTATCAAGAGACCAGATTTGTAGGCCGGAGACTCTTCAAAAAGCTCAGAAATAGTAGGGAAATCATCAATAAATTTAATACCTGCACCTATGCCATGGTACTTGCCTTCGGTAGTAAACCGATAGGTTTCCACCTGTGCTTCTGAGAAATAATTCGTATATGGATCAAGACTGTTGAGCATGGCATCAATACCGATTTTCATCAATTTTCCAGGTTCTATATCGTCAACATAATAATAGTTGAGTTCCTTATATACATTAGTGAATAACTCTATGTTTTTAGTAATTTCAAAATACCTGTTACTTGGATCAGGTAATATAGAAAATGCTAAAAAACAGACTAATAAGCCCAGAATCGCAATATATTTTTTCATATGAGTGTGAAGTAGGTGATAAAATGACCTCTCAAAAATAAACTTATTACTATGGATTGTTCTTAATATTCATTTAAAATAATACTATTCTTTCACCTCTTTTTCTACCACTTTTTCTTTCAAATGATTAGTCTTCAATAATACCTGGTACCATTTGATTACTTTTTTTATATCCCCTATAGTGACCCGATCAGGGTCATAGTCAGGTAGTATTTTTTGAAAATACTCCGTATAGGTTTTTTGATCAGCATCAGCGGCAGGTAATTCAAGGTCGCTATTTTTAATCGACTGGAAAATCTCTCCCATCGCAGTTGAATCCGCATTTGTATAAATACTAATGGTCTCCAACAAAGAAAATTGATGTTTTCTTAAGGGGGCAAACCTGGTGGTACCCGTTTCAAGCGATTTTACTATAGCTCCATCTGCTCTATTAGCCACCAATTCATACAATCCGGGCATCCCCGTTATGGCTAAAATTTTATTTAAATCTATCATTTCGCAAAGGTAAGCCATAATCCAATCAACTATGTCCTACGATGAAGGAATGTATACTATTTCTCAAAGCTTAAAAGCCAAAATTAGTTAATTACCATTTTGATGGGCTAGGAATTTTAATTGCAAAAATCTCAGAGCCATTGACTCGAAAAATATATAAGCAATGGATTTTAATCCATTGCCAAGTCTCATCAAAGAGCTGTAGGCCTGCCTGTCCGGTAGACTGTCCGGTAGGCAGGCTCGGCGCATATTATTCTATAAGTTTATAGTTTTCTCCCGCGAGCTAATAATATTGGGGGCGCATTAAAAAACCCGGGCATCCCATTCCTATTTTTCAATTCAACTATTTCATCGACCGTTGGCAATTTTTGCTTCAGCTGCAAAAATTGGGTTAAATAACCCAAGGGTAAATGCACCCGTCCATCAAATTGAGAATTAGCCCAAAAATTGAATCCACAACTAATGGGTACAATGATACTTCCTAAAAAAGCAAGCTTACTCTAAGCCTATAATGAATATAGGCAACGGTGTATAGATTGCAACTTCAAATGAAGAAATGTACCTTCTCTAAGACGCCACCTACCCATGACCTTCCATCTTTAGGTAAAACTTTATCTTTGCAGGCTGAATGCAATACGATCTGATTATTATTGGAGGAGGGCCTATAGGCATTGTGTGTGGTATAGAAGCCAAGAAAGCTGGTCTCCATTATCTGATCGTTGAAAAAGGAGTTTTGATAAATTCGCTCTATCATTTTCCTGCCAATATGACTTTTTTTTCAACTTCTATTTTACTTGAAATAGGGGGTGTTCCTTTCATCTCCCATACGGATAAACCTACTCGCACCGAAGCATTGGAATATTACCGTAGAGTAGCCCAATCGTGGAATCTTAACATTCACTTGTTTGAAAAAGTAATTCAGGTAAATGCTCTTGAAAAAGCTTTTCAGGTACATACTGACAAAGCACTGTATGAAACCAGCCATGTGGTGATAGCAACAGGATTTTATGATCAGGTAATGCCCCTTAATATTAAAGGCGAGGAATTAGCCAAAGTGAGCCATTATTACCATGATGCTCACCCTTATTTCAAGAAAAAAGTGGTTATCATCGGTGCAGGCAATTCTGGTTGTGATGCTGCCCTGGAATGCTGGCAAAAAGGTGCCGAGGTCACTATGATCGTACGGGATTCCGATCTGAAAGAAACGATCAAATATTGGATAAGACCTAATATTGAAAATCGAATAAAAGAAGGAAGTATACATGCCTATTTCGATGCCAGCGTACTGGAAATAAAAGAAAACACTTTACGATTTATTCAACACGACAAAACTATTGAAATAGAAAACGATTTTGTACTGGCATTGACCGGCTATCAACCCGATTACACCCTTCTGGAACAAGTAGGGATTAAATTTCAAGACGATGCGTATCGTACTCCCATTTATAATGAAAATACTTTAGAAACCAATATCCCGGGTGTTTACCTGGCAGGCGTGGTTTTGGGAGGAATGAAAACAAATAAATGGTTTATAGAAACCACCAGGGATAATGGTGAAAAAATCATACATCATATTAAATCAAAGAAATGAATTCATTTGAAAATATAGAATTATTCATATTTGACTGTGACGGTGTCCTTGTAGATACGGAGCAGTTAGCTAATCGGGTGTTTATTGAAGAGATTACAAAGTTTGGATTCCATCTCACTTCAGAAGAAGCATGGGAGCATTTTCCCGGATCACGATTTGCCAGTTGCATTGAATATGTTGAAAAAACAAATGGCAGACCGGTACCACCAGAGTTTGCCGATATCTATAGATCTAAAACAGCTTCAGTTTTTGCTCATGAAATGGAAGCGATACCAGGTATTAGATCCGTATTGGATCGATTACAATTACCCAAAGTAGTGGCTTCCAATGGTCCTACCGCAGGTATTATAGCCAACCTAAGAAGTGCCTCATTATTCCATTATTTTCAAGAAGATCAATTGTACAGCGCGTATACCTTTCAAAAATGGAAGCCAGAGCCTGATATGCATTTGCATGTAAGCAGTGCCTTACAGGTAGATCCTTCTAAATGCCTGGTGATTGAAGACAGCGTTCCTGGTGTACAGGCAGCCATTAGCGCAGGAATGCAGGTGATTGGATTTACACATGATGGTCGCAACCGAAAATTATCGCCACTAAACATCCCTACCATTGACCGTCTGGAAGAATTGTTCGAGTTGGTTCCCTTAGCCTGGCATTCCACTAGTGAGTACCTTTCTTTTCCCTGAGCATTTCATCAAATCGCAGTCCTCTGCCCAATGCATCTACTGCCATCGCAATTCTATTGGCTTTAGTCTCTATAGTTTTTGCAGTGGAAAGCCATTTTGTAAAATAATTCTTGTGGCTTTGGCTAAATTTTTCATAATGATCAAGCGCGTTGGGCACCTCTGAAAGGGCATCTATAAAATCCTGGTCTGGTAACAATTCTGAAGGATCAAGCTCTATCACAACTTCAATAGTATCACCTTCCATTTTATTCAGATTTTTTCTCATTTCCCCGTTAATGGGCATAATAAAATCTCCGTCTCCCATCGGTAAAAGCGCTACCTGTTTTATTTCATAATCATCCAAATTCCCTTTAACTCTATAAGCAATTTTCACTTCAGACATTTTAGTTGCTAATCGTTTCGGGATATAAATATATGTCCAGCCTGTCTTTTCTTTATTCTTTTCAAATCGCTCTAAGAGTGCATTGAATTTGACTTTCCGCATCCTTTATATTTTCTTTCAAAAATAATTAATTATTGCACTTGAATTTGATTAGGTCGCGTCAGGATTTCCACATGATCGAATTGGTCATATTTCTTTTATCTTTATACCTTTCAAAAAATCAATGAGTATACAATTGAATCGTATGTATAAATCTTTTGCTATCACCACCTTCCTCTTCTTTACAATCTTTTCATTTGGTCAACCCCTTCGGGAGATACCATTAACCATGAAAATACAGACTGCTGAAGAAAGTTTGGCCAAAGGTGATTATTATAATGCACTGGACTGGTATGAACAAGTGTACAAAGAAAAGCGAGACCCTGAGATTGCCTATAAAATCGCCATGCTCAACTATACCCTGCGCGACTATGCCCATAGTGAGACACAACTCAACAGATTACTTACATCAAATCTAAAAGGAGTAAAACCACCAGCAGAGGCATACTATTATTTTGGCCAGGTATTGAAAATGAATGGAAAGACCAAAGATGCTAAAGATGCATTTAGCACTTTCATAGTAGAAGGTAAGGACCAAAATCTGATTTCGCTTGCTCAAATCGAAATTGATGGAATAGATCAAATGAATAATTTGAATCCCAATAAAGGAATTGCCGTAGTAAACGTGGGAACATTAGTGAATTCACCTTTTACTGAATCCAGCCCTATACTTAGTAGTGATAGCACACTTTACTTTATATCATTTCAGAAGAAAGCACCGATAGTATTAGATGGAAAAGACAACGATTATTTTTCCAAAGTTTACACTTCATCTAAAACAAAAGATGGCAAATGGGGAAAGCCTGTGGCGCTCTCTGATGCGGTCAATAGACCTAATTTTCACTCAGGACATTTAACATTGAGTGCTGATGGAAGCACGATGGTTTTCACAAGGTCGGTATTGATAAATAATGAAGTATCTGAAACAAAAATGTATGTGTCCAATAAACAAGGGGACAGTTGGAATCCTGCTGTGGAAATCAAATTGCCAGCTGGTGATTACCAGATAAAATATCCCGCTTTTGGAAAAATGTTTGATCGGGAAGTATTGTTTGTCTCTTCCAATATGCCCGGAGGCCAGGGTGGTTATGATTTGTATTATGGAAACTTCGAAGGTCAGACTTTAGGTAATCTCACCAACATGGGCCCAAAATTTAACTCCATAGGAGATGATATAAGCCCTTTTTATACAAAGACCAACTTCTATTTCAGCACTAATGGAAGACCTGGAATGGGTGGATTTGATATTTTTTCTGCTGAATGGACGGGCACTGACTATACATTCCCTGTTAATATGGGTCGAAATTTCAATACTACGGTAGATGATATGTTTTTCTCTTTAAATCCGGGTGGTACTACCGGATTTTTAGTCTCCAATCGACCAGGCACCAGGAGCCTTAAAAGCAAAACATGCTGCGATGATGTATTTTACTTTTCGCTGCAACCCATCATCATCGATATGAGCGTGATCGTATTCGAGACTCCTAAAAAAGCATTGCCGGGGAGTACAGTTAAAATAAATGAGTTTATAGAAGAAAGTAATTTTGAGAAAGAAAGGAAAACCAGCGACAAAGGAAATACTTTTCAATTTGATATAGAAGTGGATAAGGCTTACCAATTTGTAACTACCCGGGCTGGCTATTATCCGGATACATTTGAAATAAATACAGTAGGTTTGACCGCATCCGGCACCCAAAGGCACGATGTGATCCTGCGACCAATCCCTCCAGCACCGCCCGAGCCTACTACTGAAACTATTACTTTGAATGAACCTATTCGATTAAATAATATTTATTATGAATTTGATGATGCCTCTATTCTTAAAGAATCTGAAATTGACTTAAGCGCCATTCTGGATCTGATGAAAGAATATCCCACCATGGTGATAGAGCTTTCGAGTCACACCGACGCCCAAGGAAATGATGAATATAATAAACGCCTATCCCAGCGAAGAGCCAATTCTGCAAAAAAATGGATCACTGAAAGAGGTATTGACCCTTCCAGAATAAAGGCAATAGGTTTTGGTGAATCTAAAATTCTAAACAGGTGTAAAAATGGAGTAAACTGTACGGATGATGAGCATCGATTTAATCGTAGGACAGAGTTCCGAATAATAGAAGGTCCTAAAACCATTACTATAAAAAAAGAAGTATTCAAGACTCAGCAAGTGCCCAAAAAAGGAAGCACAGGTGCTGTCACACCTCCTGCTCCCAGGATGAAAGGAGTGCCTATACTTAAGTGGGATAATCCGTTCTTTGATTTTGGCAATGTAAAAAAAGGTGATAATACCATTCATGAGTTTGGATTTACTAATGTAGGTGATGCTGACTTATTGATAGAAATAGCTACAGCTTGTGAATGCACCGATCTCGACTATCCAGTGAAAGCCATCAAACCGGGAGAAAAATCAATATTAAAGGCCAATTTTCACAGTAAAGAAAAAGATGGTGAAACAGAGATTACCATCAATGTAATAGCCAACACAGATCCTATCGTTTCGGAGGCCAGGTTTAGAGCTTTTGTAAAATAAGCATTCCCGTTGCACTTTACGCTGACAGCTTTTTTCGAAGAATTAAAAGGGTTTGGCTGGGTCCAATGGCTTGCATTTCTTTCAGGTGTGCTATACATAGTATATGCGAGTAAGGACAAAGTAATCTGCTGGCTATGGGGTATTCTTTCCAGTTCACTTTGGGCCTATGCCAGTTTTTTTCAATTAAAATTGTTTAGTGATAGTATTTTACAGATCATATATATAGGTATGGGTATTTGGGGATGGTATCGATGGTATCATAAGAATGATTCACAAATTGTCAATATCACTACCCTAAATAGCAGGGGATGGCTCATCAGCATCGTCACGAGTACCCTGGTATCTATAATATTAACTTATTTTATGTCAAAGACTAAGGCTGCATTTCCCGCCATGGATGCCTTCTTAAGTGTTTTTTCGATTAACGCTACTATACTATTAATTCAAAAAAAGATTGAAAATTGGTGGTGGTGGATAGTTATTGATTTGATCAATATTCCCGTATTTATTATTCGGGGAGGGCATTTATTTGCTCTACTGTTTTTAATTTATACCATTCTGGCCATCAAAGGGCTATTTGAATGGAATAAAAAATTGAATCTGGCCACTTCCTCTCAGTGACACACCACTGGCTGGATAGAATGCATCTATTAATTTTGTATTTTGTTGTATCAAATGAGATCAAAACCGATGAAATTTACAGGGTTCCTGGCAGTATGCCTGCTTTTTGTATTCTCCTGTAAAAATAATATGATCAATCCTGCTGCTCAGGGACCATCAGTCAGTGCCTTTGGTAGCATCAACCATGTTGTAGTAGTATGTGACGAAGATCTGTGGAACGGACCAGTGGGCGATTCATTACGATACTTGTTTGAATCTGCTTACCCCATATTGCCTCAGCCAGAGTCTATCTTTGACTTAAGACAAATGCCTTATTCTGATATCATAGGGTTGAAATCTAGAAGAGAGCTAAGAAATTATATTTTTGTAGCAGACCTTTCTAAAATTGATTCTTCCGCTTTAAACTTGTTAAACAATCTAATAGGAGCTGAAAAATTGAGATCACATGTAAAAGAAAGTAAATATTCAAATCTCATTACCACCGATGTATGGGCAAGAGGACAACAGCTAATGTATCTTATAGGAGAAAATCAAAACGACCTGATTGCGCGCATCAAGAATAGTTTTCCTGGTCTTTCCAAGCAAATAAGAGATTTAGATAATATCACTATAAAGGCAAACACCTATGCCGCCGGAGACGCAAAATTTATAAATGCTCAACTAGCTAATCGATTTGGTATCAATATGGATATTCCTGCTGACTTCAAATTAGCAAGCGATAAAAACACGGGCATCTGGCTTAGAAAAGAAACTGAAATTGCAAGTTTTAATCTTATTCTGAGTAAATTAAAATATTCCAGCACCCAACAGCTTTCTAAAGATGGTCTAAAAACAATCCGTGACTCCTTATCCAGAAGCTTTGTAACTACTGCATCACCAGGGGACTATATGGTGATCAATGATAAAGATCTACCCCTTTTTATATACCAAAAAAACATCGATGGCAATTATGGGATAGAAGCCCGGGGCGTATGGGAAACAAAAATCGAATTTATGGGAGGTCCGTTTCAGACCTATATGTTCCAATCTCCAGCCAAGGACTCCATCATGTATATAGATGCTTTTGTATTCGCGCCTGAGCAAGAGAAAAGAAATTTAATGCAGCAGCTAGAGGCTATTGTGAGTACTTTTCATTTTAAGTGATTTCTTAATTAACCACATAGGACACATAGGATACTTTATTCCTTGATAACCCAACGAAATAGGGCACATATGAATCCTAATTGATAATTCCTAACTCGTAATTTACTCGTAATTCCTAATTGCCCTTCATTCTTTCATTCTTTCATTCTTTCATTCTTTCATTATTAATTATTCATTCTTCAATTATCAATTATTTCTATACTACCAACAAATACTTCTTCCCCGGCAACGCCTTAATCAATCCTTTAAATTCCATTTCCAATAAAACACCCGCCATGGCACTGGGGCTCATATGGAGTTCATTGTATATCCTGTCTATACTGATAGATTCATTCAGTTTTAGTAAGGTAATTATGGATTGCTCGGATGGGTTGAGATCTTGAAACAAGCTTCTTTGAATATCTTTTTTGGTAGATACTTTTTTCCAGTTCATAAAATGTGCAATATCATCTGCCGTTTCCACCAGGTAAGCTTTGTGTCTTTTGATCAAGGTATTGCAGCCGGCATTCATTTCGTCTGATGGCCTGCCTGGAATTGCAAATACATCTTTATTATACATATTGGCATACTCAGCGGTAATCATGGAGCCACCTTCGAGACCGGATTCAATTACCAGTATGGCATCTGACATCCCGGCCACTACTTTATTCCGCATGGGGAAATTTTCTCTGTCAGGTTTTGATTTGGTCATGAATTGTGTGACCAGGCCACCATTTTGAATCATTTTTTTGGAAGTAGATACATGAGCGCCCGGATAAAGTTTGTCCATACCATTCCCCATTACACCTATAGTAGGTATATTCATCTCCACACATTTTCTATGAGCCGTGATATCTACTCCATAGGCAAGCCCGGAGACAATAAGGACATCATAGGCGAAAAGATCATCGATGATTTTTTCACAATTCATCCTGCCCATATCTGAAGGCGAGCGAGTTCCTATCACAGCTATAATCCGGTGATGATCAAGATCTGCATTCCCCTTAAAATAGAGCAATATTGGGCTATCCTCCAGGACTTTTAATCGAAATGGATACTGTTTATCAGTATAAAATAGCATCTTAATTTCGTGCTTTTCTATAAAGGCAAGTTCTTCCTCAGCTCTCAAAAATGAAGCTTTATGATCTACGAGCGAAGCAATGGTTTTTTCTCCAATTCCCGGAATGGCAATTAAATCTTTTTTCTTTGCTTTAAATACTTCCTGAGCTCCGCCCAAATAAGCTATCAACTGCCTCGAAGTCACGGGCCCCACCCCTTCAACCAGGGTCAACGCAATTTTTTCTAACGTATGTTCCACAGGCTTAAAAATACATTTATCCCCCAAAAAGCAATTGCTTTTCCTCATTTGTACTCAAAAAAAAGTAAGGTTGGAACCAGATTTACTTACATAAGTCTCTTCCAGGTTAATTTTACAACATGCCTAATCCTCCGACCTTTGATACCTGGACCATTATATTTCTTTTTGCTGCCGTACAGGGCATCATTTTCTCTTTAATATTCTACTTCAAAGGGGACGAAGAAAGCAAAAATCAAAAAAAGTATTTGTTGTTATTGATGTTCATGTTTTGTGCCCTCATGGTAGAATATGTCCTATGGTGGACCGGGTATTTGATCAAGTGGCCGCATATGATGAGCATTACCTGGGTATTTACATTCTGTTTTGCGCCTATTTTGTACTTCTATTTCAAGCAAGTATTTAGAAATCAAGGATTTGAGATAAAAAAAGACTGGTTACACCTGGTGCTTCCCATATTGTTTTTTATAAGTAAAATACCCCTCTACCTATTGCCGGCAAGCGAAAAAATTGCATACCTCAGTGGAGCTAAACATGCTTCAAATTCCATTCCCTGGCCATGGATCAATATATTACAATTAACAGTCTATGCCATTATCATTTTCTATGAGTACCGGGAAGATTCTTTGAATACGCAGGATGTAAAAAAGTGGTTTCACCTGATACTTTCCTTGTTTTGCCTCTACATTCTGGCAAGTATTTCCTATTCGGTCTTGGTAGGGCTTCCTGGCTTTAACCCCATGTGGGACTATATGATATCTGCCGCCATGCTGATTTTCATTTTCACTATTGCCCTATATGGATATTTTAATGATAAAGTTTTTAATGGATTCTATTTACTTGAAAATACCCATAAGAAAAAGTATCTGAATTCAACTGTAAATACTGATTTTGGACAAGGTATAATTATGCGACTAAACGAATTAATGATCAATGAGAAACTCTATGTGGATGATGAAATCAACCTCGATAAACTCGCCCATCAACTTCAGATCTCCAGACATCAACTCTCCCAAATACTCAATGAATTTGCAGGACTTAATTTTTTCGAATACATCAATTCACACCGGATAAATGAAGCGAAGCGCATCCTGGGCTCTACTTCCAAAAAAGAATTGAATATTATCGAAATTGCCTACAAAGTGGGGTTTCCAATAAAGTCACGTTTAATAATACTTTCAAAAAATACACCGGCATGACACCTTCAGAATACAGGATGTATCAGCATGAAAGTCATCCGGTAGACAATATTGTGGATATAAGATCAAACAAAATGGGAAATAGAAGTCAGTAAAAGGTAAAATTAGATCGGAATTCCCTGCTTCCAGATTCATTCCACGTATTCTTGAGACCTATTTACTAATTTAATTATGCGATTCTACACTTTACTATTAGCCACTTATATAATGGCAAACGCTCATACGGCTTTATCACAAACAGCTGAGCTGACTCCCCCATTGGCTGATTCTCTTTACTTCAAGTCTGAATGGGTAGAGGCTATTCCAATCTACGAAAAAGTAGTGCAGGCAGGAAAAAAGAATAGTTTGCTATTCTACAGATTAGCTTATTCCTTGCAGCAAGTAAGCTCTCAGGATAAAGCATTGAAAAACTATTACTTAAGCATGGAGCAAGGCCAAAATCCCAACCTTTCCAGGGTTACTTATGTAAATCTCGCCAAGATCTATTCTTCAAAAAATAATATGGACTCGTCCCTGGTGTGTCTCCATCGAGCTATGGTTATGGGCTATGCAAATTTGAATGACCTGGAGACTGCCCCCGAGTTTACTAGTTTTAGGTCGGCACCAGCTTACGATTCGGTACACCTAAAAGTACTGCAATCAACTTTCCCCTGCATAGCTCAAATCGAATCACGATGGTTTGACTTTTGGGTAGGTGATTGGATTGCTTATGTTACTGGAACAAAAAATCAGGCTGGTGTAAGCAAGATTGAAAAAATTGCTGGTGAATGTGCTATACTGGAAAATTGGACTTCAAGTGGAAACACTTTTAGTGGAAAAAGTATGAACTTCTACAATAATCAAACAAAGAAATGGGAACAACACTGGGTAGGAAGCGCGGGTGGCTATCAAAAATTTGAAAATGGGGAGTATAAGGATCGTGCCATGCGATTCACATTTATTAGATTAAATGCAAATGGTACAAATGCCATAGGAAAATTTACTTTTTTCAATGAAGGGCCAGATCAGGTGAGGCAGTTATCTGAATTATCTACCGATGAAGGCAAAACCTGGAATGTTGACTATGATTTTACTTACATAAGAATCACAAAATCAGAAAATTAAAAAATATTTTTGTAGAGTAGCTTCAGTATAGCCGGTGTAATTCATACAAATCGTCTGAGATTTTTATATGCTTAATAGCACCGGCTTTTTCAAAATTTTTGGCATTATCCTCTTCCTGCCGCGAAATTTATCTAGCTAATCGATTGAATACTCAGAGAAAAAGTAATTTTACTGTTAAGTTCCAGTATGCAACCATTTTTTATCGATTCTTCAAGACTTCAGCTAAGATCATTCTCCATAGATTTTTTAGAAAGTTTACTAAAAGGCCCTGCTGATCTCAAATCACACTTTGATTTACATTTACCTGATCCTTTTACTGAATTTCCGGAGTCAATTTCGGCATCGATCAAACATATTCAAGATAGTGAATCCAACTTTCCTTTCTTATCCTATGCAATTATTTTAAAAGAAGAAAACACATTTATCGGTCAGTGTGGGTTTGTCAACCCTCCTGATATATCTGGGGCAGTAGAGTTTGGCTACGAAATTGCCAAAGATTATCGTGGCCGTGGCTTTGCAGATGAGTCAATAAAATCTTTAATTCAAGCTGCTTTTATAAACCATGATTCAAATACGATTATGGCTCATACATTAGCTGAGAAAAATGCATCTAATCACCTATTAATTAAAAATGGATTCGTATTCGAAAAATCGATTGCCGATACGAAGGATGGGGATATATGGAAGTGGTTTCTTACCCGGAAAATGCACCAATTCAGACAGTTGATGTAATGATTTTGAAGCAATTTTACCATCAAGGGGAATATACCCAATCCTCGAGGATTATATCGCTCACTACCTATAGCTGTTGCGAGACAGGTAGGAATAAAATTCGATGAATATGGCTTACACCTGATACCAATTCCCCTCATCAGCTAAAATACAGTTTTCAAAAGTTGTCTTGGCTTCTTTTAATAAAATTTCCGGATGCTTATACCTGGAAGAATAATGCCCTATCATTAACCTCTTCACCTTGCTGAGTAGGGCTATTTGCGCAGCTTCCCTGGCTGTACTATGAAAATTTTGTTTTGCCTTCTCTGCATGCATTTCAGCATAAGTGGCTTCGTGATACAATAAATCAGAATTAGAAATAAATGGAATCAAGTCCGGCTCGTATAATGTATCGCTACAATATGAATATTTTTTAGGAGGTACCGGAGGTAAAGTATAGTCATTGCTTTTTAAAAATATACCATTATCCAGCAATACATCTTCACCATTCTTTAATTTCTTGATTGATTCAAATGGAGGCAAATGAGCACCAAATCTATCGGCCATAAACACTCTTTTTCCCGGTTGTTCTTCAATTATAAAACCATAGGTTGATATTCTGTGATTTACCGGCAAAGCAATTACTTTCTTTACATTATCCTCCAGGCAAAGTATAGACTGGTCACCTACCAGCTCATGCCAGCAAATTTCAAAATTCAGCGAGGCATTTGCTAATTGCATAATATATTCAATGAATCCCTTGAGGCCAGGAGGAGAATAAATGTGTAAACTATTTTTTCTTCCTGTTAGATTTAATGAAGTTATGAGGCCAGGCAATCCAAAATAATGATCGCCATGTAAATGTGAAATAAAAATATGATCGATCTTATGAGCCTTTGCATGATACTGCGCAATCCGTTCCTGAGTACCCTCGCCACAATCAATCAATAAAAATTGTTCATGAATATTTATCAACTGAGCGGAAGGATGCCTGCCATAGGCTGGAAGAGCACTACTATTACCCAATACCAGTATTTCAAATCTGGACATAAGGAAATAGTAATTTATTCTTCAATACCCTGCTCCAATTCTTTCTGCAGATCCTCCATCATTGCAAATTCGATGGATTCCTGTAGCGTGGGTACAATAGTTAAAATGGTTTCCAGTCTTGAAATCTGAATCAATTTCTGTACAGGTGCATGTACAATTCCGGTAATAATAAATGAACCAAAATCCTTCCAAAGCCTGTTAGCCGTGAGTATTGATGAAAGTCCGGATGA
Source organism: Chitinophagales bacterium (assembly GCA_038251405.1). GTDB lineage: Bacteria > Bacteroidota > Bacteroidia > Chitinophagales > Saprospiraceae > JADJLQ01. The sequence continues at coordinate 53,994 of JBBSBH010000030.1, forward strand.
GTCTACATATTTCACAGCTGAGAGATCTAAAATCAAATTGCGAACCCCTTCATTTCTAAGAAAAATAAACTCAGATTTTATATCAGGAGCTATTAGTGAATTGAGGTTTTCCTCATTCAGCTTAAAAATGGCATATCTATCTTCTTTATCTATTGAATATTTCATGTCATTTCGTCATTATATAACTGCAAAAGTAGATCTTTTTGTCCATTATTTCCTTTTGGGCTTAAATTTGATGTAGCAATTTCACAAATGGAAACCAAAATAGATTTCAAATGTTAGGGTTTACTTAATTCTACTATATAAATGAAATTAATTTCGATTCAAATGTTTTATTCTGTAAATGGGAATGTTGCATAAAATATGATTTGTGCATCTGAACCTAAAATCGTATACTTGTTTAATCTTATAAATATTATCAATGAGTAATAAAAGATCACCACAATTTCAGGATGTTATCCGCAAAAGTCGTGAAGAAGCGAACAGACTTAGGCACGATTTTGTAGGCACTGAACATTTTTTACTGGGACTATTGAAAGATAGAGATAATCTCGTTGTAAAGGTGTTGGAGAGTCTCGAAGTGGATTGCACCGAATTAAAATATAAACTTGAAAAAGTATTACATAAAGAACTGGCTAATAACAGTGTAAATGCGCCTATTCGTGAAGATCTTCCTCTAAGTAAACACGCTGAGCGGATCTATAGACTGAGTCATCTGGAAGCTAAAGAAATGAAGCAAGACACCGTTGCTCCAGAACATTTGATGCTTTCTATACTAAAGCACAAAGACAGTGAAGCTACTCGTATTTTGGGTGAATTAGATGTGGATTATGAAACTTTCCGGTCTGAGCTTCAGTATGTTATACAAGAACAAGATTTGGCTAATAGTGACTACTTTGCCCAAGCACAGTCAGATTCAGAATCTAACTATGAAGAAGAAAGTTCTTCTAAATTCCCTAGAAAAGGCCAGGCAAAATCGCGAACCCCTGTTTTGGATAATTTTGGCAGAGACATTACACGATTGGCTGAAGAAGATAAATTGGACCCTATAGTTGGTCGTGAAAACGAAATAGAGCGCGTTTCACAAATCCTAAGCCGTAGAAAGAAAAATAATCCTATCCTCATTGGTGAGCCCGGCGTGGGTAAAACAGCTATCGTAGAAGGCTTGGCTTTGCGAATAATTCAACGAAAAGTGAGTCGTACGTTATTTAACAAGAGGATAGTAATGCTCGATTTGGCCGCCTTGGTTGCAGGTACTAAATATCGTGGCCAGTTCGAAGAACGAATGAAAGCCATCATGAATGAATTGGAAAAGTCTCGTGATGTGATCCTCTTCATAGATGAAATACATACTATCGTAGGAGCAGGTGGCGCTACAGGATCATTAGACGCTTCTAATATTTTCAAACCAGCATTGGCCCGGGGCGAATTACAATGTATTGGTGCCTCTACCCTGGATGAATATCGCCAATACATAGAAAAAGATGGTGCCTTAGATAGAAGATTCCAGAAAGTAATGGTAGATCCTCCATCTCCGGATGAAACGGTTTCTATCCTGCATAATATTAAATCTAAATACGAAGAGTTTCATAATGTCACTTACTCTGACGAAGCTATAAAAGCTTGTGTAAAATTGAGTGACCGGTATGTGACTGATCGTTTCTTACCGGATAAAGCGATCGATGTTTTGGATGAGGTAGGTGCCCGGGTTCATCTAAAAAATATCCATGTCCCAAAACATATCGAAGAAATCGAACAAAAAATAGAGCAGGTAAAAGAGCTTAAAAATGGTGCCGTTAAAAATCAACAGTACGAAAAAGCTGCTGAGTACCGCGACACTGAATCAAAACTACAGGCAAAACTGGAAACCGCAAAAGAGACCTGGGATGAAGAGTCAAAAAGTAAAAGATATCCTGTAGATGCTGATGATATTGCTGAAATTATTGCCTTGATGACTGGCATTCCTGTGAAACGAGTAGCTCAAAGTGAGAGTAAGCGACTGGTAAGTATGACGGATGACATGAAAAAAGTGATCATCGGTCAGGACGAAGCCATCGATAAAATTACCAAAGCTATTCAGCGCAACCGGGTAGGACTTAAAGATCCAAAAAAACCAATTGGAACTTTCATTTTCCTGGGCCCTACGGGTGTGGGAAAAACTGAATTAGCCAAAGCGTTAGCGAGGTACCTGTTTGATAACGATGATTCCCTCATAAGAATAGATATGAGTGAATACATGGAAAAATTTTCCATCAGCAGGTTGATCGGGGCACCTCCAGGATATGTTGGGTACGAAGAAGGTGGTCAATTAACTGAAAAAGTAAGAAGAAAACCTTATTCTGTAATTCTCTTAGATGAAATAGAAAAGGCTCACCCTGATGTGTACAATATTTTGCTTCAAGTACTTGACGATGGTCAATTGACTGATGGCCTTGGAAGAAAAGTAGATTTTAAAAATACGCTGATCATCATGACTTCCAATATTGGCGTTCGCCAATTGAAAGATTTTGGTCACGGAGTTGGATTTGCCACTAAATCCAGAGTAGATAATGCGGAAGAAAATACGAAGTCTGTAATTCAAAATGCATTGAAAAAGACTTTTTCTCCAGAGTTTTTAAATCGTATAGACGATGTGGTGATTTTTAATAGCCTTGATGAAGAACAAATATTCAAAATCATTGAGCTTTCTTTGGCACATCTGACTCAGCGATTAGGCAATATGAATTATGAACTGAAATTGACTGATGAAGCAAAGCGATTTGTTGCAGATAAAGGATTTGATCCTCAGTTTGGAGCAAGACCGCTTAACAGGGCAATTCAAAAATACATTGAAGATCCATTAGCCGAATTTATCTTAAATGAGTCCCCGGAAACGGGAGCTGTATTAGAAGCAATTCTGAATGAAGAGAAGACTGGTCTTCGCATATTAGTCAACAAAGAAGCCGAGTCCTAATTTGTTACCGATTGGAATTCAAAAAATTATATATAAATTTGTAGTCGATCTATTAGGTCGGCTACAATCATATTTTGTAAATAAAAAACTAAATTTATAATTAAAAATATCGTTTCACTAAAAATCATTCTCATTGCAGAGTTATAAACCATCGTTCAGACCTAGACAACCCTATCAGAAAGGAGTTCCATTTAAAAGAGACATCGGCTTCAGAATCAATCAGGAAATCAGAGTACCTGAAGTCAGAATAGTCGGAGACAATTTACATGAATTAATAATTGAAGGCGAACCACCCATCGAGACGGGGGTATTCCCTACTCGTCAGGCACTTCGCTGGGCCGAGCAACTTCAAATAGATCTGGTAGAGATATCACCTAATGCTGACCCACCCGTATGTCGCCTCATCGATGTCAATAAATTTTTATTCCAAAAGGAAAAGAAAGAAAAAGAACTCAAAGCTAAGGTGATCAAAGCGGAGATCAAAGAAATCAGGTTTGGACCCAATACCGATGATCACGACTTTGACTTTAAGCTAAAACATGCACAAAACTTCCTTAAAGAAGGATCTAAGGTTAGAGCCTATGTATTCTTCAAAGGGCGTAGTGTGATATTCAAAGATCGCGGAGAGCTACTGTTACTGAAGTTCATAAAAGAGCTGGATGATCTAGCCTCCTGCGAGTCACTCCCTAAGCTCGAAGGGAAGAAAATGTTTATCCTGTTGAGCCCCAGAAAAGGCGGTGGCGGGAAGAAATGATAAGTAAAAAGGTCGAAGTTGAGTCGACCTTTTTTGTTTGTAAATTTATCCACCTTCATTTAAAATCAGGCTTTCATTGAATATTCTTCATTCCCAGATGAATAATCTATTAATTTTTAAATTTGGTCTATTGTATTTTAATAAAAGTGATTTTACAGAAATACTATCCTGATAAATTTTCACCGGTGATTTTACTTCACTTTGAAATTTATTTTTTTGCATTTCCACCATTACATCATCCAAATTTAAATATAGACTATCATTATAAATAAAACCATTCAAAAAGTTGTGATCATTATATATCATGACTTCAGGATTTTTTAGAACTAAACTATCAAATACATTATTTTGAAATTCTGTTGCTATTATATTGGATGTATCGATATTCAAATCCAATTTATTAATAACGGGTAAGTTGTTTTTTCGGGAACAATTTATAAAACATAAAATTGAAAATAAAGTAAAATACTTCATATTATATTTTTAACCATTCAGACAAAAGAACCACATATAGGTGGCATGGTTACGTTTATATGGAAATCCAAAACAAGGCCTGTGTATGAGTCAATGAAAAAATATCCTATTTAGGCACAAATATCTGTGCTACATGACAAAAGCAGATCTTAGAACGCGTATGTCCAGGCTAGTAAGATTCTGGCTTTCATCTTAAGATTAAAATATTCTTAGACTCGCTATGTGGCCAATTCGAATGGCTCATTTTTTCTTCAAAGACATATGCGTCCAAATAGCTCCTGCAAAATCTACAAAGCCGGTGAGTATTAATAATACTGGAGCTTTTCCAAAAATAACCATAAGAATAAATGCGATAAATACAAAAATCCTTGCTATTACAG
>JBBSBH010000031.1:0-57881 GCA_038251405.1 Chitinophagales bacterium
AATAGTGAAATCATTTACTAATGCACCTGGAAACAAAGGTTACAATCAATTGAAAGTAAACAGAAGTGATATTAGTGGAGCTGGTGTAATGTATTACACGATCGAAACTAAAGACTTTACGGCTACTAAGAAGATGATCATAGTTGAGTAATCAACTATAAAATAAATTGAGACTTAACCTCCCTCAGAAATGAGGGAGGTTAAACTCAAAAAATAATAACTACTAGTAAAAGAAATTGCTCAATTTTTAAACCGAAAAACAAAAAATATTGCAAACAGCAGTAATTGAATGAAGTAGGTGAGAATGTTAGAGAATAAGATTCGAAAATTCGTCTTGAGAAAAGGGCTTCTACCAGGAAGCCCTTTTTTATTTTCTGATTTATTAGATTGGAGTTATATAGTTTTTATTTTAAGTTATATAGTTCTTAGAGCGATTAAGATCCCTATTACGCATGATGAAGCAGGCACTATTTTAAACTTTTCAACTCAAACATGTTGGGATATAATCACCTATAAAGAGCCTATTCCTAATAACCATATATTAAATACACTACTTATAAAGCTATTTGTAAAGCTCGGAGGCTATACCGAATTGATGTGCAGACTTCCAAATGTAATAGCTGGTTTTTTCTACTTACTTTTTAGTGTACGAATTTCAAAATTAATTTTAAAGGACATTCAGGTTCTCAGGGTAGCTTTTTTGATATTGCTTATATCAAACCCATATTTGATGGAGTTTTTCTCATTAGCAAGAGGATATGGACTTTCAGTCAGCTTGATGATGATTTCAATCTATTATTTCATTAAATCGCTGGATAATTTTAAATTTATTAATTATTGTCTTGCATTTGCAATTTTAGCGGTTTATGCCAATCTGACTTTGCTCAATTATTTTGCATCTTTAATTTTAGGTATTTTAATTTTCATACTGCCAAAGCGCGGATCAAAAAAAGTTGCAATTTTTAGAATGATATTTAGTATAGCTATACTATTTATTTTATTGTGCATACCAGTATTGAAGATGATGCAAACAAACCAATTTAATTACTGGGGAAATGAAGGATTTTATAAAGAGACATTTATAACATTATTGACTTCTGCCATTCAAGGTAAGGCTTACTTCACTGATAAAACATTCACCATAGTATCTGTATTAATTTTGTTAGCTATTATTTTTACTATAGCTAAAACAATAAAGACTCTTTATTCCAGAAGGTATGATTCTATCGCAGTTGTATTGAATGTATTATTTATAGGATGTATACTTTATAATGTTTTGCAGCATGTATTGCTTCATATACCGTATTTGAATGCACGAACTTCATTGTTTTTTTATCCTTTGTTTGTTCTTTCAATTTCCAGTAGTGTTGCTGAGTTAAGATCAGAATATTTTAAAGTAGTATTAAATGTATTATATGTTTTTGCAGCCTTAGTTGGACTATTACATATTGCCAGGTCCTATAATTTGCACTCTTCATATGAATGGTGGTTTGATGGGGATAATAAAAAAGTAATTCAAATATTAGATCAGGCTTCTATGCTGGATAAAGACATACCAGTTACATTTAAATGTGATTGGTTATTTCAGCCATCCATGACTTTTTATATTAAGGGCCAGAATAGAGCAGGTATTTCGTCGCCTCCTTACAATAAAGCAATAGATACAACCGCTTTGGTGGATTATTATTATATCACTAGTGACGACATGACAGATTGGTTTAAAAACAATTATAATGTAGATACAGCATTCGCCTGGAATAGTAGGTACTTAATGAAGAAAAAACCCTGACTCTACTTTAAAACAGTTATCTTTGCACTCCAATATCGCGGGATGGAGCAGTTGGTAGCTCGTCGGGCTCATAACCCGAAGGTCGTAGGTTCAAGTCCTGCTCCCGCTACTTAAAAAGGTTATCAAATGATAGCCTTTTTTTATTTGAAGGAATTTGTGATAATTTTGAAATTCCTGCGAAGTAATTTTGAATTATAATTGACAAGAAGCTAGTGGCTAAAAATGTATTTATCGTTTCTGCTAAGCGAACTCCAATAGGGTCTTTTGGCGGAGTATTATCTTCTGTTTCTGCAACGGAATTGGGAGCTGTAGTTATTAGAAATTTATTATCAGGTTCTAATTTCCCCAAGAACTTAATCGATGAAGTATATTTTGGCAATGTCTACAGCTCAAATCTTGGTCAGGCGCCAGCACGACAGGCTGCTATTAAAGCTGGATTGGATAATCATGTTTGTTGCACTACGATAAATAAAGTCTGCTCTTCAGGGATGAAGTCTTTAATGCTGGGAGCCCAAAGTATTATGCTTGGACAGGCTCAGGTAGTAGTAGTTGGTGGTATGGAAAGTATGTCTAATGTGCCTTTTTATCTTCCTAAAACGCGATGGGGCAACAAATATGGAAATTTTGAAGTGATCGATGGCTTACAAAAGGATGGCTTACAAGATGCCTATGATAATACTGCGATGGGTGTAAGTGCAGACGAAACAGCCAGGAAGTATGGAATAAGCCGAAACGAACAAGATGACTATACTATTCGCTCTTATTCTTTAGCTATGAAATCATGGAACGAAAATCTTTTTAGCAATGAAATTTCAAAAGTCAAATATTTAAATCAAAAACAACTGGAGATAGTAGTAGATGAAGATGAAGAATTTAAAAATGTGAATTTTGATAAAATTCCTTTGTTAAAGCCTGCATTTAGTAAAGAAGGTACGGTCACCGCAGCGAATGCATCTACTATAAATGACGGTGCTGCAGCGCTGCTTTTGATGTCTGAAGAAAAAGTAAAAGAGTTTGGACTCCAACCCCTGGCAAGAATCGTTTCATTTGCCGATGCAGAGCAAGAGCCTAAATGGTTTACTACTACGCCCACCATTGCAGCTCCTAAAGCACTTAAGATGGCTGGGCTACAATTTGGAGATATTGATTTTATGGAAGTGAACGAGGCTTTTGCTGTAGTGACCCTGGCTTTTGCAAAAGTTTTAGATTTGAATATCAATAAAATAAATGTAAGAGGAGGCGCTGTGGCACTTGGTCACCCATTAGGAGCATCAGGAGCGAGAATATTGGTGACATTGACCCATATTATGAATCAATCAGAAGGCTCTAAATATGGCCTTGCAGCTATTTGTAACGGGGGTGGAGGTGCGAGTGCAGTCGTTTTAGAAAAGCTGTAAACTTTGAGTTAAAATCTTTGTCTACTGAATAAAGTATGAAATCTCTTTTTTTGTTATATTTTTTAATGCTAAGCCCTAAAAATCAGTTTTTACTTAACAATAAAACTAATATGGAATCTAATTATGAAATTGCCACTTTTGGGGGCGGCTGCTTTTGGTGTACAGAAGCCATGTTTTTGGAATTAAAAGGCGTAATTAAAGTGGAATCAGGTTATTCCGGGGGACATCTTGTAAATCCTACCTATAAGGAAGTTTGTAATGGCAAAACCGGGCATGCTGAAGTGATTCAGATTACTTTTGATCCAGCTGTGATTAGTTTCGACGAACTGGCATTAATACATATGACTACACATGACCCTACCACTTTAAACAGGCAGGGGAATGATGTAGGTACCCAATACAGGAGTGTAATTTTTTATCATAATGAAGTCCAGAAATCTGCAGCACAGTATGCTGTCGACACCATTGCCCCTACCATTTGGTCAGGAAAAAATATTACCACTGAAGTGGTTCCATTTAAAGAATTTTATAAAGCGGAGGATTACCATCAAAATTACCTGGAAGAGAACCCTAATCAATCCTATTGTGTTTATGTCGTTAATCCTAAAGTGGAAAAATTTAGAAAGACATTTAAAGATAAATTGAAGCCTCATGAATGATCAGTATAATTCGTTGACTCAGGAAGAAGAATATGTAATCGTACAAAAAGGCACTGAAAGGCCTTATATTGGTGAATATGATAATCACTTTGTAGAAGGGACTTATATATGCAGAAGGTGTAATGCACCCTTGTATGAATCTAAAGATAAATTTCATAGTGGTTGTGGCTGGCCAAGTTTCGATGATGAAATCCCGGGAGCAATAAAGAAAGAAACTGATCATGATGGAAGGCGAATCGAAATCCTATGCAACAATTGCGGCGGACACTTAGGTCATGTATTTCATGGGGAAAGATTGACTGATAAAAACACCAGGCACTGTGTCAATTCACTGAGTATGCGGTTTGTTCCAAAATCTAAATAGTACATCACACCACTTTTTTGAATACTTTATACTATACCCTGTAAATCTGAATTTTATTATATTTATCATTTTTTGATGGATATAATTAAATTTTATATGAAAAGAATTCAGATTTGTTTTTTGCTCACTTTTTTCGTCTCCATATTATTTTCACAAGAAACATTCCCGATTAATGATATTCAATTCAAAAAGGGTGAAAGTTTTGCATTGATCAATGCAACTATTGTAAAAGATGCCAATTCACAACCCTTGCAAAATGGAGTGATATTGATTTCAAAAGGAAAGATTTCATTAATAGGCACTAATCTGGCTATTCCTCCTGATGCTATGGTAAAAGACTGTAAGGGGAAAATGATATACCCTTCATTTATAGATATATATTCTGATTATGGGATGCCTGCTGTGCAATCAGCCCAACGAAGGGGATTTGGTGGCCCGGCTCAGATGGAAAGTAATGCAAAAAATGCTGCCGGATGGAATGCGGCTATAAAAGCTGAGCAAAATGCGGCTATGCTATTTCAAACCAATGAGAATAAAGGAAAGGAATTTCGATCCAATGGCTTTGGAATGGCTAATGTTCATATGCAGGATGGAATAGTTAGAGGTAATGGTTCGTTAGTATCATTAGCTAATAAAAGCAATAATCTTACCTTACTAAAAGAAAGGACCACGGCTCATTTTTCTTTCGATAAAGGGAGCTCTACTCAAGATTATCCGGGCTCTCTGATGGGAGCAATATCTTTGATCAGGCAGACTTTTTTAGATGGGAAATGGTATAAAACCAAACCCGCTATGGAAGGAACTAATTTATCTCTTGCTGCTTTTAATGAGCTTCAAAACTTACCCATGATTTTTGAAGCGGGTGACAAATGGAATGATCTGAGAGCTAGTAAAATCGCTAAGGAATTTGGCCAGAATTTTATTATAGTCGGAGGGGGGGATGAATATCAAAGAATAAATGAAATCAAACAGACTGGAGCTCGACTCATAATACCCCTAAATTATCCAAATGCGCAAGATGTAGAGGATCCTAATGATGCAAGATTAGTATCATTGGCAGACTTGAAACATTGGGAAATGGCCCCTTCCAATCCAGCAGCTATTGAAAAAGCAGGGATTGATTTTGCACTTACTACCTATAGCCTGAAAGATGCGTCGTCATTTTTATCTAATATAAATAAAGCCATTCAGTATGGATTATCAGAATCCTGTGCTTTGAAAGCTTTGACTTCCATTCCTGCACAGATGCTTGGCATTCAAAGTCAATTTGGGTCTCTTGAACCAGGTAAATACGCAAATTTGATTATTACTGACGGTCCACTATTCAAAGAGAAAACGACTATATTAGAAAATTGGATTCAAGGAGAACAATATATTTTAAAACCAGAAGGCTGGAAAAACTACCAGGGTGATTATACTTTCACAGTAAATAATACCCCATACCAAATGACTATTTCTGGCGAAGGCCAGGGCAATGTTGCCAAAATCATCGTTAATGATACGGTAAAAACGAAATTGAAATTTAACGACAAACTGATTCAGTTTAATTATTCCCTCACGCAGGATAGTAGCAAAATAAATAGAATGAGTGGTGTACAAATAGGTGATGGCTGGAATGGTACCGGTACACTCGCTAATGGGGAATGGGTAAGGTGGAGCCTATCGAAGACCAATGCTGTCACCTCAGCCAAAACAGATAAAAAAGAAGCATCTATTAAATCAGTTGATATTGGGAAAGTGATGTATCCATTTCAAGGATTTGGAAATGAAGAAATTCCTAAGCAGGAAAGCGTATTAATAAAGAATGCAACAATTTGGACTTGTGATCAGGCTGGTAAATTGGAGAATACAGATATTCTTATTCAGAATGGTAAAATCTCCAATATTGGTAAAAATTTGTCAGCAGGGAATGCCATCATAATTGACGGTACAGGCAAACATGTCACTCCGGGAATTATTGATGAACACAGTCATATTGCTGGCACTGGATCTATCAATGAATGCACACAATCTGTCACGGCTGAAGTGAGAATAGCAGATATCATTAACCCCGATGATATCAATATCTATAGACAGTTAAGTGGAGGAGTTACCTCTTCGCACATACTTCATGGAAGCTGTAATACCATTGGGGGGCAAACTCAATTGCTCAAATTGCGATGGGGTAAAAATGCAGAAGAGATGAAATTTGAAGGCTGGCCCGGTTTTATAAAATTTGCCTTGGGGGAAAATGTAAAACGTGCCAGCAATACTCAGAACAATAGATTCCCTGATACAAGAATGGGTGTAGAGCAAGTCCTTGAGGATGCCTTCGTAAGAGCTAAAGCGTATGCCTCCAATATCGATCCAAATAAGAGGAAAGACCTGGAATTGGATGCTTTAGTTGAAATCCTGGACAATAAAAGATTTATTACCTGTCATTCCTATATTGCATCCGAAATATTAGCACTATTACATATAGCGGAGAAATATAATTTCAAAGTAAATACGTTCACTCATATTCTTGAAGGATATAAAGTAGCTGATCAAATGAAAAAACAAGGATCAGCCGCTGCTGGTTTCTCTGATTGGTGGGCTTATAAATTGGAAGTAGTGGATGCCATTCCTCAAAATGCTTATATCATGAATAAAGTAGGGCTAAATGTAGCTATCAATAGTGATGATGCAGAAATGGCTCGCAGGCTGAATCAGGAAGCAGCTAAGAGTATCAAATATGCGGGCATGAACGAAGAGGCTGCACTTAAGCTTGTGACTATCAACCCGGCCGAAATGCTTCATGTAGGTGATCGCACGGGAAGTTTGAAAATAGGTAAAGATGCCGATCTCGTGATTTGGAGTGATCATCCCCTGAGCATATATGCTAAAGCCGAGAAAACGATGGTAGATGGTACTATTTATTTTGACCGTGATAAGGACGCGGAACATCAAAAATGGATAGCGCAGGAAAAGAACAGATTGATTCAAAAATCCATCGGTGCAAAAAAAAGTGGAGCTCGGACTGATCCTGCCTCACCTTCATTTAGTGAAGAAGAACATTGCGAAGAAGACCATCCACATGGATCAAATCTTTGGCAACGACTTGAACAAAGAATGATTAATTCATCAAATTAATTCAAGGCCTAAATAAGAAATTATGAAATATTTAAGAATACTAGCTTTTCTTTTAATTACTTCAATCGGTAACTTAATTGCTCAGGGAAATATCTATCCTGCTCCTGAATATAATGGAACCATCGCTATTACCAGTGGAACTATTCATGTAGGTAATGGTGAAATCATTCCAAATGGAACTATAATCATTAGCAATGGAAGAATCCAAACAGTGGGCGGTAATAATCTGGGAATACCAGTAGGTGCTAAATTAATAAATGCCAATGGAAAACATGTTTATCCTGGCCTGATAGCTATGAGTACAAATCTCGGTCTGGCTGAAATATCATCTATAAATGCCGGAAATGACTTTGCTGAATTAGGAGATATGAATCCTAGTGTAAAAACCATTATGGCGTACAATGCTCAAAGTCAAATTATTCCTACTATTAGAAGTAATGGAGTCCTTTTAGCTCATATAGTGCCACGCGGGGGCATTATATCGGGAACCAGTAGTATAGTACAACTGGATGCATGGGATTGGAGAGATGCAAGTTACAAAATGAATAATGGCATTCATTTAAACATGCCTGCCCTGGTAAATAGACCAAGAGGTTTTGGAGGCTTTAATCGAAACACCAGATCTGCTAATGATGTCCTTAAGGAAGCATTGAATAAAATTGAAGATATCAGGATCTTCTTCAGAGAAGCAAAAATCTATCAACAGCAAATAGCACCCCTAACCAATTTAAAATACGATGCTGTAAAAGGCCTTTTTAATAAATCTCAAAAACTATTTGTGCATTGTGATTTGGTGAAAGAAATGATGATGGCCATCGATTTTAAAAAAGAGTTTGGATTTGATATAGTAATTGTAGGCGGAGCAGACAGTTGGTTGATGGCAGATGTTTTGAAAGAAAATGAGGTGCCTGTGATTTTAAGTGAACCACATAGCTTGCCTTCCACTCCAGACGATGCGGTGGATCAGCCTTACAAGACCGGAGCGCAACTTGCTCAGGCTGGGGTTCTCTTTTCTTTTGCCATTGAAAATGATAATTGGCAACAAAGATGCATTCCATTTCAAGCGGGTACTATGGCGGCTTATGGATTATCAAAAGAAGATGCATTGAAAGCAATTTCTTTAAATGCAGCTAAAATTCTGGGTATAGATCAAATGACAGGCAGTATAGAAGTGGGAAAAGATGCCAATATTATCATCAGTGAAGGCGATGTATTAGATATGAAATCAAGTATCATCACCACTGCTTTGATAAAGGGCAGGGAAATAAACCTGGATAATAAGCAAACCCAGCTTTTTGAAAAATATAAATACAAATACGGAATTAAATAATAGTTATCTAAACTTTTAAGTTATAGACTGCTAAGTCCGCTATTTGATCAGGAACTTTTATACTTACCAATTTAGAGTCTATCCAGGACTTGCATTCGTTCATTAATACAATGGGATCGGAATTTATAAATGATTTTTCCGGGAAGTATAGATCTACCTGGGTCTCCCATTTTCCAAATTGTCTGACGAAGTGCTGGAGTAATGAATCCCCAGGAAGCCAAAAATCAGAGGAAGGATCGTTATAAACGAATGCCATCGGCACTATAGGCACGTTTAATTCTGCTGCCACATCAAAAGATCCAAGCTTAAACTCTTTGGTAGTCTGGGCCAAATTAGTCGTCCCTTCCGGGCATAAAAAAATATTTATTTCATTTTGTAAAGCAATCCTGATTCCTTCTTTGACGCGGTTTCTACTTTCCTTTTGATCTCTTTGCACAAATAAAATACCTGTTAGCCTGGCGGCAAACCCAATTAAGGGGTATTTATCTATTTCAGCTTTGCCTATAGGGTAACACTCAAAATATTTTAGAGCTATTAAGGGGTCTGAAATACATCTATGATTAGAAATATAAATTGCCGGATTGATTTGATCAAATCTACCGTGTGGGATTATTTTTATTCCCAATATTCTGATCATTACTGTAACACATGATTTTCTATATCTCAACGCTCTTTGTATACGGGCTCCTCTAACTGCATTTACAGAAATCAATGCAAGGAGATATATTAGGGTACAAATAACTAGTAAAAAAAATCTTACAAAAGCGAGAATGTATTTCATAAAAAGTAGCCTGGTGAGTGATTACACCAGCATGCGCACAGGCTCCTCTAATAGTCCTTTTAGAGTTTGTAAGAATTGAGCTCCTGAGGCGCCATCTACTACTCTGTGATCACACGATAAAGTCACTTTCATGATGTGACCAATCTCTATTTTTCCATCTTTTACTACGGGTTGTTCAGTTATACCACCAACAGCCAAAATACAAGAATCAGGAGGATTGATTATTGCTGTAAATTCATCCACACCAAACATTCCCAGGTTAGAAATGGTAAACGTATTGCCCTGCATTTCATCTGGCTGAAGCTTTTTCTCCTTAGCACGATTTGCAAGGTAAAGTACCTCTGCATTTATTTGAGATAATGTTTTAATATCGGCATGCCTGATCACTGGTACCAACAATCCATCTGATACGGCTACTGCAACTCCAATATGTATTTGATGATTTTGTCGAATGGCATCACCAGTCCACGAAGAATTTATCACAGGATGCTTACGCAAGGCCATTGCACATGCTTTCAATACTATATCATTGAATGACAATTTCGTAGGAGCCATGGTATTCATAGCAACCCTTGCTGAGACCGATTTGGTCATGTCAATGGCCATAGTCACATAAAAATGGGGTGCCGTAAATTTACTTTCAGCTAATTTTCGAGCGATGGTCTTTCGCATTTGACTCAACGGCTTGTCTTCGTAGGTTTGTCCATTAATTAGATCAGGTTTACTTATTGGTGCGGCGGGTGCTTTTGAGATCTGGGAAGAAGCCGGGGGCGTGGTGCCTTTATTTTGTATGGCTGCTTCTACATCTCTTTTGATTATTCGACCCTGATCACCTGTACCGGCCATAGATTTTAAATCAATTCCCTCTTCCTTTGCAATAGATTTTGCCAAAGGGGATGCTTTTATATGAGTATCAGGTGAGATAGCAGTACTCTCTGGAGTCGAAGTAGTAATCTCTGGAGTCGAAGTAGTACTCTCTGGAGCCGAAGCAGTACTCTCTGGAGCCGAAGCCTCTAGTTTCGGTTCTTCTGATTTGACAGGCTCAGCTGTTTTTTCGTTATTCCCATTATTGGAAGATGCGGACTCACCTCCGGCAGCTGCCAATGCTGCTTTATAATCCTCTCCTTTATTACCTATTACTGCTAAAATGGCATTTACTTCGATGGTGCCTTTTTCCACACCGATATAGAGTAGGTTTCCATCATAAAAGCTTTCAAGATCCATGGTAGCTTTGTCGGTTTCCACCTCAGCTAATACATCGCCTACTTTGATACTATCACCTACTTTTTTGTGCCAGACCAGGATATTACCTTCCTCCATGGTATCGCTCATCCTAGGCATTCTGATTACTTCAGCCATATCTGATTTATAGTTTTATGCAAAGATAGCCTGCCAAGCCCATATTTAAAAAGTAATTGAATAGCGAATCAACGGTGGGATAAATCTCAATAAATCCTCGATTTATATCAATATTCCTATTTTTGTCATTTGTAATAAGAATCCATGCAGTTTTCGTCCAAGTTATTAGAAGAAGCCATGCTAGCATTTAATACTTTGCCAGGCGTGGGTAAAAAATCTGCTCTTAGAATGGCCTTGCATCTGCTCAAAAAAGATGAGGACTATTCAAAGAGATTAGCATTGGCTATTACCAATGCGCGAGAGCAAATAAGATCATGCAGCTTGTGTTTTAATTATTCTGATACAGAAATCTGTAGTATTTGTAATGACGCACGTAGAGATACCAGTATCATTTGTATAGTTGAAGGAACTCGTGATATTATGGCTATCGAAGAAACTAATCAATACAAGGGTATTTATCATGTACTTGGAGGTGTGATTTCTCCCATTGATGGCATAGGTCCCGGTCAGTTGAATATTGCTTCATTATTAGTCCGGTTAAAAGAGAATCCGGTACGTGAAGTTATATTAGCAATTAATCCTACCATTGAAGGGGAAACCACTATTTATTACCTTACTAAGCAGTTGCAATCTTCGGGGGTACCGGTTTCGGTGATTGCAAGAGGAGTATCATTTGGAAGTGAACTCGAATATGCTGACGAAGTGACTTTGGGTAGGTCTATATTGGCAAGAACACCATATCAAATAAAGTCGGTTAATTGACACAGATGGACCTTTCTGTGGTCATACTCAATTATAATGTGAGATACCTGCTGGAGTCATGCATTCAATCTGTCCAAAATGCCATAATTGATCTAAGTGCTGAAATTATTT
Source organism: Chitinophagales bacterium (assembly GCA_038251405.1). Classification (GTDB taxonomy): domain Bacteria; phylum Bacteroidota; class Bacteroidia; order Chitinophagales; family Saprospiraceae; genus JADJLQ01. The sequence goes on from JBBSBH010000031.1 coordinate 11,664, forward strand.
TAGTAGATAACGCTTCGACAGATGAATCTGTAAAGATGGTTAAAGAGTTGTTTCCAAGTGTAGTAATCAAAGAAAATGCAACCAATCTTGGGTTTGCAAAAGCAAATAATTTAGGCGTTCTGCACGCTAAAGGTGATTATATTTTGATCCTTAATCCGGACACCATTATAAATAAGGAGGCCATTCAAGCTTGCCTCGGTTTTTTAAAGGAAAATGCCCATGTCGGTGTAACAGGTGTGAAAATGCTAGATGGTAATGGGAAATATTTAAGAGAATCAGCGAGAGGTTTTCCCGATCTGTGGTCTTCGGTTTCAAAATTTATGGGATTGGGAAAATTATTCCCCAAGTCTGACTTTTTCAATCACTATTATTTAGCGGATAGGGGCCATGCCAATAGAATAGAAGTAGAAGTTTTGACGGGCGCCTTCATGATATTGTCAAAACAAGATTATTTAGATATGGGAGGCTTTGATGAAGACTTCTTTATGTACGGGGAGGACATAGATTTTTGTAGAAGGATGCGAAAACAAAATAAAAAACTATTTTGCCTCTGCGACCAACAGATTATTCACCTAAAAGGAAGAAGCTCTAGATTCGATTCATATCAGCATGTGCGAAATTTTTATGAGGCCATGTCTATTTTTGTAAAAAAAAATTATCCCAATCCGTTTTCCAAATTTATAATTCAAATAGCTATTGGTCTGGTAGCTTTTTTTTCATTGGTAAAAAGGAAGTTTATAGCTCATATTCTGCCAGTAACGGATATAATAACGATCGCATTGATTATATATTTAGTACAATCCTTCTGGGCCAGGTATTGGTTTCATCAGCCTGATTATTTCAACAATAAAGTCTTTTTATGGAATGCTATTGAGAGTGCCATTGTCTGGTTCTCTTCACTTGTTTTTTTTGATACGTATGATGCTATTCGCGAAGATCAACCTCAAAATACTTTTCAATCTGTCTGGATAGGCACCGTGGTGATATTGATTGTTTATTCATTGATGCCAGAGCATTTGCGTTCTTCCCGAGCAGTACTTTTGATTTCCTCCGTAATAGCATCATTCGTACTGCTATTCATGAGAAAATTATTATTAGTCAATATAAAAGGTGTAAGAGCTATTTTTTGGTCTGAAGAAAACACGTTAACAAATTTTAATTCATTGTTTAAAGAACTTACCTATTCAAATTATATTGCTTACCTGAATAAATCCACTACTTCATTTTATTCTACCGATTTTGATTCATTGAAAAGTCAGATTATCCATGAAAAGATTACTCATTTGGTGATCGTTCCAGAACAACTAAGCTTTAGTCAAATACTATATTTAAATCAAGAATTGAAGGGGAAAGTTAAATTTTTGAATATTGAAAAATCAGGGCCTGGCAATACATTATATAAAATAGTGAATGGAGAAATGGGGTTATTTCACTTTCGCAATAAAGCAGTGAAATGGTTAGTGAATACCTTGGCATCTATTTTTCTTCTTCCATTTGGCTGGCTAAGTCATCCCATTCGTAAAAATTTTACCAGGCTTTTGACGGGAAAATTATATTGGGTGGGTTATGAATCGCCGGAAGACAATTTATTGCCATACAAAAAGCAAGGTCTATGGTCACCCAGAGAATTTTATAATATTACAACGCCCACTGCAGCACTGAATTTCGAATACGCTAAAAATTATAACCCTTACCTGGATATAAGAATTATTTTAAACCATTTGTTTTAATTTTGCATCATGTCTGATAGCTTTCGCCCATCCTGGTATATTGAAAAAGCAAAACAGTATCTACCTGATACTATTCTATTGCGAAGACATTTGCATCAGCATCCCGAACTTTCATTTGTAGAAAACAAGACTGCTGCCTTTATAGAGGAGACCTTGAATGCATATAATATAGATACCACCAGGATTGGACATACCGGTGTGTTGGCTTTACTGGAAGGAAGTGAGGATAGTGAAAAAGTAATTGCCTTGCGTGCGGATATTGATGCATTACCTATCCATGAGAGCCACGATAGAACTTATCATTCACAAAACAAAGGCGTTATGCATGCCTGCGGTCATGATGTACATACAGCCTCCTTATTAACCACCGCAAGAATATTAGCAGAAACAAAAAATAAATGGTCAGGGAAAATAAAAATCATTTTTCAACCAGCTGAAGAGAAATTTCCTGGCGGCGCTTCCATCCTGATAAATGAAGGAGTGCTGGAAAATCCGAAACCTGGTACCATTTTAGCACAGCACGTTTCTCCAGAACTGACCGTTGGCCAGATCGGCTTTAAAGCAGGTCCGTTTATGGCATCTGCTGATGAATTGTATATCACCGTTAGAGGCAAGGGCGGTCATGGTGCCATGCCGCATACTACCCGCGATACTATATTGATTGCCTCTCATATGGTAGTCGCTTTGCAACAAATTGTCAGCAGAAACAATAATCCTTTGATTCCCTCTGTACTTACACTTGGAAAAATCAACTCCGATGGTGGAGCTACTAATATCATTCCGGGCGAAGTGTGTATAGAAGGTACCTTCAGAACATTTGATGAAACATGGAGGAAAGAAGCAAAAATCTTAATCAGAAATATATGTGAAGGCATTGCTCAGTCTATGGGTGGAAGTGTAGAATTGGATATTAAAAACGGTTATCCAGTACTCCTGAACGACGCAGATATTACATCAAGAATGAAGGATTGGGCAATAGATTTACTCGGGAAACAAAATGTAATTGATCTACCCATGCGTACTACAGCAGAAGACTTTGCATACTACTCCCAGTTGATTCCAGCTTGCTTCTATAGATTAGGTACAGCCATTCCCGGCAAAGAAGGAGAAAAAAAAATCCATACTCCAGACTTTGATATTGATGAAAATGCATTTATTACAGGAGTGGCTTTTATGACTTATGCCTGTCATCGATTGTTAGCTAATTGAAATAAAGAAAATTGAATAACGACCCCTTTTTACATTTATTAGAAAATTCTAAATGGGAATACATACATACTGTAGAAATATCTATTCAGGGGGAACTTCCTCGCATACAAGTCGGAGATATTGAATAATGTATTCTTCCTTTACCTAGCCTATGGTAATTTCATAATATTGATTTTTCTCTGTTGGAAATGAAATAGATCCATCTGCCTCGGGAATACACTTGATCATTTTACCATGATGTAATACTTGCACATTTGGTGATAGATTTATTTTGCATAATTCTCCGGCTTTCGATAAGATTTTTACCTGAGTGAGTTTATAATTGGCCCAATGAAAATTTAATTCAAAAGCTCCTCTCGCACACACACCCTCCATACTTCCATCAGGCCATTCTTTAGGTAAAGCAGGTAATAATTCAATGACTCCTTCATGTGATTGGATAAGCATTTCTGTAATCCCGGCTGTGACTCCTAATGTACCATCTATTTGCAGTGGTTTAAAGCATTTGGCAAATAATTGCGGGAAGCATTGATCATTTAAATAACCTTTAAATATTTTATATGCTCTGGCGCCATCATACAATCTTGCCCATAAATTTATTTTCCATGCTCTGGAAAATCCGGCACCTTCATCACCCCGCTGATTCAAAACCGCTTTGCACGCAGTTATAAATTCTGGGGTTCTTTTTACAGAAAATACATTTCCTGGGTACAAGCCATACAGGTGAGAAAAATGCCGATGATTTTTTTCTAATTGCGACCAATCTTCTGTCCACTCCTGAAGGGATCCATCTTTTCCTATTTGTGGAGGCACTAATTGCTTTTTTATAAGATCTACTTGTTTTGCATACACGGTATCAACGCTTAATAGGTTACATGCTTTTTGATAGTTATTAAAAAGGTCAGTTAGAATTTGCATATCTATGGAAGATCCGGCACAAATAGTAGTACCTGGTAGCTTGCTTCCGGTAACTTCATCAAAGTAGGGACCATTCTTGTCACTGCCTGGAAAGTTTTCTGGGGATGTAGACGGATTGGTTACCATCCATTTACCATTAGGATGCCTGATTAAAAAATGCATAAAAAAATCTACGGCGCCTTTAAGTATCGGATAGAATTCTTTCGCATATTTTATATCTTTTGTAAATAAATAATGCTCCCATAATTCATTGGTGAGCCATGCACCACCTACTGTAAATGTACCCCAGGTAGGGCCATCCATTGGTGCAGCTACTCTCCAAATATCTGTATTTTGATGGAGCACCCATCCCTTTGATCCATAGTGTTCCTTTGCCACTTGCGATCCTTGATCTGTCACATCTTTTATCAGATTAAATAATGGGGTAGCACATTCAGAGAGATTGGATGACTCCACGGGCCAATAATTCATTTGGGTATTAATATTAGTAGTGTATTTTGAATCCCAGGAAGGATTCATGTCATTGTTCCAAATGCCTTGTAAATTAGCCGCCTGAGATCCTGGTCTCGAGGAAGAAATCAATAAGTATCTTCCAAATTGATAACATAATGCTGCCAATGGTGCATCATCAGTACTTTGAAATTTAATCAAACGTTGATCGGTGGGTAAAAATGAATTTTCACTATTTGGAAAATATAGTTTAACACGATTAAACAGATGCTGATAGTCTTTTACATGAGCATCTCTAATTTTGATATAATCTTTGGCCTTTAAGTTTTTTAATAAAGATTGAATACGGGCCTCTATATTGGCAGATACATCTTTATAATTGACAAAATTAGTGGAGGCAACTAAATATAAATTCACAGCGTCGGCCTTTTCTACTGAAAGGCTCAGATCATTTACCACTATCTTGCCACCTTCTGCCACTACTTTTAATATTGCGGTATATTTTAATTGACCTTTCACTCCCAGGTAATCAGCAGATTTACCTGTTAATTTCAAAGCATCCACTCCATAGCTATCCATCCGAAAATAATCAGTGCCGTAATTGGAATGTGCCTGATTTCTAACACCTCTTAATTGCGTAGAAAAACTGATACTTCCTGGTTTGTCAGCGGTTAATCTGATCACGATCGCTTGATCAGGAGAAGATGAAAAAACTGTTCTTTGATAATGTACTCCCTCTTTTGTAAAGGAAACTCCAGTGGTAGCATCTTCGAGATTGAGCCAGCGTTTATAATCTTTGATGGAATCATTTTTTGGAAATACCAGATGCAATTCTGCCAATGATTGATATTTTTGTTGCTCTACAGGGTATCCCATTAAATGACGACCAAATAAATTATGTGCTTTTAATAGCTCACCCTCAAAAACAAGTTTTTGAATTTTGGGTAATACTTTGTAACCATCTTTCACAACAGTAGAATACGGACCACCAGTCCAATAGGTATCTTCATTTAATTGTATTATCTCTTCATCGGTCCTCCCATATACCATAGCCCCTAATCTTCCATTGCCGACGGGTAATGCTTCTTCCCATTGGGCAGCAGGTTTATTATACCACATGAAAGCAGATGGTGAAAATATTTTTTGATCAATGGTTACGGCAACCGGTTTTTCCTGAGAGAATAATAGTTGAGGAATAATGAATAAATAAGCTTTCAAAAAAAATTTGAAAAAAAACTTAAAAGATATAAATCGATTCTTTGCTAACATCATTCTTATCATTTAGCGGCATCTTAAAATAGTATTATATTTTTTAATAAGGTCACCAGCATTACCATAAATTTATTCCTTAATTGATAATTCTATATTCGATAATAATACGCTTCTGGGATCTAACTCGATAGCCAAAGGCTGTTTAGCTACAGAAAAAACAAATCTTTCCGATTCTTTATTAATAGTTACTCTTTTAGTCATTTGGGAAATAGATCCGGAAAAATTTAGTGCAATTTCAAGAGGGAAGCTGTACAACTCTTCTTTATTTTGAATTTGATTCACGGTAAGAATCACTTCTTTTTTGTAGGGACTGTATTTCCAATCCGCTTTTAATCTTATCAAACCTCCACGATAAAGCCATTGATTGAAAAAAGCAGCGAGATTTCGACCCGAAGCTTTTTCCATTTCCAATTGAAAATCTCTGGATGTTGCGCTTCCATTTATGTAGGTTTTATAATAGGATTGAACTCCTTGTTTGAATGCAACTTCTCCAATCATATCACGTAACATTAAAAGTATGCAGGCTCCTTTTTGATAAGTTACAATATTGGTAACCGGGCCTTCTTCTGCCGTCCTGTTAGCTACTATAGCAAAGGTAGAGTCCTTAGCATAGTATTTCTTGAAAGATTGCTTTGCCTTTTCCCATTCATTTTTAAATTCTTTTTTTCCATATTGATGCTCAATAAATAGCATGGTAAAACAAGTTGCAAATCCTTCACTAAGCCAGGCATCATCCCAATTGAACTCCGTAACCCCATTGCCAAACCACTGGTGGGCTAATTCGTGTATGATTACATTTCTTGTTCGCAACGACCTATTTCCGGTTATTAGTTTATCAGAATACCCTATAGCAGATGCTGCTTCCATTCCGCCGCTTACTACTGGTGATTCGATGTTAGCAATTTTTTCGTAAGCAAAAGGACCAATATAACTACTAAAAAAGGTAAGCACATCTTTTGTAGGAACGGCAAAATCATAAAAGCCAGGTAACCTGTCTTTAGCATATACCCAAGACTCAATGGATTTCCCTTCAAATTGGTCAACAAATTGGACGGCGAAATCTGCAATGCCTATAGTATATAGCCAAGCGGCTATAGGTACAGATTCTTTCCAATGAGTAAGTTTGGTCGTATCGTCTATATTGGATTCTTCCATTAATAATCCATTAGATATTACTTTATAATGCAAAGGAGATTTTACAATAAATTCACAGGTAGCTTTATCATATGGATGATCTATCACAGCTAACCAATTCCTGGCTTTGTTTGGCCAATTATCGCTGAAAAAACTACGATCTCCATATTTAGCCGGGCCTATGTGAAGACCATCTGCAGGTTCACCATGATATTTTATTTTAAAAGTGATTTCACTTCCCGACAATGCCTGATGATCCAAATTTATTAGTAGTGCATTATTATTATGAGTATAGGATATGTTTTTTCCGATAGAAACAATTGAATCTACCATCATTCCTTTTCCATTCAAATCTTTATTTGTCAAATCAAGTCTAATCTGTTTGACATCAGCTGCTTTAAAATAAATAGTAACAAAACTTGTAATATCTATTTCATTGGAATTATCATTTACTGTAAGATTAAATTGGTAATGCTTTATGTCTTTCCTTCTATCAATAGGATAATGATCAGCGAAGACCACTGAATTATAAATAAATAAATAAAGAATCGGAATGGCTATATTGTATTTATTCATAGTTCATTTGATGAATTAATCTATATAAAATTATAGGATCGTAATTTTCTTTAAGTAATATCCCCTGGCATCTACCATTGGTGGTGTCTCACTGGAAATCTGAATTCCATCTGCAGTAATAATCTTTTTCTCCGTTTTATTATCCGCTGTTATTTCAAAGGGTAAGTCCATAAAATAATTATTTAGTTTTATCAGGTATTTTTGGTATCCTGTTTGTGTGATAGTAATATCCAATACATCAGTGGTTCTCAAATAAAAATCAAAAAATGGTTTAAGGTTCATACTGGAAGCCTTACTGAACAAGTTCTCTACATCATTTGTTGTCACAAAATTGTCATAAGTATAGGCTGGATCAGTCGATAGTCTTTTTAAAGTTGGAAAAAATAGTTCATCACCTATCACAAATCTCAGGCTGTGCATAAAGAACGATCCTTTGGTATATATATCCGATCCTGAATATGTTTGTTCTTCTGTTAGTTCTTCGCCCTGCACCATTGCTTTTTTATTTTTTATCCCACGTTTATGGGTATCTATTAATGTATTATATGCTTCTTGTCCTCCTAATTCAAACATGCATAACGCTTCGGAATAGGTGGCTATGCCTTCCTGGATCCACATATGAGCCCAATCTTTATTAGTGACTTTATTAGCCCACCACTCATGAGCGTATTCATGAAATAAATTGGATGAGTAATTCTGACCATTTATTATTTTGTAATTGAATTTATTTTGGAAAGTAATCATGGTCTGATGTTCCATTCCTGAATTTGGAACTTCAGCAATGCCAATTTTTTCTTTTACCCATGGGTATTCTCCAAAATATTTTTCAAGGATTTTTGTATCTCTTATTTTTGTCTCAATCAATTTTTTTGCATGAGCTGTATCCACTTCTAACACATAGTATTCAATAGGCACTCTATTTCCGTTTATGGTGGTATAACTGTCTTTGACCACTTTGTATTTCCCAATATTAAATAGGATACAATAGTTGCTGATGGTATAATTAGTCTTCCAATAATAGGTTTTTTTATCCTTTTTTATTGTGACTTTTTGCAATAACCCGGGCCCTGCAACTACAAGGTCTGAAGGAACTGTAATGTTAACATCAGCGCCTTCGTTAGGCTCATCGCTGGGGTGATCTTTACAAGGAAAGTATATCTTTCCACCTTGGCCTTGCAGGTTAATGGCTACCCATGGATTACCTACTGTGTCTTTTGTCCATGTAAAACCACCGTCCCAGGGTGGTCTTGTTGCTACAGGAGGTTCGCCTCCATATTCAACATTTACTTTGATAGACCCAGGGCTATAATTATTTTTAGAGGTAATATATATTTTATCATCTTTTTGCACAAATGTTGCTGGAATGTTGTTTACCTGAATTTTATTAACTATTAGTAAGTGTACCAGGTCGAGAAGTAAGGTGTCGGTAGGTTTTAATAGATTAAAAGTGATTTCAGTATTTCCATTAATGGTATGCCGCACAATATCTATATCCAGATTAATGGTATAATGTCTGATATCCATAATTGCTTGTAGTGGATTCAGTTTTCCGCCGGAAGTCATATAGCTAATATCACGGCTTTGGCATATTGAATTATGGATACAAATTAGTGAAAAGATAATAAGGAGTATTCCGTTTAAACTATTTTTCATAATATTCTAGTTGTGATGCTAATACGTTTAATTTTAACATACCTTGTATAAGACTGCAGCCTTTTCTTCCAATTTGGCTTCTATATCTTTTGCTGCTGCGGTTACTGACAATCCTCCCAGATTGGTACACCTCAGCGTATGATGAATTTCATCACCTACTTTTTTCATAGTTTCGATTACTTCATCCAGGGGAATCAAATGCTGGTAACCAGATAAAGCCATATTGGCACAAGCTATTGCATTGTTTGCAGCCATCACATTTCGGCCCAGACAAGGGGCTTCTACTCTGTTGCCAATGGGGTCACAGATTAACCCTAATGTATTTTGTAGCGCTAAGGAAGCTGCTGCAAGAGATTGATTTAAAGTACCCTTAGCCATTACTACAATACCAGAAGCTGCCATGCCTCCACCTGATCCGGTTTCTGCCATACATCCACCTACTTCCGCAGCGAACGTAGCATGAGCAGCGATGAATACTCCTATTAATCCAGCCGCTAATAAGCCTTTAATTTTTTCATCTTCAGATACCCCCAGTGATTCTCCTATTCCAATGATAGCACCAGGTAAAGCACCACATGAGCCTGCTGTAGGAGCTGCTACTATAACACCCATGGAACTTTTTACTTCCATGATGGCAGATACATACATGATGACTATATTATTGGCAGACCCTCCCGGTAGCCTGTTTTGAAGTAATTGATCTTTAAATTGTAATGACTGACTGCCCAATATCCGATCTTTATATTCTGTTCCTTGCAAGCCAATTTTAATTCCATCTTCCATAATGTGTAATATGGATCGCATCTTTTCGAATACTTCATTTTTTAGGATATTACCTCTTGCACTTTCATATTCAATAGCCAGCTCCCACAGAGAAAGGTTTTTTAGTTCGTTATATTGTAACATTTCTTTACTGGTAATAAAAGGTACTCTCATGTTCTTGCGGGCCAATACAGGCAAGACCGGAGCGAGTTTCTTTATAGCATGTACTTCTGGAAAAGTTAGTAGCTCATTACAGTACTCATCTGGTAAAAAACACTGAGCCTTAAGTTCAATAAATGGAGTTGCTCCTGAATGCCATTCGATATCATCAAATTCAAATATTTGTTTTAAATAAGGAATTATTTTATCTGGCGAATCAGAATAAATCAATGTTTCATAATAATCTCCTGCCATTTTCACCGGAGCTCCATCAATAGAGATTACTTCTATCATACCTCCACCTGTAGAAATGGCTACTATTCTTCTACTTTCTTTTTTTGAATTTAAAGTAAGTTGATAAGTATTTGGATGCTTGCTAATAGTTAATGGATGTATAACTAGCTCGATGTCTATACCTTCTTCTTCCAGGTACTCACCAGAGAATTGTAATCTTTCATCATAGGCCTCCCACCCAAGAAATCCTCCAAACAAACCCATATCAGATCCCTGACTTTTATGAGTAGTAGCCAAAGAGCCATTAGGATCAAATTCAATCAATATATGGTCCATTTGGCCATTCATCAGGTCTCGGCATAGACGACCAATACGTAGAGAGGCAGCGCAATGTGAACTGGAAGGACCTCGCATAACCGGCCCGATAACATCATTAAATATACTTGGATAAGATTCCATAACAAAAGATTTGAGATTTACAATCGTTGAATAAATCTATTGGCAATGTTCAAGATATAAAGAAATAGAATTAGAATTAAACAAAAAAAATCTGCTCTTACAAGATACTTTCTTGTTTCTTGGTTGTTTAGAATTGACTCCAAGCTTGAGGAAAGATAAAAGCATTTATATTTTTCATTAGTAAGAACAACTAAATAAGGACAAGTCTTGGATCAGTAATGATGAAAGCGACCCACTTGGTTTTTGCAAATTGGACTTAGAATAGATCGCTGGTTTTATATTTTTAACCTATCTAAATGGTTGATCAATAATGAGTTATTGAAATCTATGAGCACACATTTTAATTATTATTATATATTAAAACTATATATTACAAGGAATTATGAATTATAAATATTCTTAATGTATATTGTGGCATAATTAATTTTTATTATGGCTAAAGTATTGATTGCGGATGATGAGCGTAGCATAAGAAGAACGCTTAGAGAAATCCTGGAGTTTGAAAAATTTACCGTAGATGAGGCTGGTGATGGACTAGAGTGTCTCAGTAAAGTAAAGCAATGTGAGTACGATGTATTGCTCTTAGACATTAAAATGCCTAACCTGGATGGGCTGGAAACGTTGGAAAAAATTCAACAGATATGCCCTGATCTACCGGTGATTATGATTAGCGGTCATGCTAATATTGATACCGCCGTCGACGCAGTCAAAAAAGGTGCATTTGATTTTATTAGTAAGCCACCGGACTTGAATAGAATGTTGATTACTATTCGAAATGCCATGGACAAATCATGTCTGATCACAGAGAAAAAAGTATTGCAGCATAGAATCACCAAAAGCCGTATACAACCTATGGTAGGAGAATCATCACCAATGGCAAAAGTAAAAGATACTATTGAGCGGGTAGGGCCCACGGAAGCTCGTGTGTTGGTAACTGGTGAAAACGGTACTGGAAAAGAATTGGTAGCCAGATGGATTCACGAAAAAAGTGCAAGAAAAGAGGCCCCCATTATAGAAGTTAATTGTGCAGCCATACCTTCCGAGTTAATCGAAAGCGAATTATTTGGTCATGAGAAAGGATCTTTTACTTCAGCTATAAAACAGCGATTGGGTAAGTTTGAATTAGCACATGGAGGTACTTTATTTTTAGATGAGATAGGTGATATGAGTCTTTCAGCCCAGGCAAAAGTCTTGAGAGCATTGCAAGAAAACAGAATCACCAGGGTAGGCGGTGACAAAGAAATTAAAGTCGATGTACGTGTCATAGCAGCCACCAATAAAGACCTTCGCAAAGAAATAGAAGCAGGAAGATTTAGAGAAGATCTTTACCATAGACTGGCCGTAATCATTATAGATGTGCCATCACTCAACCAAAGAGAAGAAGATATCCCGGATTTAGTAGATTATTTTAATCAACAAATTTGCCAGGATTATGGAATAACCAGTAAAATATTTACGGATAAGGCACTGAAAACTTTACAAAAAATGCGTTGGAGTGGAAATATTAGGGAGCTGAGGAATGTGGTAGAAAGGTTAATAATCCTGAGCCCTGGAAAAATTACTGAAAAGGAAGTAGGTGCCTATGTGACCCCATCAGGATCGGTCAGTAAATACAGAGACATGTTTGATAAATTTGAAGATGTGAAAGAGCTCAAAGTATTTATAGAAAGAGAATATGAGCAATATAAAGCCGAGGCGGTAACATTCTAATAATAGAAATTGAATTAAATGAATGATCATCCAGATATGAATTTACATTCTAGAGTACCACGTGAAATGAAAAAATGGACAGAGCTCAAGGGTGAAAACTCATGGACTATGTTTAAGGTAATCGCGGAGATGGTGGAGGGTTTCGAGGTGTTGAATAGAGTAGGTCCTTGTATATCCATATTTGGATCAGCACGCACCAAGCCTGAAGATCTGTATTATGGAAAAGCCGTAGAAATAGGTAAGCGACTGACTGATGAAGGTTACGGTATAATTACTGGGGGTGGACCAGGTATCATGGAAGCTGGAAACAAAGGAGCTTTTGATGCAAAAGGGGTAAGTGTTGGTCTGGGGATAGATCTTCCCTTTGAAAAATCGTACAATAAATTTGTTGATCCGGATAAAAATTTAAAGTATCGGTATTTTTTTATAAGAAAAGTGATGTTTGTAAAATATGCCCAGGGATTTGTAGTCATGCCAGGTGGTTTTGGCACCCTGGATGAATTTTTTGAGGTTCTTACTTTGGTTCAAACAAAGAAAATAAATAGAGTGCCTATTATTCTATTTGGATCGGATTATTGGGAAGGACTGCGTGACTGGATAGTGAAAACAGTGGATCAAGGATATCACAATATCAATTCTGTAGATATGGATTTGTTTCACATCACAGATGATATCGAATCGGTGGTCTATCACATCAATGCATTTTACGGCGCCAGAGATGATCGGTACAAGCCTAACTATGAATTATAATTAGAGGGTGACCCTTTTAGCATATTTGAATTTTTTCATCCAATAGTCAGAATCTTGCAAGACTTGCTCCGTTACTCCTGTGGTAGAAGAAGAGTGGATGACTGAAATATTTCCTGATTTTACTTTGATGACCATGGCTACATGATCTATATGTCTCCTGCCGAAAAATAACAAATCACCAGGCTGAACCCGATTAAGATTTATTTTATCACCGAGACGGGATTGTTCTTCAGCCATTCTGGGTAATGATAGATTAATACTTTTGAACACCCGGAACATTAAGCCGGAGCAATCAAATGATTTTGGTCCGGAACTTCCTAATTGATATGGCTTGCCTATTAATGATTTGGCAATGGTAGTTAGTTTGACAATTTTTTTATTATTGGACTCGGTGTATGCTTTGTCTTCTTGGATGTGCTTATCTGATACTATATGACGACTTTGATTACAAGCTATGAATAATAATAGACTCATTATTATACACAAAGAATATCGTACAAAAGCCAGGTTCATGGAGGCACAAAGGTAGATAAACCATATTATGATAATTAATAATGCGGTGTTAACTAAATTGAAAGAAGGAGTTAATTAAAATGTTTATTTCAGCTCATAGCAGCCCATGTCCGGCAAGTCTTTGTCACGGAAAATTCCTAAAATATCTATGGGTATACGATCAATATATTTGGCTTTGTTATTCGCTATAGAATTAGAATCCAATCTATAATCATATTTAGAAGGACTAAGAAAAAGGGTATCATTAATTTTAGCTCGGATACACCCCGGACATTGTTTGAAAAAATCTGGATAAGATTTTGGGGTAAGCAATTCCTCAGCTTTAATATATGAATTGGAGAAGCTTATCTTGAAAAAATCTGGCTTGCTGGATTGTCCATCTATCAATCCTAGTTCATCTTTTCCATTACCCGTAATGATACTATTTGTAATCGTGGCATTGAGGGGATTATACGATACCAGGTTATTATCGGGATCTCTCACCAGTACATTATCCAATGACAAAGCTTCTGCTTCGTTATCATAGTTAGCCATAGTGCAATAATCTACTCTATAGTTTCCGCCATAAGCAAACTGTATACTATGGGTTCCATTAGAATAAAAAAGACAGTTTTCTGCAATTACTCTCGCATGTACTCCCAGAATGCCGGCGCCTGCACTATTGTAAATGATAGTATTTCGAATGGTAACATCACTGGCACTATCCGCATACACACCAACTATAGGTGATTTTATTTCAGCATAGCTAATTCTATTGGATACACTACCTGGACCAAATCTGATTCCAGCCCAGCCACCATAGTCATCTTTTAATTCACTTTCCAATCTATCATGAGCAAAATAAACTTTATTATCAGCCGTTCCTTCGACCAAAAGTCGGCCATGCTGGAGCACATAGATGATGCCATCATTGTATCGGGCTTGCCCGGCACGTGCAATACCTCCATGAACATACACTCGTGCTCCTGCTGGAATATGAAGGGTACAGCTATCTATCAATAAGACTCCATAGATTACATATGGTTTTGGGTCAGACCAGGTTTCATCTTGCAGGTTACAAGTAAGTAACGCCAGTCCTCCTTTTGCATTTCTATTGGGAATATAATTTGCATTTTGGCCCCATGCCTCCAAATGTACCATTTGATTGTTACCGTTAGTGACGAATTCTATTTCATCATCTATTACAAATGGACTTATAGATAAAGGCTGAATTGGATTTACAGTGACTTCTAAAAAAACATAGATACTATCTCTGGCACCAATCTCAATATCATGTAGCTCTAATGAGGCTGCAGCAAATCCATCTACATTCAATCTAAAGACAGAGGCTGATACTTTTTTAATCTTTATAGAACTAATTTTAAGCGGAAGAGAAGCATCATTATATATTTTGAATGACCTGGTAGCTGATCCAACAGTGGTAAATACGGTGTCAAATCTCAGTGTATCCACGGAAAACCTAAGCTTATCTGCACTATTGGAAGTGAATTGCTCTTTATAGCAACCTAAACACCAGAATAGCATCGAGAAAAAACAAATAATGACCAGATGAATGCTGATCTTTCCCTTCAAAGGGTTAATCATAGCGCAAAAATAATTTATTATTCGCCATCCATGTGATGAATTTACTTGTTTAGAGTGATACATTCGCTTTCCAAATGGCAATCATTGATGTGATCATTCCTGCTTATAACGAACAAAATGCTATAAGTCTTGTAGTAAACGAAATTCCCAAAGATCTAGTACGACATATCATAGTGTGTAATAATAACAGCAAGGATAAAACGGCTGAAATGGCAAAGGCTGCAGGAGCAATAGTCTTAGATGAACCCAGAGCTGGCTATGGGTATGCTTGCTTAAAAGGAATGTCCTTTATAGCCTCTCTTGGACAAAAACCAGATATCGTAGTCTTCCTGGATGGAGATCATAGCGACTACCCAGGCCAAATGAAGGATTTAATTCAGCCTATTTTGGACGGAAGGGCTGAGCTAGTTATAGGTTCAAGAGATCTGGGTAATCGGGAATCAGGATCTATGACCTTTCCGCAAGTATTTGGCAATTGGCTAGCCACTAGATTAATTCAATGGATTTATCATTACCATTTTACAGATTTAGGACCTTTCAGGGCTATTACTTATCCTGCTCTTATAAAAATAAATATGGAGGATAAGACTTTTGGATGGACTGTGGAGATGCAGGTAAAAGCAGCTAAATTGAAAATTATATCTACTGAAATACCCGTTAATTACAGAAGGAGAATAGGTGTTTCAAAGGTAAGCGGCACCATAAAAGGCACTATATTAGCTGGGTATAAGATCATCTGGACTATTTTAAAATTGATCTGAGTGGCTGCTCTTGCTTATTTTTTTTCTATTATCTATTTACTTGCTTTAGCATTTATCACCTTTTACGCATTTCTGGAATTTCAATTATTGTTTCAATATTTTAAAAAATATAAAGCCATTAATCAGTTTCGGCCAAAGCCTTTGAGTACCTGGCCAATGGTTACTGTGCAGCTACCTATTTTTAATGAAATGTATGTGGTAGAACGGTTGATCGATGATATTTGTAAATTGGATTACCCCCTGGATAAACTTGAAATTCAAGTTTTAGATGATAGTACTGATGAATCTGTCGATATAGTGAAAAGTAAATGTGAAAACTATCAACGAAAGGGTATTGATATCAAGCATATACACCGTACCAATAGAGAGGGATATAAAGCTGGTGCACTTAAAATTGGATTAGAAATGGCCAAAGGAGAATTCATTACCATTTTTGATGCCGATTTTTTACCATCGCCCGATTTTTTAAAGAAAACAATTCCGTATTTTCAGAATGAAAAAATTGCAGTGGTTCAGACTCGCTGGGGACATATCAACGAAGATTACTCCCTGCTCACGATGCTGCAGGCATTTCAATTGAACGTACACTTTACTATAGAACAAACGGGAAGACAATCAGGTGATTATTTTTTGCAGTTTAACGGTACTGCAGGTACCTGGCGTAAAGTAGCAATCATCGATGCAGGTGGATGGCAAAGCGATACGTTGACTGAAGATTTGGATTTGTCATTTCGAGCACAATTAAAAGGGTGGGAGATCTATTACATTCAAGACATCGCATCCCCCGCTGAGTTGCCGGCAGAAATGGGTGGTTTGAAAACGCAGCAATCAAGGTGGATGAAAGGGGGGGCGGAAGTAGCGCGAAAATTAATCCCGGTCATTTGGAGGTCGGCACTCACTCCTATTCAAAAATTACATGCCATCATGGTATTGCTGGGGAGTTCTTTGTTTTTATTCGTTTTTGCGTTGGCTATAGTAAGTGTACCCCTTACATTTATTGTTGCTAAAGTGGGCATTTCATCAAAGTTCTTTGCTTTTGGCTTATTAGGAACATTTACCATTTTAATCGTTCATTTCATCGCCAATGTCACCATCGCCTGGAAAAGCAAATCCCTTCCTATTGCTATATTGAGATTCATAGGTTTGTTTCCGTTGTTTTTGACATTTTCAATGGGGCTTTCACTGCACAATAGTGTAGCTGTGATCCAGGGGTGGAGAGGAAAGAAAAGCCCGTTTGTAAGAACCCCCAAATTTAATATCAGAACCATAAAGGACAAACTCAACCATCATAAGTATTTGACAAACAAAATCAGCTGGATCACCTGGGTAGAAGGTATACTGGCAGTTTATTTCCTTTGGGCAGTTTATTGGGGAATAAATACTTTACAAACCCATTTTATATTTTTTCATTTAGCGCTTGCAATAGGGTACGGTTCTATTTTTATTTATACTTTGGTGCATCTTTCGATCAAAGAATAGTATATGAGTGGTATGATAAGATCTCCATTTTTTATCGTCTATTGCATTTCCATACTTGTACTTTCTTTTTTTGTCCATCAGCATGATTTTGCGGGAATTTTTACTTTTTATTCGCTGAGTTTTGGAGGTTATTTTATTTATGGATTTAATGTAAAGCAAGGCCAAACGATTAAAACCAAATGGAGCCTGATCATTAAAAGCATATTAATTTTTGCATTTCCTTTGGCTTCTGATGATATCTTTAGGTTTTTTTGGGATGGTATGACTACGGTAAGTGGAATCTCACCCTATCGCTTCACCCCGCATGAATTAGTCATCAACCAACTAATTTCTACCAATCCTTCCATATTTAATTTACTCAATTCAAAAGAATATTATAGTGTATATCCTCCAGTATTGCAGTTCTTTTTTTTAATTTGTTATTGGGTTTCTTTTAAAAATATTTTTTTGTTTTCAATATTTTGGAAATTGATTTTATTAGTAGCAGATTATGTGAGCCTAGAGTATTTGACAAAATGGATAGGCAAAAAGAATAAATTAATCTACTGGTATGCATTCAATCCATTAATACTATTTGAGGTTTTTGCGAATGGGCATCCAGAGGGACTCTTACTATCAGTTTTGGTAATTACTTTTTACTGGTTTCAAAAGGATAAAAAAATCCTTTCCGCTACTGGTTTAGCTTTGTCAGCCTCGATAAAATTATTTCCAATTGCTTTATTTCCGTTTTTATTCAAAAATCGAATAGTAAAAGATTTTTTAATGTATGGCTTTTTGACAGGATTAGTGTTTTTAATAACCCTGTTACCGATTTACCCTTATCATTTGCAATTCTTTAAATCCATTAGATTGTATTTTAGCATTTTTGAATTCAATGGAAGTGTTTTCGAAATATGGAAATGGATCGACTTTCAGCGATTTGGATTTGATAATGTAAGGCATATCAGCAGCTATCTCTCATTAATAGTGGTTATCATTGGAACGATTATTTTTTTTAAGCAAAAAGGAGCGCCTGTAAAAAATGTGCTCGACTCTATGTTTTGGTTTTGGTTTATGTATCTGATATGTAATACCACTGTACATCCCTGGTATGTTTTACCGATACTACTACTTGGATTATTGAATAATAAGGTTTTTGCTTTGGTATGGTCTTATTCGATAATATTCAGTTACTCCTGGTATGATGAATACTGGAGTAATTATAAATACTGTATAATTATGCTGGAATATTCTTTAGTGCTGGCTTTTTTCCTTCTGGAGAAAAAACCGTTCTTCATTAAATATAAAAATCTATTAGGCCTGGAAGCATCTGCTTGACCAAATAAAAGCCAATAAATGAGTGGGTTTTTAAAGCTATCCTTAAACCTCGATATAATCCAGATCTTTGCCATGAGTCTCTTCAATGGTGACTATAGAAAGAATAGCTATTGAAAAAACAATCACTCCGAGCACACCTGCTGAAATCAAAACCGGCATACCCATTTTTTTAAAAAAGAAAAAAATGCTCGTATCCAATACTGCCGTTCCCCTTACCATATTAGGTATTGTGGTTGCTGCAGTAGCTCTCAGGTTTGTACCAAATTGTTCAGCTCCAATGGTAACAAACATGGCCCAAAATCCACTCCCCACTCCCATTAATACCGAAATAAAGTATAGTAAATTGGCTGATTTAATTCCTCCATACAAATAGATTGCTGCCGTAAATGCCGTAAAAAGTATAAAGTATAAAACAGCTTTTTTGCGTGACTGCAAGATATGGCTCAGATAGCCGTTTAACAGATCACCTATTGATATTCCCAAATAAAGCCACATAATGGAAAGACCCGGTTTTATGGGTTCAGTAATTCCTAAGGCCTCACCAATTTCATTACTGAAAAAACCTAAAATTCCAATTACATACCAGCTTGGAATACCCATGCCAATACATTTCAGATATTTTAAAAAGCGATCTTTTTTAGCAAATAAGGAAAAGAAATTTCCTTTTTGAATATGAGCAGCCGACTTAATATTTTTATAAAAATTCGATTCAAAAACACCTATGCGTAATAATAGTAGAGCAAGCCCCATAAACCCGCCAATGAAATATGCGGTCCGCCACTCAAAAAGCTCGACGCTAAAATAGGCCACTATAGCACCCGAGATTCCAACCGCTGCTACGATACTGGTACCCAATGCCCGCAAATGTTTAGGAATAGATTCTGACACCAGGGTAATCCCCGCACCTAATTCACCAGCTAATCCAACACCCGCGATAAATCGAAGTATTTTGTACATATTGGGATCCTGTACCATACCACATCCAAAATTAGCCAGCGAATAAGTAATGATAGATCCAAATAAAACCGATAGTCGACCTTTTTTGTCCCCTAAAACACCCCATAATATTCCACCCAGCAACATGCCCGTCATTTGCCAATTAAATATCTGGGCTCCTATTACTGACATTTCCTGCTCAGATAATCCCAATGATTTTAAACTGGGGATACGAACGATTCCAAATAGTAATAAATCGAATATGTCTACAAAATATCCCAACGCAGCTACTATCACGGGTAAGCTGAAAAGGTGCTTCAGATCTTGATTACTTAGTTTCATATGGGCACTCAATATAAGAAGTCGTTTTCAAAGTGGTGATCAGGATATTTCAAGTACATTTGATCAGTGTCTCTATTTACATTCATCATCGTGATCTTAGTAGTAATAGTCATGCCCTGGATGAGTTTTCAGACAAGGAGACTGCTGAAAGAACTTGAATTTAACCCTCCCCGAAAAACAATCTATATTCAATCAATAGTCATGCTTACCGTCCTCGGAGTCTTGGCTGGCATAGTCGATTGGCATGAAGTATTACTCGTATCATGGTTTGGAAAAATAAGCTTCTCAGTATTAGTATATGGCTTGAGTATTTATTTTTTGAGTCTTGGAGTAAATCTTTTACACGGTAAATATTTTCAAAAAGAGGATGATCCCGAAGCGGAGATGATCATGCCTGCTGATAAAAAGGAATACGCCCTATGGTTTCTTTTATGCTTTACAGCTGCTTGGTCTGAGGAATATGTATATCGGGGAGTGTTTACATCTTTAATGGAACATTTTGGAATGTTTCCTTTTTTAGCAGCAATATTGAGCGCTACATGCTTTTCGTTTTCACATTTTACTCAGGGGTGGCTGGCGATACCAATAACATTTGCATTTGCCCTGGCATTTCAATATTTGTATAAATTTAGTGGCGTATTATTGGCTCCGGTAATAGTGCATTTTTTATATAATTTGAGTGTTGAATTTTTGAAGAGGAAATTCGTGAGAAAGGAAGAATAGATTTTTAAAAACTAAATTGCTATTTGGAATAATTTACTCAATTTATTCAAAGATTCTTCTCAGGTTTATTTTTTAATGGAGCCCTTTTCCTTTACTAACCTTTATGAATACTTTCAATGGATACGGTTTTATACATAAATAATGTTGAGATTGACGACAGGACAACCTACAGATAATTATTTCTAGCTTTTTCACAATTCCTACAAATTCCTCGACACCCAACTGTTTGATCTTTATTTATTAATTATTAGAATTGTTTGCACAATTCAATTTTCCAATTTACATTTGGTTGGTAATAAAAATTGAACAAAAGAGCCCCTTTAAGCCTGTAGCCATGTAGCTATATGGATTGGCATTTGCATTAGCTCCTTTCTTCATTATTATTTACAACTCGCTTAAAGAAGTGATTTTCAATTCAATTAACCTAAGTATATACAAAGCGTTAACCAACCCATTTATTCTTCCTACCCTGAAGAATATGTGTTTAAATCTATTAGTGAAGGATATTTATTGAGGATATTGAATTTATGAACATAGAAAAAAGAATTACCCTGTACAATCAACACGACTGCATGGACTGTGGCCCGGCCTGTCTGCGTATGATTGCAAAATATTATGGAAAATCGTTGACACTTCAGTTTTTACGAGAGCGCTGTTATATTGACAGAGAGGGTGTTAGTCTTAAAGGAATCTCTGAAGCGGCAGAATATATAGGTCTGAGATCTTTAGCCGTAAAAATTCCATTTAACCCTGGTATTTCTGATAGTCCTGCTCTAATGAATGCACCCTTACCTGCGATTCTTCATTGGAATCAAAACCACTTTATAGTATTATACAAGCTAAGTAAACGATATGCATGGATTGCTGATCCGGCTGCCCAGAAAATTAAAATCCCAGTAGATCGGATGCAAGAGCACTGGATCAGTGATGATCACCAGGGTATTGCTTTATTATTAGAGCCTTCATCAAGCTGGAATCATCAAGGCCAGGAAGATAGGAAAAATGCGTCTTTACTAGCTTTCATAGCTGATTATGTACAGCCTCATTGGCAGCTTATTATTCAGCTTTTATTAGGCTTGCTAGCTACCGTTTTATTTTCTGTGAGTATGCCTTTCCTTACTCAATCCATAGTGGATAGTGGTATTGATGTAAAAGATTTGAATTTTATCAAAATCGCGATTGCTGGTCAATTTATGTTATTCTTCGGACAGACTATAGTACAATTTATCGAAAATTGGATTTTTCTACACATCAGCACTCGCATTAATATTTCTTTGATAGGAGATTTTCTTTCTAAGCTCATGCGATTGCCCCTGAGCTTTTTTGAGTCGAAATATACAGGAGATATCATGCAGCGAATCAATGATCAGCGCAGAATAGAAAATTTCCTTACACAGCAAGTTTTTTCTATGGTATCTGCCATCACTTCTATTATTGTATTTGGCGCTTTACTGGCTTATTATTCTGTCCAGATATTTTTGTTTTTTATAGCAAGCATTGGCTTGTATTTTTTATGGATTATTCTTTTCCTTAAAAAAAGAAAGGAAATAGACTACCTCTCGTTCCAGCGCATGAGTGAAAATCAAAACAATCTCATGGAAATAGTGCACGGTATAAGAGAAATAAAACTTCAGGGCAGTCAGATTCTCCGGCTTTGGCAATGGGGCACTATGCAGGCTAAATTATTCAGAATACAAATAAAATCTCTTATGCTAGCTCAAGCACAAGATGCAGGGGCTTCCGGTATCAATCAGTTTAGAGATATACTCATTACTTTTTTCACCGCTTCGGCAGTTATCACAGGTGAACTCACACTGGGTATGATGCTCGCTATTCAATATATTATAGGAAGGCTCACAGGGCCAGCCTTGCAGCTGGTAGGTTTTATCCGATCAGCTCAAGATGCTTCTATCAGTCTCGAAAGAATAAACGAGGTCAAATCTCATGCCGAGGAACAAACTGACCTTGAAACTAAAATGAGTAGTATCCCATCGGGTGATTTGGTGATTAGAAACCTGGCTTTTCGATACACTCCTATTAGTGAAGATGTATTAGTCGATATAAATTTAATCATTCCCAGGGGTAAAGTGACTGCTATAGTCGGGGCAAGTGGTAGTGGTAAAACCACCTTGATGAAATTATTACTCACTTTTTATCCCCCATCCAAAGGAGATATCAAACTGGACAATGCTTCTTTACAATATATTGATCTTAAGGTATGGCGTGATGCCTGCGGAGTGGTCATGCAGGATGGTTATATTTTTTCTGATACCATTGCGCGCAATATAGCAGAAGGTGAATGAGCGTGTAGACCCGGTCAAATTACAACAAGCCATACATATAGCCAATCTCCACGATTTTATTGATAAACTTCCTTTGGGATACAATACGATGATAGGCGATCGGGGCAATGATGCAAGCGCGGGACAGAAACAACGCATATTGATGGCAAGGGCTATTTATAAAAATCCTGAATTTTTGTTTTTTGATGAAGCCACCAATTCACTCGATGCTAATAACGAACGCACCATTATGGAAAATCTTATTTCCTATACTCAAGGCAAGACCGTCATGATTATTGCTCATAGGTTGAGTACAGTAAAAAATGCAGATCAAATTGTAGTGTTATCAAGTGGAAAAATAACCGAAATGGGTAATCATGAAACACTTACTGCAATGAAAGGAGAATATTATACACTGGTAAAAAATCAACTGGAACTGGGGAGCTAATTGTCTGAACTATGATTATTTTGATCTATATGATGAATGAAAAAAATGAGTGTAAAAAAATCGAAGTAAAAGATATAGTACTTACTAAACTGAAATTGCAGACAACGAATGACTTTATAAGGCTGATCATGATGAATCAAACCAATTAAAAAAATCACAGTTCAGACACCACTGATGATAAAACAAGAATATAAATATTCAGATCTTACTTCTAAAATAATCGGTTGCGCCATGACGGTACATAATATACTTGGGAATGGATTGCAGGAAGTAATCTATCTATGGGCATTGGAAATCGAAATGAGAATAGCTGGCATCACCTTTAACAGGGAGTTCGAAATGCCTATCTATTATCGCAACGAACAAATAGGTACAAGGGGATTAGACTTTCTGATGGAGGATACGGTCTATGTCGAATTAAAAGCAATCAGCAAGATGGAAGATGTGCATTTTGCCCAATCCAATAAATACCTGGAAGCATACAAACCTGAAATCGGATTATTGATCAATTTTGGAGAAACAAACCTGCAATTTAAAAGTCTTACCAATAAAAAATACATATCATAAATATCTATGAATCACTCTAATCAAACCCAAATCGAAAGTTTGACCAACTTTACAATAACCCAGGCACCCAATCATTATCATGCTACTCAAAAAACTTATAATTCAGATAAAATCACCCGCTCAACCATCCCGTACGACGACCTCATCAGCAAGCAACCACGCTGGATGGTACGATGGGGCATTTCAGTGATAGCTTTCATATGCGTAATTTTTATTTCGTTAGCAGCCTGGCTTCCTTACTCCGAGAAAATAATAGGGAAGGCATTTCTTACCTCTGCTGATCCTGCTCTAGATATATATCCTATGAGTATGGGCCGCATTGCTGGATTTTATGCTCATAATAATGATACCATACAAGCCGCTCAAAAAATATTACTGATAGAAAATGCAGCGAATAGTGATGATCTGGAGCTATTGAATGACTTTGTTGATACCTTGCTTCGTATTCAAAATATAAGGGATTTTCTAAAAATAGCTATTTCTGATAAATTGCAAACCGGCGACCTGAGGATTACCTATACCAGTATGCAACAAAACCTCAGCTCGATTCAGTTTTTATTAAAACAGACTATTACACAAGACCGTATCACCTCCCTTGAAGGTGAGATGAAAACCCATAAAAGCATGGATCAGTCTAATAGGGTACAACTCGAGTTGGAAAAAAAACAACTCGATATTTCCATTAAAAATCATCAGCGCAATAAAGTATTGCATGATCAAAAAGTAATCAGCGATCTCGATTTTGAAAAATCAGAGGCAGAAATCCTACTCCTTCAACAACTATATGAGGCTCATTTATCATCACTGATGCAATACCAGCTTTCTGATTTTCAACTCGGCTCCCAAAAACTACAACTTAATGCCGAGCGCACGCAAACCCTCAATCAATACAGGGTAAAGCTCACCGAGTTGTCTATAGGATATAAAAATGAGTATGAAGCCTGGAAACAAAAATACCTGATCACAGCATCCATAGCGGGCATATTATATATACCTGATCAAGTACATCTTTGGGATAAGGTAGCCCCGGATAAACCTGTGCTCAGCGTTATTCCCATATCTAATCAAGGCCATATAGCCCAGATCACCATTCCTGTCGAGCGAAAGGGTAAAATAAAAGAGGGAGACCTTTGCTTTTTGCGATTTCCGGCCTATCCATATAAAGAATATGGTTCAATACAATCTAGTATCCATAGTATCTCTACCCTCCCTAAAGAGACTCAAGAGGGCAAGCAGGTATATACCTTACTTGCCTTACTGCCACCAACACTGGTTACAGATGAACAGAAAATACTAAACTATCAACCCCGCATCCCTGCCGAAGCCATCATAATCCCTACCAAAAGAAGCCTATTACAATATGTATTAAAATCTTTTTCACCTGATAAATACTAAACACTATGAATCTAATAGAAAGAATAAGTAAGCTGGAAAGACTGGATCAACTGATCAGAATGCGTGCCACTGGCTCACCTAAAGAGCTAGCAGATAAATTTAAGATTTCGGAACGGCAGGTATATAGGCTATTGGATGAGATAAAAAACTATGGAGCAGAAGTACACTATTGCCAACGCACCCAATCGTATGTCTATGAAGTGGAATTTAGGTTTTCAATACTTCTCAGTTCAACAGAGAAGTACAAAGGAGGCAAAAAATATTTAAACATTAACATTTCACTGCCAAATTTTGGCAGCAAACGAAAATACCTTAGTGCTGTCATTAGCTAATACAAAAGGGTGAATATGTTCCATACCCTGCTGCGGCGAATGCCGGGCAAATGAAAAGAATGGAAAATGAATTTTTAAAATAAATTAAAATGATTAAGTTGAATAAATTAGAGATTGTAAAATTCAGTCAAAAGTTATTACGTGAGAATCATCTTAGATCTATTTATGGTGGTAAGTTAGTTGATACATGTCTTGAAGACTACCCAGAATGTAAAGATATACTGCACCAGAATGGCACGACTACTTGGACAGATCAATGTGGTAAAGATGGTTCAAAGTGCGATACCGGTTGTTAATTAAATAAAAAATAAAGCTAAAATCATGAAAAATTTAATAATTGAAAAATTTAATTTAAGCAAATTGTCAGAGAATAACTTGAGGTCACTTTATGGAGGAAAATATGAAATGACCTGCCCTTCTGATGGATATGATACAGTTACAAATGATGGATGCACGCATTTTGTACCTACGAAAAAAGATCCATATGAGGCATGTGATTCTGATCCTTGCAGATAGATAAAATTTGAAATTAATGAGTGTTTTGGTACTATACTAGAACACTCATTTTAATTGTTCAGACTAATCGTATATATATGAAGAATTTAGTTGTCGTATTTTTTATTATTATTTTCTCATCAACCTGTTCTTTAAAGAATAAGGTCTTAGATTTTTGTAAGATGCTGGAGAAAGATCAGTCCTATCTTTCTACTGGCTTGTCTGATACAAGTCAAATCCGCTCTAATTTAATAAAACGAAAAGCAATTTTTATAGAAAATTTCAATATCATTATTGATGAGACTATTAAGAATGGATTTCCTCAGATTTCTGAGATTAATAGTTTAAGTGATACTTGTTCATATTGGGGTGTAACGGCGACCTTAGCGCATATTTGTCAGACTAGGCCTGATTTGTTTTTTAGTGATAAAATTGTAAAACTATTTACGAAGGAAATTGAAATGAAGCGCATGTCAAATAAATTATTATTCACTTCTATAAGAATCGGTTCTTTGAATAAAACTTGCGATACATTAAAGTACAAAATTGAAAATGCAATAATGCAATGGAAATTGGATCCAGGTTTAATGAATGAGTTTTCTTACAAGAGTTGTAACTAAAAAATTTATTCTTGATGGCAATTTTTTAATTTGATGAGTGCTAAAAATCGTATAACTATTTGTTCTGATGTAATTGAAAAGACTACTGATATGGTAATTCAATATCTTACATACTATAAATATGATGTTCAAAGATTTCACAATGACAACGTTATTAAAAATTTGAATATAGAAATATACTCTACAAAGGAAAAGGATAGCTCGACTCTATTTTGTTCAAAGAAAGATATTTATTTAAACGCAAATGAGAAAATGTGGTATAGAAGAGGCGATTTTTCATATCAGTTTCCGATAAACGTTAAAGGTAGTGATCAGCCTATATTAAAAAAGTATTTAGAGGAAGAGTGGCAATATGTTAAAGAATATTTACATAGGCATAATCAATTTTTAGGCTACTATTACGCAGAAAAGAGATGTAACAAGTTGATTGATTTGATAAATGCCAGAGAATCCGGGTTAAAGATTCCTGAAACCCTAGTGACATCAAACAAGAAAAAAGTAAGGGAATTTATAAAAAAACATAAATTAGTAATTACCAAACCCATCCATAATGGTCATATATCGTTTAAAGAGGGTTCTTCCGTTTATAGCGGTAAAGGTATAGTTATACTTAATAAAGATATGATTAATTCTTCAAGTGACAGCTTTTCATTATCACTGTTTCAAGAATATATTCCTAAGCAATATGAGATAAGGATTTTTTTTCTTGGAAAAAAATTATTTTCAATGGCTATTTTTTCCCAATTGGATTCCAAGACTAAATATGATTTCAGAAATTATAATAGATCAAACCCAAATCGCAATGTCCCCTATAAGCTACCTGAAAGAATTGCATTAAAGATTCGCAGATTTATTGAGATTAGTTCATTAGATACTGGGTCCATCGATCTTATTTATTGCAATGATAATAATTATGTGTTCTTGGAAGTTAACCCTGTTGGTCAATTTGGTTGGGTTTCAGCGAATTGCAACTATTATTTGGAAAAAAAAATAGCTCAATATATTATTTATAATGATAAAGATAAACAAGTCTAAGCTGCAAATATATTATCAAAATTCTGATATTAAGGAAAAAGAGACGAATAGAAATCATAGTAAAGATATAGTTAATTATATATCATCCGAGTTATCACAGACTGATAAATTCAACCCAGACATTCTTTATAAACCAATTTCAAAAATATGGACTCTAAATGATGAATGAATACTTAATACTATATTCTAATTGTGTTTTAGTAAAGGGCTATACGCATGCAGCAATATATGATTTACATAGGAACTCTCTTTATAAATTTGGTAATTCTTTTTATGAAATCATGGCTGAGTCTAGGAAATATACAATTGATATAATGGCAAAGAGACTTTCAAAAATTGAAAGGCAGGATTTCGATATTTTTATTAATTACTTACTGGAAAATGAGCTTGCTTTCTTTACTAATAATGTTAAATTGTTTCCAAAGCTGTCAAGTCAATGGGATGAGCCCTTTATTTTCACAAATTCTATAATTGATATTAAGGAAGATATTAACCTAAGTAAAAAGTTTATTAAGGAATTAATAGAGATAGGTTGTCATACGTTGCAGATTAGATTTTTTAAATTTTACTCAATTGAGCTCATTTCTGAATTACTAGAATTGCTTGAAAAATCTAATATTTCTTGTATTGAGATTCTTCTGCCATACCATATTGAATATTCTATCAAATATCTTAAACCTTTTTGTCAAAAGTATAAACGAGTATCTATTATTATAATTTATGCTTGTCGCTTTCAAAAAAATTCGAGAACTAGACCTAATGAATTTGGGCGAATATTTTTTATTAGAGATAAAGTACTAAATGAAAAGTCTTGTGGAATTATTTCTCCAAGCTTTTTTACAATTAATATAAAGACTTATACTGAATCTTTAAAATATAATTCATGTTTAAATAGAAAAATTTCTATAGATACTGCCGGCAACATCAAAAACTGCCCATCGCTTCACGAAACATACGGCAATATCAAAGATACCACCCTGGAAGAAGCCATTAAAAAGCCTGGGTTCAAAAAGTACTGGAATATAAATAAAGATAAAATACATGTATGTAAAGATTGTGAATTTCGCTACATCTGTACTGATTGCCGTGCTTATGTAGAGGATCCTGGTGATATTCTTAGTAAACCTCTAAAATGTGGATACAATCCATATACTGGAGAATGGTCAGAGTGGAGTACCAATCCATTAAAGCAAAAGGCTATAGCATATTATGCAATGGAGGATTTAGTAAAGGAAAGACAGAGTAGATTGGCTGAGAAGGAAAGTAAGTAATCCTGGGTCATTTTACAGTAAGCTGTACATTTTTTTCTAAAGCAGGATGCCTATCACTCCAGCCTATTCACTATCCCCACAAACTCCTCCACGCTCAACTGCTCTGGTCGTTTATCAAAGAAAACATCCTGTAATACTTCCAGGGATAAAAATGGCTTTAAAGAATTGCGAATCATTTTTCTTTTTTGAAGAAAACATGCTTTTACTATATTGCGAAACTTAGCCTCATCACAGCCTAGATCTTGATTTTTCTTCCTGGTAAATCTCAACACGCCGGATTTTACTTTTGGAGGGGGATTAAAGTTTCCTTCCTTCACTGTGAATAAATACTCTACATCGTAATATGCCTGGGTGAGTACGCTGATAACGCCATATTCTCTGCTGCCCGGTGCATGTGCTATGCGCTCGGCCATTTCTTTTTGAAACATACCCACCATGCCAGGTACTCTTGCCCTATTTTCTATCATTTTGAAGACGATCTGTGAAGAGATATTGTACGGAAAATTCCCAATGATATACAGATCTTCTTGACCAGATAATTTACATAAGTCCATTTTCATAAAATCTTCATGAATGATCTTTGCTTCTGAGTATTTTGGGTCTTTCTCCAAAATCTCAATCATATCTCTATCCGCATCTACCAGGTAGAGATGAGGAAATTTGCCTACTAAATATTTGCTCAGCATTCCTTTGCCGGGCCCTACTTCTAAAACATTTTCTATATCGCCGTATACTTTCAAGGCATCAGCTATTTTCTCTGCAATGGATTCGTTGGTGAGAAAATGCTGCCCATAGGATTTTTTAGCATATGCCATCATGCAATGATAATGATTAGGTATGATTTGACTGATATGAATGCTCTCCAGTTTCTCTCACAGCCCAACCAGATTTCATTATCTTCGTTCATTATTTAAAAACAATGTGATTGAATGAGCGAGAATAACTTGATTAAAATAGGTATTACCATCGGAGATATAAATGGAATAGGCCCTGAAGTGATCATCAAAACATTAAAAACCACTGGAATACTAGACTTTTGTATCCCCATCATATATGGCGCAGGCAAGATAATTTCATACTATAAAAACATTATCAAAGCTGACGATTTTGTATATTATCCCGCAAGAAGTGGGGAAAAACTTCAAACTGGGAAAGTCTATGTTTTGAATTGTTGGCAGGAAAATGTAACTGTAACTATTGGAAAAGTAAGTGAACCTGGTGGTAAATATGCATTAATGGCGTTGGATGCAGCCATAGAAGATTGCAAAATTGGATGGATTGATGGCTTGGTCACAGCCCCTATTCACAAGCAGGCTATGCAAATGGCAGGATTTCAATATGCAGGACATACAGATTACCTCGCAGAGAAACTTCAATCTAAGGATTATATGATGATGATGACAGGCAATCAAATGCGATTGGGATTGGTTACTACCCATATTCCATTGGCATCTGTTCCCGGTAAATTGTCAATACAGAAAGTGAAATCAGCAATTAAAATCTTAAGCCAATCTTTGCAAAAGGATTTTGGAATAGATAAGCCAGTAATAGCGGTGCTTGGTTTAAATCCGCACGCTGGGGATGGTGGCGTTATAGGCAGCGAAGAAATCAATAGTATAGAGCCTGCTATAAAAGAATTAAAAAATCAGGGAATTACTTGCTTCGGCCCATTTCCGGCAGATGGATTTTTTGGTGCAGCTCAGTTTAAGAAATTTGACGGAGTATTAGCTATGTATCACGATCAAGGACTAATTCCTTTTAAAGCACTGGAGTTTGAAACTGGGGTGAACTTTACAGCAGGTCTACCTATAGTCCGTACTTCTCCCGATCATGGGACCGCTTTTGATATTGCAGGCAAAGATCTGGCAGATCCTGCTTCATTTAAAGCAGCATTATTTGGAGCAATAGAGATTGCTAAACAAAGAAAGAAATACGAGGAGGACAGGGCTAATCCATTAAACAGGCACCAAAAAGTATCTGAGGAAAGAATCGAAGATTGATCGGCTAATCAATAGTGGATTGAACAGGTTCACTAACGCTTTGAAGATAATTGTGCACAGGAAGATCAAATTGGACAGATTGATAAGTGTCGTATCTGTATAATTTGTAGTCTTCTATTGTCTGAATTAATTTTAAAGCATAAGCATTATCTGTAGCGTAGCCGCATGATTTTAAGCCCCAGGCCCACCCTTTATAATCAGTAATGTCCAGTGAAAATAAAATATCGTATTTACCCGAGTTTTTGAGAAACTCGGAATGATCTTTAAACGAGGATTCAATATCATTATAAGCCCGGAAGCACGATTCTATTAGCCGGCCCTTTGTGTCCAGATCATCATCTTTGTGATAAAACTGTTGTCCTTTCCAATATGATTTACACTTGATCCCAAAGTGATTGTTACTTTGTGCAGCAAGCACACTTCTGCCCATATTAGACTCTACCATTGCCTGGGCGAGTTTAATACTTGCTGGAATGCCAGCACGATGCATCTCTTCAATGGCTAGCGGGGCAAATCTGTCTATATAGGCTGATGCCACCATTTTATCGTCCATATTCCAATAGAAAGATGAAAATATAATCCAAATCCCCAGTAAACCAACCTTAATTTTCATAGCTTAAAGTGATGAATTGTCAAAAACCATGCCACGAAGGTGGTTATTTTAGTTACGATCCTTTTCTTTTTAAAGCCTTTTTTGCTGCATTTACAATATCCGCTATACCTAGTCCGTATTTGATTAATAATTCATCGGGTTTTCCACTTTCTCCAAAGCTATCATTTACAGCTACATACTCTTGAGGTGCAGGCAGGTATCGGGATAATACACCAGCTATCATATCTCCAAGACCTCCATTGATTTGATGTTCTTCGGCAGTGACTACACACTTCGTTTTACTTACACTCATCAGTATTGATTCTGTATCTAATGGTTTTATTGTGTGAATATTAATTACTTCTGCGCTGATGCCTTCTGTCTCTAATTGCTTTGCGGCTTCTACACAATTCCAGACTAAATGACCTGTTCCAATAAGTGTAACATCGCTGCCTTCACTTAAAAACTGGGCTTTACCGATTTCAAACTTAAGATTTTCAGTAAAAATTGGCCAAACAGGCCTTCCAAATCTCAAATACACCGGACCGTATTGATTAGCGATAGCAATGGTTGCTAGTTTAGTTTGATGAGCATCACAGGGGACTATTACTGACATACCAGGTAGCATACGCATCATACCTATATCTTCTAATATTTGATGTGTTGCACCATCTTCTCCCAAAGTAAGTCCCGCATGGGAAGCGCAAATCTTTACATTTTTGTGAGAATAGGCTATGGATTGTCTTATTTGATCATACACCCTTCCGGTAGAAAAATTGGCAAATGTTCCTGTGTAAGGAATTTTACCGGTAGTTGCCATACCCGCAGCGATACCCATCATATTGGCTTCGGCAATTCCTATCTGAAAAAACCGATCAGGAAATTCTTTTTTAAATTCATCCATTTTCAATGATCCCAGTAGATCTGCAGTAAGTGCTACTACCTGGTTATTAGATCTTCCTATCTCTAAAAGGCCTGCCCCAAATCCATCACGGGTAGCCTTTTTACCAGTTACTACTATATTATTTATTGAAGTCATGTTTCCAGTTGATTAATTAAATTTATAATCAGGATTAAAAGGATAGTCACCTAATGTCTCAGGTAATTGAGCCAATGCAGCCTTACATTGCTCTTCGTTAGGAGCTATTCCATGCCATTTGTGACTGCCTTGCATAAAATCTACTCCAAAACCCATACTGGTTTTCATCAAAATTACTACCGGCTTTCCCCGGTGGAGATGAGATTTTGCATCTTGAATAGTCATCGAAATTGTTTCAAGATCGTTTCCATTATCACAGATGAGCACATCCCATCCAAAAGCGGTCCATTTCGAAGGAAGATCTACCAGCGACATTACTTTATCAGTAGGGCCATCAATTTGCTGTCCATTCCAATCTACAGTAGCGATCAGATTATCAACTTTATGATGGGCTGCACTCATAATAGCTTCCCAGTTTTGACCTTCATCAAGCTCCCCATCGCCAGTGAGCACATATACAATGCTTTGGTCCTGATCCAATTTTTTAGACAATGCTGCACCTATTGCTACCGACAGACCCTGGCCAAGGGATCCCGAAGCTATTCTAATTCCCGGAAGACCCTCGTGGGTAGTGGGATGCCCCTGCAACCTGGAATTTAATTTTCTGAAAGTGGATAATTCTTCTTTAGGGAAAAAACCACTATGGGCCAACACACTATACCACACGGGGGAGATATGACCATTGGAAAGAAAAAACAAATCTTCGTTTTTACCCTCCAGGGTAAATGGTAGCTTATAGTTTAAGTGGTTACCATACAGAGCTACAAAAAAATCGGTACAGCCCAATGAACCGCCCGGATGACCGCTTTGGCAATAGTATACCATGCGTATGATGTCGCGCCTGACCTGAGAGGCCAAAGCTTTAAGTGATGCAAGATCTTTTTTCATAATTGCAGGTGCAAAGAAAAACAATTATCAGGTCAACCCCAAAGAGTGAAAGAATATTTAATTAAGTTTAAACTTAGTTAAATCCGAAGCGGAATTACTTATT
Organism: Chitinophagales bacterium; assembly: GCA_038251405.1. Lineage (GTDB taxonomy): Bacteria > Bacteroidota > Bacteroidia > Chitinophagales > Saprospiraceae > JADJLQ01. The sequence continues at coordinate 45,402 of JBBSBH010000031.1, forward strand.
AGTAGGATTTCCGGATAATGAATTCTCCTCGAAGAGCCAATTTATAGTCAGTAAAAGAGTAAAAATGGCTAATCCCGGGAAAACAGATAACCACCATCCCGGAAGATATTGTCTGCCTTCATTCAATAAGCTACCCCAACTTACCTGCTCTAATCTCAATCCAATCCCAATAAAAGAAAGGGTAGCTTCTAATAGAATAGCGGAACTAAATGAAAATAAGGCAGTCACCCAAAGTGAACCTTTGATATTAGGCCAAATATGCTTTGTGAGAATTAAATAAACGGAAACACCCAGATTTTCTGATGAGATGATGTAGTTTGATTGGCATTCTTTTAAGGTTTCTGCCCTTGCTATTTGAGCGAATAGTGGCCAGCGCAAAATGGCAATCAGAAAAATAAGTAGCAGCGTAGATGGACGGGTATATATGACTATCAAAGACATTAGTAATAATAATTTGGGAAAAGACTCGAATACATCAATGCATCGCATCAATATATTGTCGATAGGCATTTTGTATTTCTTTCCGAATTTTGAAAAAATCTTAATTAAGAAATAGGCAAGGAAAAACCAAACACCTATACATGTTAGTTGAACCAAAAAAGAATAGTCAGGAAAGAGATGTGGCGTAATATACATTTCATAAAGACCAACAAAAATCCAGATCACCAGAGAAAGTATTTGACATAGATTCCAACGAATTTTATAGTTTTGAAAATAGCCCATGATCATTCCTAAAAGAATACCTGGAAAGAATGCCAATATAGTTGATAGTATTCCAATATAAAAAGCATACCGGGTGCCATGGATTAGCCCTGCCAGCACATCTTTGCCCAAAGCATCAGTACCTAATATGTGATAAGCATTATCTGGAGACGAACGGTAAAATGGTGGTGCAAATCCATTGCTTGTGGGATCAAGACTATTAGCGCTATAAGGTATAATGGAGTTTAATTTATGACTACAGTTTGCATAATCAAATGAATGGGTGGTGCTCAAAATATTTATTTGCTCCAGGTATTCCCGTAGAGCCGGCCAACGCATTACACCATTACAATTGCAGTAGATAGGTTTGTCATTAGCTAATACATTTGCCAGGCAGGCAACTAAAACATACAGTGATAAAATGAATAAGCTAAGCTTTTGGATAAGGGTATATTTTTTTAATTTTAAATTCCAAATGATGTTCATGTCATTGAAGCTTTACCCGGTTATCAAAGATAAACATGAAGGCATCCGCTATTATTTTACCGACGATAGTAATCAAGCTTACCAGTACTAATATGTATAAAACCACCATCCAATCCTGTAAAATGATAGATTGGTACATGAGCCTTCCCATACCAGGGATATTGAATAAAATCTCTATTACTAATGATCCGCTGATCAAAGCGGGTATTTCCATAGCTATCAGTGCCAATAGAGGGAATACAATATTTTTTCTCAAATGCTTACTCGTAATTTCTTGCCATGATTTTCCTTCTACCCAGAGGGAAAAAGAATATGGCTTTACTGACTCTGCAGATAATTTTTTTGCAATTAATATTGACAGATAGGCAAGAGAAGGTAACACCATGCAAGTCATAGGTAAGACCAATGCGCTGGAATATTGCAACATATTTTGTAAAACAGATTTGTCAGTAGAGATATCAATAAATCCAGGAGTTGGGAGAATATGCATCTTCGTTGAAACTATGTCAGAAGCAAATAGATAAATTAAAATCAATCCCAAAAAGAAAATAGGCAGGCTATAAAATAAAAATAACAGAGCTTCCATAACTTTGGATATCAAATGATTTTTGTTTATGAATAAATATTCTCCAATAAAAAGACCTGAAAGAAATACTATAAATAATCCAAGTAGATTTAAAGTAAAGGTCCATGTAAGGGCCTCTCTGATTTTTATCCATATAGGTTTGTTGTCAACCATGGATTTGCCCCAATCACCGGTTGCTATTTTTTTTACCCATAAGTGAAATTGATTAGAGGCACCATTCCAATGCAGTGAAGGTATTGCTAGTCTCCATAGCTTTTCATCCTTTATTAAAATATTTAAGTTATTCATCCAGGTTATATATTCACCTTTTTTCTTAATGGAATCTGGAAGCTGTAGAATTATTTTTTTTATTTCATTACCTTGGCTAAGGCTGAGTATAGATTCCTGGATCGCAGTATTATTTTCATCGAGAAGTGAAAACAATTCTTTTTCTGATTTTAGAAAATAGGTGATTTTATCAATAGTATTGCCATTATACAAATGAGAAGTGATCCTTTTTCTTAACTTCTCATCAATGATATTATTAAGCGTATCAGGAAAATTAGCAGGGAAGACTGACCAATAGAATGTAGGTAGATCTTTTACTTCACTAAAAAAGCCTTTCTTAGATTTTGAAATTTTACTGTCACTATCAGATTGATTATAATCAGAATGAACCGCGTGGATTAAATAAAAAGATACTAAAACTGCCAAAAGCATGATAGGAACACTGACCAAAATTCTTTTTAAAATGAATCGTATCACTATTTTTTAATTTTAGAATTTAACAGAGACCCATATATTTTTGGGAAGTCTTACTTCTTTTGTTTTATCATTATATTTTATTTTTTTTACTAAATCTGTGGTTGATAAGAACTGTGCTTTTTTAAGTTTATTATTTTTCCATGAGATATTCACGGTGATATTGTCTCTGGCTTTTAATCCATTCATGGTCCCATTTTTCCACACCTTGGGCAAAGCTGGTAGCACTTGAATATAATCCATATGGCTTTGCAAAAGCATTTCTGCTATGCCAGCAATTCCACCAAAGTTGCCATCAATTTGAAAGGGTGGGTGGGCGTCGAATAAATTGGGAAATGTGCCCCCGCCAGCATATTTGGTTTCATTATTATCAGCTGGGTAATAGGTCAATAACTTTTGAATGGCATCATAAGATTTTTCTCCATCTAATAATCGGGCCCACATGGAAATTTTCCAGGAAATGGACCAGCCGGTACCATTATTCGTGCGACGCAATAGTGATTTTTTCGCTGCTTCTAACTCTTTAGGCGTATTTAAATTTATTGAATTTCCCGGGAAGACACCAATAAGATGCGATAAATGTCTATGGGTGATTTCTACATCATCCCAGTCATGATACCATTCTTGTAAATGACCTTGTTTACTTACCTGGTATGGGTAAATTTTGAGTAAAGCTTTTTGTAGAGAATCAACAAATGAAGCTTCTATATTCAATGTATTCGCAGCGAAAATATTATCGTTAAAAATTTCCCGTATTAATGCAAGATCGGAAGTACTGCCGTAAAGTGTAGAGGCTTTGAATCCCTTATCAGTGATATATACATTTTCGGGTGAAGTAGAAGGAGCCGTTACCAGATATCCTTTTGAATCAGGTACTAAATATTCCAAACAAAATAAAGCAGCTCCTTTTAATAGTGGATAGACTTCTTTTAAAAAGGTCTGGTCAAGTGTATATCGATAATGTTCATACAAGTGAGTAGAGAGCCAGGCTCCTCCCATTGGCCAGTTTGCCCATTGTGGGCTTCCTTTACCAAAATCACCTACAGGATTTGACATTGCCCAAATGTCACTATTGTGATGCGCCACCCAGCCATCAGCCTGGTAATAGGTTTTAGCAGTAATAGCGCCTGTTTTTGAAAGATTTGAAATAAATGAAAGTAAGGGTTGATGCAATTCAGATAAATTACATACTTCTACCGGCCAGTAATTCATTTCAGTATTTATATTGATGGTATAATTGCTACTCCATGGTGGCCTGATACTTTCGTTCCAAAGTCCTTGTAAATTCATAGGTACAAAGGGAGTCCTCGAGCTACTTATGATCAGGTATCTCCCATAATTAAAGTATAGTGGAATTAATCCAATATCTGTATTGGTAGGGGTACATGACTTTATTCGCGTATAGGTATCTTGCTCATTGGCTTTTACCCCAAGGTCAAATTTTACTCTATTATACAAGGAGGTATAGTCCTTTTCATGCCTTCCAATTATATCATTAAAGGAATATTTAGCTGCATTTTCTAAAATAGTAGTTGCTATCTTTTTTTCGTCTTTACCATTTTTGAATGGGTCTTTATCAAAACCATTAAAACTAGTAGCCATGCTTAGTCTTAGTTCAGCCAGTGTTGCATTCGTGACTTGAATGGAGGTATCGGTATACTTTATGGTGCCGTCCGTTTTATTTATTCTAAGTATTCCAATGAATCGGGTACCTCGATCATCAATAAATTCTACAGCATTTCTAACTTGGAGATAATTTGGCGCTGATCTGACCGGAGCATTGCCCTGTAAAATGATCTGATTTTTTTCGATGGAAGAATGATATTTCAGAGGGCTGTTCATCAAAATAGTAAAATTCAATTTATCAGGTCCCTTACTGGTAAGTGAAATATCTATCAGTTGGTCAGGATGAGAAGCGATATATATACGGGAAAAAATAGTATTTCCTACTTTATACCGGACTGCCGCTTGTGATTTAGATAAATCAAGGATTCGCTTATAGTCAGTTGCCGGGCCCTTGTGATTAAACTCGAAGATCAAATTTCCAAGCGGTTGGTAGGCGTTAGAAAAATTACCCTGCAATTTTCGTACTAAAGTGTCAGCAGCCGCATAATCTTCATTGAACAAAGCCTTTCTCACAGCAGGTAAATTTTTATAAGCTTCCGGGTTGTGATAGGGATTTACAGGTTCACCAGACCAAAGTGTAATATCATTCAGTGATAATCGCTCTGTATCTATTTTTCCATATACCATAGCACCTATTTTTCCATTTCCTATAGGTAATGCTTCCTCAAAAAAGTCTGCCGGAGCAGTATACCATAGTTTATCAGATTGTGAGAATAAACTGATGTATTGGATAAATAGAAGTATAGGTAGTAAGTAGTTTTTCATTTTAATTTAGAATTTGATTGATGTCTTTCTTTGTCTCTTTCACCTTTATATTCCATATTTTTTATAATGGCAGCTTGTAAATCAATACCACATTGATTAGCCATGCAAGTAAGCACAAATAAAACATCTGCCATTTCTATCGCCAGGTTTTGTTTCGCCTGGGTAGCATCTTCCATCGACTTGAAAGATTGGTCACCGTATATTCTGGCCATTAGTCGGGATACTTCACCGCATTCTTCAGCAAGTAAGGCCGTGTTGGTCAATTCGCTATAATATCTTACACCGATTTTTTTGATCCATAGGTCCACCTGGGATTGTAATTCCGTTATTGTCATGATTTATAATTGGTCAATAGTATAAATGTAATAATTTAGCATCAAGTTTAATTTGCAATTATGAATCTGGGAATGATTGGTTCGGTAGCTATAGGTGCGGCGATAGGCGGCACTTTACGATTCATGGCTTCCGTGATTATAAAATCAGCGCCGGGCAAATTTCCCATCGCTACATTTATAGTTAACCTGGCAGGCTCCTTTATTTTAGGCCTGGTAATAGCATATTCACTTAAACATAATATGAGTACCAATCTAAAATTATTTTGGGCAGCTGGAATTTGCGGTGGATTTACTACATTTTCTACTTTTTCCCTTGACGCATTGCAACTATTTCAAAATGGAAATTTTTCTATAGCATCCTGGTATATAGCCTTAAGTTTATTGGGAGGACTAGGGATGGCTTGGTTAGGAGTAAAAGTAATCTAGTTGGTACAATGCCAATCTAAAAAATTATACATCATTTTGCTCCAGGTGGGTACATCATGCTTACCGCCTTCTTCTATATGAAAGTGAAAGTCCTGGTCTTTATGATATCCTTTAGTTTCCAATTCATAGATCAGATCAAGTGTATCATCGATGACATCTATGATGCCGTTTTTATTTCTATCGGCTGATTCGTCTTCTGTTCCCGCTTGAAACCAAAATTTCAAACCGGGTTTATAAGTAGTATTTTTTACTTTATGATGCATAAGCCTATGGTGAACATCATCCTTTATAAGATTATGATTTCGCCACCAGAGAGATCCGGAAAACATGCCTACTTTTTGAAAAATGTGTGGAGCATGCCAGGCAATATCCACTGCACTTAATCCACCTAAGCTCCAACCAGCCATGGTGAACTGTGCATGATCTACTTTGTGCTTGTTTTTTATATCCGGGATCAATTCTTCGGTAATGAAACTAGCATAAGAGCCCGCTTTTGCACCCCTGCCCTTGTAATCAGCGGCCCATTGCACACCATATTCTTGCTTTCGCTCTTCGCCAGGGGCGGCAGAACATCCCACAATCAATGGTTTGAAATCATATTTTATGTTAAAATGATGTAGTAGTTTTTCTATATGCATTTGGGCCAGGTCCTGACCATCATTTATAATGATTACATGATCCGGTATTTCATCTTTAACTTGAAAAATGCTCAGATCGACTTCGCGGTTTAAATAACTAGAATAAATTTTATTTTGAATCAATTCCAACAATCGAATATTTAACTAATTTGAGCCAAAATACAAACTTATGAAAAAGATAGGAATATTGCATGGGATGGAAAATAGTTTTCCGCCGGCATTTGTAGATAGAGTGAACTCGAAGAATGTTGAGGGTATTACTGCTGAAGCGGTTAAGATTGACAAAGTCATTCAAGGCGTTGGGCAGGGTTACGATGTAATCATAGATCGGATATCTCAGGATGTTCCTTTTTATAGAGCCATGTTAAAAAATGCAGCCATTACCGGTACGGCTGTTATCAATAATCCATTTTGGTGGAGTGCCGATGATAAGTTTTTTAATAATTGCCTCGCAGAAAAAATAGGAGTGCCAGTTCCTAAAACAGTTATTTTACCATCCAAAGAAAGGCCAGATGATACATCGGAAACTTCATTTAAAAACCTTGCATTTCCAATGGACTGGGAAGGTATGTTTAATTATTTAGGTTGGCCGGCATATATGAAACCCTTTGCAGGAGGTGGATGGAAGCATGTTTATAAAATAAACGATCAACAGGATTTCTCCAATAAGTACGAAGAGACAAAACAACTGGTCATGCTGCTGCAGGAGGAGATCCAATTTGAACATTATTTTAGATGCTATTGCATAGGAAGAAAATATGTGCGCATTATGGCTTATGAACCTCGTAACCCACATCACCTGAGATACGATGCTAAGATCCCTGATGATCCCCAATTGATGCAATTAGTAGAATCCTATGTTTTGAAATTAAATGAATACCTGGGGTATGATTTTAATACAGTGGAATTTGCAGTTCGGGACGGAATACCCATAGCTATAGATTTTTGCAATCCGGCACCCGATGCTGATCTTCATTCTGTGGGTCAGGAAAATTGGGATTGGGTGGTTGAGCATGCAGCATTATATGCTATTGAGAGAGCTCAGGAGCATGTAGAAGGTAGAGATAATTTGACCTGGGGAAAATATATCACTAAAAGTATTGATAAGGAAAGTCTTTAATATAACTTCTGTACTTCAAAATTCGAAAGTCGTTACTTACTTCAATTTTGCTAAAGTTACAGGCCCGATAAGACCTGATTTTGCTGGTATCCAATTCTTCGCTGTAAAGAGTCCATCACCACCTCTGTTTTGACTAAACCTAGGGGGCATATTGACATTATAAAATTTTTTCCAGCGGATATTATTTTGATCCATGTAGATGATGCGATTTACCATACTATTAGAAACCAGCACCTCCAATTTGTTTTTCTTTTTAAGTATTTTATTTGGTAAAATAATTTTGAATTCCGGACCAATTAATGTGCCAACGGAGATTCCATTTAGGAAAATTTCAGCAGACTCATGTATCTCTCCGAGGTCTAGCAGGTAATCGTTATTTGATGTTTTAATTTTAAAATTGTTGGTGTATTTTGCTGTCCCGGAGAAATAGTTTTCTTCTGCTCCTAGATTTATCCAATTAGTCAGGGCATTCAGTTTTTGAGCATGTGGTAACTGAGGGCCACCTTCTAGAAACGATATATTCCAGTTTTTATCAATATGGATTTTACCTGGCAGATCGCCGTCAATAAATTTAAATTCAGCCGCATCTGTTTCAACAGACTTTAGTATGATGGTCTCTCCCGGATTAAGCGCTAGCCACACCAGCGTCTGAGCAGGATCAGTTTTTAGCCTGGCTTTTCCTTTTTTTGCTAAAATAGGATCGAATAATACCGCGGCTGAAAATTTTGACTGAAGAGGTATCCAATCTTCAATGGGTTGATTGCTTGTATTCTTAATAAAATATATTTTTTGATCACCATCTTGTCTTCTGATGCATTGAAGTCCTTTCTCATACATGCTTCTCTCATGGGAACCTTCTCCTTGCATTAAAGTTTGACTAATATCATTACTCAGGTAGATCTTTCCATTTCCCCAGGTTTTACTTTGTGATTCTCCAGTGGATTGCAGATCCCATTGGTGAACTAATGCATCAAATAAATTTTGTCTATTCAGATAATTCTTGTAACCACTCACTTTTGATGGAAGCCTATCAAAGATTACCTGGAAACCAGCTTTACAAAGACTATCTATTTTCAATAAAGTCTCCAAGGGCATAAACTCTACTCCGGAAACAAGCAAGGTTTTATAAATGTTTGTGTTGTTTATTTTTTCTAATTGTTTATCACTTATTATATCCCAGGCGTACCCATTTTTTTGCAGGTAATTTGCCGTTTTCTGAAAATCGGTATTTTCAAATCCGTTCATTCCATCATAGTGGTGTAGCAACTCTTTTCCCTCGCGATGATTATGATCGGAGAATGGAAAGTATAGTAGAATAGAATTGTCTGGCTTACCACTTTGCAGAAAACTTTGACACCGGGCCACATAATCATTTAAAGCTTTGAAATTTCGCCATTGAGGATCATTGGGTGTAAGGTGTACTGAGGCATAAAATAACCATCCTGGCCAGGGGGCTTCAGCAGGGCTATAGGCAATACCATGATAAAAAATATGATTTACTCCGCCCAGAAAAAACTGATCCATATTCGATTTAATATCTGCCATATTCGATTTAAAATGTTCATCGAGCCAGGTGGATACTTCAGCAGATGCCAGATTCTTATCCATGATATGCGCAGCCGATGTAGCAAATTTGTATCTCAACACATCATTTCCTTCAGTTTCCGGAATGTCTACTATAGCATACAGATCTAAAATATTGGCAGGTGATCCATGAGCCTGGTTTCTGATTAATTTATTCCTGGAATGTCCCCAGTTTGTCCAAACCTGAGTGAATTGATTTTCCAGTAAATCTGAAATGGTTTCTCTGAAATCATGCAATACTCTTTTATGGATATCACCAAAAGCAGAGTCCAATAAATATGGAATTACATCTAATAGTCTGTAGCCTCGTCTACTTTCAAACTCATGAAAAAGTCCTTCGGTAAAATTACTTTGACCTTTAGCATCATCTACTTCATAGCTATCATTGAAAAAAGATCTCAAACCCTCTAAATCATTTCCCTGAAAAGCCTCATCAAATTTTCCAAGGTATTTTTTTAAAGCGGTTGAATCAAAATGATCGATGACTAATCCTTCACCACCAGGTGCAGCCCGTTCAACCATTTTACCATGATCACCTTCAAATAATGCATATATAGTCCAGTCACCGGCTACAGGAGTCCAATGAACTATCCCATTTTGAACAAACTGGCTAAGATTTACCCTATTTTGATTTTGATCTACAGCTATCACCAGAAATGGATATAATTTTTTTTCAAATCGAATTTGATCTAAAGCTAGTTCTTGAAGATTATAGTTCGTGTTGATAGGATTTTTTATTTCAGTAATGCTTCTGTGTATTCCGTTAGCAGTTCTTAATAAAGGCTCTTGTTGATAATAAAAGGTATCCTTAATTGTTTCTCCTTCTTTCAGATGGTAGGTTTTATAAGTAAAATATTTTGCAGCATCTGATTCATTTATCCAGGGCCCTCCGAATGGCCAGCCAGTGCCAGTAGCCATATCTATTCCCAAGCCGTTTTTCTTAGCTTCCTCCAAAGTAAATGTTAAAGCTGCCATCCATTGAGGAGTGAGATATTCTATGAATTTTGACTCAGATCCCTTCACACCATATATAGGGGTTATCTCTAATCCCCCCAGCCCCGCTTCGGCATATTTTTTCAATAGAATGGATAAATCATTACTATCTACAGCAGATCCCTGCCACCACCATCGTGACCAGGGTTTGGCGGATTGCGCTATAGTCGGCCAACCTGTTTGGGAAATAGAAAAAAAACTAAATCCTAAAAAAATGAATATGGAGAATACCCTCATTTACTTAATTCTAAAAAAAAATTAGTTACTAAGGTATTGAAATTTATGGAGTAGTAAATTCATAAAATTGGGCTTTAAAATAAAATATAGTATAGAATATCCCATCTTTGAATAATATATGTCAGGTACTTGTAATGTAACAAAACACAATGATCATGCTTTGCTGTGTTTCGGATCAGAGAGGCATAATGCATTGTCTTTTGATTTACTGGAACAAATGATTGAAAGCATTATTAACTTAAATAATGAGGAGGCTTTAAAATTAATAGTAATTCAAAGCGAAGGTGATCGTACCTTTTGTGCAGGTGCTGATGTAAAAGAATTACTTGCGATTAATGATTTAAAATCAGCCACCAGTTTTTTTTATCAATTTGCCCGATTGACTTTGGCTATTCGAAATAGCCCGCATACTGTAATAGTGCGCGTACAGGGAAAGGCGATAGGTGGAGCTATTGGTATAATTGCAGCAGCCGATTATGTGATTGCCTCAGAATATGCACAAGTAAGATTGAGCGAACTATATAATGGCATAGGTCCATTCGTGGTAGGCCCGGCCATTGAAAGAAAAATTGGTGGAGCTAATTTTAATCATCTTGCACTTAATCCATTGGTATGGCAATCTGCTCAACAAGCCAAATCAATAGGCCTTTATAATGAATTGGTTGCTGATTTAAATAGTGTAAACGAAAGAATCAAATCTAAAGTGGACGAATTGTCAAATTATAGTAGACTGGTATTGCAAGAGATAAAGAAAATGATGTGGTCTGATGTCCCTTCTTGGGATGAATTATTAAAAGAACGCGCTGCAATTAGCGGAAAATTAATCCTAACCAAAGAAGCTAAAGAAGCTATGCAAAAGCTTTCGAGGTAACTATTAAAAAGTAATTTCAACTTCTCCTGTGTTGTGACACCTAATATTTAAACATATCAAAAACCATCACTCGGAGCACTATGTAAGTGCCTTGTTGTGTATCCTTGGGTTCCAGCTCAAACAAATGGAAATACTACCAATCCCGAAGGGAGTTATTGATATTATTTTTTTTTCAAAACCACAAAGTGGTTAAACATCCTATAATCTATTATCCCTTTTATAAGATGCTAAAAATTAGATGTTCAACCCAATTCCAGGTTATAATATTTAAACCTAACATACTTATTTTGATAGTACCTAAAATTTAATTTGAAATATTATATGAAAATTATTCCCAGGAGACCAATATTAGTAAAATTTATTTATATCTATTTGATTGTCAATATGCTATTTATATGTTTACTAAAATTGAGGAAGTCTATAAGAAATTTGCAAAAAGCTTTCACATAGCAGTTATAAAATGATATTGGCTTCTTTTTTCAATAATTTCTTTCTCAGAAATAAATAGTAAAATAATAAAATGCCTAGTCCGATACTGAATGGTAACAAAGCCATATAGCGACCATCTATCCCCCACCAAACCGGAGTCTCATCTTTCCCTAAAAATTCAAATATCATCCAGGTGCTGTTCGCGGCTATCCAAAATATCACAGCCAGATTGTGCATCAGCTCGGATATGATTTCTTTGTTTTTGTTGGTGATATAAATAGCCACTATCATGGTGGGGAAAATCATGGTAATAGCTAAAGGCTTAAAATTAAGACACCAACTGATGTCTTTTAATAGCCAAAAAAGGATATGCAAATTTTCATATCTGCGGAGATGAGCAGGAATAGAGTATATCTGTTCTTTATTGGTAGATATCATATTATAAATTCAAAAATTGAAGATAATTGAATCTACATCACATGCATATTAATTTCCCCAAATTTTATCCCACAGCCCTCTCGTACCTTCCCAATCGCTCCTCCATGGATTGAAATTGGCAAGATGCGACGAATCTTTTGGATCGATGTTCAGCGGATAATTAAAGGTAAACCCTCCTATGGTGTCTCTCCATCCCGTCGCAGTGCCGAATCTTATCCCATGAAACACTGGTATTGATTCTTTGTTGAGCCAATATGTTGAATCTGAAGGAATGATTGGAATGATTGACACAGCAAAATATCATTCCCTTACCGCACCACCGTCACATCCCCAGCCTTCAATACGTTTCCAGCGGTAGTATGAATGACGAATTTGTACACGTACACCGCAGGTGGGGTATTGGTATCAGTGGGATTCCATGAGCCTGATGGGTTATTCATTTGTAGATTAAAATTTGAAAAAACGATATGCCCCCATCGATCGAAGATTTCCATATCATAAAT
>JBBSBH010000032.1:0-57680 GCA_038251405.1 Chitinophagales bacterium
CTTGAAGTGTCCATCTAAAGTAAACATTTTTTGAATCTTATGTACTCACTCACAATTCAATGATTTACAATTGAAAATTGAAAATTGAAATCATCCTTTGCATTTCTTCTCCTTCGTCTTCTTTGCCTTATCTACTTTACCTTCTGTGCCTACTTGATCAGGAAAAAAGCAACCTTGTTTCTCCTTTAATTTGTCTGCATCATCATCACAATCTTCCAAGTTTTAATATTAATCAAAATATTATACAATGCATACCAAATATGTCATCATATTTGAGTATTTCAAAAGTGATGAAATCTATTCAGAACTACATTTTCCCACCTTATTCTTATTGGGTCGATCCAACTTGAAGATCAATGAAGGTTGTTTCTCTTGTTTCCTTTTTTGCTATTATCTCTCATCTGGCTCTATTAATTATGCATTCATAAAAATTCAAGTATTGCGTTCAAGTTAATTATACAAATATGATATCAATACCGCCAATCAAAATGCAAACTATTAGTGTTAAATTTTAAAATTATTTTTAATGAAGTCTCTTCAAAATTTATTCTTCCACATCATACTCTCCACCGGATGCGGATTTCTTCCATTGTATTTAGCGTCCATCTTTTTATTGTAAAGCCGGTCGATTTCACCTTCGACTGAAAAGTAAATTAATTGGCCCACGGGCATGCCTACATATATACGTACGGGCTGCACGCAGGAGAGCTCCAGTGTCCAATAATTGCAAAAACCTACATCCCCTTTGCCAGCTGTAGCATGAATATCGATTCCCAGTCTGCCTATACTTGACTTTCCTTCCAAAAAAGGCACCGTATGATGGGTCTCGGTATATTCTTCAGTAACGCCCAGGTACAAATTTCCGGGTTGCATAAGAAAGCCTTCCGGGCCTATTTCTATCTCTTCAATAGGATTATGTTTTCGGGCATCCAATTCTTCGTGTATATAGGTGGAAAGATATTTCCCCAGGTGTACATCGTAGCTATTGGTGCCCAGGCATTCAGGCCTGAATGGTTCTATTATGATCAGGCCTTTATCGATGGCTTCCATTATTTTCTTATCTGATAATATCATGCTTATTCTTTAAAAAAAGTGAGTAAAAATAGGACAAAGTTTGGATAGCCTTATTTTTACAGGTGCATGCCACAGGTATTTCATAAAAAGGAACCGAGCAGGGAGATTATTGTCTGGAAAATAGATGAGCCTATTTCGTTTTTCCAATCAAGATTACCTATGGAATTGCAGGCATTGCCCTATGATGATGAAGCTCGAAATGCAGAATACCTGGCTTCCCGCTATTTACTCACCCTCCTGGTGCCGGAAATAATAGTAGCATCAGATTCCAATAAAAAGCTTCAAATGGTGAATGATCATAGGTACATTTCCATCAGTCATACTAAGGGGTTGGCTGCAAGCATGGTATCGCATGAAGCTTGTGGTATCGATATTGAAATGGATCTGCCTAGAATCACTAAGATCGCCTCCAAATTTAATCTTCCCCATGATCTTGAAATGCTACAAGGAACTGACTATCAGCAAAATTTATATACGGTTTGGTGTGCTAAGGAAGCCATGTACAAAGCTTATGGTCTGGGTGGTATTGATTTTAAAAACCATTTAAGGGTAGAATTGGAGGCAATGAAATTAAATAAATCATCGTTTACAGGGCTACTAAAGAATGCTGTGGCAGATATCCGGTTTACATTACATTATGAGTATATTCAGCAATCAATACACCTGGTATATGGAGAAATCATTTCTGCTTAGCTTTCTGGTAATTTCCTTTTTGTCATGTAAAAGTGGCCAGGAAAGGATAAGCCCTCCAAAGCCAATCCCAACAGTAAATCAATTCAGTGCCTTTTACCAAATATTTCATACCGACTCGGCTTATCAAATGAGCCATATTCAATTTCCATTGGAAGGTGTTCCTGAGCAGGGAGATACCACTGCCTATCCAAATGGCTTCAAATGGTTAGCCTCTGACTGGGCCATGCACAAGCTATTCAATGAAAAAGATACTTCTTTCATGAGGGAATTTAAATTATTGGATTCCACCATGGTAATAGAAGATATTTATCATAAAAATAGTCCCATGCGAATGGAGCGGAGATTTTCATATAACGGAGCCTGGAACCTGATTTACTATTCTCCCATGAGATTGCCCATTGAAATAAAGATCAATTAAAAATTTTAAAATAGAGATCTCCAAATTTATAATCAAGATCATTATTGACCAGGATGTTTTTTACTTCATGTACGCTTTTCCATTCATCCCATAAAAATGTTTGGCTTTCTCCTGGCGAAAAATTCATTTTATACTTGTCCAGCTTTGACATTTTTTCAATACAAAGCAGTATTCGCTCCAGATCAAATGCTAAAAACTCTATCGATAAGCAAGGGATAGCATGATGCAGCCCCTGCAATACTTCCCACTCAAACCCTTCCGTATCTATCTTACAAAATTGGGGCATTCCATATACCGAGATTAAATAATCCAGCGTGTAGGATTGAGTTTCGATTTCGCTATCCCAGGGAGGCCTGTAGCTGCTATAAGTATTTATTGATTGCTGCCAAAGTTTATCTCTGGCAGTAGAAATAGTTGGACTCATCGTATTGATTTGAAACTTAATTTTTTCTGTCTTGTTCCCAACTACTCCTTCTATAAGATTAAAATGTTGATCCGGCTTAAATTTTTGCTTTAAATAATGAATAAAGATGGGTTGAGGTTCCACTGCAATTACATTTGATTTCAAATCTAAAAACACCTGGGATCTATTTCCTAAGTGGGCACCAATATCGAATACTATGTCGCCTTGAAGAATAAATTGCGAATAAAAATTTCTAAGCTTCTTTCTATTGAATGGCTTTCCATAGTACATGATCCAGCTCCGCATAAATCCGATAAATTCTCTCCATCTCATCTGGCTAAAAAGATTTGAAAAATGAATGACCAATTCTTTTGATTGAGCGCTGGTGGCAACACATCAAACTCCAAGTCATGCAAAAATTTTTCTCTCGAAATTGATTCTGCTCCAAGGCTCTTGAGGTGTTCAGTGGGAGTTTGACAATCGATCATTTTAAACTGATGTGATCTCAAAAATTGCACCCCTTGAATAAATGCAGCCTTTGAAGCATTGGACTCGTTAGAAAACATGGACTCTCCAAAAAAGACTTCTCCAATAGCCAAGCCATATAAGCCACCTACCAATTTACCATTCCACCAGGCTTCAAATGAGTGCGCCAAACCTATCTCGTGCATTAATGAATAGGAGTGAATAAAATTTTCATCTATCCATGTTTGATCAGTACCTTTTCGCTTTGCACGAGCACAATGATGAATCACCTGGTCAAAGGCCGTGTCACTGGTATATTGGTATGTATCCCGCTTGATCACCTGCTTCATAGATTGAGAAATCTTTAACTTTTCAGGGTACAAGACCATGCGCGGATCAGGACAATACCAAAAAGGAAGTCCATCATGAATAAACCAGGGAAACAGGCCAGACATATATGCATTTACCAAAGTCTGCGGATGAAAATTGGCACCTACACCCATGAGACCATCATCGTCCGGCGCATCAAAATTTAGATTATTAAAATCTATTGGCTCACCCTCATTAGGAATATAAATCGGGGGCATGCCATATGTTTAATTAGGTTGCTTCACACCCTCTATTACAGCAGAAAGACCCCGGTCTACCAAGGCATCTTTTAAAGGTTTAAGGCTTTCAAAAGGAGCAGTTTTTACAGTAGCTTTCCCTTTAAAATGAATCAATAATGATAATTGCTCAGACTGTTCAAAAGTATGCTCACATACTTCCATCAAGCACTGAATTACCCAATCAAAAGTATTGACATCGTCATTGTACACTACCAGCATCGAATGATCGTCAATATTATAGTAGCTCTCATCTAGGAGTACATCTTCGTCTTCAAAATATTTGGTATGAGTATTCATGGACTATAGTTATTTTCTTTAGTTATTGAATAGTTTCTAATGCACGTTTTGCAGCTGCAAAATCAGGCATAATCCCGGAATTATCTAACACTTCCTGATATTTAATAGTTCCTTCATTGCCAATGATGAATACAGCCCGGTTGGCTACTCCATGCAATTCACAAATAAAGTCTTCGCGATAAACCTGGTATGCACGTATTACCTGTTTATTAAAATCGCTCAATAGATCAAAAGAGATGTGTTGATCTTCTTTAAATCGCTTCAATGCAAAAGGTGAATCTACTGAAATTCCAAACACGGTAGCATCCAGCTTTTGATAAAAAGATATATCATCTCTCACTGAACACATTTCTGCGGTACATACTCCGGTCCAGGCAGCAGGAAAAAACAATAGCATCACTTTCTTGCCTTTAAAATCATTAAGATCTATTTTTTTTCGATCCGTATTATAAAGAGCAATATGAGGAGCCACCTGGCCTATTTGCATGGGAGTCTTGATTGATTCCTACAAAAATATAAAATATTCAATCAAATCCCGCCTATTCCTCAGATCTCAAATTTATATTAAATATTTACACTCATTTATTCATTTCAAAATCAATTTTGTAGTTAGCTTTCGTCCTGAAATCTATTTAAAACTTTAACTATAGGTTGCAAGAAGAAACAAAATCATATCTGCTTATTCACCTGGCGGTGGTCCTTTTTGGATTTACTGCTATTTTAGGTGCCCTCATTGATTTGAACGCTTTTGTATTGGTTTGGTGGCGGGTCTTAATAGCTGCTATTGGTCTCACCTTTTTTACTAAAGGAATTGGTTTTTTAAAAAGTATTCCTTTAAAAGACTTACGCAAATTTTCAATTATTGGATTTATCATTGCATTGCATTGGACTGCATTCTTCGCATCAGTAAAGCTTGCAGGAGCCTCTGTTTGCCTGGTTTGCATGGCCACTACCTGTTTATTCATCAGTTTCATAGAGCCTTTGATATTAAAACAACGATTCAGGCTATTGGATTTTTCAGTGGCTTTATTGATTGTCCCTGGAATGGTATTTGTTGTAAATAGTGTAGGTGTATCAAAAATAGTTGGAATCCTCATTGGCCTTGGTTCGGCAGCACTGGCCGCTTTATTTGCTTCATTAAACAAAAAATATATCTCTCATACTTCAGTTTGGAATTTGTCGTGGATAGAAATGATGTCTGCATGGATTACATTGGGAATCATTATACTTGGTGCAGATATCCTGGGCCAGCCATTAAGGATTATACCCCATCCCGAGGATTGGATTTATTTATTTCTACTGGGTATTGTTTGTACTACTATAGGTCATGCCATGTCACTCTTTGCTCTTCGGCACATTACCGCTTTTTCACTTAATCTGGTAGTGAATTTAGAGCCGGTATATGGAATTATTTTAGCTGCACTATTACTAAAAGAAAATAAAGAACTAAACGCTCATTTTTATATAGGAACGGGTTTGATAATTCTGGCGGTGTTTACCTATCCTTTTTTAAAGAAAAAATTCAGCTATGCTTTTTGATGAAAAACTATATGAATACTCGAATCAAAATAGCAGCGATCTGCCGGATTACTTAAATGATCTTCTTCGTGAAACAGCATTGACGACTGTGAATCCATTCATGGCATGTGGCCCGGTAATGGGCAGGTTTCTCACCCAAATCAGTAAATGGATACAGCCCAGGGCTATCCTTGAAATCGGCAGCTTTACAGGTTATTCAGCATTGTCTCTGGCTCAAGGCCTTGCCGTAAATGGAAGTATTACCTGTATAGAAGTGAATGAAGAATATGAAAATATCATTTTGAAATATTTTGAAAAAGCCGGGATGACCCATCTATTGCAATTAATCATTGGTGATGCACTCCACGTAATTAATAATCTGCATAAGGAATATGATTTGATTTTTATAGATGCAAATAAACAACACAATGAAATATTGTATGAAATGATTCTTCCGCTTCTTTCGCCAAAAGGCATTTTATTGATCGATAATACATTGTGGTATGGAAATGTTTTAGCTCAAAACCAGGATAAAGAAACTCAAGCTATTCACCGTTTGAATTCCAAATTGAAAAAAGATAGACGGATAAATACATTTTTATTACCACTGCGAGATGGCATCACTTTAATAACTAAAAAATAATTTTTTAAAAATAATTTATATAGCCTACGTGTAATTTCATTGTCCGAAAATCAAATGCAGCTGGAAATTTTCTACCTACAGAGGTGGATACAGACAATAGTCCCAATGAAGTATCTACGACGATGCCCCCCCCTATGCTCCAAAAATTAGAAGTCTTAAATCTGGTTGTAGCAAATTCTTTCATAGTGGCCAAATCTGTATGAGCAAATAAGTATCCACGCTCGCCAGTCATTAATCTCCACTCATTTTTTAATAAAATATACTTACTGGCAAAAATGGATTCTTCATCGAAACCCCGCAATGTGCTGAAACCACCCATTCTATACAGTTCATTCAATTGCAGCGTCGTAGAAGCCTTTTTTGAATTCACTCTCAAGCTTTGAAACCAGGTGCCATATTTCCCAATTGGGATAAAATGGTTCAACACTACACCCCATTCGAAAGCAAACCCATTTTTAGCAAATGGTTTATACAATGAGCCGAATTCAAAGGAGGAGTCTGCTTCGTCCCGCAATGAAATGATTTGCGCATTTTGCTTTATAGATCTGTTATAGCCGGTGATAAAACTTTGTATAGAATATCCCCTTCTTGATAAGGCGCCATTATCTAATCTATCGATCTGTATAGTAGAGCTAATATAGGATTGCCTGGTGTCCAATGCGGCTGGCAAAGTCTTTGTTGTCAGGATTCTATCTAAATCAGGTTTTAAAAGAGTAGATGAAAATGACCCTAGAAGCACGTTAAAATTACTTCGATTTCCCAAAGACCATTTCGCTCCAATTTCTCCTCTAACCTCCAAAAAAAGAGAATCTCTTCTATATAAATTGAATCTTGCATTAGGGGTAAATGGCAAATGTAAAAAGTAGGGAATACTTATCTCAGAGCGCAATTCTTGGCTACTATTTTGCAAGCTTTGAAAATTAAAAGTGATCGATTCACCAGCTTTAAATTGATTGATGAGATCAGCATTGAAAGTCCCGTTGATTTTTAATTTTGTATCCGGGGGTGTTCCCGGCAAAAGGCCTAATAATGCATCGAGATGACTTCTTTGTCTCTCTTTAATAAAATAAGTTATCAATGCCTTATCGCGATACAACGCTACCTGAGGCCTGGCATAGACAATTAAAAATGGCAAAGATTGGAGTGACTTTATGGATTGGTCTATAATGGCTTTAGTATATTTATCACCCTCCTTTACCCCTATTATTTTTCGAACCAATCTGTTCGGCAGATGCAATGAGGTATCCCAGGAAATGGTATCTACTCTTATTTGGTTACCTGGTTCTATTTTTAATGTAGAATGAATTAATCCATGTTGAATATTGGTTTCATCCAGGTATACCCGCGCATATTGATAGCCCTGATTTTCATAGTAGGTGGCGATCATTTTTATCAGCGCATTACATTCTTTAACAGTTAATTTTTCTTTAATCATCATCCTTTGAATATTATTCTGAGCAGCTACTTCTTCTGGTATTGCTGTACCATCTGGTCTTGCATATTCATATCTCGGTCCCAGATGAATCTGGAATACATATGATACTTCTGCTTCTTTAGCATCAGAAATAGTTGCTTCAAAAAAACCGTCCTTTTGCAATGAATCTATCTGTCGTGCTACAGTAAGATAAGCAGACTGAAAGTCTTTATATTCCAGTTTAGTATTTCGAAATAACACTGCATCGTGAACTGAATCTGTTGAATCGAGAACCAAAATAATTTTTTTAGTATTTTGATTAAAAGCTAAATTATAGCAGATAATCATACATAGGAATCCTAAAACACCTTTGGCCATAAACCGTAAAATTACGAGGAAGCCTGTATTTTGCACGTTTTATACATAATGGCTGGCGTTTATATTCATATTCCTTTTTGTAAGCAGGCCTGCGTTTATTGCAATTTTCACTTCTCCACTAATCTTGAACTAAAATCCACAATTGTCTCAGCAATAATGAAAGAACTGGAACAAAGAAAAGACTTTCTGCCTAATGACCCTATTGAAACTATTTATTTTGGAGGTGGCACTCCTTCCTTACTTACTACGATCGAATTAACATCAATTCTGAGTTCTATATATGAAACATATGAAGTAAAAACCAATGCAGAGATTACTATAGAAGCAAATCCAGATGACATATCATTATCTTTTAGTAAAGAGTTAAAACATATTGGTTTTAATAGAATGAGTCTTGGTATTCAATCATTTCTGGAAAGAGATATGAAATATATGCACCGGGCTCATACGCCCAGCCAATCTCATCATGCGATCGATGCCGCTCAAGAAGCAGGATTTGAAAATATTTCCATTGATTTGATCTATGGCATTCCAAACACCAATTTGAATGATTGGAAGAATAACCTGGACATTATTGCAGCAAAAAATGTTCAGCACCTTTCGTGCTACGCACTGACAGTAGAACCTAATACAGCATTGGCATATCAAATAAAATCTCACCCTCAATTAGAGCCAAAAGATGCAGACACTATTCTCCAGATGGAGTATCTTATCCATCATTGTAAAGATTACGGATTTGAGCAATATGAGATTTCAAATTTCTCAAAACCAGGTTTCAAGTCAAGACATAATAATAATTATTGGCAGGGAGTATATTATTTAGGATTGGGGCCATCGGCACACTCGTATAATGGAATATCCCGACAGTGGAACATCAATAATAATGTAAAATATTATAAAGCGCTGGAACACGGGTTACCCTATTTTGAAACAGAAGTCATCACCCTAAACATGAAATACAATGAAATGGTAATGACCCAACTGCGGACAATGAAAGGCTTGTCCAAAATCAATATTCCATCAAATTATATATATCATTTTCAAAATGAAGTAAAAAAATGGATGAATCAATATATTACATTAGATGAGGAGGGGTTTTATAAACTTACTCCAGAAGGGATTTATATATCAGATAAAATTACCAGTGATTTGTTTATTCTGTAATTACCTCATTCAAAGAACCTGGATGGTTGGTGTATAGAAAGAAAATTACAAATGACACCCAGGTAGATGTATAAAATAAATAATTGTAAGGAAGTACTAAAAAATTATAAAAAAGCACCAGTGACAGTTTTAAAAAAGCAAGAAAATAAAATTCACTCTTACATTTCCTCACAAAATAAATCATACTAATAGCTGTAATCAATAATAATCCCAGCTGAATCTTTTGCACCAATGGAGCAGAGTTGATTCCAATGATGGGCATCATGCCCAAACCATCATTGAGAACTTCCTGATACTTTGAGTTATTCGCCAGTATGTTATCTAAATAAGATGCGGGCAGACTAACAAAGCCGGGAATTGCTGACCAGGCTTTTCCAATAGTCATGAGTATGATCCCTGCAAAGAAAGTAAAGTAAACTTTAGCCATTGCTTTAGCGCGCTTTTCTATTAAAAAATAAGATACCAACAATCCTATAATAAAAAACAAAGCACTGTATCTACTCAACAAACAACAAGCCGCAATTATGCCAACCCATATGGTCTGCTTATGATACAATGCCCAGGCCAAAAGCATGTAATAACCATATACTACTCCTTCTTCAGATAATGTCAATGATTCAGTTCTCTTATGAAGTACAAAATCAAACCAAAGGCCAATAAATAGAAATGTCAACCAGGATATAGCATTTGATTTATTTCTAAAGAAGATAAAAAAGAAAATCGCTAGCATGATACCATAGGTAATCCATCTCATATCAAATGAAAAAATAACCGCCGGAATAAATGGTAAGTACATAGCAGGCAAATACACAGGCATCACTCCACTCCATATCTCAGGTATTATCTGATAAATTTTTTCAGCATGGAGCCACCTTTCACACATTACTTTTATTACAGGTAACATATCAGCATGGGTAAAATCCAGTGGTTCATGAAGTATTAGACTATTTAATTTTAATGCAGACCACACCAATAGCAATACGGCTATTAGTACAGGAACCCATCTTGATAATTTTGGAATACGTATTTTAGAATAAGCCTTTGGAAAAAATAGCAAAGCTGAAATACCAAGTCCACTGATTAGATGAATATACCTGCAAGTATCCATTGGCAACCATAGAGTCCAATAGGTAGAAGCCAATAATTCTGTAATAATTAAAATGAAAAGAATAAAAATTCTTATAAAATAACTCATTATCAAAAAGTAATGATCAAATATAAAGCATTAGTTAATCTTTAAAGTTTTGATTTTGATATACTTAGCACAAAATAAAATTATCAAACAGGGTCATTATCATATCATTAGGGATATTTAAGCTTTTTTTAAATGGTATGCTTTATTGATGTCTTACCTTTGCGTCGGTTTTAGTTTAACATATAAGTTTATAAATTATTTGTTATTGTTGAACAAAAAGCCAATATATCTAAGAATCTTTTAGTTTCTTAGCATTCCATTTGAAACCGACAAATTAATCCAAATGCAAATAAGCCGAATTAAAATTAGTATTTCATTGATATTTAGTATCGCTTCGGCAGTGCTGTCACCCGCGTTTAGTAATACTAGCTATAGGGGATCTGATATTGCAGAAAAAATGTATAAAGATTTATTCGTTGATCTTTCTGATGAAGAATTGGAGGCAAGGATCATGAATGTTACCA
The DNA here is from genome assembly GCA_038251405.1 of Chitinophagales bacterium. Lineage (GTDB taxonomy): Bacteria > Bacteroidota > Bacteroidia > Chitinophagales > Saprospiraceae > JADJLQ01. The sequence continues at coordinate 10,735 of JBBSBH010000032.1, forward strand.
ATCTTTTCGAGCCCAAATTCACTTCAGAAGTAAAAGGATACTTAAGAGTCTATCTTACTTCAAGGCCAGAATGGACTCAAATATTATTAGGCAGAACCTCTATTTACTTTCCCATATTTGAGCGTAAAATTGAAGAAAAAGGATTGCCCAATGATCTTAAAATAGTAAGCATTATAGAGTCTGCATTACGCACATCTGCCAGAAGCAGAGTTGGTGCCCAGGGTCTTTGGCAGTTCATGCCGGGAACAGCAAAAATGAATGACCTGGTAATTGACAAATATGTAGATGAGCGGGAAGATCCTTACAGAGCTACTGATGCTGCCCTGGAATACCTTACTGACCTTTACAATAGGTATAATAATTGGGCATTAGCTATTGCAGCTTACAATAGTGGCCCCGGCAGGGTAAATCAGGCTATTGCTATAAGTGGGTCTAAAAATTTCTGGCAATTGCGAAATTACCTTCCCAGAGAAACAAGAAATTACGTGCCCGCATTCTTAGCTGCTGCCTATATGTTAAAACATTTTGAAGAATATTATATTACTCCTGAATCTACAAGATTAGACTTTCAAATAACGAAAGCTCTAAAAATATATAATGAGATTAGTTTTCAATCTATAGCTGACATTACCGGTATTTCCATAAGTGATATCCGCTTTTTAAACACTTCATATAGAAAGGACATGATCCCTTCCAATAAAATTGGATTTACTTTGTTATTACCTGGTCGTGTGGCTGGTAAAATGGACAACTATCTACATAATCTGGATCGCAAAGCTAACGCAAAACAAGAGGATAAAACGATAGAACCAATAGATAGCAGTATGATAGATCAACAATTCTATTCTGATGTGATGTATAGTGTTCAACCTAATGAAAAACTTCAGGATATCGCTGATTTCTTTAATGTAGATAAATACAATATCAGGCATTGGAATAGTATGAAATCAGATGATATGGAAGAGGCAAGACCTCTTTTGATTCACTATATAAAAAATGAAAACAAAATAATGGTGAACAATAACACCAGAAAATTTGTAAAGCGAAATAAAATTTACTTCAAGCCGCTTCCGTCAAAGTCCTTCAAAAACACTAAAGTAAACTACACTAAAGCATTACCAGAATTTTATAAAACTATAGAATCCAATCCAAATAGTATGCTCAATATGGATCTGAATGATCAATATCGGTTGCGAAGAGGCGAAAGTATGCAAGATGTACTTCGAAAACATCCCGGCATGTCATTAGAAGAAATTCAATTAGCAGTTCGCAACACGAATAACCCGGCAGTTAACGCTGTAATTTCTTTGAAGTCCTAAAAGAAATAGTTTACCCAAATAAACTTTGCTTTTTTCAAACTGGTGCTTGAATACCACCGTGTTATATGGTGGTGTAAGGCAATCTTTTCACTTGATATTAATAAAAGTTAATTCTCTATTTACAACATATTAACAATTGCTTTAATATGTTTTGGACTCCCTATTAACCACAGAAAATCAATTAGTTAGGTATTCGTTGAGAATTTATTACCAATCAATTAACAGACATTGGCACAAGATTGGCATTTGATGTATTAAATAATTTATTGATATGAAATCTCATCGTAAAACTTGAAAAATACTTTAATAATGAATCTTAGATTTACAAAAGCCGTACTGAGCCTACTTATGTTTACTTATGCCTTTAGAGCATTTTCGGAAGAGAATAATGGCAAACTGATTAATTATATTGAACAATATAAAAATCTTGCCGTACAGGAAATGCAAAGAACCCAAATACCAGCCAGTATTAAGCTTGCCCAGGCCATTTTGGAGTCACAAGCTGGTAGTAGCCTACTAGCCATTAAAGCCAATAATCATTTTGGCATTAAATGTGGCGATAGATGGTCAGGAGCAACGTATTATCTCAAAGATGATGATTACGATCGCAATGGCATCCATATTCAGTCATGCTTCAGATCCTATAGTGATCCTGCTGAAAGTTTTATGGCCCACAGCGATTTTATCACGGGTGAAGGTCGCATGACCAACAGATATGCATCCTTGTTTTTATTACCCAGAGGCGATTACAAAGGATGGGCTGAAGGTCTTCAAAAAGCAGGATACGCTACTCATCCGTTGTATGCAAGGAGATTGATTAACATTATTGAGAATTACAAATTGTATTTATATGATAATAAAGGTACTCCAAAATTACCTGATGCACCCCCTGGGTTTTTCATGGATAAATACAAATCACCTTTCACTAAAGTAAATGGATTGAAGAGTGTATTTGTAGATTATATGGCCAGCCCTGCGGAAATAGCCATTGATTTTAATGTGCCTGTGGATCAAATCATGCAATACAATGAAGTGCTCTCAGATGAAAACGCGCCCATTACCACTCCAATGAACATCTTCTTACAGAAAAAGAAGAAAAAAGTTTCATCCAGTATTACTTATCACATTGTGCAACAAGGAGAAACCATGGAGTCCATATCGCAATTTTATGGAATTCAATCAAAATATCTTTATAGAAGAAATAGAATCGAAAAAGGGAGCCAGCCAGCTGTTGGCTCCAAAATATATCTCAGCAGAAAGTCAAAATATGCACCAAATCTTATAGTTACCAATGAAGAAATAACTTTGAACACTAATACACCTGAAACTCCCTCGCCTGCTGCGCCGGTTGAGTCAAATGAAAATAATCTAAAAACGATTCAATCTGTTCGTACACCACTAGAGCAAAAAATGAATGAAATAAGCTCTGAATCAGATACTTATATAGTCAGGGAGAAAGATACCCTTTTCGGAATAGCGAGAAAATTTAATGTGACTGTAGCTCATTTAAAAGAATTAAATCGACTTGATCAGGATACCATCAAAATAGGTCAAGAATTGATAATAAATTAAACCTTTTAAGAAATACGCTCCTCAAGACGAACGTATAGACCAACCTGATAAAGCTTCTACCCCCAGTAGGAGCTTTTTACATTTTAAAAACAGCTAATAGGTCATATAATTCCCCAAACTTGGCCATTATGGCAGTCTATATTTTAATATTTGTGCCATATTGGCTTGTGTTTCGGGATGGTATACCATTTGATCTAGAAGAATCAAACAATAAAATAATAAAGCAAAATGAATAAACATTTCAAATTTCCATTATGGAATCCCGAACTTGAACAAGTTGTTGATGATTTCATCAAATCTATTCAAACTGAGAATACCAAAGATTTTGGTTGGTCATGGACTCGTCCCCTTGCCAATATTACAGAGGAAGGTGACAAGTATTTAATTCATCTGGCTGCTCCTGGCCTTACTAAATCCGATTTCAAACTTTCTATAGATCAACATCTTTTGAAGGTAGAAGTAGATAAAGTAAAACCTGATACAGATGTAAAGAAGTTGAAAACCGAGTATTCTTTTTACAAATTCACGAGACAATTTAAAATTAATGAAAATGTAAATACAGATGCTATTCAGGCTGCATATGAGCAAGGAATACTTATCATCACCCTGCATAAAAAAGCAGAAGCCAGCCAACCTTCAAAAACTATTAATGTACTTTAATATTTAACTAACCTATTAAATCTAAATCTTATGAGACTTATCACTTATAATCCGTTTTTTACTTCCCGCTGGAAAAATAATTTTGATAGCGATGTGTTTCCATCTCCATCTGTCAATATCATAGAAAAAGACAATGGCTTTTTCATTGATATAGTAAGTCCGGGTTTGAACAAAGAAGATTTCAAAATTGAATTACAGAAAAATCAACTAACCATTGCAGTTGAAAAAAAGCAAAATACTGAACAAAAAGAAAACGACAAAGTATGGCAAAGGGAATATGGTATGGCTTCTTTTTCCAGAAGTTTTCACCTGCCTGAAACAGTGGAAGGTGATGCCATAGAAGCAAATTATGACCAGGGAATTCTCAAGCTTTTTATTCCAAAAAAAGCCGAGGTAATCCCAACAAAAAAGACAATTGAAGTAGTATAATAGACCCGTTTAGTGTTTTTAAAAAAGCCGCGACCCAGTTTGCGGCTTTTTTATTTAATGATGAAGTCTATGTTAAATTTTGAATATAAAAAATAAAAATATAAACATTTAACACAAATGTGAATGGTTTTAAAAAATGGTGTTATATTTTTGTATAATATGTAATCAACATAATACCAATTGAAGCAAGTCCTATTTAGCATATTTTTATTCATTTTCTCAGCTTCAAAGGCTCAGAATGTCCTGGAGTTGTCGCCCACAACAACTAGTGTGGTGGTGAAGTCTACAGATATGGATATTGCAGCTAAAGCGACCTTAAAAAATACTTCTAAAGATACCATTATCGTAAGGTGGAGCAGAAAAATAGACAATATTACTCAAGGGTGGTCAAGTGCCGTGTGTGATAAGAATTTTTGTTACATTCCTACCGTTGATTCCATGCGATTAATTATGGCTCCTGATGAAGAAAGCAATATGGATATTCATGTTTATCCCATGGGAATTTCGGGTGCTGCAAAAGTTACATTAACCATGGAGCAGTTGGGAAAGCCTGAAACGAAGATAACCGGTAGCTATTTCTTCAATCAGAGCACACCATTACGAAATGAAATAGAAAAAGATGCTATTCAGCTTTATCCCAATCCTACCCAGGATTATTTTATGATCACCTCACCTATAGTGATTGGAAAAATAGAACTATATAATATCACCGGAGAAAAAGCAAAGGTTTATTATGCTTATAAAAACAAGCGCTACTATATAGATGATATTCCTTCCGGCATTTATATGGTGAGATTAATCAATCTGCAGGATGAGATTATCAAAACAGTCATCTTGAAAAAGCGATAGAAATTAAGCAGGATATTCTACAAAATTTCTTGGTGTCTCATACAATCTAATTGAAAGATCATACTTCATATCCAGCTTACCTCTTAAAATTTGCCATATTACATAACATACATGCTCTGCAGAAGGTAATAAATTTTCAAATTCAGGACAATCGAGGTTTAGATTTTTATGATCAAAACGATCTTCTATTTCCCTTTCTATCATTTTCTTCAGATCAAATAAATTTATTACAAATCCCGTATCAGGATCCACTTCTCCCACCACCTTTACTTCCATTTCATAATTGTGACCATGAAAATTTGGATTAGCGCAAATTCCAAAAACTGATTTATTCTTGGCATCATCCCATTTCGGATTTACTAATTTGTGGGCCGCATTAAAATGTCCCTTTCTAAAAATTGCTACTTTCATAAGTGGGCAAAGTTCACAAACTTTTTGCATTCTATTTTGAATTCTTATCCTCTATCAAATTTTAGGAGCAAATCAGTATGTATATTTGTTAAAAAGTATCGGGTCAGGACATGCGTTTTACAGATATTCCGGGATTATATGCTTCGAAGCAGAAACTACAAAAGCTAGTGAAAAATGAACGCATTCCGCATTCTATGATCATCAGCGGACCTGATGGGAGTGGTAAATTAGCCCTGGCTTTGGCTTTTGTCTCGTATGTACAGTGCCTGTCTCCAATTGAAAATGAAGCATGTGGCAAATGCAATGCCTGCCAAAAAACATTCAAATTGATTCATCCTGATGTTCATTTCTATTTTCCACTTTCAGGTAAGGAGAATACGAGCGATAGCCTTGGTGTTCAATGGAGGAAAGCTGTTTTAGAAAATGTCTATTTAAATGCAAATCACTGGCAAGACATTATTTCGAAAGAAAATAAACTATTGAACATCAATGCGGAAGAATGTCGTTCCATGCTAAAAAAATTATCACTGACCATATATGAGGGGAATAAAAGAGTGCTGTTAATTTGGCTACCTGAATATTTGGGAAAAGAAGGAAATATACTTTTGAAATTGATAGAGGAACCACCAGCCAATAGTTTGATATTATTGATTTCTGAAAATCCAGCGCTTTTAATCAGCACCATTCAGTCGAGATGCCAGGCGTTATCTGTTCCTCCATTTTCTGACGAAGAAATTCGAAGTCAGCTTATCCTTGTACCCGATGAGAAAATAAAAAGAAATATAATCTCCACAGTAGAAGGCAATATGTACGAAGCTTTAAAAATGGTAGAGGATCAGACAAACCCTCAGGTAGAAAAAATGCTAAGCTGGCTAAGGATTTGCTTAAAAAATGATGCATCTGGTATTACAAAATGGAGCGAAGCCATGGCAGGCGAAGGCAGGGATGCTCAAAGACAATTCTTGCAATTTGGGTTGAGACTCATCGAATATGTGTTCCGATACAAGATCACAGAAGTACAGGAAGAGGTTTTTCAACCTGAAGACTGGAGAGGAATAAAAGGTTTAGCAAGTCAACTTTCATTTGAAAATATTGAACAGATAAATGACTTATTTAATGATCATATTATTTTCATAGAACGCAATGCTAATCCCAAGATATTATTCACAGCATTATCCATTAATTTAAGCCAGATCTTCAATAAGCGACAACCAGAGTTATTTCATTTCATATCAAATTGAGCTAAGTCGCTTTTGCTCAAAGGCCTATAGATAAGAATTTTATTTTCATCACATATATGTACCTTTGTTTTATGGCGTGTATAGGATGCTCTACAACAGGGGCTGATGGCAAAGTGGCGGGATGTAAAAGTAACGGAGGTTGCTCCACCGGAGGTTGCAACAAAATGAATACTTATGATTGGATTTCAGTACTGGATATTGAAGACCCTGATCCATACTTATTTCTTGAAGTCAGTTTTAAAAATGGCACCAATAAAGAATTTATAAAAAGAGATATAAGTCAGGAAGTTATTACCGGTGACTGGGTGGTAGTAGAGACTGCCGGAGGCCAGGATGTAGGAGTGGTCACTCTAAGTGGCGAACTGGTAAGACTACAAATGAAGAAAAAAGGATTTCATGAAGACCGGATTTTGTATAAAGTAATGCGGCTCGCTACCGATAGAGATGTAGAAAATATGCACCAGGCTCGCAAGTTGGAAAAATTAGCCATGGTGAAAGGCAGAGCAATTGCACGTAGTCTTGGCCTGGATATGAAAATAAGTGATGTGGCTTACCAGGCTGATCACAAGAAAGCTACTTTCTACTATATAGCTGATCGAAGAATTGATTTCAGGGAATTGGTAAGAGTATATGCTAAAGAATTTCGTATCAAAATTGAAATGCGGCAAATTGGTGCCCGACAAGAATCAGCTCGTGTAGGTGGCATAGGGTCTTGTGGCAGGGAACTTTGCTGTTCTACCTGGTTATCCGATTTTAAAACTGTAGTAACATCCGCAGCCCGATACCAAAATCTGGCTATCAATCAAGCCAAGCTTTCAGGCCAATGTGGTAGACTCAAATGTTGTCTAAACTATGAATTGGATGTGTATATGGAGTCCTTAGAGCGATTTCCAATGGATATTGAAACTATAAAATCCGGATTGGGTAGAGCGAATTTATTCAAAACTGATATTTTCAAAGGGATTATGTTCTATGAATTGGAAAATAATGGCAAAGCATCACGCGAGTCATCCATATTTGGACTTTCACCTGAGCAAGTAAAGGAAATTAAAATAAGAAATGATCGTGGGGAAATACCTGCTGATTTTGGAAAAACTATAAGCGCTGCAACAAGCTCTGCCAATCCTGCCGAAGAAGATGCCGGATTTGCAGATGTTACTGGCGAAATAGAACTTCCCGAAGAAAAAAGAAAACCAAATAGAAATAGAAATTCTAAACAACGATCTTCAAATCAGAATCAAAGAAACCAAGGAAATCCAAGAGAAGGTTTTAACCAATCAACTAATCAAAATAGACCACCCAGACCTGACAAATCAAATAGGACCAATCAACAATCTGGTAATAATCCAAAGCCGAATCAACAAAACAAAGATTTGGATAAACAAAATCCTCAGGGAAATTCATCGCGATCGAATACACGGACAAATAGTAGAAATAGGCCAAATGATAACCGGAATTACCCTAATAAAAAAAGCGATACCAATCCAAACAACCGGAATAACCCAGGAGATAACCAGGACAATCCTGGAAACAGTTAGTTAACATGGAAGCGCAAGTATTAATCATTGGAAGTGGGCCAGGAGGGTACGTAGCGGCTATCCGATGTGCCCAACTTGGAATGCAAGTCACTATCGTAGAAAAATATAATACACTAGGTGGTACTTGTCTGAATGTAGGCTGTATTCCTTCAAAAGCATTATTAGATAGCAGTGAACATTATCACCAGGCCATGCACCAGTTTGCAGAACATGGATTGATAATAAAAGATATCAGGATAGATATGCCTCAAATGATCAAACGCAAAAATGATGTGGTAGATCAAACCTGCAAAGGGGTTTCTTTTTTAATGAAGAAAAATAAAATCAATGTCATTCATGGAGTTGCCAGCTTCACTTCTAAAATTGAAGTAGAAGTAACGAAAGCAGATGGAGGCATTGAAAAAGTAAATGCCGAGAAAATAATTATTGCTACGGGCTCCAAACCAATTACGCCTGCAGCTTTCCATTATGATAGAAAAAGAGTCATTACCAGTACCGAGGCATTAAATATAGATAAAGTGCCCGGCCATATGGTTATCATAGGAGCAGGAGTCATAGGTTTAGAAATGGCTTCAGTTTATTCACGACTGGGTACTACAGTAGAAATCATTGAATACCTCGATCACATTCTACCAGGTATGGATATGGAGTGTGGCAAGGAAATGAAAAAAATATTGGAGAAGAATGGAATAATTTTTCATTTAAATCATGCCGTCCAAACTGTCACCAGCACCTCTAAAAAAGTTACAGTCAACTTTAAATCGAAAGATGAAGATTTAATTAAAAGTATAGACTCCGAGTATTGTTTAATAGCTATTGGCCGAAAGCCTTATACGGAGGGGCTGAAAGTAGAAAAAGCTGGAGTCAATATAGATGATAAAGGAAGAGTAATTATTGATGATCACTTCCAGACCAATACACCGAATATCTATGCAATTGGCGATGTAGTAAGAGGTGCTATGCTGGCCCATAAAGCTTCTGATGAAGGAATTGCTTTAGCAGAAATACTAGCTGGACAAAAACCTCATATCGATTACAATTTGATTCCGGGAGTAGTATATACATGGCCGGAACTTGCTTCCGTAGGGCAAACTGAAGAAAAACTTAAAGAAGCAGGTAATGAAATCAAAATAGGTAAATTCCCTTTCAAAGCATTGGGCCGTGCAAGAGCAAGTATGGATTTAGATGGCTTTGTGAAAATAATAGCAGATAAAAATACGGATGAAGTGCTTGGAGTTCATATTCTTGGCCCAAGAGCCGCTGATATGATCATGGAAGCCGTGACGATCATGGAGTTCAAGGGTAGTGCTGAAGATATTGCACGAATCTGTCATCCCCACCCTACTTTTTCCGAAGGCATAAAAGAAGCAGGTTTCGCAGCCTGGATGGGCAAAGCTTTACATATGTAGTTTGATGGACTATTCAGCTCTATACCTGATTCCAGTAAATCTTAGCGATGCACAAATGCAAATTCTATTACCTACCTATGTAGAAAAGCTAAGGTCTATCAGACATTTTGTTGTAGAAGAAATTCGTACCAGTAGACGATTCCTTAGAAGTGTGATCCCAGATTTTGATATTGATGCATCTACTTTTTGGGAAATAGATAAGCATGATCCAAATCAATCTTTTTCAGAGGCAATTCGAGCCCTCAGATCTGGGCAAAATGTGGGACTCATGTCTGAAGCGGGATGTCCTGGTATTGCAGATCCTGGTGGTAAATTAGTTTTACTTGCCCATCAAAGCAATATTAAAGTAGTGCCCTGGATAGGCCCTTCTTCTATTGCCTTAGCCCTAATGGCCAGTGGTATGAATGGCCAGGGCTTTACATTTCATGGATACTTACCTCCAAAATCAGGAGTAGAACTCCATAATAAAATTAAAGCGCTAGAGGCAGAAGCGTACAAGACAGGGTATTCTCAGCTATTTATCGAGACTCCATATAGAAATGAAAGATTAGTAAAAGATTTGATTCAAAATTTAAGAGGAGACACCTTATTGTGCATAGCCACTGATCTTACCGCAGACACGGAAGAAATAAAAACACTGCCTGTCCACGAATGGAGCAATAAAGAATTGGATATCAACAAAAGACCTTCCATCTTTATCATTGCTTGCCCATCCTTTAAGTAATCCTTATCTTTGTAATACAACCCTTATAAATCTTTAATAGATTTTACACTCATTGGAGAATATCTAAAAAAGTAAAACAAAGCACTAATATATGTCTGCCAGTAATATTTCGACCGAACAATTACAACGAGATGGGTTTCTTCATGTGCATGTGGATCCTGGCATCGATTTAGAAGTTGAAATTAAACGGCTGAAAAAGGAAAAAAATGCCGTAATCCTCGCGCATTATTACCAGGAATCTGAAATTCAGGATGTGGCCGATTATATTGGTGATAGTTTAGGGCTATCTCAGCAGGCGGCTAAAACAGAAGCAGATATCATTGTATTTGCTGGTGTGCATTTCATGGCTGAAACAGCTAAAATATTATCACCGCATAAAAAAGTATTGCTGCCTGATCTGAAAGCGGGATGCTCTCTGGCAGATTCTTGTCCGCCACATTTATTTTCAAAGTTTAAAGAAAAATATCCTGATCACCTGGTGGTTAGTTATATCAATTGTACAGCTGAAATGAAAACGCTGACCGATATTTGCTGCACTTCTACTAATGCTATCGCAGTAATTAATAGCATACCACTGGATCAAAAAATCATTTTTGCACCTGATATCAACTTAGGGAAATTTCTGATTAAAAAGACAGGTAGAGATATGGTGCTTTGGAATGGGACTTGTATGGTTCATGAGATTTTTTCACATGAAAAGATTACTAAGCTCAAAGAGCGTCATCCAAATGCACTATTTATCGCTCATCCTGAGTGTGAGCCGCATATACTGGAGATGGCAGACTTTATAGGGAGCACTACTGGCCTGTTAAAATTTACCATTTCGGATCCCTCTACTGAATATATCGTAGCTACTGAAGCTGGAATATTGCACCAAATGCAGCTTAAATCACCTCATAAGACATTTATCCCTGCTCCACCCAACAATCATTGCGCATGTAACGAATGCCCGCATATGAAGCGCAATACTTTAGAAAAGTTATACCTCTGTATGGAATATGAATTACCAGAAATAATATTACCCGATTGGGTAATCGACAAAGGAAGAGCCAGTATTGATCGGATGTTGGAGATAAGTGCCAAGGCAGGTTTGGGTGGTTGAAAATATTTATTTATCCGAAATCAAATAAATATCCAATTGATAAATTCACTGATTGAATTAGGTTTTGTGGCAAGTCGTCTATTTTTGAAATAAATCTCTTATTATCAATAGCAGTGATTTGATCGATTACAATATCTGAATCATAATCCAAATTTGAAAGTGCTTTTTCTATCCGGATCCTCAGCGGGAATCCATTTTGTTTTATCTTTGAGGTAATTGGAATTATAATTGTTGAAGGATGACCAATATTATTCAAAATATCAGTTTGCACCACAAGCACAGGTCTCTTTTTACCAGGTTCAGTACCAAAGGGTGGGTCTAAATCGGCCAGCCAGATTTCAAATTGCTTCATAATCGATGCCCTTACCTTCAAATTCTTTCAAAATTTCCATATTATCCTTTCTTACAGCATAAGACGCTCTTTCCATCAATGCTTTCAGGTGCTCCTTTTCTTTTGCTTTATTATATGCTTTTATTGCCTCATTAAAATATTTGTTCCTTGAAATTTTGAGCTCTTTTATAAGTTCTTCTGCAACTTTAAAAGTATTTTCTTCTAATTTAAGTGAAACGGATCTGGACATATTATTTGATATACTTTTGGTAATACCTTTCAAATATACTTATATCATATCAAATTATCAATTAAATATTACAACTTTCTAATTTTCAACTATATATAATATTTCATGTAGTGTTTCAATCTGATTATAAAACGCTCAGGTAATTCATTCAATAAAACCAAAGATATATTACTGCTTGATAATTTCTCGCAAATCACTTACCTACAAAATCGCAAATACCAAAATTGTAAATCGTAAAATAGTAATTCGTAAATTCCTCTCCCCTACCACCCCAGCACCCAGGCAAATATCAAAGGTGCCACTATAGTTGCATCGCTCTCTACAATAAACTTCGGGGTATGAATATCTAATTTTCCCCAGGTAATCTTTTCATTGGGAACGGCTCCGGAATAAGAACCATAGGAAGTAGTACTATCACTGATTTGACAGAAATAAGACCAGAAAGGGACATCGTGCCATTCCAGATCCTGGTACATCATAGGCACAACACATATAGGGAAATCCCCGGCAATACCACCACCAATCTGGAAGAATCCAACTCCTTTACCTCCGGAATTTTTGCGATACCAATCCGCCAAATACACCATATAGTCAATACCACTTTTTACGGTAGTGGATTTTAATTGCCCTTTAATTACATAACTGGCGAAAATATTACCAGTAGTACTGTCTTCCCATCCCGGACAGATAATGGGAATATTCTGCTTGGCGGCAGTTACTATCCAACTGTCTTTAGGATCAATTTCATAGTATTGTTCAAGGTCGCCACTCAGTACTGTTTTATATAAAAACTCGTGTGGAAAGAAAGATTGACCTGCTTGTTCAGCCTTTTCCCATTGCGCATGTAAGTGTTTTTGCAGTCTTCGAAAAGCTTCTTCTTCAGGAATGCAGGTATCTGTGACCCGGTTGTAATGATTTTCCAAAAGCTCCCATTCTTGCTCCGGAGTGAGATCCCTATAATTAGGTATTCGCTTATACTTGCTATGAGCTACTAAGTTCATCACATCTTCTTCAAGATTAGCACCAGTACAACAAATGATATCCACTTTCCCCTGACGAATCATCTCAGCCAAAGAGATGCCCAACTCACCCGTACTCATAGCACCTGCGAGTGTGATCATCATTTTACCACCTTCCGTCAAATGAGTTTCATAGCCTTTGGCTGCATCCAATAAAGCAGCTGCATTAAAGTGCCGATAATGATGTTCTATAAATTTTGAAACAGGCCCTCTGTTCATAAATAATTAGTTTTTAAAATTAATTCGTAATTCCGTAAATCGTAAATTCTCTTAGTATCCCAAAATCTTAAGCATATCTTCTGCTTTTTGTTCTTCCTGATATAGCCGGTCTACCAGATTTCCTTGCTCATCACGATCTACCAGTATATGCTTCGGGCTTGGAATTAAACAATGCTTGATGCCACCGTACCCGCTTAAGGCGTCCTGATAAGCTCCCGTATGGAAAAATCCTAAATATAAAGGTTCATTCTCATTATTTTTATGTGCTGGTAAGTATACTTGATTTTCATGCACTTCACTATTGTAATAATCACTATTGTCGCAGGTGATACCACCAATATTGACCCTGGTAAAATCATTGTACCATTTATTGATAGGTAAAAGGATAAATCGCTCAGCTATGCCCCAGCTATCTGGTATCGTATTCATCAATGAATTATCAATCATATACCATAACTCAGAATCATTTTGTTGCTTCTGACCAATCACGGAAAAAATAATCGCTCCGCTCTCACCCACGGTATATTTTCCAAATTCAGAGAAAATATCAGGCTCTGGAATACCATCGTCTGAACAAGCCAATTTGATTTGTTTTACGATCTCATTGATCATATAACTATAATCATATTCAAATCCTAATGAATTGCGGATGGGTAAGCCGCCGCCAATATCTATAGCTCTTAGTTCCGGGCAGATTTTTTTTAATTCACAATATACTTTCAAAACTTTTTTAAACTCACCCCAATAGTAAATAGTATCCTTTATCCCGGTATCTACAAAAAAATGAAGCATCTCCAATTTAAACTTGGGGTTATTGGCCAGCCGTTCTTTATAAAATTGAATGACTTCGCTACTACGAATACCCAGTCTGGATGTATAAAATTGAAAATTAGGTTCTTCCTCTGTCGCTACCCGAATACCGATTTTGCATGTATTCTCTACCGATTCTTCATAAATAGATAATTCGTCCTTATTATCCAGTATAGGTATTACATTTTTAAAACCTTCATTGATGAGTTTACAAATCTTCTTGCCATAGTCTGATGCCTTATACCCATTACAAATGATCAATTCATCTTTGCCGAGCTGACCTTGCATATGCAGTTTGCGAATAAGATCAATATCAAAAGAACTGGAAGTTTCTAAATGGGCTCCATTTTGCAATACTTCTTCTAGGATAAATCTAAAATGGCAAGATTTAGTACAATAGCAATAATAATACTGGCCATTGTAGCCGATATTTTTCATAGATCTATTGAAGAGGTTTCTAGCTCGTTTTATCTGAGCACCTATTCTTGGCAGATAAGTTAGTTTAAAAGGAGTGCCGTATTTCCTGATTAAATGAATGAGCGGTATTCCATTAAAATCGAGGTATCCATTTTCGATATCGAAGCTTTCTTGAGGGAAATAAAAAGTTTGTTCGATGAGATCAAAATAGCGGTTTTTCATCTATCCAAATTGGTTCTAGCTTTTGATTAAATAAATAGCATGCAAAGGTAATTTTTTGACCAGTCTTTGAAAGAAATTGCTTCCTTTTTTTACATCTATTTCAATTTAATCATTTTTATAAGGTTTATTAACCTCCACTGACACTTTTTGGGTATAAATTCCACCTTTAAAACTAAATATTCATAGTCTAAAACTCATATTTTAAGTCTAATTCGAAAGCAAGTACGCAGCCTGTACAATCTATTTTAATACTAGTAGGCCTGCCCCTAATATCATCTTTCAAATTAAAAATGATACCGGGTCCCATTGATTCCTGGGTATTTTCATCTTTGTCAAATAAAAATATGGCAAACAATTTATTCACATCAGTAAATTCCAGAGCCGGAAGAATGATAGAAAATGCAGGCTGACCACTTATTTTGGCATTTGTATTAATCAGATTACTCACCCAATAAACCTGATCAACCGTTTTACCATCTGTTTTCATAGTATAAACCACGGGGAAAATATCAGGATTGGTGCCATCCGTGTCCCAATTGGTACCATCAGGTTTAGTTTGTGGTATTTTTAGAACTTTAATAGAAGACACTTTCACTTTTTTGGGTGTAGATTCGAGCTCACAGAATGTACCTTCATAGCCAGTAGGACAATTACAGGTGCCTGTTTCACAAATACCATTATTCTGACATATGACACCTTCACATGGGTCCTTTTTTGAACAGGAGCTAGAAAAAAGAGCAATAGATAAAAAAAGTATAAGATATTTCATGATCATTAAATTTATTGATCAAAAATATCATTACCATAATGCGGTCTTGCCACCCGTTAGGGTAGTTTTGGAAAAATCTTTTCGATTAAAATCTTTGAAAGCAAATATTTAGATTCTTTTGTCCATCCAGCAATATGGGGAGAAAGAATTACATTTTCCATAGCATATAGTCTCTGATAGCGTTCTTTTTCCTCCTTAGAAAAAAGGGTTGGCTTTTCATTCTCAAAAACATCCAGACAAGCACCTCCTAGCTGCTTTAACTCTAAATTTGCTATCAATGAATCAGTTTCTATTACAGCGCCTCTGGAAGTATTAATAATGATGGCTCCTTGCTTGCACCGAGAAAAAAAACCATGATTGGCGAAGTGAATGGTATCCTCTGCTAAAGGAAGATGAAAGCTAATAATATCTGACTGATTAATTAAAGATTCAAGCGTAACTTCTTCTATAAAAAGATATTCCCCTGCATATCCTTTATTTAAGTATTTATCATATGTCAATACCTTCATATCCAACCCAGATAATTTCTTGGCAAATTGACTACCCGTCTGTCCAAATCCAATAATTCCAATTGTCTTACCTGACAATTCCCATCCTCTGCGAGCCTCACGATGCCAGATGCTTTGCCTTACTTCGGCATCCGCCTTAAGAAGTTGATTTGACAATGCAAGCAGCATGCCCAATGCTTGCTCAGCCACTGCATTTTTGTTCCCTTCCGGCGAGAAATAGACCTTTATCCCTCTGGCTTGAGCATATAGAATGTCCACTACTTCTCTACCCGATCCGAGCCGTCCAATAAATTGTAGTTTAATGGCAAGATCCAAAAACCTGGAATCGCAATTAATCTTACTATTAATAATAAGTCCTTGATAATCACCTATTATAGACTTCACTTCACCATAGTTCACTTCCGGCCTGTAGTCCACCAACCATCCTTTATCTTCAAAATCAGAGATCATGCCTGGATGGACTCCGTCAGTAATAAGTACTCTATTTTTCATTTCAGTCTCAAAGGTATCCAAATTGAATTGTTGTTTTCAATTGCATTAGAAGCATTCACAATCATTTTTTGAATAAGCCAGTCAAAAGGATTCAATTTTTTATCTTTGACCGATTTTATTAACCAATAAGCAGAGAAGACAATGCCGCGTGACCATTCAATCAATTCAGTTCTCATCATCGGATCTGGACCTATCATCATAGGACAAGCTTGCGAATTTGATTATTCGGGCTCTCAAGCATCCCGATCCCTTAGAGAAGAAGGCATAGAGGTTTCATTAATAAATAGCAATCCTGCAACCATAATGACTGATCCATTGACCGCTGACCATATCTATTTATGGCCGCTGACCGTTGAAAGTCTAATCAAAATATTGGAAGAGCGGAAGATTGATGCCGTGTTACCTACCATGGGTGGACAAACTGCTCTTAATCTTGCAATCGAAGCTGACAAACAAGGTGTTTGGGAAAAATATAATGTGAGAATGATCGGTGTAGATGTTCATGCCATAGAATTGGCTGAGGATCGGGAGAAGTTTAGAAACCATGTCAAGACATTAAACATGTCTACACCTCCTTCATTTATAGCAAATTCTTTTTTAGAAGGCAAAAATGCGGCTCAAAAAATCGGATTTCCCTTAGTAATCCGGCCTTCATTTACATTAGGTGGTACTGGCGGTGGATTTGTGATGAAGGAAGATGAATTTGACGAAGCGCTGCGCAGAGGACTAGATGCATCTCCAACTCATGAAGTCCTGGTGGAAAAAGCTGTACTGGGCTGGAAAGAATTCGAATTGGAATTGCTTCGCGATATGAATGATAGTGTAGCCATCATCTGTACCGTGGAAAATATGGATCCCATGGGAATTCATACCGGTGATAGCATCACTGTTGCTCCTGCCATGACATTATCTGATACTGCTTTTCAAAGGATGCGAACTGATGCCATCATTTTGATGCGTTCTATGGGAAATTTTGCCGGAGGATGTAATGTCCAGTTTGCAATGAATCCGGAAAATGAAGACCTGATCGTAGTAGAAATCAATCCTCGTGTATCCAGATCATCTGCACTGGCTAGCAAGGCCACCGGATATCCTATTGCCAAAATCGCTGCTAAACTCGCCATTGGATACAATCTGGATGAACTGAAGAATCAAATAACAAAGACTACTTCAGCCTATTTTGAACCTTCCCTGGACTATGTGATTGTAAAAATGCCCCGATGGGATTTTGAAAAATTTGCTGGTGCCGACCACAAACTTGGCTTGCAGATGAAGTCCGTAGGCGAAGTAATGGCTATTGGTCGAAGCTTTTTAGAAGCCCTTCAAAAAGCTTGTCAATCTCAAGAAAATCGTCGGATGGGACTTGGCGCTGACAAAAAAGAATGGATCCAGACCAATGACATCATCTCCAGGTTGGAAGTAGCATATGATGATAGAGTTTATCGAATAAAGGATGCTTTCAGATTAGGGGTTCCGGAGAAAACAATTTATAAGCTTACTAAAATCGATCCCTGGTTTTTAAAGCAAATTAAAAGCCTGGTAAAAATTGAAGATGAACTGACTAATCGCTTCAATGTTGCCGAAGATATACCTGAGCACTTCATGCGCCAGATGAAGGAAATGGGCTACTCCGATGGTCAGATAGCATGGCTGCTTCGTATCCATGAAAGAGAAGTATATAAACACAGAATGAAATTAGGTATCAAGAGAACTTATAAAATGGTGGATACCTGCGCTGCCGAATTCGAAGCAAAGACTCCTTATTTCTATTCTACCTTTGACCAGGAAAATGAATCTATCCCAAGTGATAAAAAGAAAATTGTAGTTCTCGGGTCAGGCCCAAACAGGATTGGCCAGGGTATTGAATTTGACTATTGTTGCGTGCATGGGCTGATTGCTATTAAAGAGGCTGGTTACGAGGCGATTATGGTGAATTGCAATCCTGAAACAGTATCTACAGATTTTGATATGGCGGATAAATTATATTTCGAACCCGTCTACTGGGAGCATTTACAAGAGATATTGGAACTTGAAAAACCGGAAGGAGTAATTGTGCAATTGGGGGGTCAGACCGCTTTGAAATTAGCTGAGACCATGCATAATGAAGGTATCAAAATCGTAGGTACTTCATTTAATAGCCTGGATATAGCTGAAGACCGGGGTAGGTTTTCAGATTTATTAAAAGAGCTAGGAATCCCATATCCCGAGTATGGAACTGCTCGCGATGCAGATGAAGCATGGGCTGTAGCTAAACGAACCGGCTATCCGGTACTGGTAAGACCTTCTTATGTATTAGGAGGACAACGCATGCGGATAGTCATTAATGATGAAGAATTAGAGCACCATGTACTCAGTATATTTAAACATATGCCCGAAAATAAAGTATTGATAGACCAGTTTCTGGAGCGCGCTAAGGAAGCCGAAATCGATGGCATTTTTGATGGAGATGATTTTCATATTATGGGGGTAATGGAACATATAGAGCCTGCAGGTATTCACTCCGGGGATAGCAATGCCGTATTGCCTCCTTATAGCCTTAATCAACAGGAGATAGATACTATGGCTGAATATGCAGAAAAAATTGCGAGAGCACTTGAAATAAAAGGACTAATCAATATTCAATTTGCGTTGAAAGATCACAAAGTCTATGTAATAGAAGCCAATCCCAGAGCTTCAAGAACTACTCCATTCATTGCCAAAGCCTACCAGGTACCTTATTTAAATATTGCTACACATGTAATGTTGGGTACTAAAAAACTCAAAGACTTTGAAATTATCAAAAAACTGACAGGGTATGCTATAAAAGTCCCTGTGTTTTCTTTTGAAAAATTCCCCCATGTAGATAAATCACTCGGGCCTGAAATGAAAAGCACAGGTGAAATGATCATCTATATACAAAACCTGCAGGACCCCTATTTCAGGAAACTGGTAAGTGAAGCCAGCATGTATTTAAGCAGATAGTTTCTTCTGCTTATCTATTGCACGATTGGATAAATAACCCGGGTAATCCATTTGGTGGTATCTTTTTCCATCATTGGATCATTTGAATATTGCTCAATAGCTGGAGAACCTTGCTTAAGTCCTTTGGCTTTACAATAATCATCAATAGCAAAGTGAGCTTCACCGATCTTTTCATAAGATCCCAGGTGGTCCGTACTTACTTCTTTTCCTGCAGGAAGCTGGATAGTAGAAATTCCTGCCAGGGTCGGTTTACCCTTTACGGGAATGACAGCTGCCATATCGGTAATTCCTGATTTTTCATCATAGGTATAATACAGTCCTGCAGGCATTCCATCCATTTCAATTTTTGCTTCAGCAATAGCTGCGCTAATTTTCCCGAAAGACGCTTCCAGGAACTTCGGAATATCTTGTATACTCAACGTTGTTCTAATACCCAGATATGTTCTCAAGGGAGCATCCACTTCTTTCACTTCATAACCTCTGTAGGAAGTTAGCTTTTTTGATTCTGCATAAGCTTTTAATTTAGATAATCCTTTTTCATATTGAGGTCCTAGAAATTTATCGACAGGCATAAAAAGACCAATGGCATTCATCGGATAGGGAGATTCAGAGTCAAAGCTCCAGGTAGCTTTGGTACCACCATTTTCAGCATTTAATTTCATGGTGACCACGGCCTCGCCAGCCATTGGTTTTTCAAATATCACTTTTCGCTCTACCAAGCCTGGTTCTACTTTGGTATTAGTTTGATTCCCTTTACCAGCATCACGGTTACCTGCCCAAAAGTATTTAGAACCCACCGTTCCATCCTCACCTTCAGTAGAAACAGTCATATTTGGGTCCAATTCTACCCATGGAGACCAATTGCTTTCTTCCGAAAATCTGGAAACGATATCCTGAACCACTGCCGGGGCTTTAGCTATATTTATCGATCGTTCCATGTGGGCTTTTTTAGGGGCAACGATTCCTAATATCAGGAATATGGCTATCAAAGTGAGTAATAATATACCAATGTACTTAAGTGCTTTCATTATTTTATGATTTTAGATTAATGATATTTTAACTAAATGTTGGAATTAAATGGTAATTATGAAAGGCTAATTAAGAAAGGTCGAGGAATATAATTTGAGTCAAAAATAATTTTTTATTGCGATTTTCTACTATCCGGCTAATTTTTTCCAGGCAAATCGAATCGCAACCAAGAGTCCAATAATAATTAATATCACCTGGCTAAAAGGCATAAAACTAAAGACATAGATATGAGTTTTATCTAAAAACCACATGATCAATAATACTGCAGTCACCATCAAAACCAAGCCACCTAACTTTTCGAAACCGGGTATGTAATCCAGGTTAACAAATTTCCTAATAATCATTAAAGTGAAAATCATGACTACAACAGGAAGTGCTTGGGTGTATAAATTGAGACTCCAAATAGACTGTCTTTCAAATAAGAACAAATATATATTAAGCATTAAAGCAAAAATACCTGGTACACAAACCAGGTAGATTATAAAAGAGTACAAATATTTCCAGGGAGATAGGTATCCTTCGTCTCGGCTAAACACTCCGGTAAGAAAAGCACTAAGTGGAATGGCTATCCCATAAAACAAAAGTATACTAGGATGGGACCCAATGAAATTAAAAAAATCTTGTAGTGTCATGAATTGCGAACTTTATTTAAAGATAATACATCTCGCTGGCAGTAAAAGACCGGCTACTTTACCCTTGCTAATTGAGACATAAAATAAACTTCATATATAGTAAAAAATAAATAGCTAATCAAAAAGCCAACAATATGCAGAAGATGCAATTTCTCCACCAATTTATCAAAGCCAATCACAAGGAATACAGTAAGTAATAGTTTGAAAAAAATCATAGACATGATCACTGAAGTAAATCTATTCTTGTCCGTAGAGCTGGCTGTAGATTGCCCTAAATGATATATCAATATAGAGAATAGTAAAAAAAATATAAACCCAAGTAAGGGAAAATAACCCGCCTGGAATTTGGCCAATTGGAACAAAGCTATTTGCACAGCTCCTGCCCCTATAGTCACCATGGAAAGTATAGAATAGAACTTACCCGGATTCATTTTTTCTTAGATAAATCTTTTACCAGTCTGACAAAATAACCACTTAAAAACAGAACTGCAAACAGCAAAGTAAAATAGGGCTGCTTAGGTTTAAGCCATTTATCCAAAAATGTACCTATCAACAAGCCTACTCCTATATAGGCAAACATTTCAAAAGCCATACCCGAATATTTCAAAATATCATTGGGACGGTGATTTTTATTGTCCGTTTTCAAAAAAAATAAAAAACTTTAAAATTTAGCCCACTTCTTCGTAAATACCATTTGATGAAGGAATGCTTTCGTGATGCATTTCGTTCTTCATGAGGCAAGAAACATTAAATACTGCACCGGAATGCACCACCAATTTATCCGTATTGATATCGCCTTTAATATTTGCTGATTCTTTCACTTGAAGCGAATCTCTTACTGTAAGTATTCCTACAAAATGTCCTTCGATTACGGCATTTTCACATTCAATATCACCATCCACTGAACCGGATGGTCCTATTATCACCTTACTGTTACAGGTAAGTGACCCTTTAAGACTACCATCGATTCTAATATCATTATCACAATGCACTTTGCCTTCAATCTTAGTACCGCTAACTATGCTATTCAAAGCAGAGCTGGAGGCAGAAGATGTTACACTTTTTGACGGGGTACTGTTGGTTACGGTTTCTGATTTTTTTGATCCGAACATACTATTTTGGTTTTAAACTATAATTAATAAATGACAAATAAAACAATTCTCTTTTATCCATCCTAATTATCAGATGAAAAAAGAAACTCAATTTAATTATAATTTGTCTTCGAATCTATAGCCTCAAAATCGGCTGTTAAAATGTGGGGCAATAAACTCCTCTACTATTAGCACCACCACAAATATTATATATAAGAGATATTTCAAATGCCCCATTTCCATTACTAGCCGGCCTTAAAGAAGAAACGTTCAAATCGTAACTAAGGCCCACCCCATAATGATTAAAATCAAATCGGGAAGAAATAATTACTGCATCTGTAGTAAACGCTTTTTCAAAGTGATTGGCAAACCTGACCCATGCACCAAATTGAAATGATTGTTCAAAATCAGTACTTTTTTGGGTGATAAATTTGGCGCTTGAGCCCAAATTTAATTCAAAAGCTGCGCCTTGTTTAAGCATTACTGCTCCAGGTACCAGGTGCAAATTGTTTTTTACTTCCAGCTCGCCTCCGGCATGCAATGTGATTTTTGATGGTAATGCATCTATAATCCCATTATTAAAAGATTGATTGGGTGAGTTTAAGTGACTATAGGCAGCACCTGCATAAAAACTATTTTTATCTAACACACTAAACCATAACAAGCCCACATTCACATCAGCAAAAGTAAATTGACTATTGTCTATGGCTTCACCAGGCAAAGTAGGATCAAACCCTCCTTGTCCATCATGCTGACTTCCAAACTGAGCTTTGGTAAAATCTAATCTGCGCTGGGCAATCCCTACATCAAAACCTGCTGCCAAATAATGCGAATTCACCCGATTACCTGCCATTCTTTTACTGAATGACCCTGCTATTTTTCCAGCGACGGTCCCAAAATTTAATTGGCCGGCAACATCACCCCACAGACCTCCACCAAAACCAAAATAGTCATATCTGCCAACCGGGACTTTCTGATCGTAGGATGCCGAATAAGTATTATATGCATTTGATCGCAATACACTGGACCACTGATTTCGGTAATTACCAATAAATCGCTTATCACAATTCATCACCCCAGTCATCGCTGGGTTGAGGTTTAGCGGAGACATGTAAAACTGGCTGAAGTGAATATCCTGAGCATGGGAAAGACCCAAGGCCAGGAATATCAACAAAAAAATAGGTATTAATTTCATTAAGAATCAGTCAACTAACGGTAAAAATAAAAATTATTGGATAAGAAAACTGTTAAAATAAGCATATCCATGTTTTGAGTCATTTGAAATTCATTTTAAGTTAAAAATTATGCCAAAATTTCAAAAAATCATTCTCCGTATCATTTTCGTTTTCCAAACTCCACCCCTACATAGAAATTTATAAAAAAAGCAGTATTTGGAGTACTGACCATTATTGGAATTTTCCTGGTATAGACATCTACCATTAGCCCGGCTTCAAAGGCTTTCACAAACTGCTCTGCGTCACCAAATGAGAAATTCAAGGTACTCTGGGCATGAAATCCGGGGATAATATTTAATTGATTAATCCCTTTAAGAAAAGAGGAAGCGCCGGCAATATTATCGATATCCAAAAATGTTTCTTTGTTCTTTTCAGTGTATCGGGTCGGCTCTAAAAAATACCTGTCGCCATTAAATTTTTTTATATCAATATAGTACGGTTTAATGATTCCTACAGAGGCTCCACCCTCATAAGTAAGTGATACAGCCACCCCTTTTCTTTTAGCCTTTTCAGAAAAATATCGCTTGGCACCAATGCCACCCCGAAGGCTAAAGAATGAATTTTGTTTTCCATATACAAATCCATTACCGCTGGAAACATTATGAAGTATTGTCTGAGTGCGAAGATTCTGATGATATTCCTTAGGGTGTTTTAGATTCCCAAAGTCAAGTTGATAAAAATTAGTGAGGTAATATTTTTTTATTACACCTTTTCTATACCCCAAATTGAAGCCACTGGAATGAATACCGCCTATAAATGTAGATTCGTCGGTGTATAAAACTCCGCCGAAACTATAGTCCATCTGCCGCGGCTGAATCGTAGTTTGTGCTTTGATATGCTCTACCAAAAACATCAAACTAAGGAAAAAGACCGATTTAAGAATTAATTTCATCCCGGCTTTAAAATTAATCGAATGAGATCTTAATACCAAATATTTTTTTGAATGTGAATGGAAATTAATAGGAAAAGTATGCTTTAACTTAAAATTACCATCATATTTTAATTCGCTTTACAGATCACGGTCGGAGCGTATAAAGCTGCCTTACCTAAGAAATCGACATCTCTAAAGGTGATCAATAATTGATGTATTGAAAAATAATTTCTAAAACTGTTAATATTCCATTTTTTATTAATAAATTTAGATCATTCTTAAACCTTAAATGTAATATTATGAATTCAAAAACTTTAATCGGAGGCCTCATTGGAGGCGTTGTAGCATTCCTATTGGGCTGGGTACTTTATGGAATGTTATTTATGGACACTATGATGAAAATAAATGGCGAAATCCCCGGCTTGATGAAAGCTCAGGATGATATGTCTGGCTTATTGCCCTTGTTTTTAGGAAATTGCTCTATCGGGCTCCTGGTTAGCTATATTTTTAATAATTGGGCTAATATCACCACCATACCTACCGGAGCAAAAGCAGGAGCACTAATTGGGGCCCTCATAGGATTGGGTGTCGATCTTTCTTATTATGGTACATCTAATATGTTCACACTTAGTGGGATAGCCTTAGATGTGGTATTATGGACTGTAATATCCTCAGTAGCAGGTGCGGCTGTGGCCTGGTGGCTTGGAAGAGGCGCTAAATAAGATTTGATTTTAAAAGTAAAAAGAGAGGGGATTAAAGTAAGTCCTCCTCTCTTTTTTTATTCTAGTTACTCACCTGGCTTATATCTTTTCACCACATGTTTTTCCACATCCTCTTTGTAAAATAATACTTCTTTAAATCTTCCCTCGGCATACATCATGGCCTGATCCCAAAAATGCGGTGAAGCCGGATCTCCACTTTCGCCTCCTGCCAATAGAGATATGGCCTTGATCTTTTTGCCAAATTCCACTGCACAAATAAAACTGTTCCCGCTCACTCCATAACGATTATTGGTGCCTTCAAAGCGACGACTATTATATGAGGGCAACATGCCCCACAAGCTGGAAGCAAAAGGAATAGGAATGCTGGACAAATGATCATCAGGTGATTGAATGATATCACCCTGGAGTCTTTGAAATCTATTAATTTGGCCCCAGGGCATTTTCCAGGTACCATAAGTATCGAATAGAAAAGTAACCGTAGCAGCTAATGGTTTAAATAATTCATCTGCCGTGGCTTCATCTGCGAATTTTTTCATTTTGGTTACCTGATCATCCTCTCCGGAATTGATATAAGTTTTTCGCAATGCAGGTTGTAATCGCTCCGCCCACTCAATAGCAAGCGTGGTAGCTATAGATGCAGTGTCAACTTTATAATCCCATGATTTTAATATTCTGATAGGCTCTTCCAATGGAATAAATTCATTATCGCCACGGAGGCTATATTCTTCAAATCTTTTAAGTAAGGCGGGAATTAATATTTCAAAAGCAGTCAATTTCCGATCATATCCTGCCTTAACCATTGTCTCTAAATTTAACTTACCTGGTTCTGACAATAGCCTTACTGCATTAATTCCTCTAAAATTTTCTCCATCCGGTGCCATATAAGGAGGATAATTGGACTTTGAAGGACTATCTTTTCCTGCCATCGAATAAGGCGTTGAATTACAGTTTTGTAACCACCCATTAGGTGGATCTATCATGTGAACCGTTTCTTCTACCGGATGGATGCCCTGCCATTCAAATTTTGAAACTGATCCATCCACGGGAACGCTCCAATTCAGTTTTGGATCGCGTTTGGGTATATAGTTTCCATGCCAATAGGCAATATGACCATCGGCATCAGCATATACCGTACTATTGGAAATATTTCCTCTTAAGTCCATTACTTTTTTGTAATCCACTAAACCATTCGCTATATTTCTTTGCCAGCATTGTTTTAGCCCATTCAACGCTCTGTTATAATTTCTGACAGTTATCCATTGATTATCTCTGATACCCATTACTGGTCCGTGGTGATTGAAAAAAGCAGGAAAAGATTTCCTTTCTAATTGTCCGTCTTTTTTAAAATAAATATCTATTGTTTTTGTGCTGAAGGCCTTCGATTTTCCATCGTATTCAAAATAATATTTACCATTTTTCTTAGTTATCTTTTCTTTATACACATCTGCCACATCTACATTACAACTCGTGTGCATCCAACCACATTTTTCATTAAATCCCTGATAAATAAAGAATTGTCCCCAGGTAACCGCCCCATAAGTATTCAGTCCCTGGTCACTTGCCATATGTACTTCAGGTCTAAAATAAAATGTCACGTGTGGATTGATATACAGCATTGCATTTCCTGATGCCGATTTAGAAGGCGCAATTGCAAATCCATTACTTCCGGTTGGATTTTTTTCTGAGGTATTCTTTGCAATATAATTGCCTGTGTAAAAAGCTTTTAAATCATTTTCATCCACATCAGCTGTATTAATTGCTCCTATGCTTCCATCAGTCCACAATAATGGGTACCAGGGTTCAAATTTTGACAATAAAGCAGGTTTTACTTCCGGGTGTTTGTAGAGGTAATAGTTAATCCCATCTGCAAAGGCAACCATTAATTCTTTCAACCATTTAGGGGATTTTCTAAAATCCTTTTTAGCATCCAGGGTATCTATTATCAATCTGATATAAAGATCATTGTAAATATCTTTCTCACCATTGATTTCACTTTTTCTACCCAATTTTTCAATATAATTCAATTCTATCCTTTTAAAATCATCTTCACATTGGGCATACATCAAACCAAAAACTGCATCAGCATTGGTTTTACCATAGATATGAGGAATACCATACTCATCCCGAATGATCTCCACCTGGTTGGCATGCTTTGACCATCTCATCATTTCATGTTGACCAATATTTGGCGAACAAAATGATCCTACTAAAAAAAGCAATAAACTGAATTTTCTAATTAATGACATATCTCAAAATTAAGAATTGTAAGCTATAATTCAATTCTTAATAAGAAAACGAAAGCATTATATCGTATATTTACGATATACTTTATAATTATCAATCAAAAGATTGAACATAAAAAAAGCCCAATTTTATTTAGAAATTGGGCTTTGTCTGCAACCATTAAATAATATTCTTTATTTCTTCACCGGATCGGCCATATACTTACCCAGTATATCGTTTATTTGCTTTTCAAATGCAGGATCCTGGGCCTGCTTGGCAATGGTGGCTAGTCTTGGTGGAATAGTCATGTATTGATCAAAATCCTGCCTGAAACTTGACTCCAGATCATCTGGCGAAAGAGAATTGAAAAACTCTAAATATTCTGCAGCTTCAGTGGCAAGCTTTAAGGCCTCTGCTTTGAATTTTGTAAGCTGACTCATTTTATAGTAAAATTCAACAAACATCAGTCGCTGAGCATCGTATTCAAAATTCATTTGGGGGAAAGCCTCAAAATATTGATCATTCAAATCTTCAGCTTTTTTCATATCCCCTTTTTGGATCAAAGCATCTATAGCCCTCATAAAAGCAATCTTCATCGCCTGAAAACTAGGATTGAAACTATTTTCAAAAGTATGCATCTTATATTTGTCAAATCCTCCCCATGCATATTTCTTAGTCATATTTTCATAAATCCTATCCGTATTTACTACACCGAATCCATACTGACCGAATCGACCATCCTGGGCAGATTTAATGGGTACTATCCTCGCCGCCATTCCTTCCAATGAAGTATAAGTATTCAGACCGATCAGTTTATCCAGATTAGCAGTACTTGCAAAATAAATAGGTCTATCATAGAAATTAGAAGCAATGATGTCTAATACGGCTAAATCATCCTTCATCAAATAATTTCCGGATAAAGAAATCTCTATTTGACTTACTACATTCGTATCGTTAGGACTGATCATACCTGCTGCAATAGCTCTTGCCCGATCAACAGGAATCACTACTTTTCTGGCAGGTATATAGGTCTCCATTCGCTGACCGCTTTGCAATGGCAACGGATGCTTTTCATTTACAAATTTTAATACATCATATACATTTCGTGTGGTACCATCCGGGGCATTGATAACTAACTGCATTCTGCTATCACCTCTGTAATTCTCTTCTGAAATAGAAAGCTTTACCGGATCCGACTTGTTTATTTTTCTCCTAACCTGGTTGATATACCAATCCACGGCAATGAGGCTTAAATTAATTACCCGTACATCCGTACGAATTCCTTCCATTTCCTGAGCATACCATAATGGATAGGTATCATTATCACCATAGGTAAACAATATGGCATTAGGGGCACAAGTTTCCAGGAAGTCTTTGGCATAATCTCTGGATCCTGTCAGGTGACTTCTGGAATGATCATCAAATCCCTGAGTCTCCATGATTACCGGACTCAGGAATCCCAGGAAGGATGCAGCTACCACAGGAATAAGGGCGTTGCCCTTCATTTTTTCGGCTAGAAATCTATAAATAGCTACCACGCCCATTCCTGCCCAAATGGCAAATGTGAGAAATGATCCAACCAATACATAATCGCGCTCACGTGGTTCGTTGGGGGGTTCATTGGAGTAAATAATAATCCCCATTCCGGTAATTAGAAACAACATCAGAAGGGCAAGAAATTCACGTTTACTACTCTTAAAATGCCAAAACAAGCCCAATAGCCCCAATATTAATGGTATAAAGTAATATTTATTTCTACCGGGATTGGTTTTCATTCGCTCTGGTTCTTTCTCCATATTGTACAACCTGGCTTCATCAAGAGGAGTAATTCCTGAAAGCCATTGACCACTTTTTTTATTCCACGGATAATAGCCCTGATCAAAATTTTCACGACCAACAAAATTCCACATAAAATACCTGAAATACATCCAGCTTACCTGGTACCTCATGAAGAAACTCATATTATCTGCCTGGGTAGGTTTTGACTGCTTTCCCATCCAATATTCGTACAATGTCTTTCGGTCAGTATGACCCATTCTAGGGAAGAATTTTTCATCAGTAGATCTATACTCGGGAGAATACTTTTTATCGACCACTTCATATCGGTCCCCTACTCTTCCATATCTGTCTTCAGAACCATAATTAATAGGTAATGCTTCGTAGGAAGGGCCCTTCAATAGTGGTCGGTCGCCATATTGTTCTCTATTGAGGTAAGGTATCAATCTCATGGCATCTGTGGGCGAATTCATATTTATGGGAGTATCTGCATTTGCTCTTATGACTACCACAGCCACAGTAGAAAATCCTAGTATCACCAATAATGTAGCGATCATTATATTCTGCACCATAGCATTTGACTTCTTAGATGCATACCTTAATCCATAGTATAAACCAGCTCCGATAATCAATAAGAACGGAATTATTCCGGAGTGAAATGGCATTCCCAGCCCATTAACCATTATATAATCTAACGAAGCCCATAACTGAGGCAATCCCACTATCACCAGCTTCTGATACATACCTAATACCACTACAGATCCTACCAGGGCTATCAAGGCGCCTTTGAGATTATGATTTTTAAATCTTTTATAATAATAGAGTAATCCAATGAAAGGAAAAGCAAGTAAGCTAAGCAGGTGAACACCTATTGAAAGAGCAGCTACAAATAAGGATAATACAAGCCATTTTTCATTTTGAGCATTACTGGGCAAATAGTACCATTTGAGTGCCGTCCATATAGTAAGGGCGGTAAAAAAAGTAGACATTGCATACACTTCACCCTCTACAGCACTAAACCAAACTGAAGTACAAAAAGCACCTGTCAGGCCAGTAGTGATACCAGCTGCTGCTAATACCCAACCCTCATTGGTATCAGGTTCTTTTTCTCTTCCCATCCAACTCATTTTGGCCAATATAATAGTGCTCCATGCAAAAAATGTGCAAGCCAGAGCAGTACACATGCCAGACATAATATTTACAGCAAAAGCAGGTGCTGAAGGATTGGAGCTAAATATAGAGCCCACCCAGGAAAATAATCTGCCTACCAGAATAAAAAAAGGAGCCCCTGGCGGATGCACTACCTGTAGCTTGGCTGCACCGAGAATAAACTCGCCACAGTCCCATAAACTACCTGATCTTTCAGCACTTAGAAAATATACCAGAAACGCAATAGCGAATACCAACCATCCAGCGATATTGGTTTGTTTACGAAATGATAGCATAGAATAATGATGAAATTAAACTTAATGGCTTAAAGTAGCCACAAAGCTAATAAATTTGCGGGTCTGAACTAATTCATTAAGAAAACTTTATATGTTTAAACTCTTACTATTGGGCGGTGTATTTTACTTCCTGTACAAATATATTCTTCGGGATGATTCTATTCCTCAAAATCCAAAAAACACCCCATTTATTCCAAAGTCAAAATCATCCAATGAGGAGGTCATAGAGGATATTGACTACATAGAAAAGAATAATGAATAATTTTCCAGACCACATATTGGTCAACAACCACCATTATGTTGCGTTTAATAAACCAGGTGGCATGGCGGTGCAATCCGTTCATCAAAAAGAGCAATCACTTGAAGTCCTTCTCTTTCATTACTGTAAAGCAAATTTGTTTTTAATTCACCGTATTGATCAGCCCTGTAGTGGGGTGGTACTTTTTGCAAAGAAAAAAACTAGTGCTGCCTATTTCAGTGAGTTAATAAAATCTCAAAATATAAAAAGGAGATACCTTGCTTTGGTATCAAATAAACCTCTAAAAGATAAGGATACGCTCTCTCATTTTCTATTTGCACATAAAAAAAGTAATAAATCTTTTGAAGTAGATGAAACTCATAAAGAGGGTAAAAAGGCCATATTGGAATATGTGTTTTGTGGAACCTTACCAAATGGAAACCATTTACTGGAAATCAAACTTGAAACCGGAAGGCATCATCAGATCAGGGCTCAACTGGCTGCTATAGGCTCACCCATCATAGGTGATATAAAATATGGATCAAAAGAAAGCAGATCTGATAATAGCATAGCATTACATGCTTATAGTCTGGACTTTATTCATCCTGTAGATCACACCAATGTAAAAATCATTGCTCCTGTCCCGGATATAGAAATCTGGAAAAATGCGCAATCAATTTCAGAAGGAATAAAATTAAAATAATGGACGAAAAAAGAACGGATGTAAATACTTTGGGTGAGTTTGGTCTAATAGATCATCTCACTAAAAATACGGTCATTTATCAACAGGGGAGCATTAAAGGAGTAGGTGACGATGCAGCGGTAATAGAACCCTCTGAGCTAGCAACCCTTGTCTCTACAGACTTATTGATTGAAGGAATTCATTTTGATTTGGCTTACACTCCATTGAAACACCTGGGGTATAAAAGTGTTGTGGTAAATCTGTCAGACATTTATGCTATGAATGCGATACCCAAGCAAATCACTGTTAGTATTGCATTATCTAATAGATTTTCCGTAGAAGCATTAGAACAAATCTATGAAGGAATCCATCTGGCTTGCAAAAATTATAAAGTAGATTTGGTAGGAGGCGATACTACTTCTTCCCCTAAAGGTTTAATAATCAGTATTACAGCAATAGGTCAGGCAAGGCTGAATCAAATAGTTTACCGCAGTGGAGCTCAAATAGGTGATATCATTTGTATTACCGGGGAGTTAGGGGCCGCATATTTAGGCTTGCAATTACTTGAAAGAGAAAAGCAAATTTTTGAAAGCACGCCTGGTATCCAACCTGAATTGAATGAACGATTTACACTATTGCTGGAAAAACAATTAAAGCCGGAAGCCAGAAAAGATGTAGTTGAGACATTTCACAGGCTTGGTATAAAGCCCTCTGCTATGATCGATATTAGCGATGGATTAAGCTCTGAAATAAAACATATTTGTAAACAATCGGGTTGCGGGGCCCTGATTGAAGAAAAATTAGTACCCATAGTACCTATTGCATCTGAGCTGGCATTGGAGTTTAATATAAATCCAATTACTGCTGCTCTTAATGGCGGCGAAGATTATGAATTGCTCTTTACCATTAGTGAAAAAGACTTTGAGCACATAAAATATTTACCTGGTTTTTATTCGATCGGCGAAATAAGGCCAGCCTCAGATGGAAATATCCTTCAGACTACAGGAGGGAAATTTATCCATTTGGAAGCACAGGGTTGGACGCATATGTAGGTCGGTTAAATACAAAATTCAATAGCATCAGTCGTATTTTATAAACTATCTATTATAAATAGTTTTTAATCTATACTTTACCTTCATTATTTTTAGCTAAATAAATTTACATGGAGATGAAGGCAAAACTGATTTTTACTTTTTTTTTCTTTCCCTTATGTACATTAAATTTGTTTGGACAGGGCCCCGGTAAAGACGCTCTACTTTCAAAAATTAATACCGCGACAAATGATTCTGTAAAAGCAATTGCTTATTTTGATCTTGCTCAAATCATCAGGTATCAGGATATTGACCTTGCCAAAAAATATGCAGATACTGGTCTTACTATAGCACAGAGGGTAAATAATGACTATGGTATACATTTATTTGATTACATCTCCGGATCATTGGCTTATATGGAAGGCAATTATGCTAAGGCCATAGAAATAACCGATAGTTATATTGATTGGACGATCAAGACCAGGAACATAGAAAGAGAGTGGTATGCATTGAGTTTACTTTCTATGTGCTTTCGTGAATCCGGTGATTTCCAAAAAGGCATTCAATCTTCTTTAAGGGGCATTGAAATAGGAGTGAACTTAAACAGAGATGATGAAAACGGTTTCTTCTACAATGAGATGGGAAATACATACGCCACACTTAAACAATGGGATAAATCAAATGAATACTTTAATAAATCATACCAACTGGCAAAAAAACTTAACTATCCTCCCGGGGAATCAGTTTCATTGAGAAATATTGCCTCTAATAATATTCAATTGAAAAAATATGAGGAAGCAAAAAAACTTGTTTTTGAATGTATAGCAATAGATTCTGTATCTAAATTCACCCTGGGGCTTAGCAGGTCTCACCAACTATTGGCCAGAATTCATGAGTTAGAAGATCATCCTGAGCTGGCTATACATGAATATGAAATGGCTGAACATTTTTTACAAAGTGAAAGTAGTGAAAATGATAAAGTAATAGTAAAGCAAGGACTTGCTAAAAATTACCTTGCATTAAATCAAATTTCAAAAGCTAGTCAATACCTTCAGTTATCAGATGCACTGGCTCATAAACTTGATGCTTCTGAATTAAACTTAGAAAGATTAAAATTGCATGCAGACTTTTACGAAAAGCAAGGTGACTATAAAAAAGCCTTAGCTTCTTTGAGATCATTTGTTGACAAAAATGCCAAAGAACTGAATACAGACATCACCCTTCAAATAACAGGGCTCCATGTTGAATTCGAAACAGAAAGAAAGGAAAACCAAATCGCCCTGCTTTCCTCAGAAAAAAAACTGGCAGATGAACGACTCAGCATTTCAAAAAGACAAACTTACGCTTCGGTATTTGCAGCCATCATTTTTTCATTACTTGCCTATTATGCCTATACTCTATGGAGAAAAACAAAATCTCAAAATGCGCAAATTCAAAAATCATTGTCTGAAAAAGAGACTTTACTCAAAGAAATTCACCATCGGGTAAAAAACAACCTGCAATTCATCTCCTCTTTGCTCAATCTTCAAGCACGGCATATTGAAGACAAGACAGCACTCACTGCCTTAAAGGAAGGTCAAAATCGGGTAAAATCAATGGCCCTTATTCATCAAAATTTGTATCAGGAAAACAATCTTACCGGAATAGAGCTTAAAAAATATCTGGAAACATTGATCAGTAATTTGTTTTCATCCTATACTATTTCCAGGAATAAAATAAAATTAGAAGTCGATATAGATTCCTTGAATCTGGATGTGGACACGATGATTCCTATTGGATTGGTAATCAATGAATTAATCAGCAATTCTTTGAAGTATGCCTTCCCTGACGAAAGAACCGGAACTATAAAAGTCAGTATAAAAGAAATAAATCAGGAATTAGTAATTAAAGTACAGGATGATGGAATAGGGATATCGGATAAAGAAAAACCATTAAGTGGGAAATCATTTGGATATCGGTTAATCAATGCCTTCAGTAATCAATTAAATGCAAAATTAGAAATGCAAACTGATCGGGGGACCTCAGTAACAATGTATGTAAGGGATTATAAAAAAGCAGCTTGATTAAAATTATACCCAGGGGTAGTGAAAATATCTTAAATCCTGATGATTTTTGATTCATCAATGGCATCAAATAAATAGTGTGGATAATATTAGAATTTTAATAATTGAAGATGAAGCTTTAATTGCGGAAGACATCAGTGATATGGTAAAATCCATAGGATATGAGGTGGCTAATATTATGGGCAATGGTGATCGTGCACTGGACTATCTGAGCTCACACTTTCCTGATTTAGTGTTATGCGATATTATGATCAAAGGCACCAAAGATGGAATTCAAATAGCAGAATGGTTGAGAAAAAACAGAAAGATTCCATTTGTTTTCTTAACCTCCCTTTCTGATAAACATACTTTGGAACGAGCTAAGCCTACCCTTCCTTATGGTTACATAGTAAAACCATTTGAAGAAAGAGATCTCCTCACTACTATTGAAATGGCCTTGTACAAATTTAGCCAGGAAATGGAAGCTATGAAACTAACCCGGGAAAAACTAAATCAATTGACCAACGAAGATCTTACAGAAAGAGAATACACTATTCTTTCAGAGATGATCAACGGATTAAATAATGAACAAATTTGTAAGAAATTATTCGTTTCAAATAATACTTTAAAATACCATACAAAACATTTGTTATCAAAATTTGATGCTTCCAACAGAGGTGAAATCATGCAAAAAATAATTACGAAATGGATGATACAGACTTAGCCAATATAGCCAATCTCGATACAACTGATCTCGACGACAATAAATTAATGGCTGAATGGATAGAGGCTTTTTTACTGGAATTAGACTTTGAATTGAGTAAATAGTTTTTTCAATTTGATGATATTTCTACCGCATCAAATCCTGGAAACTGTTTTATTGATATTTTTTCCACCACCTCTATTTCCTGGTTGGCCTCCACCCACCGATATTTCAAATTTTCCTATTCCATTTGTTTTCTTACCTGCATCATCGATATAATCAAAAGCATCCGGCCGTAATTTGATTTCCACCAATTGTGACTCTCTGGCTTTGAGGTGAACTCTTTTAAATCCTTTCAATGAGTGAATCGGTTGATTAGGAATAGTATTGAGGTTTTTAATATAAACCTGTACCACTTCATCTCCTTCAATATCACTGGAGTTTTTCACCAATACCTGAATGATTGCACCCTTTTTTTGGGCAATAATGGAGTCCACTTTTAAATCTGAAAACTCAAATTCAGAATATGACAATCCGTAGCCAAATGGATATAGTGGCTCTCCTTTAAAATATCTATAGGTTTGACTGGTAATAGCATATTGATCAAAAGGCGGAAGGTCCTTTTCCGATTTGTAAAAAGTAACGGGAAGTTTACCGCCAGGATTATAATCACCAAATAATACATCTGCAATCGCAGTACCAGCTGCCTGACCAGGATACCAGGCTTCGAGTATGGCAGGTATATTTTGATCTTCCCAGTTGATCGACAACGCACTTCCATTCAACAGGACTAAGATAACTGGCTTACCTAATGCATGGATTGACTTGATTAAATCTTCTTGTACAGCGGGCAATCCAATAGTAGTTCTATCACCACCTCTGAATCCATCAATCTTGATATCCATTTCTTCCCCTTCCATTCGGGAAGTGAGGCCCATGCACATAATGACAACATCAGCTTCTTTCGCTTTAGCCAAAGCTTCTTGCTTTAATCCAGGCTTGGGTGCTGCCCAAACCAATTGCACTTGCGCATCTGCAAATGTTTCTATGGCTTCTACTTTAATTCTATACAATTTTCCTTTTTCCAGTTTTATCGGTATGGATTTTCTAAGCCTGGGATCACCATATTCATCTCTGAATTGATAAACCGTTTTAGCTACCAGACTATCATCAAGAAAGAGTTTGGTATTACAAGTAGTGATTACACCTAGTTGATATTCTCCGGTCACTGTAGGCGATATATCACCACTCCATCGAACAGCAAAGTCATCATCATTCATATCGTTACGAGGGGCTTTGTCTTTCCAATTAGCATCGAGTATTGAATCAATCCCGGTATACAATACATTTCCAGCAAAGGAACTCTGATTAAAATATTCTACGTTCAATCCCTTAGTACCATTATGAGACAAAACAGCAGAAGGAATAGTATAATACATGGGCATTCCATCAGCTAATTCACAGCCTTGTGCGAAACTTACTTTTGCATTGGGGAGTTTTTCCCTGATACCTCTAAAAGGGGTGATAGCATCAGCAGGAACTCCATTATAATTTCCCAATAACATTAGCCATTGATCTGCATTGGGACCAATCACAGCTACGTTTACATCTTTTTTTAGAGGGAGAATATTTTTTGTTGCATTTTTAAAAGGCGCATTTTTTAATAACACCATCGATTTTCTTGCTACTTCAAGTGCCATAGCACGGTGAATGGGTTGATCGACTACAGAATACGGTATACGAGCCCATTTATTGCTAGTACTATCATCAAACATCCCCAGCTTCATCCGGGCTGTGAATAATCTTTTTAATGCAATATCCAGTTCCTTCTCTGTAATTACATTTTTCTCAACAGCAGATTTTAAATATTTAAAAAACCGTCCACATTCAAGATCAGTACCAGATTTTATGGCAAGTGCAACTCCTTCTTCCGGGGTCGCCGTTACTTTATGATGAAGCGTAATATCATCAATGGCATCACAATCAGATACTACATATCCTTTGAAGCCCCATTCATTGCGTAAAAGCTTTGTAAGCAAACCTTCATTTCCGCAACATGCTTCTCCATTCACCCGATTGTATGCACACATGATAGAGTATGCTTTCCCCTCTTTGATACCCATTTCAAACTGTGGCAAATAAGTTTCATTCATGTCTTTGAGACTTGCTATTGCATTGAATTCGTGTCTTTCTGGCTCAGGACCACTATGAACGGCAAAATGCTTAACAGTCGCTATGGTCTTGAAATAATTGGGATCATCACCCTGCAAACCTTTTACAAAATTGATTCCCAATATCCCTGTAAGAAAAGGATCTTCACCATAGGTCTCCTGGCCACGACCCCACCGAGGATCTCTGAAAATATTAATATTAGGAGACCACAAGGTAAGTCCCTGGTATAAAAATCTTTTTCCTTTTCGCACAAATTCATGGTGCTTAGCTCGTGTTTCATCAGATATCACATTTGCTACACTATAGATTAAACTATCATCCCAGGTAGCCGCCATACCAATAGCCTGCGGAAAAACAGTAGCCAAGCCTGCTCTCGCAATGCCATGCAAACCCTCTGACCACCAATTGTATTGAGGAATTCCCAATGAATCTATAGCAGGAGATTGATTCATTAACTGACTTATCTTTTGATCCAATGATAGTCTTGAAACTATATCGTCTACTCTTTTATCCATTGAAAGAGAGGGATCATTGAACGGAAACGTATACTTATCGGGTTGAGTGTTTTTACATGCAGGTAAAAAAAGTAACAATACGATGATGCTAAGGCAAGATCTAATCATTTCAAATTGATTTTTTATAATTTTTCTTCCATTCTAAATACCTTTTCCTTATTGGATAAATGTGCTCCCATGCACTCGATTTGACCAATTTATAAAGAAACTTACATTATCGGAATTTACCTAAATATGAGGCAGGATAACATTACCTATTCTATAAAATAATGACTTTTCTACCCGCATTACTTTTATAAGCCGCATCTAAAATAGTCATCATCCTCACCCCATCTTCACCAGCAACAGGCATATCCTTTCCATGAACTAATGCTTGATAAACTCCTTCATAGAATGCCATATAGTTTCCCTGCAATGAAGGGACCCTTTCTTTAATATTTTGTCCCTCTTTCTCCATATGAAGCAAACCGTATTCTGCTTCAGACTCAATTCCCCAATCTAAAGAATCAGGGGATTTTTTTGCTTGCAAATCTGTCTCCTGAATATCTGATCGTGATTTTAAAAATGATCCTTTAGTACCGTGTATTACAAAGGAAGGTATTGGCTCTTTTACTATATAGCCCGCTTTTAAACGAACTCTTTGTTTCGGATACATCAATACTATTTCGAAGTAGTCATCTACTTCTGTACCAGGCCTGATCTTCATAATATCAGCGAATACTGCTTCAGGCATGCCGAATAAGACCAAAGCCTGATCTATCAAATGTGCTCCTAAATCAAATACTATCCCTACACCAGGACCAGCGGTTTCTTTATGTGCTTTTGGGCTAAGAGCTAAATTATATCTATCATAATGCAGCTCAGCTTCAAAAATTTCTCCCAGGATTCCCTGATTAATAATATACTGTACAGTCTTGAAATCACTATCCCATCTTCGGTTCTGGAAAATGGCCAATTTTACATTTTTCTCCAAGGCCAAAGCTGTGAGCTCCCTGGCTTGATCTAGTGTAGCTGTAAAAGGCTTTTCTACAATTATATTCTTTCCGGCTCTTAATGCTTGTCTCGCATAATCAAAATGGGTAGAGCTAGGCGTATTTACCACTACTAAGTCTACAATTGGATCTTCTACTAATTGCTCGTATGTCCGGTAAATCTTTGTTTCAGGATATGATAAATGGACTAAACTTTTAGATCTTTCCCAAACTGCATACAAATTAATACCAGGATGACATGCGATGAACGGAGCATGGAAAACAGTACCACTCATACCGAACGAGCAAAGCGCGGCATTTATTTTTTTCATTGGCTGAAGATAAGAAATTCATAGTTTGTATAAAAATGAATCCGATCCACTAGGGATTAAACTATTAAAAATATTATTGCACTGTTACTACTTTATCTCGCTTTGAAATAATTTCTCCAATAGAGTGTGATTGCAAATTGTTTTGAAAAAGTAATTCTTCAACTTCGGCAATAGCAGTTGGATCCACTGAAATCAATAATCCCCCACTAGTCTGAGGGTCTGCCAAAATATACTTCCACAATTCACTTACTTCACTTACTTCATGGCTATAACTCTCCCAATTACGAGTAGTACCTCCTGGAAATGATTTTGCTTCAATATAATGTATTACATCAGGCAACAGGCTGATTTTATCTGAGTATATTTTTGCGGAGAGGTTGCTTCCTTTTGCCATTTCAATCAAATGCCCCAGCAATCCAAATCCTGTCACATCGGTCATAGCATGCACACCTTCTATCTTAGACAATAATGCACCTGCTTTATTTAATGTACACATGGTATCCACCATTATTTGCTCATGTCCCGTTTTTAATAATCCCTTCTTTTGAGCAGTACTATAAATACCTACTCCAATGGGTTTTGTCAAGTACAGTTTATCTCCATTTTTAGCGGTATCATTTCGCTTAAGGAATTTGGTATCAATGATTCCTGTCACAGCCAATCCGAATATAGGCTCAGGACTATCGATGCTATGTCCCCCTGCCAATGGGATTCCTGCATTTTTACAAACCTCACGCCCGCCATCCACTACTTGCTGTGCCACTTCGAGGGGTAATTTATTGATCGGCCAACCCAGTACTGCTATTGCCATTATTGGTTTCCCGCCCATGGCATATACATCGCTGATAGCATTGGTAGCGGCAATTCTTCCAAAATCAAAGGCATCATCCACTATAGGCATAAAAAAATCAGTCGTACTGATAATAGACTGTCCATTACCAATATCATATACTGCGGCATCATCCCTGGAGTCATATCCTACCAAAAGATGACTATCAGGTTTCCTTTCAAAACTCGATTTGAGAATGATATCAAGATTCTTCGGCGAGATCTTGCAACCACATCCTGCACCATGACTATATTGTGTGAGTCTGATAGGCTCCATGTTTATTTTTTAGTTTATGATTTAATATTAATGCTGCGTTTTTTATTGGATCTATGGTTTTAGAATGAATACGAACTACTGAATTTGGCACTCTGTGATTAATTCCTGCTTCATAAGATTTGTCGTAATATTTCAATGCCAATCTAGCAACTAATTCGTAATCTTTCTTTGCGAGTCCTTCCAGCGCTAATTTAGTGTTCATCCCACCTAAGCGCTTGTGAATTTTCATAATGCTTTGGGCCAATTTTTCATCACCATATGCGGCATAGGTATTTACCAGGTGAGGAATTCGTATTTCAACTGGAATATCTAAAAAATAAACTGTAGCGGATCTTAGCTTTTCGAATAACTGGATCGGAATTCTATTTTTGCCAATGCTTATGCTTTCATCCTCTAACCAAAAATTTTCCACATTTCTTAATGAAAAAAGTTGCTCTCCCAGGTTATTTTCAAATTGTTCCTGAGAGGGTTGCTCTGATTCGCCTATCCATCCAAAAGCTGAACCTTTATGATGTGCTATTGCTTCAAGATCTATGACAGATTCGTTCATCTGTTTCAATGCTTTGAGCACTTCTGTTTTTGCACTACCTGTTCTTCCACCCAATATCAATAATGGATAGTCCTTTTCATAGAGGGACAAAATCCATTTTCTATAGCTTTTATAGCCACCTTGCAGCGTAAATACTTCCTGAAATCCCATGGTGTTGAGCAACCATGCTACACTACCACTTCGCATGCCTCCCCGCCAGCAATGCACCTTTATTTTTTTCCCGGGAGCAATGCCTTTAGCAGCTTCCACCAGACCTATCATGTGAGGGCCCACCATTTCAAGGGCTTTATGCATAGCCTCTTCCCTGCCTGTTTGTTTATACAGGGTGCCGATAATGGCTCGTTCTTCGTTGGAAAACAATGGAATAGAATGTGCATCTACCATATGTCCCTGCGTGTATTCTCCTGGAGATCGAACATCCATTATGGGAATATCTGAGAGCTGATTCCATTCTTCTATCGGGACAGATAATTGCATTGAGCTTGCAAATTTAGGACTATACCTGATCATATTCCTGGTATTTCGTCCTATAGATTTACCTTAGCGGATCTTTATGCATT
Source organism: Chitinophagales bacterium (assembly GCA_038251405.1). Lineage (GTDB taxonomy): Bacteria > Bacteroidota > Bacteroidia > Chitinophagales > Saprospiraceae > JADJLQ01. The sequence goes on from JBBSBH010000032.1 coordinate 51,913, forward strand.
GGCCAGATTATTCACTCATCGATTGCGGAGGTAAAGAAAAACTCGAGCGCTTTGGCAAATTTATTTTGCGCAGGCCCGAACCACAAGCAATTTGGTCAAAGCAATCTTCAGAGAAAATCTGGAATGGATGGGATGCTTTGTATACAAGAAGCTCGGGAGATAATAAAGGCGGTTGGGAATTCAAATCTAAACCGTTAGAGCCATGGTGGATAAATATTGGTGACCTTAGAATAAAATTGCAGTTGACTTCTTTCGGACATATTGGAATCTTTCCCGAACAATTAACCAATTGGATGGAAATCAAAAATCAACTGGAAGAACTATCCAATCCGAGGGTATTGAATTTGTTTGCTTATACGGGAGTGGCAAGTTTATTTGCAAATCAAACTAAATCAGAGGTTTATCATGTAGATGCAGTATCCCCTATAATAAAGTGGGCCAAAGAAAATATGGAAGCAAGTAAACTTAAAGACATCCGATGGGTAGAAGAAGATGCTTTCAAGTTTGTCATTCGGGAAGTAAATCGCAATAAAGACTATGATGCAATTTTGTTAGATCCACCTGCTTACGGCCGGGGTCCAAAAGGCGAAAAATGGATGCTCGAAGATCAAATCGACGACTTATTGTCTAAATGTGCTATACTCTTAAATTCCAGAGGAAAATTTCTATTGCTTAATATGTATTCCATGGGGCTATCTCTTACCATCGCAGAGCAATTATTGAAATTGCATTTTAAAACCTGGAATATTCATGCAAGGGAGTTAATCATTCCAGCAGAGTCAGGCATAATACTTCCTTTAGGAATTTCAGCAATTGCAGAAAGAATCTAAAAGACATCAATTCTATTAAGTCGCTCATTATTAGTAACATAGGTGATAAAAAATGATTAACATCTTATTAAACTCCTTTATCCAGATGCCCGGTTTTATAGTCGTACCTTTGCACCCTCAAAAATAAAAATCTGATATGGACATTAGGAATATCGCCATCATTGCCCACGTAGACCACGGAAAAACCACATTAGTAGACAAGATTTTACATGCCACTAAAGTATTCCGCGACAATCAGGAAACTGGTGAGTTGATCATGGATAGCAACGAATTAGAGCGGGAGCGTGGCATCACCATCTTCAGCAAGAATGCTGCTGTGATGTACAAAGATGTAAAAATCAATGTAATCGATACTCCCGGGCACAGTGATTTTGGTGGTGAAGTAGAGCGTGTATTAAAAATGGCCGATGGAGTAATTCTATTAGTAGATGCCTTTGAAGGTACTATGCCTCAGACCAGATTTGTATTGCAAAAAGCATTAGCCTTGAATCTCTTACCCATAGTGGTGATCAATAAGGTGGACAAACCAAATTGTCGTCCGGCAGAAGTTCATGATCAAATTTTCGAACTGTTTTTCAATTTAGGAGCCACTGAGGCCCAGCTGGACTTTCCTACTTTTTATGGATCTGGCAAACATGGGTGGTTCAATGATTCGTTGACTCAAAGTGCTGATATCACACCTTTGTTAGACGGTATCTTAAAATATGTTCCCGCTCCAAGAGTAGAACAAGGTAATCTTCAGTTACAATTAACTTCGATTGATTACTCTTCATATCATGGTCGCATTGGCATTGGTAAAGTAAGTCGTGGTATGATCAAAGACACCCAAATGGTGAGTTTGGTGCAGGCTGATAAAATAGTAAAGACCCGTATCAAAGAGCTTTTTATATTCGAAGGAATGGGAAGAAAAAAAGCTACTGAAGTACATGCTGGAGATATCTGCGCTATCGTAGGACTCGAGTCATTCAATATTGGTGATACGATTGCGGATGTTGATGCACCTGAGGCATTACCAACAATTACAGTAGATGAGCCTACGATGAATATGACCTTTGGGATTAATAATTCCCCACTTTATGGTAGAGACGGCAAGTATGTGACTTCACGCCATTTGAAGGAAAGATTAGCAAAAGAGATTGAAAAAAATCTGGCTCTTCGAGTGGAAGAGACTAATAGTGCTGATACATTATTAGTTTACGGTAGAGGTATATTACACTTGGGCATATTGGTAGAAACAATGCGTCGTGAAGGCTATGAACTTACTATTGGACAGCCAAAAGTAATCATGAAAGAAATAGATGGCCGTAAATGTGAGCCTTTTGAAATATTGGTGGTTGATGTATTGTCAGAGTACAGTGGCAAAGTAATTGATCTGGTTACATCCCGAAAAGGTGAAATGCATGTGATGGAAACCCGTATGGATATGCAGCATCTGGAGTTTGAAATACCATCCAGAGGATTGATCGGTTTGCGTTCAAAAATATTAGTACAGACTGCTGGTGAGGCTATAATGTCCCACCGCTTTTTAGAATATAAGCCCTGGAAAGGGACTATCCCAGGCAGGAGTAACGGAGTTATAATTTCAAAATTAGCAGGCTCTACTACTGCCTATTCTATGGACAAATTGCAAGACAGGGGGTCTTTCTTTATCGATCCACAAGAGGAAGTATATACAGGTCAAATCATTGGGGAAAATGTCAAACCCGGTGATCTTGTTGTAAACGCCTGTGAACCTAAGAAACTGAGCAATATGCGAGCTTCGGGGTCTGATGATGCTACCCGAATAGCTCCCAAAATAGCCATGTCATTGGAAGAATGCATGGAATACATTGAAAATGATGAGTGCATAGAAGTTACACCTAAGAATATCAGATTAAGAAAAGTGTTACTTGGTGAAGAAGATCGCAAGAAAGCTTCCAGGTCTGTTTCGATGGAAGTAGCTTAATTCTGTTTTGCGGTAATTTATTGATTCCAAAATACTTTTTATTGCTAAGCGGTGCCGGTTTTAACTACAAAAAAACGTGTTCCCGCAGTGATTCAACTATTTTATAAAAAAGCAAATTCCAACAACTCCGGTTTAAACTGATTCCTTAATTAATAGAGCAGTTTTTTAAAGTAGTACCTATTAAGAATATGAAATCGGATTAATTTAAAAACTAACAAATTAATTCTGTTTTTACTTTTCTGGCCCATCGAATTTTATCAGAATTATATTCTCCACATCTTAATTTGAACAAAGAAGTGGATCCCAATATCATAGGAAGAAGAAGTGATTATGATCTTTAGTTTTGTAATTTTACACCTATGTATGATTATCACAAACGAAGACTTGGTTATTTTAATATGCAATATGAAAGCACAACCCAATATTGGATTCCATTAATTGAAAAATATATTGCCCTGGGTAAAGATATTCGGGTACTTGAAGTTGGTTGCGGCGAAGGAGGGAATCTATTGAGTTTTGCTGAAAGAGGTTGTGATTGCGTGGGCATTGATTTAGAAACCGGAAAAATTGAAGATGGGAGACAAATATTTAAAGAAAGATACCCTGATGCAAAAATTGAATTTATAGCTGAAGATATTTACAATCAATACGATAAAATGAAGGGTCAATTTCATGTTATTTTATTGAAGGATACCATTGAACATATTCATGATCAGCAAAAATTAATCAATTACTTGTGCAATCTGTGCACAGAAAATGGAATACTGGCATTTTCATTTCCTCCATGGCAAATGCCATTTGGTGGTCATCAACAAATGATGGTTAAAAAATGGGCCTCTATGATTCCATATACTCATTTATTACCCGGTTTTTTATATCCATTATATTTAAAAGTAATGGGTGAAAGCAAAAGCAAAATTGCATATTTTAAGGAAGTTAAGGAGACTGGAATCTCCATAGAGCGGATCGAAAAATGCTTTCAAAACGTACATTTAAAAGTTGTGGAACGGGTTTTATATTTTATCAACCCCAATTATAAATGGAAATTTGGATTAAAACCTAGAGTTTTAAGGAAAGCGCTTTCCAGCATTCCATTTTTCAGAAATTTTCTTAGTACTGCGGCCTATTATATTGTTAAAAAAGCATGAATTGGGCTAATTTTTTAAAAAAATATTTCATGTAAAGTATTGAAAATGATTCGTTTATAATTTTTAAAATGGAGAAAGCCCAACTGTTTCCGAAGAGACTTTTATTTCTCACAAATAACCCTTCATGCGATATACCTGATACCCAACCCACTCTCTCAATAAAGCTTGCCATTCACCCAGGCATTCTGTACTTGGTTCCAGATATTCGAGATATTCCATTTTTCCTCTTTGTTCATAGTCAGCAGGATATGGGATAGTATTTATTCCTTGTTTATTAAAGGTAGCCAGAGCACGCTGCATATGCAATGCAGAAGTAATCAAAAGTACTGGCCCGTGAAAATTCAATGAATCTAAAATCTTCTTGCTATTCAATGCATTTTCATAAGTATTGAGACTTTTGGAATCAATCAGGATACTGCTATCCGGCCAATTATTTTCCTTTAAAAAAGTCCCGATATTATTTGCTTCTATATTTTTTACCCTTCCTATGCCCCCGGCCCCACCACTAGCGATCACTCTTTTTATTTTGCCCGATTGATAGAGTTCCATACATTCGGTTAATCGATTGACATGGTTTCGAAAGAGGATTCTATCTGGTAAAGATGGATTAAAAGAGGCAAACCCGCCACCTAATACTACAGCGTACTCAAAAGGAATCTTTATCTGGTCTTGAAATAGCGGCTTATACTCAAACCCTTTATAAATTTGATTTAGAATTGCTCTATTACCAAAGATCAAATAAATAGCGAAGGCTAAAACAAAACCTATCCGCTTGATTTTTTTATTCTTTAAAAGCACTCCCAGGAGAATACAAGCTACTATCCAATAATAAGGAGAAAGCAGAAATGAAAGCAATTTAGAGACATAGTAGAACATTAGGAATTATTTGAGAGTGGCAAGTTCAATAGCATTTTCGTGCCATTTCTCTGCACTCAAAATGGCTGGAATTACTTCAATGGCATGGGATACAACGCTCCAAATTTTATTCGAATCACGATTCATAAAACGTTGCTCGATACACGAATTCAACATGGCTATTAACGGATTATAAAAGGCATCTATATTTACTATTATTATGGGCTTATTAAATAACCCAAGTCTTTTTAAGGTAATAGCTTCCAGCAATTCTTCTAATGTGCCGCATCCCCCAGGCAATGCGACTAATGCATCGGTGCCATCCAAAAACCGCTTTTTTCGCTCATGCATATCTCCTACAATATGCATCTCGGCCACGCCTGTATGAGCCCACTCAACTTGTTTCATAAAATCTGGAATGATGCCAATTACTTTGCCACCTAAAGCCAGCATTCGATCGGCTATACAACCCATCAGTCCCGATGAGCCACCACCATAAATCAAAGTAATATCGTTTTTTACCAATTCCTCTCCTAGCAGGCAAGTCTCATCAAAATAATTTTTGGAAATCTGATTACTTGATGCACAGTAAACACAGATTTGCGTCAATCCATCCATAAACCAAATTTATAATATATCTCCTAAAAGGTAAAGTTTAAAAACAGAATATTATTTTAATATTAATCATTCTATAAAAATCGTTTTAGAATAAATTTCGGATAATTACTATACCATATTTTATTTTGTAAATAAAGAGCATTACTATCAGATATTCAAAATTTATTCCCTTCTATCTTTAGAATACATTCCTTAAACCCAATTTTTGCAGCTGAAGCAAAAATTGCCAACGGTCGATGAAATAGTTGAATTGAAAACCAACTATTTATCGAGGTTAACCTCCTATGAGTCTGATACGACTATTGGAGTCATCAGACCTGAGTTTTGAAAATGTAACTATTTCTTACCATTTTAAATCAATATAAATAATTC
>JBBSBH010000033.1:0-57647 GCA_038251405.1 Chitinophagales bacterium
CCACACAGAGAAACTTCTGAATCTGTCTAATACCTCTTCGTTAGAAACATCTGCAGGCATGCTGTAATCATTCTGATCACATGGATCAGTAACGGTGCCGTGCTCATCAGCGTGTCCTATACTTGCCCCACAGCCATAGTAGCCATAGTATTTGGCTTTGGTACCATCTAAGGTATCTGAAAGATTACCATCATTTTCTATTATACACTCGATCAATCCATAGGGTTTACCATCCCTGTCTACACATCTATAATCCCGTGCATTATCTTTTATATGACTGGTGGTATTGTGCACGAAATCATTATCATAATTAAAGTCTTTACAAGCCGTATAGGCATATTCATAATCGCGGTTGGCATTTCCTTTGCCCCCTACATTGTCGCAATACCAATAAATATCCCCTGGCGCTTCACACACGGGTGGTGTCTTATCATCTACTAATACGGTGACCATGCAGTCTGCATAATTAAATTTAGAGCAGGTATTGCCGGGGGCCGTGGGGTTTGATTTATTTGGAGCATCAGCTATTGTCCTGTGATAGAAAGGAAAATCGCAGAGTTCGGCTGCGCCAGCGCCTTCATAATAGGGCTCATTATCATCGAAGCCTGCAAACTCAACACGAAAAGTGATCATCGGGGCGCAGAATATCAAAGGATATCTCCAGTTACAATCTTTAGGCGCTTTGAACTTTCCATAATCAGCATACTGGGAAAAACCAAAATTCAAATTGTGATCGGCCCGATAATGACTCCTGGGATAACCAATATTGTACATAAACCAAAGGTGCTCGGAACATGGCCAGATATGGGGATCAAACCTGGGAACGCCACAAGCCTCATATACCCGCAAGATTACCTGGTTGGTACCACATTCAGTAAGATCCAGGTAATCTTTGAAAATATATGAATTAATATAGTCCTCTGCATAACTATCATATATATCTTTCAAATTCCAGTATTCTGCTTTACCGCATTGAGCAATTACAGAATCAATAATATATTTACGTGCATTTTCTACTGAATCCATTCGGGCTACAGCAAAATGCAACACATTGCAACAATTATCCCGGCTGCCATTGTCCAGATCCTTGGCATAGATACGCGCCCAGCAAGTCTGGGGATCTACAGTTACCTGGATATTTTCATTACAGATTGGATTGGGTGGTGAATCATCAATTACACAAATCCGTATATCTGTGGTGGTGATATTGTAACAAAGATCAATCAGATTTACATCAAGATTATAACATCTGGCCCCATAGGTACCGGACACTGATGGTAAAGCAACCTGGTCTGGTATCGAGCCGGAAAGTAGAATTGTTTTTCCAAGATCATCCTGATATGTCACGGTATAGGTTTGTTTTATTTCTGAGCAATCATCTATTACTAAAGGCAAAAGATCAATGCGTGCAAAACAATCGTGAGGACCAGTGTAAGCCACGTAATATCGCCTATCGTCACGGAGATTAGTACCTCCATTTTCCATTATCAGGGCAGGGCCTTCTGAATCTTCAATCGCGATGTATTGCACACAGATTTTCTCTTTCTGCGTACACCAGTCGAGGATCTTCCACTCTCTTCGGATCTTGAAGCCTGCTCCACAAACAGGCAGGATCTCATCGGAGTAGCTTACGACTAGCTTACAAAAACCACCCAAGGCGGGATACATTAAGGTCTTTTTCTTTACTTGCTTGCAATAGTTTGGATTGGGTTCAAAATTGAGGTTAACTTCTGTGAGATCATCATTAATATCCCACATGGCGATCACTTTATTCAGGTCAAGGGCTGAATCAGCCAATGCTGGTACTACCAAACTATCTCTTGGTATACATACCCTATCTGGATTAAAGCCCCCATTGATAATAAGATCTGGAATGTCTATATTATCCAATAGTATTTCCGTAACGGCCAATCGGCCGGGTGTGATTCCAAGTTCCACTAAAGGATCTCCATAACCTTGTATAGCCAATAAGCGTTCTGGAGTAGGATAATTTGGACTGTTTTTATCTTTTGAAAACTGATAAAGGTCCCAGTTTGCTACATTAAATATTTGCAGGAAGGGGATAGTAGTTGACTGTATCGACTTTAAGATTTTATTTCCATTCAGGCAATAAACCCGGCAGGGCAAGGTAATCGTACTGGGGCAACAGACACTATCCAGCACATCTTTCCTGATGGTGAGCGTATCAGTGCAATTACTATTATTCCCCCAGGAATCCGATGCTAATATATCTCTGATCACGATACCGATCTTGCCTACACTATCACAGCCATAGTCTTGCCAGGTGAGCTTGGTGGTAACTTTGCTGGTATTTCCGCTACAAGCATCTTCTGTTTCATTGGTCACTTTATTGATCTGGCCTACCTGGAAGCAGCTGATGGTAGCACTTTTGCAGGGCACTGGTGGACCACTTTTGTCTTCGATCGTGAGATATCCCCAACAGCTATTGCCCGTAGCCAGGTCAATTACTTTATAAACCATATTATACCCAAGGTGTGATTTATTGACATTGTAACCACTAAGGGTAGCAGTACCAAATGGATAAGAAATACTCACTTCAAACTTGCAGGGTGATTCGGGATTTTGTATAAAATCATAATAAGAGAATGAAAGTTCACAGAGGTCTGCTGGCATAGCAGCATTCACTTTTGGTTTACAGATTAGGGTGCAAACCTGGGCTTTGGAAAATAAAGCGATAACCGAAAAAAGCACAATAAGTAAAAGTCGAATCATAATAACGTATTTTTTGTATAAAAACGCGCTTTCAAGATAATAATAAACTTGCTGATAGCTAACAATTTATGTAAAAAATACCCAGGCGGTTAATAGCTCTATTCGGTTTGGGATTTCAACAGATTACGCTTTAAATATTCTACATCCATACCAATCTGTAAATCAGGAAAAAACCATACCAAAAATAAAAAACCCCGGGATAGCTGGGGTTCAAATCTATAAATCAATTCAAATTTATTTATTGCTTTTCTCAGAAGACTTCTGCAATAAAGCATCTACTTTGGATTCAAGTGTTTGGAATCTTGACTCTGTACTTTCAAATTTATCCTCAAACTTTTTAAGTATTTTGATAAAGTCTCCATTATGTACACCAACCACTGTATTTATTAATTTAACCCCATTTGCAGGATTATTGTCCCAGCTTCTTCCTACTGCATATTTATAATCTTCCACCGTCATATCATTTTGATTTTTTGCCAGGCCATAGCCAGGGGTATTCATATTGCCTATGATATAATCACCTGAAGCAACCGGCCCTACTACTTTTACTGGCACCTGACCCATAAATGCAATATTGTTTCCATAGGCTACTTTCCCTTCTTTAGGAATATTACCCAGCACTATTGGATTGTGGGAGACGACCATCACTTGCTCAGCATCTTGCAGATCTTTAGTGATTTTACCACCCTTCACTCCGACAATATCTCCGGCTTTGATGGATTCGTACAGATCTGATCTTTCTAACCATTCGGCATAGTCGCCATTCCCTGAGCTGTATTCTACCCCGATTTCTGCATAAGCTTTTAATGCTTTCTTAGCTTCGTATTTGAAATGGTAAAGAGCATGTTTTTTATCGGCCACACTACTTGTAATTGCTTCATATAGTCCATATAAATAAATTGGGTTTAAAAAACTAGTGGCCCAATCTGCGACTGATACTGCACGGACAGAACCCAGTTTTAAATCATTCTTATCTGTGAATCGAATAAAAACATTTTCATTATTCAAAGGAAAGGAAGTAGCATCAAGCAAGCAAAGGGAAGGAACTCCCCAAAAACTGATATCATCAAGAGGAATCGCCGTTACCCCGATTGAAGTAAGATCAATTTGAGGGACTTTTGGTATAATAAGAGTAGGCAAAGAAGGAATTGAAAAAGCAGGTATTGCCGGGATGGCAATCGAAGGCAAGGCCGGAATAGAAACATCAGGGATTTTTGGTACAATAGTGGTAGTACCTCCCGGCAAGTCATCATCATCTACACAAATGTCACAGGCACTGTTTATTACTGAAAGGAAAGATAGACCTATAGGTAATCCTAAACCAGTATTAATAGGTGCTGTAAAATTATAAGGGAGGCCTAAGCCGCTATTAATCGGAGCAGAAATGCTGAACGGTAAACCAATTCCGCTATTAATAGGACCTGATATATTTATTGGAAGGCTTAAACCACTATTAATAGGGGTTGAAATATTATAGGGTAGACCTACACCCGCATTGATCTTATCGATTAATAGATTTCCGATGCCTACTGCTAAACCACCAACATATTTCAAGTCCTGGAGTAGACCTTCGGTTACAATATCCCCTAGAGCCGTTCCTTTATCGCTGGTAGAAGTAGTACAATTAAGCAAACTCTTTATTCTATCTAGTTGAGTTGTGGTCAAGGTATCTTTTGAACTCGGTAATGTATAGCTTGCCTTGTCTTTTCCTAATCTGATTTTGATGCCATCGCCATTCCCATTATTAGTATTTACGAAAATAGCTACATAATTACCGTCTGGTACATCCTTTGATACTACCAGGGTATTATTAAGAGTGGTTTTCCCGTCCACATTGAGGCTACTATCGAGATCGACGGGTTTCTGCACATTCAAAGTACCCGTGAGTATAGTGGGTTTCATACCAGTTACTGTCAGGGTATCATTAAGGGTTGTTTTCTTATCTACTTTTAATTTACCAGTGAGGGCAGTAGGCGCCATATTCAATACATTAAGACTGTCTCCCAAATTTAATGCACCGTTTACTGCCAAAGTATTGGAGGACAAAAGGGGTCCAGCAACCGAAAGGCTACCCGTAAGTATGGTTGGTTTTGTATTCGTCACGGTCAGGGTATCGTTTAATTTGGTTTTCTTATCCACAGTAAGCGTACCTGTCAATAGGGTCGGCTTCATATTGGTCACGGTCAGGGAATCATTGAGCTTTGTACTCTTATCCACAGTAAGTGTACCTGTCAATAATGTCGGCTTCATATTGGTCACGGTCAGGGTATCATTTAATTTGGTTTTCTTATCCACAGTAAGCGTACCCGTCAATAAGGTTGGCTTCATATTGGTCACCGTCAATGAATCATTAAGTTTCGTACTTTTATCCACAGTAAGTGTACCTGTCAATAAGGTTGGTTTCATATTGGTCACCGTCAATGAATCATTGAGTTTCGTACTTTTATCCACAGTAAGCGTACCTGTCAACAAGGTTGGCTTCATATTGGTCACCGTTAATGAATCATTGAGTTTCGTACTCTTGTCTACCCGTAAAGTACCGGTTAGAATAGTTGGTTTCATACTTCCTACTACTAAAGAATCGCTTATTTTGATTGATTTTAAAACGGTAAGGGTACCGGTTAATAAAGTGGGGCTCATTTTATCCACCGTGAAGGGTCCATTATTTACAGTGGATCCACTGGATGCATTCAACAATACGCTTTTACCTATTTCAAAATTCAATTTAGTTTTAATATCTCCATCAGCTGTGATGCGAAGTCGTTCTACATTATTGGTTATTAGAAACAAATCAACAAAGTCAGTTGTTCCCAATGAATTGAGCCGGTAAATATTGCCACTTGTATTTGTTTTTTGATTCCCGAATACTGACCAGGTAGTAGAAACTACACCGGGCGCCTCGGCTGTTGTGGGTTTACTTGCTGGCTTGGATAATATTGATGCCGGCGACTGGTCATTATTTTGCCCACCGGTTATTTGATTCGCAGTACCTGCATGCATAGCATAGGGTACGGCTAGTAATTTGCTATTACTGATAGTAGAAAATTTCGCTTGTTTCTTGTCTTTTAGACCTACCTCCATCCATATATTTTCTGAGCTCCACGGTATGAGATCAAACTGGCCCTTCTCAATAACTCCCTCCCCTATGATTAGAGAAAATAGACCCAGTTCATTCGTGGTGATAGTATGAATCTCCGAGTAATAAATGGAACGCAAACTATCGTGTGTAGTGAATAAATTGATTTTTAAAACCAGATTTTCATTTGCCATCACTTCGCCTTTAAGGTCTCTGGCCACCGCCTGATAATTCATTCCTTGTGGAATGTTTTGGGAATTTCCTGTGAGAATAGCGAAACAAACCCACATCAGGATAAGAATAAATTTTTTCATAGCATTAAATGGTTATAAGTATTTGTATTTTTTTTGACAGAAAAAGTCTTTGCTCTATAATTAAGGGACGAAACACCCTTCATCCTATTACTGGCTTTTAATTATTTTAAATGTTTTCGATACTTGTTCCATAGGATTGTTCACCAATAAAATATAAATACCGGCAGCAAGGTCACTTAGAATGAGATCCTTTGTTTCACTTTCGGTTTCCATTCGATCCTGTATTAATAATCGACCTTGAATGTCAAGTAAGGAAAGCTTCAAATTTCCGGATAGTCCTGAGGGAACAAGAATCCTCAAAACATCGGTCACTGGGTTTGGTCGTATTTTAATTAAAATATCAGGTTTAGTTTTTGACTGGACAGGTTTTGAAATTAATATGGGTTGATGAAAACCTTCTGTAATCATTCTTTTTCCGGCAGATCCGGAAGAAACGGCAAGTTCACCCAATGTCCAGGAAAGTTGAGTCCCGCTGGCTGAACTTTGAGTCCCTGCTGTCGCAATTACATTTTGAAAATTGACTTTCTCGTGAAGTTCCTGCCCAATTACTGGCAAGGTGAGTAATAAAAACAAATAAAATGCCTGAACTTTTTTTTTCATTTAAATCTATGTTATCCGAGAAATGCCAATCAAGGTATTACCAATATGGTCAGCTTTTATTAAGATATAGGCATCTGAATAAACGCAGCTATAGGGATAATAAAAAATTAATATTGTACTAATTTGACAATGAACGAATTAAATCCTTAAACTTCAATGTAAGACACCAAAATGGAAACATATTATTTGACTAAAGTCAAACTTTATTTGTTTTCTATCCTTGTAATAGGGTTACAGGAAACTTCTTTTAGCTCTGATTCGACTTAAGGTTTCGAGTCGGATACCAATATACGATGCGATATATTTCAAGGGTACCCGATTGGCTAAATGCCCTTGAAAATTTAGAAAATGATGGTATTTTTTTTGAGCGTTTTTCAGGCGGGCTATAAGGGCCCTATTTTCTGCGTCCACATAATATTTTTCATACAGCTTGCGGGCTATGATATTAAAGTGCGGAAATTTGAGATATGCCTGCTCCATGTCCGTATAGGATAATGCCAATAAATCACAGTCTTCCACTGCCTGAATAGATTCCATAGATGTTCGCTGATAAATAAAGCTGCTGATAGAAGCTACCATTTCACCCTCTGCAGTAATCCAGGTAGTGATTTCCTTTTTTTCGTCTTTGATGAAACATCTCAGAACGCCGGATTTAACAAAAAAAATATGGGTGCATATTTCGCCAGGCTTTAAGAGGGTCTTCCCTTTTTTAAGGCATAACGGGAAAGTATGCTCCGCTGTATATTTAATGAATTGTTTGTTGAGTGGAAGTACCTGGCTGAGCATAAAAATCAGCGAGGAAGATTCTTCTTCAGTAGCGTGCTTTTTTAAAAGTATTTCCAATTCTTAATGCTGATAAGTAATTCAAAATTTGGCTATTCACTTCGTGCATTACCGGGTACTCCTTATTTTTTTGTATGGGACTAAAAAAAATAAGAGCTTAGTTTTTAGGGGTTTCCACTTTTTTTGACTTCTCTTCATATTTATTAATATAATACAATATTTCATTCACCGATTGGATTTTTTTCTCCATGATATGGGGATGGCTCACTTCAGAGTGTCCATCTTTTATTTCTCCTATTTCGGGATCCATGAATATATAAGTATTAAAAGCACTCATAATTGCTTTATCCATTTTGAACAAAGAGTGGTAAGCTAGCACTGATTTTATTACCAGGCTTTTACTGGTACTATCCACCGGGTAAAGGTTGATTAAAAACCAGAAAGCCTGTTTTAACTGCTGTGCCTTAATAAAAGCAGTGACCTGTTGCCAGGTATATACTTTGGGATACAGGGAGCTGCGATACACCTCATCTTTCATTACTCTATCGGCCTCTGCACTAATGATGAGAGAATCATCCGTAACCGTTACACCGGGTTCATAAAGCTCCTCCAGCCAAGCTATTATTTTATCGTTATCTGATTGGGTTTGTTCGGGTGATATAGGTCGGGCAATGGAATCGGTTTGAGCTATGGTAAAATAATGTAACCATAGCAAACAAAAGGGAAGTAGGAAAGATTTGACCATTAAATACGGCTGTGAAATTAGGGATTTATTGATTAGTAGTTGTGATAAATGCCATATCAAGATCCAATATTTAGTAAAAGATAAGGCATAAAAATCAAAAACCAATTTTTGCCACTCGCTTATGAAGTTTAGGAATTTCTTTTAGAGATGCCGACCCATACCAGAGGTGCATTTCCATAATTAACGAACCTGCTTTGATAGCTGGATCTGTTTCAGTTAAAGCTCTTGCTTCTTCTATGGTACGCACATCGAAAATATAGATACCGCGGATTTCTTCATCAGACATCATAGGCCCTGCCAGTACCAATTTGCCCTCGTTGGCTAGTCGGGTGATATTAGCCAGATGTGCTGCCTGCAGCTCTGTCCGGGTGGTGGAATCCTGAGATCTGTTTGGGCCACGTTTTAGAAACACTAGTACATAAGTTTTCATGCCATATTCGTCCGCTCCCCAGGTTTTTGCTTGCAAAGAATCAAAAGTAATAGTTTCAGATTTAATGCTTTCTACAGCTGAATGGTCCGATACGGAAGAAGTACAAGAGAAGAAGGCAAGAATAATTAGACAACAGACAAATCTCATTGGGTGAAAATACTAAATGTCTATTTACCGAATAGTCTTTCCATGCAGTGAATTTACAAATAGAACATTTCCAAGTTTATGGTATCGCTCGAAGTTATCAATACTTTTATTGTGGATCCGGCTTTCATGAAAACCAACAATGGTGAGATCTGCATATAGTGAGGTTTCTTCGATAAGTTGAATAATATCAGAATGAGTTTCTACGGGCAATACGATTATATTATGTGGAGATATAGGCAACCTACCAGAAGAGGTAAGACTAATCAAACTTTCTTTTTCATCACTCAATCTGCTTTGATCTACTGCGGCAAAAATTTTGATCTCCGCCTTTTTCCAATCAGGGTGTCCCAAAATAATGTAAGATAAAAGAATCATAAGATTTGCTATTTCAAAGTCCTCTTTTTTGATCCATACATGTATTTCTTTCTTGAAGCCAAAGCCTTTGTCACTGGTTCGGAGAATGCACAAATCGTAATGAGCGCTCGATATAAGATTGTAATTATCTACGATATCAGTAATCCATTCCGTCGTACCCTTTTTAAATTCAAATAGCATCATATTATTCGTATGCCCTGAAATGCCAGGTTGTTGAATCGCTTGCACAATGGCGCTGGTATTGGATGGTGAAATCAGGGTTTCTATAAACACATTTGAATGAGTAATATTGGCGTGTTCTATTAATTTACTCATTTTTAATTTACTCAATTCTTGCGTAGCTTTTGAAAAATATCCTTTCTCAAAATGGATGAAAGTACCGAATCCATATTTATGAGATATCCAGGTCATGATTTCAAAAGCCGCATGTCGTTCGAAAGTATCAGTAGATAGACAGATTACCCCGGGTCTCCAATAATCTTCTGAATTATCTATATCTGTCTTTTGTAAGAATACTTGTAAAGACCGGGTAAACTGATAAATGACCCCCTGAAATATATTGGCAAGGCCTTTCTTATTGGTGGTCTTATTTGTAATGTAAAAATAGATACCTACCATAAAAAATATAGAAGCCAAAGCATAGGTGGTATTTATTTTAAACATTAAATATAGACA
Organism: Chitinophagales bacterium; assembly: GCA_038251405.1. Classification (GTDB taxonomy): domain Bacteria; phylum Bacteroidota; class Bacteroidia; order Chitinophagales; family Saprospiraceae; genus JADJLQ01. The sequence continues at coordinate 9,879 of JBBSBH010000033.1, forward strand.
TAGAATAGCCCCGACTAAAGACAAATACCATTTCGATTTAAAAGAAGGCCGGTAAGCAGGATCTGCAGCAAAATGCTGCAAAAAAGAAATCAAACAAAGTGATCCGTAGGTAACCATGAAAAACATCGATATGACTTCAGCTACTGCATTTACATCTCCCATAAGTACAAATACAAGGGCTATGATACTCGTAATGATAGTGGCATTGCGAGGTTCATTTGATATAGCGACACCTTTAGCTATGTATTTATTCATTTCATTTTTAGGAAATACATTGTCTGATCCGATTGCCTGTAAGGTTCGGGGCGCTACCATAAATGATCCCAAAGCTGATGAAATAGTGGCAGCCGCTAACCCAATTGGAATAATTGGTCCCCACAGGGCAATTTTACTCATAATAAACTGGTCAGTTAGCAAATCAGAAGGTGCCGCAGACATAGCGAGCTTTAAGGCGATTAAAATGTAAATGACCATTCCTACTAATGTTGCAGACAATGTACCCAATGGAATCGATCGTTTTGGATCACGAAGGTCACCGGATAATCCTACCCCGGCTGTCATGCCGGTGAATGCCGGAAAAATAATGGCAAAAACATAAAAAAACCCCTTGTTAGAATCTACTGAATTAAACAATGAAGTATGCGTGACACCTTCACCATAGCCACCATGACCTAAAAAAAAGAGAACCAATGAAATAAACAAAATACTTACTACTACATATAGTGCTTTTACTCCGAGATCTGCTCCCTTTGATATCATGAGCCCAATGAGAATAAAAAGTGCAGGTAAGCTAAAAATTCTATTGTCAAAAATTTCTATGTGAAACTGTTCTAATAACCATGGCTTGATGGCTTCAAAAGACTCAGCAAATGCAATAATGTAGAAAGCAACACTAATAGCCTGGGAAAGATATAGTGCCAGGCCTATAGAGGCTCCTATATTTATTCCAAAAGAGCGGGAAATAATGAAGTATTCACCACCACCTTCGACTTTTTGATTAGTAGCTATTTCTGCCAAAGCCATGGCAGTAGAAATGGTAACTATATGCCCAATAATAATGATATACAAGGTTCCTAAAAACCCTAATTCTCCTACTGCATATCCAAAACGCAGAAACATTACTGCGCCCAGTATAGTTGAGATCGCTGTTAAAAAAACAGGGGTGGTGCCAAAATTCGCTTTTACATTATTAAGGTTTGAACTCATTCAATTATTTTTTAATTGCTTTATTCTGGATTATTTGTAATCTTTTAATAACGCAAAGGACTAAAGTAACCATTTTTGGTGAAGCGAAATCTTAGATCCCATACCTTCATTTAGGCAAAATGCCATGAACACATATGTACTTCAAAATTGTACATTTGCTATAAAAGCTTCCCCATGAAAAACACAAAAGAAGATAAGTATCAATATCATGATTATTACAAGGTAGATGATTTGCTAAGCGAAGATCATCTGATGGCGAGGCAAGTGGTAAGAGATTGGGTAAAAAAAGAAGTAAGTCCTATTATTGAAGATTATTCAAATAGAGCAGAATGTCCTACCCATTTATTTAAAGGCCTGGCAGAAATCGGTGCTTTCGGCCCAAGCCTTCCTGCGGAATATGGTGGTCAGGGAATGGACGAAATGGCTTATGGAATAATCATGCAGGAGCTGGAGCGGGGAGATAGCGGGATAAGATCAATGGCATCGGTTCAAGGATCTTTAGTAATGTTCCCTATCTACAAATACGGTAGCATAGAACAGAAGGAAAAATATCTACCCAAGCTTGGAAGTGGTGATTTTATTGGTTGTTTTGGACTTACCGAGCCGGATCACGGCTCTGACCCTTCCGGCATGCGCACTAATATAAAAGATAAGGGTGATCACTACTTGCTCAATGGTGCAAAGCTTTGGATTACGAATTCTCCTATTGCCGACCTGGCGGTGGTATGGGCCAAAGACGAAGAAGGAATAGTTAGAGGCATGATTGTAGAGAAAGGCACCAAAGGATTATCTGCACCAGAAATCCATGGTAAATGGTCTTTACGTGCATCCATTACCGGAGAGCTGGTTTTTGAAGATGTGATAGTACCCAAATCACAAATTTTGCCCCATGTCCAGGGAATGAAAGGGCCACTGTCATGCTTGTCAAAAGCAAGATATGGGATTGCATGGGGTGCTATTGGAGCCGCGCTGGATTGTTATGATGCTGCTCTAAGATATTCAAAAGAAAGAGTTCAATTTGGTAAACCGATTGCTCAATTTCAATTAACCCAGAAGAAGCTAGCTGAGATGATTACCGAAATCACGAAAGCCCAGCTACTAGCCTGGCGATTAGGAACTTTGGCTAATGCAGGTAAAGCAAGCCCGGCCCAAATCTCCATGGCAAAAAGAAATAATGTAATGATGGCACTTCAGGTAGCGCGTGAAGCCAGACAAATTTTTGGTGGTATGGGCATCACGAATGAATTCCCTATCATGCGGCACATGATGAATCTAGAGACGGTGTTAACCTACGAAGGCACACATGATATTCATTTACTGATAACGGGAATGGATATTACGGGCTTGAATGCCTTTGAATAAAAAACTAGATATTTCTTTTGTTCATTTCTTTTACGGCATAGTCACAGGCCCGGGCAGTCATCGCCATATAAGTAAGCGAGGGATTAACACAATTCGTTGAACCCATAAATGAACCATCTGTAATAAAAACATTTTTTACAGCATGCATTTGATTGAAACCATTCAGTACTGAGGTCTTGGGATCGCGACCCATTCTGGCACTACCCATTTCATGATTCGCATTGCCCGGGTATGAAATATTGTAAATGGGTTTTATATTTTTATAGCCAGCCATCTCCAGCATCTCAGCGGCGGAGTCAGTCATATCCTTACTCATGGATTTTTCATTTTCTTTAAACTCTACTTGAGTTTCCAGCATATACCGCCCCCAGGGATCTTTTTGGTTTTTATTTATGGTCACTCTGTTATCCTGGTATGGCAAGCATTCACCAAAAGCGCCCAATCCCATAGTCCAGGTACCTGGAGTGTTCAAGGCTGTTTTCAGGTCTTCGCCGATACCGTGCAATTTTATATGATCGCCATTATTCCAACCGGAGCGGCTGGCACCACCCTGCATTCCAAACCCCCGGATATAGTCAGTTCTTTTCTCTTTTAGATTTCTGAACCGGGGCACATACAGACTATTGGGTCTTCTGCCCAGATAATATTTATCCTCATATCCCTCTACAGTAGCTGATGCACTGGCAAATTTGTGGTGATCCATGATATTCCTCCCAACCTGGTCACTATCATTGCCCAATCCATTCGGGAAACGATTAGAAATAGAACTTAATAATATTTGTGCGGTAGCGAGCGTAGCCGCATTGATAAAAATTATTTTTGAATAAAACTCTATGATGTTTTTGGTCTCTTTATCTATAATTTCAACACCAATAGCACGATTTGTTTTGTCATCGTAGAGAACCTGATTTACCAATGAGTTTGGTCTCAGGGTAAGATTCCCTGTTTCAAAAGCTGCTGGTAGTGTGGATGCATTAGTGCTGAAGTAAGCACCATAAGGGCAGCCTCTATGACAGAGATTTCGGTACTGGCAGATACCTCTTCCTTTCACCGGCTCAGTGAGATTGGCGCTACGACCCATAACGATAGGCCTATCCATTTTTTGCTTTATCGTTTTTACAAAATCCTTCTCCACACAATTCATCTCCATGGCTTTTTGGAAATGCCCATCCGGAATTATGTCTAATCCGTCTTTATTTCCATTTACACCAATGAATTTTTCTACATAAGTATACCAGGGTTCTATGTCTTTATATCGAATAGGCCAGTCTACTCCATGCCCGTCTTTAGCATTTGCCTCAAAATCAAGATCAGACCATCGCCAACTCATGCGTGCCCACAGCAAAGATCTACCTCCTACCACATCAGCTCGTACCCAATCAAATCTTTTGGTTTCGGTATAGGGATTTTCCTTGTCTACTGTATAAAAATGTTTGTTGTCTTCCCCGATAGAGTAATGCCGGGTCTGTACATAATATTTCTCACGATCAGCTTGTGTGAGCCTGTTGTGATGATCAAAGTCCCAGGGGTTTTTTGCAGCAGTAGGATAATTGGGATGAATGAGGGGACCACCTCTTTCCAGCATTAATACTTTAAGACCTTTTTCGCAAAGTTCTTTGGCAGCCCAGCCACCACTGATACCTGAACCAATTACAATCGCATCGAATGTATTTTGTTCTTTTGCTTTGGTATTTATGTTTATACTATCCATGAGAGCCACAAATTAAGATCTTTTTCATTTAAAAACAGCTTCGAAAACCTGAAATAATGATTTTCGAATTGTCTTTCAAAGACTATTCTTAAATAGAGCTATCAATTAGCACAGCGTTTAATTCTGGAGTAAGTTTGTTTTTTATCAAATCACCAAGGGTGACTGAACGAAGCAAGTGAAACCATTGAGCCCGGACCTCCCTACTTTGTTCATGAAGCGGGCAAGGATTTTTCTCGTTACACGACTTGAAGTGAAGTACACATTTACTAAATTCATCCAGTTCACCGAACACTTCTAATAACTGGGTTAATGGGGATTCTAAAGTTTTGGATAAAAGATAAAATCCGCCCCCAGGCCCTCTTTGGGATGATAGTATGCCTGCCTGCACCAGTCTTTTCATCACTTTTCCTAAAAAAGGTTTCGGAATACCTAAGTGCTGAGAAATAGCCTGCAGGGGAACTCTATTTGTATTTTTATCCATCAGGGCTACGTAAAGAACCCCCCTGAGCGCGTATCCAAAAGTTTTTGAGAAAACCATATGAAAAGTGAAAGTGTCGAGATAATAAAACAAAGCCGCTGATCATAATCAGGTCAATCCTTGATCTATATCATCCTCCAATGAAACCCATCTAAATACATTTGATCTATTAAAAGACATCGTTGTCTTTATTACAAAATAAAATATTGCATATGAAAAATTTATTGATATTAATAATCAGCGGAGTATTCTTCGGTTTATTATCATCGTGCGAGGAAGGAGTGAAAAAAGAATCAAAACCAGTAGATATACAGGAATTGACTAAAAATCAGCCCGAAGTGCACGGCACAGAAATGAAAGCTGGAGATTTAACACTGAGTAATCCACTTAATGAAGAATGGGTGAAAACAGGTACTGGCACATACGAGCTTAAATGTCAATCGTGTCATAGACTCACCGAAGAAAAACTAGTAGGACCGGGCTGGAAAGGAGTTACCAGAAGGCGGGAGCCATTATGGATCATGAACATGATCACCAATGTAGATATGATGCTTGAAAAGGATGAGGAGGCTCAAAAATTACTGGAACAATGTTTGGTACGGATGCCCAATCAAAACCTTACCCAGGAAGATGCTCGAAAAGTGATAGAATTTATGCGGCATAACGATGGTGAAAAATAAAACGATAATCTTTTTAAATACTATAAATGAAACTCGCATTCAATAAATTACTGCCGTCTATAGGATTGGCAATAGCTGTTATTTTAATTCTTTCCAATTGCAGACCGAGAGGCCCACAAACCGTGGTAAGTGGAGATGCTGCTTCAAAGACATATGTTCCCCCCGGGAAATACGATGAATTTTACAATTTTGTTTCAGGTGGCTTCAGCGGGCAACTTTCTGTTTATGGCCTGCCTAGCGGAAGACTATTTAGAGTAATACCTGTCTTTTCAGTAGATCCCGAAAAAGGTTATGGGTTTAGTGAAGAAACAAAACCTATGCTCAATACATCTCATGGTTTTGTGCCCTGGGATGATGCCCACCACCCGGAGCTTTCTCAAACAAATGGTGAGATAGATGGTCGTTGGATTTTTATAAACGGGAATAATACTCCACGAATAGCGCGTATTGATTTGCGTACTTTCAGAACCGCAGAAATCATTGAGATACCTAATAGTGCTGGAAACCACTCATCAGCATTCGTGACCCCTAGCACCGAATATGTGGTAGCCGGCACTCGATTTAGTATTCCTATGGACAATAGCAATGGAGATGTGCCTATCAGTAGCTACAAACAAAATTTTAAAGGAACAGTTAGCTTCATTAAAGTAGATTCTTTGACGGGCAATATGAAGCTGGCGTTTCAGATTCTTACACCCGGAGTCAATTTTGACTTAAGCCATGCAGGTAAAGGACCAAGCAATGGTTGGTTCTTTTTCTCTTGTTATAATTCTGAGCAGGCAAATACATTATTGGAAGTAAATGCCTCGCAGCGTGATAAAGATTTTATTATGGCAGTCAATTGGAAAAAAGCAGAAGAATATCTCAGACAGGGAAGGGGTAAAAAACAAAATGTGCGATATGTGCATAATGTATATGACGAAAAAGCACACACCGCTACCTCAAACATGGAAACGGAAACTACCATATTAGATGCCAAAGAATTGACGGAAATGGTATATTTAATTCCTTGTCCAAAATCACCGCATGGTTGTGATGTAGACCCTACCGGAGAATATATAGTTGGTAGTGGAAAACTGGCCGCATTAATGCCGGTATTCTCTTTTTCAAAAATTCAAAAAGCTATTGCTGATAAAATGTTTGATGGCGATTATGAAAGCATTCCCATTATTAAATATGAAGCCGCCTTACATGGTGAAGTACAAAAACCAGGTCTCGGCCCCTTACACACAGAGTTTGATAATAATGGAAATGCTTACACTTCCATGTTTGTTTCATCTGAAATTGTGAAATGGAATGTAAAGTCATTACAGGTGCTTGACAGGGTACCTACTTACTATTCTATTGGTCACCTTTGCGTGCCAGGCGGGGACAGCAGGAAACCGTACGGTAAGTATGTAATTGCCTATAATAAAATTACGAAGGATCGATTTTTACCCACTGGCCCTGAACTGACTCAAAGTGCTCAGCTATACGATATCAGTGGCGATAAAATGAAACTGATACTTGATTTCCCTACGATTGGAGAGCCTCATTATGCACAAGCTTGTCCAGCCGAATTGTTAAATAAAAAATCGGTCAAATTTTATAAAATAGAAGAAAATACAAACGCTTATGTTTCAAAGGGTGATAATAATACTAAAGTAGTACGAACCGGCAAACGAGTAGATGTATACATGACGGCCATACGCTCGCATTTTGTACCCGATAATATAGAAGGTGTCAAAATGGGTGATGAAGTATACTTCCATGTTACCAATATGGAACAAGATTGGGATGTGCCTCATGGCTTTGCAATAAAAGGTAATAATAATGGAGAATTACTGATCATGCCAGGAGAAACTCAAACCTTGAAATGGCTTCCTGATAGAGTTGGAATAGTGCCCATGTACTGCACAGATTTTTGTTCTGCTTTGCACCAGGAAATGCAAGGCTACGTAAGGGTATCTCCTACCAACAGCAGTGTGGCTATTTCATATGGTACAGGTCAAATGGCGAAGCCCTCTGCTGAATCAAAGCCAGCGGGCAAATAAGTTGTGTATAAAATTTTAGTGAAAATAAAAATTGAAAAATATGAAAGCGATATTTTTATGGATATCAATTATAGCCTTAGTTTCATCTTTTTGTGTAGGATGCAATAACACTCAAAACAAAACAGAAAGTGCTGCGAATGAAGAAGTTCTTTCTACTGTTACAGCAGGAGGGCAAGAAAGTGTACAAGATGACGAATCACAAAAAGACATTGTGAAAATTGCTATTGGCTCACCCGATCACACGACTCTTGTAGCCGCCCTCAAACAAGCAGATTATGTAAATGATCTATCGAATGCCGGGCCTTTTACCGTGTTTGCACCTACCAATGAAGCATTCAATAAATTGCCAGCAGGAACTGTAGAAAATTTAATGAAGGAGGGAAACAAAGCAGCATTACAAAACATTCTCGAATACCATGTCGCCATTGGGGGATTTAAAGAATTTATGTTACAAGATGGCCAACAAATAGGTCAAGCCAATGGTGATAAGATCTCCATTCAAAAATCAGCAGATGGCAAAATTAAAATTAATAATAAAGCGAATATTATAGCCACAATCCCTGCAAGTAATGGAATCATATATGTGATTGATGAAGTACTCTTGCCCCCGACAAAATAAAAAGTATTCATTAAATTAATATAATCAAAGTCCTATGAATAAGCAATTGAGTGTAACCTCCAGAATATTAGTAGCCTTTGCTAGTGGTGCTTTGATAGCTGTTTATTTTTTACCTGCATGGCGTATAGATTTATTTGCCCCCCAGTATCCAGAAGGCCTTTCCATGTATATCTGGATCAATAAGCTCACCGGAGATGTAGATATCATTAATGGATTAAATCATTACATAGGCATGAAGCATATATCTGCAGATATGTTTCCTGAATTTAGATTTATGCCAATGGTTGTAGCTTTTTTTATTTTGATGGGACTATTAGCAGCCATTACGGGAAAGCGACTAATACTCACTATATACTTAATATTTACGATACTAGGTGGATTGCTGGTACCGATAGATTTATATAGATGGGGGTATTCTTATGGTCATGATCTTGACCCCAAGGCAGCTATCCAGGTTCCAGGTTTGTCTTATCAACCCCCTGTATTTGGGCATAAAAGATTGTTAAATTTTGATGCCTATTCTTTTCCAGATATTGCTGGATGGATAGTTGTCGGTGCTGGAATATTAGCTGCATTGGTCTGGTTGGTTGAATGGAGAAGAGCTAAAAAAGCTGCACCCGGGAACAGCTTTATAAAATCAGCGATAGGAATATTCTTAGCCGTGAGTTTTTTCTCCTGTGCGAGTCACCCGGAACCATTCGTTTTAGGTAAAGATCAATGCTATCACTGCAAAATGGCCGTCGTAGATTTAAAATATGGTGGGGAAATAATTACGGATAAAGGAAAAGTTTACAAATTTGACGATCTAGGATGTATGATAAACTTTATCCAAGCTGACGATGTGGGTGCATCCAAAATGAAACAAATATTAGTAATGGATTATAGTAAATCTAACGAATTGATAGATGTAAAATCAGCCTGGTTTGTAGTGGGCGAATCTATACACACTCCTATGAATAGCCACTTAATTGGCTTTGCAGACAATAATGCTGCTCAAAAATTTAAAAAACAAAATAATGGCGAAGTAAAAGAATGGGTTGAAATTTTACAAAAAAACAATTAAAAAAAATGTACCGCTGGATAATCTGGGTATTATTTTTTGTTGGTATAAAAGTTCAAAGTCGAACAATTAGTGTCGGAAACCAGAATACAATTCAAACTATCAACGAAGGAATTTCACTTGCCCAACCAGGTGATACTGTATTTGTTTTTCAAGGCATATATAAAGAAGGTAATATTGCCATTACCAAATCAATTACATTAATAGGAATAGACTATCCCGTATTGGATGGACAAAATAAAGTTGAAAATATTACGATTAGTGGACACCATATTAAGATCACGGGTTTTCGAATTATCGATTCGCGACATTCCAGCTCCAATGATTATGCTGCAGTGAATATCATAGACGCATCAGATATCACTATTGAAAACAATATTATTGAAAATGCACATTTCGGCATACATATCTCCAATAGCACCTATTGCAATATAGGGTGCAACACGATAAAAGGGAAAGCAGTCTCCGAGCAAACATCAGGAAATGGAATACATCTGTGGAAATCAAATAACGCTACCATAAATGATAATTTTATCACGGGTCATCGGGATGGTATCTATCTTGAATTTGTCACTAAATCGATTATTGTAAATAATATTAGTGAATACAATATCCGGTATGGTTTACACTTTATGTTTTCGCATGAAGATCAGTATGTTTACAATAAATTCAATAATAACGGCACAGGCGTGGCAGTGATGTATAGCCATAAAGTCACGATGAAAAAAAATATATTTGAAAACAATAAGGGAGCTTCTTCATATGGCATTTTATTGAAGGATATTTCTGATGGAAGTATGTTAAATAATCTTTTTTCAGAAAATACGATTGGTATTTACATGGAAGGAACCAGTAGAATGGAAATCAATAAAAACAGTTTTGAAAATAATGGTTGGGCGATGAAAGTGCAAGCCAACTGTGCAGAAAATAATATTAATTTCAATAATTTTCAAGGAAATACATTTGATATCGGCACCAATGGCACCATGGTACTTAGCAATTTCAACCATAACTTTTGGGATAAATACGAAGGCTACGATCTTAAAAAAAATGGCATTGGCGATATACCCTATCACCCGGTTAGCCTTTATTCTATGATCATAGATCAAAACCCAACTGCATTATTGTATTTGAGAAGTTTTATAGTACAAATATTAGACAAAGCAGAAAAGGCCATTCCAAGTCTTACACCCGAGAACCTTATAGATGCATCGCCATATATGAACCCTGTAAAACTATGATCACACTAGAACATATAAGCAAAAGATTTAAAAAGTTAATAGCATTGGATGATATTTCTGCATATTTTGAAGCAGGAAATGTAATTTCTCTAATAGGCCCAAACGGATGTGGGAAGACCACTCTGATAAAATCTATTCTGGGAATGGTAAGACCTGATAGCGGGAAAATAATAGTCAATGGTTGTGAAGTAAACAAAGATTACACCTATCGAAATCAAATCGGGTATATGCCACAAATTGGAAGATTTCCTGATAATATGAAATTAGGTGGGCTATTCAATATGTTGAAATACTTAAGAGGCGCCACCGAAGCCGATCTTGATCTAAAATTATACCTCGAATTTGGACTGGATAAAATCATTGACAAACCCATGCGCACGCTTAGTGGGGGCACCCGCCAAAAAGTAAGTGCTGCGATAGCATTCTTATTCAAGCCGGAAATTTTAATATTGGATGAACCTACTGCCAGCCTTGATCCTCTTTCTTCTGAAATGTTGAAATCCAGAATAATAAAGGAAAAAAATCAAAATAAATTGATCCTAATATCTTCTCATATTTTAAGCGATTTGGATGATCTCACGACCCACATTATGTACATGCACGAAGGAAAGCAATTATTTTTTAAACCATTAGAAGAGTTGCAACTTGAAGCCGGTGAGCAAAAGTTATCAAAAGTAATTGCCTATATTATGCAAAAAAACCAGGAAAAGTTTCATCGCCAGGCATTTTCTCATATTGCGATAAACAACTAATTGTGGCATGATAAAACTTTCCCTATATGTATTGTATGATATTCTCAGAAGCAAGGTTGTTTTAGCCTATACTTTATTTCTGCTGATTATAGCTTTTAGCATGTTTCAAATGGAAGAAAGTAACAGTAAAGCGATATTGAGTCTGTTAAATATTATTCTAATAGTCATGCCCTTGGTGAGCCTCGTTTTTACCACCATACATTATTATAATTCCTACGAATTCATTGAACTCTTGTCAGCCCAGCCGATGAGCCGGACCAGGATACTTTTAAGTGAATACATTGGAGTTGCCTTATCTTTACTTGTAGCTTATTTCATTGGAATAGGTATTCCTATCCTGGTTTATTCTGCTAGTGAAATTGGAGCGGCTCTGATAGTTACTGGCATTTTACTTACCATGGTTTTTTCCTCGCTGGCATTTCTTGCTTCCGTAAGATCACGGGACAAGGCAAAAGGAATAGGTTATGCCTTGCTTTTATGGTTTTATTTTGCATTGATATATGATGGACTAGTGTTACTGATTCTGTTTTCATTTAATGATTATCCTTTAGAGAAATTCACCCTTGGGCTTACCGCACTTAATCCTATAGATTTGGGTCGCATATATATAATGCTCAAAATGGATGTAAGTGCCCTGATGGGGTATACAGGTGCTTTATACAAAGATTTTTTCGGAAGCTATACGGGCAAAATATTTATTTTGAGTATTTTATGTATTTGGATTGTCTTACCACTTTATTTAGCGGTGAGAAAATTTAATTCAAAGGATTTGTAAATGAGATTAGGTTTGAGATATTCGAGCTTAATAATCATCTCCAATCACAAATTCATTTTTCCTCTTTATCCATTTACCTCTTGTAAAATCAGGAATGGCAACCGGATGACTACCCAGGGCAATACTTTCTTCCGAGAGCGCTGTAATACTCAACCATGTTGCAGCATCATAGGCATCCATAGCTGCCGGTAATCCCCTTTTAGCACCCTCTATGAAAGAGTGTATCACAAACCAATCCATACCACCATGACCTGCGCCTTCCGCTTTAGATTCGTATTTTTTCCAAAGCGGATGGTCATATTTTTTAAGCCATTCATCAGCCGGCTCCCAGGTATGTGCTTTTGTTTTTCCCTGCAGCATGAGTGATTGGTTTACATCCATCCAGATTCCATCTGTCCCCTGTACTCTAAACCCCAAAGAATAGGGTCTGGGTGAATTGGTATCGTGAAATAAAGTAATGGTCTCTCCATTGGCACATTTGATCATAGTAGTCACAATATCTCCAAGTTTGAAATCCACGCTTGCATTGGGATGTGATGGCCCACCTTTCGGATGGTTGATAATATAATTGTGAAGCCCTCTTGATTTAGTAGCCATAGATGTTAAATGGCTTAGCCTGTTGCCGCGATTGATATTATTCATCATGGCTATCGGCCCCAGGCCATGGGTAGGATAAAGGTCACCATTTCGATACACGGAATGACGGGTGCGCCACCGGGCTTCATGAAATCCATTTTCATTAAACTCTACTCCTCCCCCATAAAACTGCTTACCATCGTTAAACTTTACATCCCGCAAATCATGTTGGTAGCCCCCTTCCAGGTGTATCAGTTCACCAAAGAGATTTTGTCGTACCATATTCAGTATAGCCATTACATCCCTACGATAACATACATTCTCCATAAAGAAAAGATGATTGCCAGTAGCTTCATGGGTGTTTACTAATTCCCAGCATTCATCTAATGAAAAGGCGCCGCAAACTTCGGTGGCCGTATATTTTCCTGCCTTCATGCCAGCAATAGCCATCTCGCTATGCCACTCCCAGGGTGTAGCTATGATGATGGCATCCACCGCTTTGTTTTGCAATAAGTCCAGATAGCCATAATCACCGGAAAGATAGATTTGGGGCATTGGTTTTGAAGCATCAGTAAATTGCTTCTTACAAGCATCGATAGATACGGGGTCGATATCATTAATGGCGACCACTTCGCAATCATCCCTAAATAAAAGTTGTTCTACATGACTACGACCACGACCACCAACACCAAGCACTCCAATACCCAATTTCCCATTTGGAAATTTATTGAGGGATAGGAGAGAAGGAGAATCAGCTTTAACTTTATTTGAAACTACAGTGCTGGCACCAGCTAAAATGCCAGCGCTTAAAAATTTTCTTCTATTGATAGACATAGCACTAAAATATACATTATAGCCCTATCCCTGTTAGATTATCTTGAAATATAAATTTTCTAAAAATCCAACTTACCATTCATTCTATAAACCCAAACGAGTAAAAGGATGAACAGAAAGAAAAATAGGATAAACAGCCCAAAACAAGAGCCTTTTTTTCCATAATTAGTTGGTAATTCTTCCATGACGCAAAAATTGCTATAATTCTTAAACTACCACAAAGAAACATCAAATTTCAGACCTCTCAAGCAATACGCTAAAGAAATTAAAAAATGATTTCAATCTTCATATATAGTATTCATATATAAGAAAATAAATATTATCAAAAATCATAATATAATTAACTTATTACTTTATATTTGTCTTGAAATGAACCTTCATGAAACTTAAAATGTATTTCAAAATAGAAGATCATCATGCTTAAACAGTCGATTAGTCAGAAAATGCTTCAAAAGTTGTCTCCTCAACAGATCCAACTGATGAAACTATTGCAAATACCCACCGTAAATTTAGATCAAAGGATTAAAGAAGAATTAGAAGTAAATCCTGCATTGGAAGAAGGGGATGATGAAACAGCTGATGTATTTGATTTGGAAAACCCTGAGGAAAAAGCGACTGATGAACAAACAGAAAAAGATGAAATATTAGATGAATATATTATGGATTATCTCGAGGATGATCCTTCCTCGTATAAATTGAGCACAGGGGCTTCATCCAGTACGGATACAGAGAAGCATTCTCCCATGCCGGTAGAGCGTACTTTTCATGAATATTTGATGAATCAACTGTCTTTACACAATCTTAACGAAAGGGAATTTAAAATAGCTGTTCATATTATTGGTAGCATAGACGATGACGGATATCTTAGGCGAGACCCTATGGCTATTATAGACGATTTATTATTCACTCAAAACATAGAAACTAACAGAAAAGAAATATTACAAGTTCTTAAACTTATTCAGCAGTTTGATCCGGCAGGCGTAGGGGCAAGAGATTTGCAAGAGTGTCTCATTATTCAATTAAAAGCAAAGGTTCAAAAAGCAAACCTTGATATAGATTATAAAAAGCGAATCGAAACAGGATTGGCCATATTGACTACTTATTTTGAAGAATTCACTAAAAAACATTTTCACAAACTGGAACGAGGCCTGGATCTTCATAATGAAGACTTAAAGGATGTAATGGATGAAATACTTAAACTCAACCCTAAACCGGCCAGTGCCTTTAATGAGTCTACATCCAATAACATTCAATACATCATTCCGGATTTTATTATTCTAAATAATGATGGAATGCTGGAAATGAACCTCAACTCACGTAATGCACCTGATCTCCATATTAGTGAACAATATAGAAATCTGCTCAATTCATATAAGGAAACCTATAAAACAAATAAAACATCTCGCTCCGCCAAAGAAGCAGTACTTTTTATAAAGCAAAAAATTGACAGCGCCAAATGGTTTATCGATGCTATCAGACAGCGGCAAGAGACAATGTACCGAACCATGTACGCTATCATGCAATATCAACAGGAGTACTTCAAAACAGGTGATGAAAGAAAGTTGAAGCCCATGATCTTAAAAGATATTGCAGACATTTCCGGATATGATATTTCTACGGTTTCCCGTGTCGCTAACAGCAAGTTTGTACAGACAGAATATGGCACCAAAAGATTGAAAGAGTTTTTCTCGGAATCTTTGCAAAATCAGGAAGGAGAAGAAGTATCTACCTTAGAAGTAAAAAAGATAATCTCAGAAATGGTGATTGCAGAAAATAAAAGGAAACCACTCTCCGATGAAAAAATAAAAACAACCCTGGAGGAGAAAGGTTATAATATCGCGAGGAGAACAATCGCTAAATATAGAGAACAACTCAGTATACCGGTAGCAAGACTGCGAAAGGAATTGTAATACGGGCTAATAATTCTACTTTTGTACATGCGGAAATTCCTATTAACAATTAATGCTCAAATAAAGGGTATAATCTTAGTTTTGAAGCCACACCTTTTGTTTGGATTTACGCAAAAATGGAACCTTTTTTTTTCAAATACCATCAGCCTTAGCAAATGGATAGCCAACCAGGAAAAAATAAAGTTTAATGACTTTTTTAAATTTAAAAGAGATTATAATAATAGAGAAAAACTTTATGAATTTGTAATAGAATCCCAAAACTTAAAAACCAAACCAATAGACTATTTAGAATTTGGTGTGTGTGGCGGAAATTCCTTTTTTTGGTGGATGGAAAATCAAGGCAACCTAAACTCCAGATTCTATGGATTTGATACTTTTGAGGGCTTACCTGAAAACTGGGGAATAGGTTTCAAAAAAGGAGATATGGCGGCTGACATTCCTCTGCTCAATGATAGTAGAGGCAAGTTTTATAAAGGGTTATTTCAAGAGACATTACCCGGTTTTCTTTCTGAAATAAAGGAAAATACGAATACAAAGGTGATACATATGGATGCGGATCTTTTTAGCTCCACGTTGTATGCATTGACGGCTATGGCTCCTTTAATGAAAGTCGGCGATATCATTTTGTTTGATGAGTTTAATGTTCCCAACCACGAATATTTTGCCTATACGTGTTTTACAGATTCTTATTATATAAAAACAAAATTGATAGGCGCGGTAAACAACTATTATCAAACGGCATTTGTAATTACTGTGGTACCTGGCAGATCATCCTAATCATACAGCTGTTTCTGCGACAAAATGATCCCTATTTTCATCGATGTTGAAACAAAGTGCCGCTGCTATCACGAAGCATATTCCACAGAGTACCAAAGCATGTAAAGGATCATCGCCTAAGACTGATTTATAAAATAAGGGCACCGTAAGCATACCAATAAACTGCGGCACGCAAATAAAACCATTTAGTAATCCCATGTATACCCCCATCCTTTCAGTGGTCACGGCGCTCGCCACCATCAAATATGGAATAGAAACGATAGATCCCCAGGCCAGCCCCATCAATCCCATACCAGTTAAATAAATCCATTTGCTGGGTGTGAGGGTCATGATGAAAAAACCAATAGCGCCTAGAATAAGAAAAAATGCTAAAGTCTTTCGCCTGCTATTAATGAGTCTGACTATGGCGGGCAAGAATATCGAAATAGTAAAGCAGGTAATACTAAATAAAGCAAAGCAAAGATTACCCCAATTTTTACCCTGCTCAAAACCAGTAGGATTCACCGTTGGATTAGGAGCATTGAAAGCATATTTTGCAACCGCTAATGACAAATATTGCCACATTAAAGGCAGTCCATACCAAATAAATAATTTCACCCACCACAATTGGCGCATTACTTTCGGCATTTCTGATAAGGAATTGAGTATACTTTTGAATATGGGAGCGAATAATACAATATATATACCAGCCGCCATGCCTACCCCCCATAGTATAGCCGCCTGCATACCCGCCATTCGATGAGCGAATAAGGATGCCATAAGTCCGGTAGATATGGAGATACCTACCTGCCACATGCCAATGTCTTTCTTTTGTTTTTCATTGTATACTTCAGGTTCATGGACCAAACTTTCGTCTTCTGGTGGGTATTCTTTAGTGGTAAGCATAGTGATTAAGACAGTAATCAGGATTGCAGCAGCTCCTATATAAAATGGATACCTTACTGAAAGCGGGATACCATTAGTGACATCAGTGGTTGCCACAAGTGATATTCCTAATAAGGGTAAGATAAACGGCATTAGATTAGATAAGGTCTGTCCAAAGCCAATCATGAAAGATTGAAGCGCAAATCCGGTGGGTCTTTGTTTGTTGTTCAGCATATCACCTATAAAAGCACGGAATGGCTCCATAGAAGAATTTAATCCGGCGTCTAATAGCCACATCAGACAAGCGGCCATAAAAACGGATTTTGAATTAGGCATCATCACCATAGCAATGCTTCCTGCAATAGCACCAAAGAAAATATAGGGCTTTCTGCGACCCCATCTGGGCGACCAACTTTTGTCAGACATAGCACCAATAACAGGTTGCAGTAACAAACCAGTTAATGGACCAGCGAGCCAGAGACCAGGAATAGAAGCTTCATCGGCTCCCAGGTACCTATATATAGGGCTCATATTGGATTGCTGAAGGCCAAAACCATATTGGATCCCAAGGAATCCAAAGCTCATATTCCAGATTTGCCAAAAATTAAGATTAGGCTTTACTTTAAATTTCATCGTAGATTTTATTATTCTCTTATTTATTGAATCAAATCAGTATAAAATATAAGCTTTAAAGGCGTATACTCTACTATTTCTATAAAATCTAAGTTCCTAAATCTATCAAGCTCTGTCTAAGGCAGTTTGTATTTGGTTCAAATGATTTTCACAATGCCAAACCACTTTATCCATTTCATCTTTCAACGTGCGAAGCCCTGTACCACTGTGAATAAAAGTGAGATCCCCGTGTGAAATGTAATATTTTTTAACCAAATGAATAATAGCCTCTCTAACTCCGGTGAAAATCTGCTTACTGGTTTCTAAAGGAAAGTTATCATAATCTAAATGGGCCGCCCAACTATCTTGATTAAAAGCCCAAACTACTGGTCGGGGCTGTTCGGAAATAATTCTTTTTATCCGATCATAGAGCACAGATTCAGCATCTACTAAATGTACTAATATTTGTCGCACATTCCATTTGCCATCGCTATACGTAAGATGATGAGTACTTTCTGGTAATGCAAAATATTCTAAGGTACGAGCCTTACTACCCTCCAGTTTATTTATAATCTCCATTCAAGCTGCTAATATATGCTGTAATTAAACATTCCAGAATTTAAAACTATTTTCTATTTAACCACCAACCCAACCATACTCCCACCAATCCGAAGGACACTATTGCATCAATTAAATCACCCAAAGTATGCGTCTCAAACCAAATGGAAAAAGTATATACGGTAACCAGGTAGCTAATAATACCCACTGACAGGCTCGCAATGATCGTATCTTTCATATCGATACCAGGTATTTTACTTAATAGCCAGGCTAAAAGTAATATAGCGATAATATCTACCAGCAGGCCCCTACCCATATAGGCTCCCATATTTACATTCATTGCTTTGTGATAATAGACTTGGGCCCAGGGCTTACCCCCTTGCGTTTTCATCAATTCTTCCCGGTCTTGTCCCGGAGCCAATGAAGGCATAAAGTAAAAGCCTTGCTCCAGGTTTTCCCCCAAACTTTCTAATACTTTTTCCTGATTGGGAGAATATGATTGCATGTTAGAGTGTATTCCTAATACAGACCAAGACAAAAATTGCCAGAGAAATAGAAGGATGCCCCCTACTAACGCTCCTATTAAAAGTCTTTTCATATACATTTAGATTTAAGGTTATAAATAAATTCAGAAGACTAATTTAAACAATTAAGTAAATTTCATAAACTATTGGTCTAAATCCAATAAAAATTTTTGTAAAAAAATTAATTTATTGAACGGATTGAATAAAAGACTAATACAATAGCAAGAATCTAGCATTGATAGTATAAATTACAGGTATTAAAAACAAGTTACTATGGTAGTTTCCCGAAGAAGTTTTATTCAAAACACAAGTACGTTTTTAGCAGGTGCTTCTATGTTACCTCCACCAGATTTCATTTTTGAGAAACCGAGATTAAGCAGTATGCCTTATGTCACACCAGAAAGTACAGGTGTCCTATCCGAAGCAATCAATGCCTATCTCCAGGCAGCGAATGATAGTGGCTTGGAACATCACGGGTTCATCATGGCGAGGCATGGAAAAATAATTGCTGAAGCCTATTGGAAGCCATTTGCTGCTGACCATATTCATACTTTATATTCATTGAGTAAAAGTTTTACTGGTACAGCCGTAGGCCTCGCAATCCAGGAAGGTTATTTTAAACTTACTGATAAAGTATATTCTTTTTTTCCAAAGCATTTGCCCGCGGCACTTTCTGATAATTTATTAAATATGGAAGTAAGACATGCTTTGAATATGGCTACCGGCCATGTAAATGATACGATGGGGCCTATGCGTGCTGGCGGTACTACTTCTTGGGTAAAGACTTTTTTAGAGCAGCCGGTAGAGAAAGCACCAGGCACTTATTTTTTATATAATACCGGATCTACCTATGTCTGTGGCGCAATAGTGTCAAAACTTACCGGAATGCCTATACAAGAGTATTTAAAAACACGATTGTATCAACCATTAGGTATTACACAATCAGACTGGGAAGTTAGTCCTGAAGGATATAATTGTGGAGGGTATGGATTGCGGGTGACTACCCGTGACATTATTCGTTTTGGCCAATTCTATCTGAATCAAGGGCTATTAAATGGTAAACAATTATTGAACCAATCCTATATTCACGAAGCTACCACCTCACATATTCAATCAAAGCCTATCGGCGGCGACTGGGGTGAAGGGTATGGCTATCAATTCTGGAGATGCAGACACAATTTTTACAGAGGCGATGGTGCATTTGGTCAATATTGCATAGTCATGCCTGAGCATAACGCCGTGATTGCAATAAATAGTGAAAGCTCAAATATGCAAAAACAAATGGAACTCATTTGGGAGCATCTATTGCCGGGAATTAAATCAGAAACCTTGAGTAAAAATAAGCTAGCCTATAAAGAGCTTTTATCAACTGCTGCCGGATTAGCATTACCAGCGAATTTGGGAACTAATGGATTTGATAAATTCGGTAGTGAAAAAAATATTCAATTAAATGAAAATGAATGGGGTTGGCAGAATATGAAGATAAAGTCCGGCAAAGATGGAGGAACCCTTACTTTGCTTAAAGAAAATCAATCTTTACACATTCCATTCGGATGGAATGCCTGGAAGTCAAATAACAGGAGAATTAACAATCCATTTAGTGCAGATTATAGATCTATGGTTCCTTCTCAAGTTTACACTTCAGCCGGAACGGTGGGTGATGAATTGAAGATAAGACTAAAATATACAGAAGCGATTCACGGCGATTTACTCACGGTGATTCAGAGGGGAAATAATTCAGTGGAAATAAAATTTTTACATAGCCTTGTAGAAAAAAAGGCTAATAATGCTATAGAGAATAGAAAAACCATACAGGGTAAATTGATATAAAGTACTACTTATACACGATAGGTTTGTTGTTCTTGAATCTTCAATAGGATGGTTAATTAATTAGTTATCTTTCTGATCGAATGAAATATTGGGTAGGATTAGTTTTTCTAATTACTTTTTCTTGCGGGAGAAAGAGTGAGGTAATTAATAAAAGTGATCCATCTGTAATATCAGCATGGATCACCGATGGCGACCAATCTAATCTATTAAAAAAACAAATACTACAGACCAACGATGAACCAAATAATTTTCCAACAATAGTAATAGATACGGGTAGTCGATACCAGACAGTAGATGGTTTTGGATTTACGCTTACGGGTGGAAGTGCACAATTAATAAATAATTTAGATCAACAGATAAAACTTAATTTATTAAGAGAATTATTTTCAACCGATGAAAATGGTATCAGTATTAGCTATTTGCGATTAAGCATAGGGGCCTCGGATTTAGATGACCATGTTTTCAGTTACGATGATGTAGACAGGGGCCTCACGGATGTGGATCTTGACCACTTTAGTATCAAACCAGACTATCATTATTTGATTCCGATATTAAAAGAAATACTAAAAATTAATCCCGATATAAAAATTATGGCTACCCCATGGTCAGCTCCTGTTTGGATGAAATCCAATTTAAATTCTATTGGCGGATCATTACTCCCTAAATTTTACAACACATATGCTCATTATTTGGTAAAGTATATCCAGGCCATGGATTTAGAGGGAATCAAGATAGATGCGATCACTATTCAAAATGAACCTCAACATGGAGGAAATAATCCAAGCATGCTCATGTCCGCTGAAGAACAAAATTTTTTTATAAAAAATAATTTGGCCCTTTTGTTTATAGAAAGAAAAATAAAAACCAAGATCATTATTTGGGATCATAATGCGGATAATCCCGACTACCCGATTTCAATATTGAATGATGCCGATGCTAGAAAATATATCGATGGTACTGCCTTCCACTTATATAATGGTAGCATTACAGCTTTGAGTAAAGTGAAAGAAGTACACCCAGATAAAAACCTATATTTCACCGAACAGTGGACTGGTGCAAAGGGATCATTTTCTGGTGATTTCGTCTGGCACACAAAAAATATAATTATTGGTAGTATGCAAAATTGGAGTAAAACAGCCTTAGAGTGGAACCTCGCTAATGATAATGATTTCGGTCCCCATACACCTGGTGGTTGTACAGAATGCAAAGGGGCGCTTACGATTGATGGGGAGCAGATTACTAGAAATGTAAGTTACTATATCATTGCACAGATTTCAAAGTTTGTTCCTTCAGGATCGGTTCGGATCAAAAGTAATGCGGTTGCGGATTTACCTTGTGTTGCTTTTTTGACACCGCAGAACAGACGAGTATTAATAGTATTAAATGAAACAAATGAGATCAAGAAATTTAATATTCAAATTGGTAAAATGAAATCAACCGTGGTTTTAAATAAATCAAGCGCTGGAACATTTGTGTGGTAATATGAAATCAACCCCTTTCCTACAAGTAGAAATAGACAATTAAAGGAAGGAAACAAATTTTCGCCCAAAATGAAGCCCCGGGTAAATAAATAGATGGATTTTGTAATTGCAAAGGGGTAGGTAAAGAGTAGGCCACCAACACCAGTGAGAAAAAACATATAAAACATTGCCCATAATCTCCAAACGGGTTGTACGAAAACCAATGGCAAATACCAAATGCTACAATCCAATTTTAATTTGATAGTTTCTCGTAGTTCAAATTTTTACTGGCCCAGGGAATAAAATACTTAAAATTAGGGGCATCGGTATGTCCCCCATCATGTTGTCTCCAGGCCAATTGACCATCCAACATATCGGTGAGCATGGGCGGCATTACCTCTTTTTGATAATCATTAGACACTCCAAGATCTTTGGCCCCCAGTAATTTATAAGCTACCCCAGCGGCTACAGTAGCCATGAAACTTCCTTTTTGATCGAGCCATTTGGCATCACCTTTTTCTGGAATACCATAGCTAACAAAGCATAATCTTGGTGCGCATAATGCAATCAAATCATGAGCATCAACGGTAAGGTCACATCCGGTCATCCTACCAAAAATGGATTCTTCAGCACCATATTTCATGTAGTTACCACACATCCAATAGTTTTCTCCGCCAGTAAGACTTTCTACTGCTTCGCCCCATACTCGTCTATGTAATGTGCTTCCACCCTTACCGGACGATCCAATTAAGCCCACAGCAAATCTTTGTTCAAAAGCCAAAGTAACTAACGCCGCCTTGCCGTATCTGGAAACGCCTTCTATGCCTATTTTTTTTGCATCCACTAATGTATCCGTTTCAAGATAATCCATCCCCCTTGCAGCACCCCATGCCCAAACCCGCAATGCCCCCCAGTCATCTGGTTTTCGGGGTTGACCTTTATTCACCAATCCAATAATGCCGCGTGTAATTCCCGCATGATTATCTGCCTGGATACTAGCGGGTTCAAGAGTTGCGTATCCCCATCCTGCGGCTAACAGTTGCTCTGTTGGTGGCAAATCTCCCTCTGGAGGTGGAGCAAAAAAATTGGGGCCAGGCAACCTGGTTATAGGTGTGTAGGCTGGATATTGATCAAAGATTGCTTTCAGATCGGGATCGTTATTAATCATCATTTTTTTAAAGGAATTATTTAATTTTTCCATATGCTCCGGATTCGGTTGAGCAGGGGAAGGAAATGATGGTCTTCCAAACATCATCAATACAGGTACAGGGCCCTTTACATTGGCAGGCACTACTAATATCATGTTGATATTTACATCTATCAGAGGATATAGACTGTTGTCTACGTGACCTACCAATTGCTTTGCAATTACAGGCACCCGACCAACAAACTCCCGATCGGTAATCTTCACAGACCAGGAGACCGAAGGTATTTGAGAGGGAAGCTTACCGTAGATTTCTTTTTCAATAGCACGTACTAATTCTGGCCTTCGTTCTTTCCACCACATGTCAGCTGTTTTCACTTTCTTTCCATTATTGGTAGTAAGAATATCGGGAAGTTCTGAGCAGGGATTGGCCAATGATTCATTGTAGTTGGCGGGATTGGGAGCAGACTCATTTCCACTAGGGCCAGGTCTGAGTTTTTTTATTCCCAACTGCGTCATCATATTGTCATGATCTTCCTGATTAGTAAATGTCATCAAAGGAGGATATGAAGGGGCAGAGATATTTTGCGAAATCCCGATCCGATGTCCTATTCCCAAAAGCAGCAATAGTAGTATTTTTTTCATTTCCATTTTTTGCGTAAGAATTATTAGTATGAATCTATGGAAATTCCTTTTACTAAATTATTTATTGGCCTTAAAATGATTTATATGTTCCGCTACTTCTATCATAGGCGCAATCATCAAATCACTTTCATTGGCTTTGAGATACTCCAAAAACTTTTTATGCTCAAGTGCTTCCACATTCAGCGAGTTTCCACCACCTACTCCATGAAATAAAATTACTAGCAATGCGTTTTTTACTTCTGCCTCTTTTACCCATTCTATCATTTGATCGGCGGTATGATGATTTACCAAATAGCAATCTACATTATACAGGTCTATTTTATTCAACGTGTGCATTTCGTTTCTGACGGCTCTTGCCGCTACAAAATCATTTTTCAAACTATCTATAAAATTGGAATTTCCAACTTTCATATCTCCACAGGTAAATGCGAATGTTCTTTTCTTTTTTCCATCTAATGCCTCCAGGAATACATTGGTCATGCGCACCTCATTGATCATTCTCTCGATGGTGTAATTGTTCATATCCCGTTCTTTGGATACCCAAGATCTTCCCGGCCCACCAATACAAGGATGATACAAAGTATGATTTCCCAATTCGTGACCTTGTTCGGCTGCTTGGCGCCATTCATTTATTCTATTCTTACTGGCTTCACTGAAGGCGGTCATATAAAAAGTCGCTTTTAGATTTAATGCATTCAAAATGGGTAAAGCATTATCTAAATGTTGATCTATAGCATCGTCGTAGGTTAGTACTATGGCAGCTTTCTTTCCCAACCATGCTTTTGATGGGTCTATATTTTCTTCATCTGTTTTAAATGGTGATGCCGGCAAGCCTGTAGAATTATAAAAATTTACATTTTCAGGATTGTCCATCCAGGCATATCGTACATATTTTGGATGAAGGACACTTTCTTCAGAAACTACCAATTTGTCTTTTCCTTGTATTTTGACATTTGCCCAAACAAATTTTTTATTATCACCTGCAACAGCAAACCACCGAAGGGGTTCACCATCTTTAGAAATGATACCATTGCCAACATTTTCAAAGGATAAAATAATCTTGTCATTTTCTACTTCAGTGGATTTTAAGGTTGGGCCCGAATAGATTATTTCTTTATCTCCATAAGCAAGATGCTTCGCTGCCAACGCTAATCGATTACCAATAGCTTTTTTTCTTAAAGGATGAATATCGTTCCATTCACCCAAATCTATTGCAACAGTCATTGCAGTATTCGGGATAGATAATGCCTTCAATTGAGCATCTCTTAAAGTAGCCCATTGACTTTCACCCGGCGTGTAGTTGATATCCTGAAAATTGGGAAGCTGGACATATAAAAAAGGCAGTTCATTTTCTTTCCATTGATGGCGCCAATCTTGTATCAAAGCGGGTAAGTAAGAGTAATAAGAATACGGATCGCCGGCATTGCTTTCTCCCTGATACCAAATCATTCCTTTTATAGTGGTTTGGTTTACTATTGGTGCAACCATAGCATTGAATAAAGCACTTGGCTGATTTTGCCTAGAGAATCCAAAATTTCCACTTGTTCGGATATCCGCCTGGAATACTTCACCTACTCTACCAAGCCAATCTCCTTTTAAATCAAACTTTTGGTTTCCAATTTCTAAAAAATAGGGTTTATCGGTAACAAACCCACCTTTACCTGCTGTGTTTGTTACACGCATAGTGATAATGTTTTTACCGGACCTGAGCACATTAGTGGGAATATTGTATCTTCTTGGGGGATATTGGTATGTAATATTTCCTACTCTTACACCATTGACGAACGCGACATCGGCATCAATAATTCTTCCCATAAAAAGCTTTGCTGCTACGTTTTCTGCAAAAGCAGGTAATTCAATTTCTTTTCGATACCAGACCACACCATGGAGATCTTTTAATCCCTGATCATCCCAATACCCTGGAATATTCATCCTGCGCCAATTTTTGGGTTGATAATTAAAATCTTCCCAGTGTTCTATTTGTCCTACATCATTCATTTTAACTTCGACATTAGGACGGATCTTAAAGGAATTTATATAAGAACTGTCTTTATTCTTCTCAATGGTTTTTAATACATCTTTAAAATCTTTAAAACCAGTCTCGCTGATCCATGATTCGATAGGTGTACCGCCCACGCTGGCATTTATAATACCTATAGGAACATGATATTTTTCAAATAGATCCCTTGCGAAAAAATAACTTACCGCTCCCATTTGCAACACATCGGCAGGATTGGCTGATTTCCAATTACCGGAGGGCAAATCAGCTTTTGGCCCGTTTAATTCAGTGAGCGTAGGGATAAAGAAATTTCTTATTTCTGGATAGTTAGCTTTTGCTATATCATCCGGATATTTCTCTTTTACCCGTTCCATATTTATTACCATATTGGATTGACCGGAGCAAAACCATACATCGCCTATATAAATGTCTTTTACTGTAATTTCATTTTTTCCTTTAAAATATAGGGTGTATGGACCTCCAGCTTTTTGTGCCGGAAGCATGATTTCCCAATTACCAGATTCATCTGCCCGGGTTTTGTAAATTTTATCTTTAAAACTTAAACTCAACTTTTCTTTGGTATCGGCCCAACCCCAAATTTTCATTTCCTTTTCTCGCTGGAATACGGCTCCATCTGAAATGAGCCTGGGAAGTCTTATTTGAGTGAATAATAAAGGGTGGATACAAAGTATAAAAAAAACTAATTGAGTTAATTTTTTAAACATAACTCAAGATAAAATAGATTTAATAAATACGGTTTTATAATTTCATTTTCTCAAACCAAAATTCCTTCATACCGCCATCAAAAAGGTAAAAACCCTTACATAAGCATCTTTGTTTCGCTCAAATTTCAAACTTTATTTTCAGATGAAATAGTAGTATTGAATGATCCCAATTTCATCTTCAGGCTTCAGAATGGATGGGAAAATTAAATTTAAGTTATAACGGTGTTTATCGGGTCGAAAAGTTGGGTTTTACCTTGGGTATTGGTTTCTATGACTCGATTTCCAGAAACAGAAAAGTCCCATTAAGACAAGGTGATTTTCTCAACAAGGAAAATTCGTTGAAAGAAGTGAATGCAAACATAAAACCAAAAAATGAAGAAGATTTGAATGATCTTACGAGAAAATTTTTCTCAAAGGAATTAGCCAACATCTACAATTTAGAAATTTAATGACCTTCATTTCACTATCCATCTGCCTCACATTGAAACAATTTATATTATGGATATCGATAATAATTAATTAGAAAATTCTGTGAATAATGTAACTATTAAATAGAATTGTGTAACAGGAGCAGTTACAAATCCAATGATCTTTGTTTCCGCAAAATTGAAAGATATAGGTATGAAAATTTATTCAACATTTTTTCTTGTTTTATTATGGCCGTTTTTGGCCCAGACGCAGGTAGTTATGGATTCTTTTGCAAATTCATATAGTCAGAATTTTGGAGGGCTTGGCGTGGTGGTCTATAACGGTACAATGGCAAACAATATAAATCTTGCAAATTGGTCCGCACAGAGGACTGGTACAGGTATGACACTTACTCCGAGCAATGGGACAGCTACGACTGGTGATTTATACAATTATGGTGTCGATGGCGCTCCAGATCGGGCTTTGGGCTCTTTAGGCTCTACCAATGCTACTGCTGGCAGTTTTGCTTACGGAGTATTGTTGAGAAATAATTCTGGTGTCGAAATGGGAAGGACTACCCTGACAGTAACCTATACCGGAGAACAATGGAGGCAGGCAAATAATAATACCCCGGCCCAGACCATTGCCTTTTATTACAAAAGAAGTTCAAGTCCTATCATAAAATTACAACCTGATACTAATACAACCTGGACTGCTGTCCCAGCTTTGAATTTTAGTCATCTAAAAAGTGGTACAGCAGGACCATTAGATGGAAATGCAACAGCAAATCGTCTTACCAAATCAAGTATCATAATTTTTCCTACAGCATTAGTCAATGGGGAATATATATTTTTGAAATGGGATGACCCTGATCAACTTGGTGCTGACCATGGATTAGCTATAGATGATGTAATTATTAGTTGGGCGCAAAGTACCACCCTGCCGATTCATCTTACTTCTTTTACGGCTAATAAATCCATTCATACTGTAAAATTAAATTGGACAACTGCTACAGAAAAAAATACCCGGGATTTTGAAATAGAAAAAGCAGGAGATAATAACCAGTTTGATCTTCTTGCAAAACTAGCAGGGGCAGGGACCAGCCTGGCGAAAAGGGATTATAGTTATATAGATATGAATCCATATCCTGGAATTAATTATTATCGACTCAAACTCATAGATTTGGATGGTACTTCTATTACTACCAAAATCATTTCAGTGAACTTTGAAGAGAATAAGTCTCAAATTTTCCCCAATCCGGTTGGTGCTAAATTAAAAATCACACTCAACCATCAGAGCAATCAGCCAACAACCATCTACCTCACGGATTTTCAGGGCAAGCGTCTAAAAGCATGGACTTACGAAACACACAGAACAATTCTTAATCTGGATGTTCAGGATATTCCAAAAGGAATTTATCTGCTGGAATTATCCGATAATCATCAACTGGAAACATTCAGGATTGTCAAGCTTTAAGGCGGCACCTTACTTTTTTCTTTAGTAACGCATAAATTGCAATTTCGGTTTAACCCAGAATAGATTGGGGCTATGACAATGAAAGGGGCCATTATTAGCAAAAATGCCGTTTTTTTTATTGATACGTATATTAAGTCACATTACGCACAGGAACCATCGACCGGTTCAAAGCAATAGCAAAACTTCCTGTAAAATATGTCATAAAGACATATTGGCACTACGACCATGTGATAGGGATTTTGAATTTTAAAAAGCATTTCCTAATTGCCAAATCATCATGCATGACTCTACCTATAATTATATGATTATCAAGGCAAACCCCATCGCCTAAACTGACTTGGCTACCAGCAAACAAATCATTGATATTTTGGAAAAAGAACGAAAAGAACTGAAGTGAAGCAATGGACAGCAAATAGTTTGCAAATACAAGAAGCCAAGGAATATGTAAAAACTACCGACCTATAGAAATGGTAATGCCGACACTTGGCTAAATTTTAAATCACCTCGCTCATCGGTTTATCATTACTTAACAATTTATTTGTTGCTATAATTATTTAGCAATATATTTGTTGTCAATATAGGCGTTATAAAAAAATCTCAAGAGAAAATGATTCGAAATGTCATAAAATACTTATTCGTCAAAATGCTATTTGAGATTATAATTCCAAGGCAATATGGTATGCTTCAAAAACAAAATTTATGAATAAGAATTCACAAGCTTCAGGGTGGTTTCTGCAACCCAATTTATATCAAGTGGCTAATTATGATGTTGTATCATTGAAAAAAGACTTTGTAATCAGGAGATATGAGTTTGATAGGATCATGGATTCTATTAAAGCCAGGGAAAAAAAAGGTCCTATGCAACACGAGTTGATCCTGGGTAAACGGGGAAGCGGTAAGTCTACATTACTAAAACGCATACAGGTAGAGCTGGAAGATGATCAGGAATTGAATAAAAAATACATCCCAGTCAGTCTGGCTGGAGAGCAAGCGGGAGTTTATCGCTTATCTGATTTGTGGTATGAAACGCTAAAAGAAATAAATTTAAAAGAGAGCTACCCTACTACTTTAAAGTCATTTTCAAATTTTAAGCAGGAATCTGAATATAGCAGTTACCTGTACCATGAATTACAGATTACCTTAAGAAAATCATGTAAGCAAGCCATTCTTTTATTAGACAATTTCGATCGTATATTAGAAAATCTCGGCGGAAATGCAAATTTGTTTTATGAGATAGTAAAAAATAATGATGACATTCAAATCATTGGGTGCAGTACAAGGGTGGATGAACACTTTTGGCGAAAGGATAAGTCATTATATGAGTTTTTCAGAAGGCACACGCTAGAAAAATTGTCATTAGATGAAATAAATGATTTGTTCAATCAATGGTGTGCATCCATGAACGCGCCACAATTGAATGACTATGCAATCAAAAATAGAGGCAAGATAGAGGCGCTCCTAATTATTACAGATGGATTACCCAGAACGTTAAAGTTTTATATCCAGTTTCTGGTAGTTGATTCTACCCGTAGCGGATCTGAATACATTTATCAAGTAATGGATCAGATAAGTCCCCTTTTCCAGGAAAGGTTGAATGATCTTACTCTCGCACAAAGAAAAATAATATTGGAAATGGCGTTTATATGGGAAGCCACTTCAATAAAGCAACTTGTAGATAAGTGTCGCATGGAAAGCAAGCTAATTTCTTCTTATTTAAAACAATTATACGATTATGGAATGGTTGAGAAAATAACAACCAGTACAAAAAACCACTTATACGCTTTATCCAACCGATTTTTCAATATGTGGATTATTGTCACCCAAGGCAATCCCGATCAAAAAAGAATGTCTAATTATTTAATCACTTTTTTAGAGTCCTGGTATGATGATACTGAAATAAAATCATTATCTCCTAAACAAATGGAGGGTATACAAAAAGGCGAAATAATGTTAGACAAGCCTTCGATCAGGAGCAAAGGAGTGAGTCAATCAAAATATTTGATCACGAAGGAAGCAGATGAAATGATGGATCTTTCATTGTTCATGTCTTCTTATCGTGATAGTCTTCTCCATGTATTATCTCAAAAAAGTAAAGATATTCTTACAGAAATAAATGATGCCATAGAAAAAAAAGAATATGATAAAGCATTAGTATTTATTGATGAAATAGTAAACGAAGAGAAGGGAGTAGTTTTTTTTTTAAAAGGTGAAGTATTGTATTTTAAATTAGAATTAATTGATTCAGAAAAATATTTTTTACTCGCTTATGAAAATGGCCATGTGGCCTCATTAAACTTTTTGGGTATTTTATGTACTGCCTTAGGAAGAAAAGAGGAAGCAGAGAAATATTATTTACGGGCAACGGAAAAAGGGGATACCGATGCCATATTCAATTTGGCTTTATTTTATGATTCCATTAGGCAAATAGAGGATGCTGAAAGGTATTATCTAATGGCCATTAAAAATGGTAATAATAAAGCATTTGAAAAATTGGGCATTTTATATAAAAATCAATGGCAGACGGAAAAAGCGGATTGGTGTTTTTTAAAGGCGATCGAAAAGGGAAGTATTAAATCATTATATAATTTATACCATGTATTCAAAAGACAGGGACGGGTAAAGGAAGCTGAAAAGTATCGATCGCTGGCCATTGAAAGAGGAGAGATTGAAGCAATTTACAATATGGCAATTTTATGTGATAAACAGGGTCGTCAGGAGGATGCTGAAACGTATTACTTACTTTTGATTGAAAAAGACAAACTGTTTAAATTATACGATAAAGCAACATACGGTTTATCGGTTTTATATAAAAAGCAAGGTCGAATTGAAGAAGCTGAAAAATATACATCTATTGGAAGTCTCAATTCCACGCAAAAAATTCTTTTACCCTTAACTCAAAAAGGGGATAAATCAGCGTTGTACGATTTGGCTATCTTAAATTGGAATTATGCTATGAAGCGAGAAGAAGCATTGGAATATATTAAAAAATATAATCGAACTTCAAAAAAAACTAATAAAACGATGCAATGGGAGGCAATCTTTGAAATATGGAATGGAATCTTTGAAAATATAGAGGAAAAAATTGCAAAAATATTCAGAGAAAATAATTATAATAATGTACAAGAGTTTATAATTTGTATTCTTTACTTGGGCCAAAAAAAACACATGCTTCAGTGCTTTCGAGATCCTATATATGGTAGCATTTTGAAAAGCAATTATACCTTACTCCATTATGCTACATTATTTTTATGCGATGAGTACGGGGACAACTTGAAATTGAAGATTCCTATTGAAGTAAATCAGACAGTACAGAAAATAGTAGAAACGGTGAGAGCTAAGAACAAATTATACTTGAAATAGGTAATATTTGTGAGGTTTTAGTTAGTTGTACTAGCTAGTATTTAACCTGACAACGAAACCTACCTCACCATCTCTTTCGACACTACTTACCCAATTGGCTGCAAATACAAAGTAACCCAATCCCACACGTTCTTGATTGACTTTTATAGAAGCAAACTGACCCCTTAATAAGAGAATCATATATTATCTACTTGTCCGGCTTTGAATTTTTTGGATATTTTTTGGTGGAGTTTTAGTGTTGTGATTTGAGTATAGCATTGGTGGTTTAAAAGGAGAAACAGAAATATTACTTTTTTCATAGGACCCAAAATTTAAAGGTAATAGTTAATTAACCTTTGTTAATAAGGATGGTTACAAACATCAATTCAACTTTTTAAAATATTCATAATAGTCAGATTTGTAATAAATAATCCAATCATCTTTTACTCATAGCAAAGTACCATCGGATTCGTTGGACTTGTAATATTGATTTACAAGCTGATCAATTTATTGAACCGGAGTTTGTGCCAGACAGACATTCAATCCAATAAGCTGGAATATTAATAGTATATATTTTATTTTTTAATAAAAATTCCGTACCTCAATTCTTCACAAACTCTTTTATATCAGATCCTTGTTTTACTATCAGTGTATGTTCAGATGGTTTAAATTCCAGCGTTATACCAGCCTGATCATATTTGAAAATATGATTTCCAAAGGCAGTGATTTGAAAAGCCGGTTGATTAGGAACCTGACAAAAAAGTGACCTTTCTTTGACGGTGAAAGTAAGCTTATAAGGAGGCATACTATTTGTAAAAGTTCCTATGTATAGATTCAAATCGATGGAGGCTAGCTCTTTTGCTTTACTTAGAATACTGCTGATATCGTTTGTTTGCAATATATTTTCAGTGTTATCGATGCGTGCCAATAGCCCCCATCCGTAAAAATCATTTGCTACAGCAATGAGCAATTCATTATTTCCTTTTTGGAGGTTTAGTTTAGCCATTGTATTCTGGATAGATGCCCGCCCATCGGGATATTTGCGCATGCCCGCCTGTTGAAATAAATTTTTATCCACCAGTACCATTTGATTATTCAGATAGATCCATATTTCATCACTGAATCCGAGCTGCAGATTTACACTGGTAGCTTCTTTGGTTAAAATATTGGTATTGAGCCATACTATTTTCCTTTCAGGCGCAGCCCCAAATCTACGGGTCAGATTGACCAAACCTGCAGTCTCAGCGGCTATACTGTCCGTAAAATTATCCAGTTGTGGGAGTAAATTTGGTTCGGTTCCTTTCGGGAATAAAGCAGGTATACTGATAGCCCACTTTCTTAGATAATGCCCATCATGCTGTGTAATATCAATGCCTTCCAGCGGGCTCAGACCTTCGGTCTCATTGGGCCTTATTATCAAATTTGCGATATAGGATGCCCCTTCCAAAGCAATGCTCCCGGTTAATTCTTTTCCTTCCAATTTGGGAACCTGCAACTCCAATATGCCATTGGTATAAACTTTCATTTGTTTACCTGAAATTACCAATTTTATATGGTTCCAAATATTAGGTTTTGCAATGGATGGAGCCTGATACTGAGGATACATATCCCACATGTTTACCCCGTCAAAATATGGCGTGTATTGAATACCTTCATTGGCAAGAGGATTGCCTATTTTAAATACCCTTAGATATACAATTTCTTGTTCTTTAGCATCCCTTCGATGAAAATAAATACAATCAGCAAATTCAGATGCATCCGGTTCTATATCATATTCAATAGTGCCATTTTTAAAAACGAGGTCTTTTAACACTATTTGCCCTGAACCCTGGCTTATTTTCATTGATTTTTTTCCTTTATATTCTATAAACTCTACAGTATTGGGTTTAAACGCCCATTGGTCGGCTGTCAAAGGAATAGAGTAATCTACTATCGCAACGGTCTGCTGATTTTTATCTTTTGCCGATTTCGTTTGACCAAAACTTTGAAAACTGATCAGAATGAGAAGGAATAGAAGTAATTTTTTCATGAATTGAATTTTTTTAGATTATGATCACAAAGGTGTAATCATAATGGTTATCTGCCTATTCATCCCCGTACCAATTCCGTTCAAGATGGACCTTATTATTTTCTTAACTAAATAGAAGTATTCTTTCCAGGCAAACCGTTTCTTTCAATGCTGGTCCTCCAATTCCTTTAAGGAAATGATACCTCCTTTATTTTCAGGATTAAGTTCTATTGACTTTTATACATGAAGACGGCCTCTTCTTTTCTGCCCATCTTCCGCAGAGCCTCCCCATAGCTGAATAGCCAAAAGGAAATATATCCTCTTCAGAAAAATATTTCCGCCACAATCAATTTTAAAGGAAAAAACTATTTACTCAGCTATTTCAACAATAATGAATATCAACTTTTCGAGGATAACACTTTAATCTCAAAAGGAGAATTGGAAAAATATCAGGTAGTGATCCAGGAGTTAAAAGATAAAATAGCTTGTCAATCGGATTTAAATCTTGCTAAATAATGATGGTTTCAAACATTATTGCCAACTCGATATTCATGAAATCATCAACTATAATAGTTTTGTAACTATGAAATAATAACTTTGGAAATCTAATGTCAGAGAAAGAAGAAAAAGAATATATCCAAAAATGTCTAATAGATATTGAAACCAAATTGGGGTGGGGTGCTAGTGAGGATTGGAGTAACTATGACCTGGAGAAACTAAGTGATGAAATACAGACCAGGACAAATATCGCATTGAGTGCGACTACTTTAAAAAGACTCTGGGGGAAAGTAAAACACGAACATTCACCTTCACTTACTACATTAAATACGCTTGTACAATTTTTAGGATTTGAGGACTGGCGCACATACAGATTGAATAAATCAAATCCACACGTGAACATCGGGACGATACCTCCTTCAACAAACCCAATTGAAGAAAACGCACATAGTGCAACGGCTTTTAAATCTTCAACATGGAATCCACAAAAATGGTTATTGATGGCAGCCGGACTACTTTTAGTCGTAATAGGTATAGCCGCACTTAATAAAGCTCCCCAGAAATCAAATATAAAAATCGCAGAATACGATAGTTCAAAATTTTCTTTCAAGGCTAATAAAGTACTGAGCAAAGGCTTACCCAATTCAGTAATATTTGATTATGATGCCAGTGCATCATTATCAGACTCGATATATATCTCTCAATCCTGGGATTTAAGACGGAAAGTACTGGTAGATAAAAACAATCACCATCATTCTACTATATATTATTACCCTGGATATTTCAGAACTAAATTAATTGTAGATAGCCAAATTGTAAAGACTTTTGATATTCAAATAGCCACAGATGGCTGGCTGGGACTAATAGAAAATGAAAGCACTCCTATTTATTTTGATCAGAAAGATATCATGTATGATGGCATAGCAAGCATTGATACTACTGATTTAAATAAATATCATGTTGATCTTAAACCCATATCTCCTCACATTAGATTGTTTAACCAAGATGATTTGGGCAATATCACAAATGATAATTTTACTTTCAGAACAACTTTAAAAAATGACTATAAAACCGGCGATAATGCATGCCAGTTTTCCCAGGTATTGATACAATGCGTGGATGACATCATCATCATACCATTATGTGCAAGACCCTGCATAGGCGATATTACTTTAGCTGCCTGTGGATCATATTTTACAAGTAAAGAATCAGATTTGTCTGGCTTTGGGACTGATCTCAATAACTGGACGACACTTAAGGTAGAATGTAAAGACAAGCATATGATATTTTTTGTAAACGATCAAAAAGCATACGAGCTCACATTTCCTCATGAAGCAAAGAGAATAGTAGGGGTGCAATATCGATTTAATGGAACGGCCGCTGTGAAGGAGACCGTATTTGAAAGTAATGGATTGGAAAAGAAATTATAGAGTTCATTTCTTCACCAACATCATCCGATGTAATAAAAAACTTCGCTTCTCGCCTTCGTTTTTAAATCGAAGGGTCAAAGAATTTTGAAAATCTTGTATATCAATCTCGTTAATGAATTTGTCCCTTACTCTGCTCTCCAAATTACTATAGGTGGAGATCCAATCTGATATAGATGTCTGCCTTTGCCATACGGAGAATGAATTGCCAGTAGCTTCATTGGTGATGTCAAAAAACAGATCATACTTACCCTTTGGAATTTCTTTGAGAGAAATCCTGATCCACGAATCATCACCAGGGGAGAATTTATAACTTTCCCCACCAGTACCATATTTCCAACTCGTCTTTATGTCCATATTTCCGAATATATTATATTCCATTAGCTGAGGGTATATATACATTGTATCCGGCTCATATATCTCTGTAAGCTGATTGTTAGGAAGCATAAAATTTTTCAGTGGCGTGGTAGAATAAAACAAGCCTAGTGAGGTATATTTTACTGGAAAAAGATTTCCCGAAGGACCGTGCTCTATACTTTGGTAAATACTTTTAGAAAATGAAAGTTTATCATTTAAATAAAATCGGTACCCACCTGTTCGGCAAAAAGGTAAGGAATAATCTAATGCACCATGAGTGGGAAGACTCATTTTGCCATCCCATCGGTCCATCATTGCGTACCATCCACCATTGAAGTAATCCTCAGAGCCAGTACCATGTAATCTCATTTCACCATCGATAGCGGTAGAGTCATCGCCTTCAAAAAAATAAGACATACCTGGTTGCAGTCCCTGGGCGTATAATATTGTCCCGATATAATTTCCCGCTCCTTGGTGATTTGCTATTTGATGCGGCTTTCCAATTTCAGACATTATTGGACTACCCCATTGTGTATAAAACTTTCCTTCACTTTTAGTGCGTTTGGTACTTTCGTAATAAACCGTGGTATGAAGTTTTACTTTTGTTGAGGTAGTTCCTCTTTGACGCAAAAGCAATTCTATTTTTGCAGATTGGTCAAATGGCATGGTGAAGTAGGAATAACATTTTTTGCCTTCACTTCCCAAAAGCAGACTCTGCATAGATGCTTTTCCAAACGCTAAGCCAAAAAAGTCAGCAACAGGGCAGTATATTGCAGGTATTTTTTCATTGTCCCATGTGATTTTAAGGTCAAGATCTCTATTACCTTCTAGTGCAGATATAGGTTCGATTTCAATACCTCTTATTCTTCCTCCACTATTAAGTTCAAATATTGGAATTGATTTTCCGACACTTAATTCAATATCTTTCTGAAGATTAGGGTAGCGTGTTTTATGAAAATCCTGAATATTTTTGGATTTTTTATTCCATAGATCTGCTACGGTTTTTAAAGATTCTCTTTCTTCCATATTCAAATTAAAATCGAAAGACTTTACTTTTTCGCCAGGCTTAAATAGTTTGTACTGAATTTGATGAAACTGAGTTTTCTTAGCCCGGATTACTATTTTGCAGGATTCGTTAAATAGAATGGGCACATAAGAGTAAAAGCCACCAATTTGATTTCCACAAAGCGGTGCAATAAAAGGATACACCTTTCCTGAAAACAAATCCATGTATTTTAATGAGAAACCAGGCCGACTACTATCAATATAAAAATCCAACGTATCATCAGTAGGAGTAGGGGTCCAAAATCTATTAATCACGCCAGGACCCTTCATGTCAAATAAGACCAAAGTACTATCTTCATTTCTGCTTATAAAAGAATATTTTCCACTGAATCCATCATCGTTACCACCGGTAGTGTCATATGAAGAAACCTGTGCAGAAAAACTTCCTGAATCTATTAATGCCAGATTATCTACTTGATACAAATTGTGCAACTCACTGACTAACGAGTGGATAGGATTACCCTGAAAGGAAAATGCACTTATGGTGGCAATTATCAAAGCGGTCACCAATATTCGAGGTATCATTTTCAAATCAATTATTCTTACTAAAATTTTATAGATATACCCTTTTTAGCAGATTCAATTGCTTTTTCCAAAATTTCCACTACGATCAGATTATTTGACAAAGAGGATAGACTCCCTTCAGGATTGATCTTGCCTCTTACTACTGCTGTTAAATATAAAAATGAATCGTTTTCGGGTTGTGGGATTGGTTGTAAATCTACATTCTGCAGCTTTGCATCATTACTGCCCTTTCGCATTTGTAAAGATTTTCCATTGGCGAATAGTTCTGCATTTTCAGTATAGATTTCGGTGTCTTTTCTCCCAAATGGCCAGTTCCATGATGCTTCCAAAATAGCTGTAGCTTTGGGATAGGTGAGCACTATGATGGCCTCGTCATCTACTTTGGTATAGATATTGGGCTTTATTTGTTTCAGTGTTGCACTTACTGTAAGCGGCTTCTGACCGTGCATAAACCAGGTCATCAAATTGGCCCCATAACAACCAAAATCAATCACCGCTCCGCCACCATTTTTTATTGGATCAGTAAGCCATGAAAGAAATTCTTTAGAACAACCTATTTCCTTTGGACCTTGATGTCCGTCTCTTATAACTACTTTGTGAATGGCTTCCATCTCCCCAGGTTTATTTAGAAGATCATATGCCTGGCGGTGACTGGAGTACCAGGTAGTTTCAAAATTGGTGAGTAAATGAATATTATATTTTTTGGCTAATGCAGCCATTTTATTTGCGTCTTTAATATTGGTGGCCAATGGCTTTTCTACCATTACATGTATTCCTTTTGGAGCACAGATTTCCACTGTGTGTACATGTTCAAGGATACTATTGAAGGCGCAAACTGCTTCCGGTTTGGTTTTAGTGACCATTTCTTCTAATGATTTATACCAAATAGATTTGGGTAAATGAAATCGCTCGAAGTATTTATTTACAATCTCTTCATTGGGTTCTGCAACACCTACTATTTCTATATCACCTCGCTGATGACTATTGAGTATTTGGGCAATGTGATCATGAGTAAGCCCATCTATACCCACGCGAAGTTTGTTTTGAGCAGAAATAATAATCGGCATTAACAGTAAAAAGAGGAGAGATAATTTCATTCTAATAAATGTACAAATTCTTTGAAGAGCTATTATTTAATTTTATAACGGAGCTTATCTGGTTTGCGGTAAAAGTGTATAAAATAGCCAAAGCTCAAACCCGATGCTATGGAGGTGAGTAGTCTTATGATCATCCAATAATCTAAGAATAGTATTATTTCCATTGGCGATGTATATATCACTAAACTAGTTTAGTATTGTTAAAATCACTTCATACTTAATCCCAAATTCAAACAATTCGTCCGATATCGAACAATAAAAGTATTCAATTTATCAGTAACTGATTGATTCTAAACCATCTGTGTTTGGCACATAGATTGAATAAAATAATCCAATAAATAAATGCGACACATTGGATAAAGATATTTCAACAGAAGTACAAAAAAAGCAAAAATCAAGTATTGTACTTTATACATTTCTAGCCATATTTATCATAGGAGGATCTATCTATTTTCTAAGAAATTCACTTAAATCCTATATCAAAAGGGATGAAATACGTATTGCAGAGGTGGAACTAGGATTGGTACAAAATACATTGACAGCGTCTGGTGAAGTCATTCCGGAGTTTGAACAAGTAATAACAAGTCCCATTAATGCCGCTATTCAAAATGTTTATCTGGACGCAGGTAGTGTA
Organism: Chitinophagales bacterium; assembly: GCA_038251405.1. GTDB lineage: Bacteria > Bacteroidota > Bacteroidia > Chitinophagales > Saprospiraceae > JADJLQ01. The sequence continues at coordinate 49,088 of JBBSBH010000033.1, forward strand.
GTCAAAGGCCGTGAGAAAATAATGGAATTAGACAAGACATTTACTCAGTTGGAAGTAGAAAAACAACAAGATCAATTAGCACAAAAGAAAAATGGATTGGAAAAACAACGATGGGAATTAGAAAAAATCTATTTCGATTTAGTGATCAATGATTCTATTAAATTCTTAAAAATAAACAATCTAAAAGCGGAATTGGAAAATGCTAAAAGATTATATAATGCCGGAGGTGGAACGAAAGAAAGTATAGAACAAGCCGATATGAATCTTCGTGTAGCCATATTAGAGAAAAAACAATTGGAAAATGATATCAAAGTAAAGCAACAAACGATGAAAACAGATATTAGAGATCTCGAACTGTCCTCTAATATACAGGCCAACGATCTCAAACAATTAGAGACCAAATTGCAAAAGGCGAATATAGTAGCCAATCGTGCAGGCGTACTTACCTATGTGAATAAAAATCTGGGTTCCAAAGTAATGGAAGGCGAGGTATTGGCGAGACTTGCTGATCTCAATAGTTTTAAAGTGAATGGTTCCATCTCTGACACCTATGCAGAGAAAATCGAAATAGGCATGAGCGTGATAGTAAAAATAAATGATAGCTCGATCACGGGGACTATAACCAATATACAACCAGCTGTGCAAAACAATATTCTAAACTTCGATGTGCAACTCGATGAGAAAGGCAATAAATTATTAAGGCCAAAACTGAAGGTTGAAGTGTTCATCGTCACAGAGTCTCACAATAATGTATTGAGAGTCGCTAATACATCAGCATTTAAAGGGACACCAATACAAGATATATATATAGTGCGAACAGACGGTAAAGCCGAAAGAAGAACTATAAAAGTAGGGCTTTCCAATTTCGATTATGTAGAGATTCTTGATGGGGTGAAAGCTGGAGATAGAGTTATTCTTAGTGATTTAAGTGTATTTAAGAATTCAACCATATTAGAAATAGAGTAATTCGCGCAATAATTTATTGATTTTTTATAAAATGAATTTAATTATCAGAAAATATAAAATTTATTTAATAGCATTAGTAATTAATGGTAGTTCCTTATTTTCTCAGGCGCAGAAATTGACCCTTACAGATGTGATAGAGATGGCAAAGCAACAATCGATCGCTGCTAAACAAGCCAGTGCTGCAAGGGAAACTAAATATTGGGAATACAAATCATTTTTGGCAAATTATAAACCACAATTGATTTTTCAAGGTAATTTACCTGCATTTAATAGATCGTTTAAAGAAGTAGTGCAGCCGGATGGTACTATTGAATTTCAACCAGTACGATACAATAATTCTTCCCTTAATCTTTCACTCAATCAAATCGTAAGCAGTACTGGTGGTTCTATTTATGCGGCTTCGCAAATACAGCGATTCGATGATTTTGACAGGAACAAAAAACTCTATAATGGCCTTCCATTTGGTATTGGATACGAACAGCCCTTATTTCGATTTAATACCTGGAGTTGGGACAAAAAAATAGAGCCGTTGAAATTTAATGAAAGCAGACAGACCTATATAGAATCGATGGAATCAATCAGTATCAAAGCCAATCAATATTTTTTTGAATTACTATTAGCCCAGGTCAATCTGCAAATAGCAGAAACCAATCTTGGCAATACTGAAAACATATTGAAGATTACAAAAGAAAAGTTTGATATAGGTAAAACAAGTAGGAATGAAATTTTACAATTGGAACTCGAAAACCTGAATTCAAAAAAAGCCATAGGTACTGCAAAACGCGACCTCGAAATATCTACCTTGAATCTCAAAAGTTTTATTGGCTTACAAAATGATAATAAAATAGAATTATTAGCTCCTTTGCAGGTAAGTGGTGTCACTATTACAGCAGATAAAGCTATGCAGGAAGCTTTTGATAATAGATCTGACGCCATATCATATCAACGAATGATAATGGAAGCAGACAAGGCCATTGCGAAAGCCAAAGGAGATAATGGTCTCAATGCCACACTAAGCGTATCACTTGGGTTTTCCAATCGTGCTAATGCTTTACGTTCTATTTATGTCCATCCAAAAGATCAGGAAAATATTAATCTGGAGCTAAGCATACCTGTGGTAGATTGGGGAAGATCCAAATCCAGGTTAATCACAGCTCAGGTACAAAAGCAATTGACTGAATATACCGTCGAACAAGAGAAACAAAATTTTCGACAAAGCATATACACCCAAGTGACGCTATACGAAATGCTTAAAAGCCAATTGGATATTACAGCAAAGGCGGATAGCATTGCAAGTGAAAAATATGATATCGCTAAAGATCGATATTTATTGGGAAATCTGAGTATCACAGATCTCAGTATTGCTTTCCAGGAAAAAGATCAGTCAAAAAGAGATAATATCAATGCGCTGAGAGATTATTGGGGAGCCTATTATCAATTACGAGCTTTGACTTTATACGATTTTGAAATTAATGAAAAAATAAAATAATGGATGAAATATCATTTTTGCTCTTTATGATAAAAAACTAAAGAATTTCATAGGTTAATGGAAAATGGTAAATCGAAAAATATAAATAGTAAATTCAAATGATAAAATTACAAAACATAGATAAAGTGTATCGCACCTCTACGATTGAGACGATGGCACTTAACAATATTAATCTCGCAATTGACAAAGGCGAATTTCTATCCATCATGGGGCCATCAGGATGTGGTAAAAGTACATTGCTTAATATCATCGGGCTTTTGGACGAACCTACGAACGGAGTTATAGAAATAGCAGGAGAAAAAGCAAGCGGATTACCAGATAAAAAATTATCGGCTTTTAGAAATCGAAAACTTGGATTTGTATTCCAAAGCTATCACCTTATCAATGACCTGCCTGTTTTGGACAATGTAGAGTTGCCCTTATTATATCGAAGCATGTCTGCCGCTGAAAGAAAAAAATTAGCCGCTGAAGCTTTAGAAAAAGTAGGTCTTAGCAATAGAATGTATCATTATCCATCACAACTATCGGGAGGTCAAAAACAAAGAGTAGCTATAGCGAGAGCCATAGTAGGTAAACCAGCCATCATATTAGCTGACGAACCTACAGGAAATCTTGATAGTGCCATGGGAAATGAAATAATGGAAATATTAATCGACCTCAATAAAAATGATAAGACGACTATCGTAATGGTTACACACGATGAAAACATGTCCAAGATGACACATCGTTTGGTAAGATTATTTGATGGAAGTCAAGTCAGTTAAAAAGTTTTAATATTATGTTCTATAATTATTTGAAAATTACCTTCGCCGTACTAAAAAGAAGGAAATTATTGACATTTATCAGCTTATTTGGAGTGAGCTTCACTCTGACTATATTGATAGTGACGGTTTCGTTTTATGATCATGTATTTTCAGCTAAATATCCAGATCTTAAACGCAATCAAATGCTCTATATTTCCAGGGTTGTAAGTAAAGATTCAAAATCCGGAGGAACGAACACCAGTCCTTCGGGATATTACCTGATCAAAGAATATGTATCTAAAATGAAGACCCCTGAAAAAATTGGCTTCGCCACGCAACCTTCGACCATCAATATATATAACCCAGGCGGAAATAAACTAAGAGTATTTTATAAATATACTGACGCTAATTTTTGGGATTTGCATGAATTTGATTTTAAGCAAGGTAAGCCATATGGTCAACAAAATTTAGACAACCACGAAAATGTAATTGTGATAAATGAAAAGACCAGGGACGACTACTTTGGCAAAAACGTTGACGCAATAGGTAAAACATTTGAAATTATTAATGAGCCATACAAAGTAATAGGAGTGGTTAGAGGAAGCCCTATCACTCGTTTTTATTCTAGCTCAGATATTTATATTCCGTACAATCTGACCAAGGAAAACCTTTCGCTGAATCACAGGTTGCATGGAAGCTACACTATATTTTTAAAAGGCAATTCAAAGCAGGATTTAATAAATATTCGTAAGGAATTTGCAGACATAGTGCCCAAATTGCCTTTTACTGAATACGATCATTGGTTCAAGCCTGATAAACACTACATATTTGCAGATAATTATGTGGAGGCCTTCTCAAGAGAATTATTTGGAGATACCGATACTCCAGGCCTTATTAAGTTTTACTTGCTGTTAGCTTTCAGCGCATTTATATTTATGCTATTACCGGCCATCAACCTTATCAATATCAATATTAATAGGATCATGGAGCGAGCCTCTGAAATAGGTATTCGTAAGGCATTTGGGGCATCTGCCAATACTTTAGTAAAGCAATTTTTAGTGGAGAATATTTTTGTTTCACTCCTGGGCACCCTGATAGCCATAGCGCTATCAATAATTTCTATTTATTATATCAACCACACGAATTTAATTGCCTATTCTGATCTTACTATTAATTGGAAAGTGTTGACTTTGGCTATTATTTTCAGTTTTGCATTTGGATTGATTTCGGGTGTATATCCTGCCTGGAGAATGTCTAAAATGAATATTGTAGAGGCATTAAAATATTAATAGTATGATCAATCATTTATTTAAACTTATATGGAAGAAAAAGAGAGCCAATTTTCTAATGATGCTGGAGTTCTTTATTTCATTTATGATATTATTTGCTGTGTGGACTATTTGTACCTATTATTTTAGAAATTTTAAACAACCGGATGGTATTACTGCTGATCGGGTATGGGCCGTTTTTACGGATTTTCATAGTGATACTTTGCGGAAAGAAGCAAAAGAATTAATTAATCAGAGACTCATCGGATTTAAAGAAATAGAATCATTCTCTTTTTCCAATAGTAATATTCCTTTTTCATTTAGTAACGCTAATAGAGATTTTTCATATCAGAAGTTGAAAAAATCAAGTGAATTTATGCATTTTGATCCTTCGATAGAAAAAGTATTAGGATTGCAACTTGTAGCAGGCAGGTGGTATGAAGAGGGTGATAAAACAAACAAAAACAAGCCCATTCTGATTAACAGGAATTTAAGTGAGGCACTTTTTAAATCTGAAAGCCCACTTGGCAAATTACTTGAAGAAGATGATAGCACCAGGTATAGGATAATAGGAGTGTTGGAAAATTTCAAATTCAAGAGTGATTTTGAAAAACCGGCTGCTTGTGTTTTCATCCCTACTGAAGACAGGACAGATGTAGTGATTATTAAATTAAGGGAGGATGTGAATAAGCAGTTTGAAGTAAAATTGACCAAAGAACTTACTAGTCTGGGAAATAATTGGGAAATAGAAGTACAACATATGGATGAAATGAAGAAAAACAAGAATCAATTAATGCTGGTACCCATACTCATCCTTTTTATTATTTCTACATTTCTGATTATCAATGTAGCACTAGGTATCTTTGGTATATTGTTTCAAGTGATCAATCAGAGAAAGGAGGAGATAGGTATCCGGCGAGCAGTAGGAGCAAACCAACAAGGGATTTTAACGCAGTTTATTATAGAAACTGTAATCATTGCTACACTCTCTATTATTTTAGGAATATTCTTTGCTATTCAATTCCCATTGCTCAATGTATTTGATGTAGAAACATCTACTTATATTTTGGGGATTTTATTGGCCGTAATTTCTATTTACTTAATTGTGGTAGTTTGTGCATTTTTACCAAGCAAACTAGCTTCGAAAATCTATCCTGCACTAGCTTTGCATGAAGAATAATATGATCCTCATCATTGACGACGATACAGCAGTATGCACTTCGCTCTCATTGCTATTGAATAATGAGGGTTACCTCAGCTTTGCGGTAGAATCACCTGAATCAGCCATTACTCACCTACAAAAACAAAAGATCGATCTCATTTTATTGGATATGAATTTCTCCAATGACACCAGTGGAGATGATGGAATCAATTTATTAATCAAAATAAAAAAAATACATCATGATATTCCGATCATACTGATCACAGGATGGGCTACTATCGAGTTAGCGGTGCGGGGAATGAAACTAGGGGCCAATGATTTTATCAATAAACCCTGGCAGAACGATAATCTCATGCAATCGATTAAAACATTATTGAGTATATCTCCGGGCCTTACCGAAGTGAAGAAATCAAAAAACAGAAAGAATATCGATGCGGAAAATGATTTTAGTCAAATCATTGGCGAAGATGATCAAATACTGCGGATCCTTGATACCATTAGTCTGATAGCGAAGACAGAGGCCTCTGTTTTAATTACAGGTGAAAGTGGTACTGGAAAGGAATTGATCGCAGAATCCATTCATCAAAATAGTTTGCGTAGTCATCGTCCTTTTGTAAAAGTAAATCTTGGTGGCATTTCTACTTCATTATTTGAATCAGAAATGTTTGGGCATATTCGTGGAGCATTTACTGATGCCAAATACGATCGCGTGGGCAGATTTGAAATGGCCAATAAAGGCACTATTTTTTTAGATGAAATAGGTGATTTGGAATTAAATAGTCAAGTAAAATTATTACGTGTGTTACAAGATCGCACCTATGAAGTTTTGGGTAGCAGCCGGACCAAAAATATAGATGTGCGAATAGTGTGCGCTACCAATCGCAATCTAGGTGATATGGTGCTTACAGGCAGCTTTAGGGAAGATTTACTTTATAGAATCAATCTGATCACTATTCATTTACCTGCATTGCGTGATCGGGTGAGTGATATTCCTTTATTGGTAAATTTCTTTATTAAAAATTTAAGAGAAATTTATGATAGACCCAATCTTGATATTTCTAAAGATGCCTTGAAGTGGCTTAAGCAATTACCGCTCCCTGGTAATATCCGTCAATTAAAAAATTTAGTGGAACGCACTGTATTGGTTAGTCATGGCGATGTACTGGAGTCTATTGATTTTCAAAATAGTGATCTGTCGATTCATCAGAAAGCTTCCCATGCGGCTACTATTCCAATAGTGGGAACTATGACATTAGAGGAAATGGAAATCAGTATGATTAAAAGAGCCATGGAATTTCATAAAGGAAAAGTGACCCGCGTAGCTCAATCGCTTGGTCTTACCCGAAGCTCATTGTATCGAAGATTGGAGAAATATGAAATACCGTTTAGTGAATTGGAGTAATTTAGTGATCGATTGAAACTACGCACTAAGTTCATACTATTTGTATTCGTCATCCATATAGTGGTGATAGGCCTTTCGTTTTATATTTTTAGGGAGAATAAGATATTTTTTATTGCATCAGAAGTCTTCATCCTTTTATCTGTTTTCATTTGCTGGCAATTGTATCAGGATTTAATTCAGCCTATCTCCTTGTTAATGACAGGAGCAGAGGCCATTAAAGACCAGGATTTTAATATTAAGTTTCTTAAAACAGGTAAGTATGAGATGGACAAACTGATAGAAGTCTATAACCTCATGATAGATCATCTGAGAGATGAACGCACCAGGCAAGAGGCTCAACATTTTTTTCTGGACAAGTTGATAGAAACATCACCTACAGGTATCATTATTTTAAACCATGATGATATTATAGTAAGTATGAATGCTAAGGCACACGAAATAATCTCAAAATTCGACCAGGAATCCTGGAAAAAAGAGGTATTCCCCTCTGGAATGTCAAAGACAATATCCTTGAATGGTGTGGAAACATATAAAGTACAAAAATCACATTTTACTGAAAGAGGATTTCCGCGACATTTTATTATGATAGAAGAGCTTTCTAAAGAAATACTTTCGGCTGAAAAAAATGCCTATGGAAAAATTATAAGGATGATGGCTCATGAAGTAAATAATTCCATAGGAGCGATAAATTCTATATTAGACTCTACTTTACAAGTGCAAGAAAAAGAAGATTACAAAAATGCGTTGCAAATAGCTATATGGCGAAATGATCACCTCAATCTTTTTATGAGAAATTTCGCCGATCTTGTAAGATTGCCTTCGCCACAAAAAGAAACATTGGATGTAGGTAGCCTTATACATTCATCAGTAAGTCTAATGCAGTTCAAAGCAAAAGAAAAGAATATCAGTATTCTCTTAAAATTACCTGATTACCTGGTATACATAAATGCAGACAAGCAACAAATGGAACAGGTATTCATCAATATTTTGAAGAATGCAATAGAATCATTTGGCTCCAAAGAAAATGCTTTGATACAAGTTTGCCTTTGTGAAGCTCCGCTAAAAATCTTGTTTGAGAATAATGGAGCAGATATTTCTAAGCATATTGAGATTCAATTATTTACGCCCTTTTTTAGTACTAAGAAAAATGGTCAGGGTATTGGCCTTACCCTTATACGTGAAATCTTGGTTAATCACCAATTGGGATTTTCCTTAAAGACTATAGAGCCAGGCCTTACAAGATTTGAAATAATTTTTTAAAGTGTAATAGCTTGCCTTTTTTAATCCGATTTGCTATGTATTAAATATCCAATGTATAGAAAGACTATTTTAAAGTATTCATTCAAACTAAAACCTTATAGCCATGTCCTTTTTAGCAGATTCGAAATGATTAATTAGGGGTTGCTGAATAAGTTTTATAAAGCCAAAATTTCAATAGGATGGTATATAATGAATCGAAGACCTTAGCAACAATGTCTCGGCAAGTTGAGTATATAAAATAGGGTACCTCCCCCAGCCAATTTGACTAGG
>JBBSBH010000034.1:0-56720 GCA_038251405.1 Chitinophagales bacterium
ATTATTTATATTGATTTAAAATGGTAAGAAATAATTACATTTTCAAAACTCAGGGTTAACCTCGATAAATAGTTGGTTTTCAATTCAACTATTTCATCGACCGTTGGCAATTTTTGCTTCTGCTGCAAAAATTGGGTTTAAGGGAAACAATTCTCTACTACATTAATTTTTGCAAATATTTTATTAGGTTTAGGACTTTATAAACTATCGAATGAAATCATTGTACAAAGCGCTCACCCGCACCAAGTCAATAGAAGCTATTCTAAAGCAAAGTAATCTTACTGATGCCGATGATATACATGATAAGGGACTTAAGAAAGTATTATCCGCAAGAGACCTTACCTTTTTTGGAATTGCTGCAATTTTAGGAGCTGGTAGTTTTAGTAGCCTTGGCGCTGCTGTATTTTCCGGAGGACCAGGGGTGGTAGTATTGTATATTCTCTGTGGTATAGCCTGTGGATTTACAGCTTTTTGTTACGCTGAGTTTGCAAGCCGCGTCCCCGTCGCAGGTAGTGCTTATACGTACGCTTATGCATCATTTGGTGAGATGATGGCCTGGATTATCGGCTGGGCTTTACTAATGGAATACTGTATTGGGAATATTTATGTTTCATTTTCCTGGAGCGATTATTTTACTACATTATTAGAGAAATTTCATATTTATCTACCCGTTTATTTGACTTGCAGCTATAAAGAAGCAGCTCATGCTATTGCGGCAGGATCAACTGTAAAAGAATTGAATGATGCCTGGTCAAATGCACCCACTATCGGCGGCCTGCGATTTATAATGGACCTTCCCGCTTTTTTGATCAATATTGCCATTACATATGTGGTCTATCGGGGCGTAAAGGAAAGTAGAAATTTCAGCAATACTATGGTGGTATTGAAATTGGCCGCGATAAGCCTTGTCATTTTAGTGGGTGGTGGACTAATCTTTTCAAATGGCTCCTATGAAAATTGGCTACCAACCAGTGCATCCACTGGAGTAAAATCATTCTTGCCTAACGGGTTTGGAGGAGTAATGGCCGCGGTCAGTGGAGTGTTTTTTGCCTATATAGGTTTCGATGCCGTAAGTGTATTAGCAGAAGAAAGTAAAGATCCACAAAGGGACCTGCCTAAGGGAATGATTTGGTCTTTAATCATATGTACTATTATTTATATTATACTTTCTTTAGTGTTAACAGGTGCTGTAGTATATACCAAATTTGAAGGCATTGGTGATCCTTTAGCATTCATTTTTGAGCCTGAAAACCTGAATCAACCCTGGATGGTCATATTAATTGCTTTCATAGCTGTGATAGCAATGACCAGTGTACTACTGGTATTCCAGATGGGTCAGCCAAGGATATGGATGAGTATGAGTCGTGATGGATTATTGCCTCCTGCATTTCAAAAAATTCATCCCAGGTTTAGAACCCCTTCGTTTGCTACCATTGTAACTGGATTTGTGGTAGGAATACCCATTTTATTTACCGATAAAACATTTGTACTTGACTTCACCAGCATTGGGACTTTATTTGCTTTTGTTTTGGTATGCGGAGGTGTATTATTACTGCCCAAAAGAGAAAAAAATCCTGGTGGCTTCAATCTTCCATTTATAAATAGTCAATACATTTATCCAATATTTATGGTAGGAGTAATTATTCTTTTACTTTCTAATGGCTCCCATTATTTTCAAGAATTGTTAAATGGAGATTTTTCAGGAGGTAACAGCTCACTATTTTCTTCTACATCAATCAAGATATCTACTATTATTTTCTGGCTATTAGGGTTTGTCCTGGCTGTATTTGCATACATCAAAAAATGGTCGCTCATCCCTTTGATGGGCATGGTGTCTTGTCTATATTTATTGACTGGTATGGCCGGAACTAATTGGCTTTGGTTTTTCGCCTGGTTTGCCATTGGATTGATCATTTACTTTTACTACGGTTTTAAGAAAAGCAAATTGGTTATACCATCAAAATAATCTGGTTTATTAGTATCAGATTGATTTACCTGAATTTTTTTTTAAATTACTAATAGCTTCTGTTAAAGCGTCCATGCCATAGTATTTATCCCTGGCAAAATGAATATATTTCATCATCATAAAAGCATCCATTTTTTGAAAAAATCGTTTGCGGAAGTTGTCGAAATTTGAAGTATTCGATTTAAGCTCGTCGAGAACAGTATGGAATTCAATTTCCTCCAAAAAACTACAAATTGTCTCTGGTAAACTTATGTTTTTCCAATCAGGATTTAAATAAAGGCCTTCCAGGTTATCGATAAATAATTTCAGATCCATAAAAGCAGATAAAGGATAAGTCTTGCCCAGGTCCCTATTCTTCAACAAGGCATCACCGATAGCCTTACCTGTTCCAAATGGCACCCTATGAGAAATTCTGGCAGAAGGAAAAACTTTGGTAGTTCTCAACTCAGCAACCTGATAGATCTTAGAAAACTTGTTTATAAAATAAAAATCTTCACCCGCCTGGCGGGGAGGCATGCCTCCCATTCCAGCATATGCATTTGCTTTTACAGCGAAAGCCGAGCCAATGGTTTGGAAAGCTTGTTCAAACCCTGCGTATCTTAAAGCAGCTACATAATATCTTAAATGGCTTTCATAGTTCTCTATCGCTTCAGCATGCAAAGTATCTAATCCCTCAATCTTATGTTCAAAGTCAATAACCAGGCAAGATTTTTTAGATCTTTCAAATCCATCCCTAATAGCTTCAAAATAATTTTCCAGGACGGTAGTATCTGCATCCAGGCTGCAAATAATCCCATCATTTTCACCGGCCATTGAAAATCTATAAACAGCTTCATCCATCCCCGTTTTGCGGGCAAGACCTACACCCCCTTTTTTATTAGGAACTTGATGGAGGTAAATCGGCTGAATCTTCAATTCACCCTGGTAATGCTTTATCCATTCAATCGTTCTTTGGTTTTGAGTATAAACATTTTCCAAGTCATCAGCCCGGTCATTAACAACTATAATTACTTCAATGAGTTCATTACTGACCAGGGAAGCCAACTCTAATGAATGTATAGTTGATGGCAAATCAGGTTCATCCCTGCATGGAATCACTACCATTATTTTTGCATCCTTCAAAAAAGGACCAGGAATAAACGGAACAAAATTTTGCTTTTTTAAATACTGTTTGATCAATGTCATTCTGGGGCCGTAAACCGATAGCCTACACCATGCACGTTTTCTATTTTAATGGCATCATCTTTCTCAAAAAACTTTCTAAGCCTAGAAACGAATACATCCATACTTCTGCCCAGGAAATAATCATCTTTACCCCAAACGGCTATCAAAATATCTGATCTTTTACTCAATTGATTTTTATGCTTATAGAAATAGGATAGCAGTTCTGCTTCTCGTTGAGTCATATCTTGTTTACCTTCTTCATTGATTATCTGGTAATTCTCCGGATCAAAAGTAAAACTTCCTATTTTAATGATACCGCTGGTTCTATTCATGTCGATATTCCTCCTTCGAAGGAAAACTTCAATACGCAATACCAGCTCTTCGATACTAAAAGGCTTAGTAATATAATCATCAGCACCCAGCGACAGGCCTTCGATGCGGTCTTCTTTCATGGATCTTGCGGTAAGGAATAAAATAGGTACCTCCTTATTTTTTGCCCTTATTTCTTTTGCGGCTTGAAATCCATCCATTTCAGGCATCATCACATCCAGGATACAGAGATCTGGCTTTACTTCTACAAATGCCTGCACTGCTTGCGCTCCGTTATTGACCAATGTCACTTCATAGCCTTTTGCATTCAAATTATCAGCTGTTACAAAGGCAAGTGTTTCGTCATCTTCTGCCAGTAATATTTTCGATTTTGTCATAAAGTCTTATTTGGGAATCTCAATATACAAACTTGTTCCTATTCCTACCTGACTGTCTACCCTTATTTTCCAATGATGTACTTTACAGATTTGATATACATAGTGTAGTCCAAGTCCAAAACCCTTCACATTATGGACATTTCCAGTAGGCACCCGGTAAAAGCGGGAAAAAATCTTTTTATGAAACTCTTTAGGTATTCCCGGCCCATGATCAGTACATTTGATCACCATATAACCAGGTACATCGTAAGTAGAAATTTCAAGCCGGACATTACTATCAAGAGAGTATTTTATTGCATTGTCCAATATATTCTGGATCACATGAATAAAGTGTATTTTGTCAGCCATGATCACTGGAGCCATAGCTTCCAGGCTCAAATTAATTTCTCCATTTTTAGCTTTTACCCGAGGCTCTACACTAGCAACCAGGTCTCCAATGATTTCATGTGTATCCACTGGCTCGTGATTGATCTGAAAATGAGTCTTCTCCATTCGGGCGACTTGAAGTACCCGCTCTACCTGAGTATTGAGTAATTCATTTTGACTCTTAATTATCTGAGTATATTGTTTCAGTCGGGGGTTTTCATTTATAAGATCATTTTGAAGCAAAACATCGGACGAAATACTGACAGCAGCTATAGGGGTTTTAAATTCATGAGTAAGATTATTAATAAAGTCTTTCTGCATTTCCGCCAGGGTTCGTTGCTTTAGTATTACCCACAAACTATAAACGAAAAAAACTAAAACCAGGAATAATAATCCCAGGCTCAGCCAGGTATAATCATAGAATGGGTTGATCTTTCGATCTACAAATCGAACTCCAAAATAATAAATAAAGTCTTTGTAAACTGGCAAAACCACTCTTTTACCCCTTTGTTCAGTTTCAAGACTTACAAATCGATTAAAAACCATACTATCTCTGTCACAATCATAAATACCATACTCATATCTTTCATCACCAAGTCCCGCATTTAGAAGCTCCGATTTTAAATACGTATGTAGTGTATTTGCATTGATCTGGCTATTTACATTCACAATAAAATAATTGCTTTCCTTTTCTTTGATCAGGTCGTTGGTTGGCGCCAATTGATTAGAAGACTTTACCACTTTACGGGCTACATTATAAAGAGAAGTGACCACCCTTTTTTTGAACAACCTTTCTTCAGAATTCTCTTGTTTGTAAATGATATAAAACTGAATAAATAAGGTAGAAAATATGGCCACAGAGCCTAAAATTATCAGTCTTGCTATGGCGTGGGATCTCATCTCAATGGCAAAAATACGATTTGAATCCACGCTTTTCTACATTTGTGTCATGAAATCAGGTGCTGGCTATGTTTTAACCGAATATTTTCCTTCAATAAATACATTGGCCTATTTAATGCAATTTGATACCATTATCATTGAAGCGAGTGAAAATTATCAAAAAAACAGCCTGAGAAACAGATGCTACCTTACTGGAAGCCAGGGGAAATTTTTACTCTCCGTACCCCTTTCCAAAGGAAAAAATCAACAACAATCCATCAGAGGTGTGAAAATTGCGTATGATATTGACTGGGCGTCCATACATATAAAGACTATTAAAACCAACTATAGTAAAGCCCCATTCTTTGATTACTATTTTGATAATGTGCAAAGCATATTATACAAAAAACATCAGTTTCTTCTTGATCTTAATTGGGATATTTTAGTTTTCTACAGCGAGGCCTTTCAATGGCATCCCTCATTTTCATTCACTAGTGAATATGAAAACCCCAATTTAGATTATTTATCCAATTCCAAACCCATGACTTACCCCCAATTATTTGAAAACTTTACTGGAAATGTCCCAGACCTATCGGCACTCGATTTATTATTTTGCATGGGTCCAAATAGGAAATATCTTGAATGGAGTGTGTAAATCCAATTAGATTATTGGATATTTATACCAAAATTTTATCCAACGAGTGAATATATTTAAGTTCAATCCCAAATTAGAAGTATATCAAAGTCTGATAGATGAAAGTATAAAAAATCTACATCAGCTCACCCAGGATATTCAACATAAGGAGTTGATGGATACGGTGTCTGAACTGCGAAGTCGTATCAAAGACCCTTTCATGTTTGTAGTCGTTGGGGAGGTAAAGTCAGGTAAATCCAGTTTTATCAATGCATTATTAGGCTCGTTTGATCGCGAAATTTGCAAAGTAGCCCCCATGCCCATGACGGATACTATTCAACAAATTTTGTATGGTCCGGTGCAACAAGAGGTTTTTATTAATTCCTATTTTAAAAAGGTCTTTGAGCCAGTAGATATACTGAAGGAAATCGCCATTGTTGATACTCCTGGAACCAACACTATTGTCGAGCACCATCAGGAAATTACTGAAAGGTTTATACCCTCCGCAGATTTAATCGTATTCGTGTTTGAATCGAAGAATCCATATAGACAATCTGCCTGGGAATTTTTTGATTTTATCAGTGAAGAGTGGCGCAAAAAAGTAATCTTTGTATTGCAACAAAAAGATCTGATGAATGCACAAGATCTTGCCATTAATATGAAAGGAGTAGCTGAATATGCATTGAAAAAAGGAATGAGTGAATCAAAGATTTTCGCCGTCTCCGCCAAAATGGAACTCGATAAAGATTTTGATCAAAGTGGGTTTGCAGATCTTAGAAAATATATCAATGAAAACATACTTCAGGGGAAAGCTCCTTTCATAAAATTATACAATAATATTTCGACGGCACAAAACATAAATGACCGTATTTACAAAGGAATTTTAGACCGAAAAGAACAATATATCTACGATCTGAATTTCAGGAACGATATCAGGACTACCCTGGACGAACAAGAAACTAAATCCAAACTACAAGTAGATGTGCTTATTGAAAATTTATTGACGGCCTACGATCGGGCTACCATCAAGACAGAAAACGAATTGGATAGTGGCTTAGGCATGTTTTCAGTCATTAAAAGATCAGTAATCTCCGTCTTTAGCAAAAGCCAATCAGTAAAAGATTGGTTAAGCCAATTGCTTACCGGCCTGGAAAAGGATCTGCAATTCGAATTACAGGGTAAATTGTCCGGCGGCATTTCCGATATAGCAGATAATGTGCAGCAAATGGGCAAAATCATTGATCTTAAAATAAGGAATAGCCGTACCATTTTAAAAGACAATCATGAATTATTTGCAGAAATCGCAGAACGGCGGGCCAATGTATTTCGAGACCTCCAGGATGCCTTTACTAAATTTATGAACAAAGCTGAAAATTTTAGTTCAGCTGAATTATTTCCAGGCAATGAATCCCTTTCACCCCAAATCGCAGGTGGGGCAGGAATGGGTATTGTAGGGATTGTACTGGCTGCTATCGCAAAAGGTACTATTTTCGATGTTACCGGTGGTGTGATCTCTGGATTGGGATTTCTATTTGCTGGCGCAGTAGCTTTTTTTCAAAAGCGAAAATTTATGAATGGATACAAAAAAGAGATTAATAAAGGCAGAAATGAATTAGAATCCGAAGTACGCAACAAACTCAATGACTATATAGTGAATATCAGAAATAAAATTGAAAGTTCATTCAATGATTTTGACGGCCTGTTGCAATATGAAGAATCACAATTGAAAAAATTAGATGCAAGTCACCAACTCATAAAGGCGGATCTTGAAAAACAAGAGAAAGAATTAAAGCAATTTGATTTAGTATAATGAAAAAGTAAAAAACTGAATAATATATGATAAAACTTTCTAAAATTCCTACAAAAGCTTCAAAAGGAACTTCCAAAGATGATATAAAAATTAAAACTACAAAGTTGGTGCAAGAAATCGGACATCTGCAACATGCACTTTATGCAGAAAGTAAACAAGCCCTATTAGTTGTTTTTCAGGGTATGGATGCAAGCGGCAAGGATGGAGCTACAAAAAATGTATTTTCTAAATGTGGAACCATTGGTACAGATGCTTATGGATTCAAAAGACCTACCTCTGAAGAATTCGCTCATGATTTCCTTTGGCGGGTACACAAACTCTCACCAGCAAAAGGGTTTATCCAGATTTTCAATCGATCACATTATGAAGACATACTGATTCAGCGGGTACATAATTGGATAGATAATAAACAAGTAAAAGTACGTATGGATGCTATTAACGCTTATGAGACCTTACTGGAAAAAGATAATAATACAAAGGTCTTAAAGTTTTACATGCACATTTCTAAAGAAAGGCAAAGAGAAAAACTCCAGAAAAGAATAGATGATCCAAAGAAAAATTGGAAACATAAAACGGGAGATTGGGAAGAAACAAAATTATGGCTTGAATATAGAAAAGCTTATGAATATGCAATAAACAATAGTATCATTCCCTGGACGATAGTCCCTGTAGATCAAAGATGGTATAGAGATTTTACGATAGCAACCATCATTCGGGATACCTTGAAAAATATGAATCCACAATTACCCTTGCTTACTGAAGAAGACAAGCAGGCTGTCATCAAAATACAGGAAACAATAAAGACTTAAATGCAGGAAGTAAGAGTAGACAAATGGCTATGGAGTATAAGACTGTTTAAATCCAGAACTATCGCTACAGAGGCCTGTAAAGAAGGCAAAGTAAAATTGGGAGATAATCAGTTAAAGCCATCGCATGATATAAAGCGCGGGGATTTACTCTTTGTTTATAAAGATGGATTCAAACTTGAAATTAAAGTCATTGACTTATTGGAAAAAAGAGTCAGTGCTACCTTAGCAAAAAACTATTACGAAAATTTGACTCCTGAGGATGAACTGAATAAGTATAAAGCTTGGTATATTGGAAAAGCAGCTGCAGAAATAAGAGAAAGAGGTGCCGGCAGACCTACAAAGAAAGAACGAAGGGAAATCGATGGTCACAAACAAAACTTTTTGAATGATAATGAATTTTGGATCGAGCAAGACGATTAGCTTTTATGTATTCAGCCTTACTTGTTCATTGACTCATATGGTCTCTTTTGCTCAGGATACGAACACGATTTATAGATATTTCCAATTAGATTCTATCGTCATCGAAGCCAGTAAAAATGATTTGGATATACCTGCATTTATTGAATATATGATACATGATAAGAGCTTCTACCAGGCTTTCAGGAATCTCCGTTCTTCAAACTATCAGTTTACCAATCAGATTGAACTATTTAACAGGAAAAACGATGTAGTAGCGAGCTATAATAGCGAAGCCGTTCAATTTTTCGAAGCACCATGCCGCAGTATGACCGAAAAGAATAAAAAAGTCATTGGCAATTTTTTAAATAAAAAAGGTGAATACAATTACTATACTGCCAAATTGTACGACCGTTTATTTTTTACTCACGGCAAAGTATGCATTCAGGACTCCTCACTTGAAACCAATAATGCCAGCAAAATGGAGAACTACGTATCCGAACTTAAAAAACTGATGTTTGATCCCGGCAGCGATACCCATATTCCATTGATGGGAAATAAGACGAATATTTTTGATCCTCAAATGAGTAAATACTATACTTACCAATTAAAAAGTGTGGAATTAGCGGGTCACCGAACCTATCTATTTGACATAGCTGTAAAACCCGAATATCAATCTAGAAAAGAAAATAAAACTGTCATAAAAAGGTTACTCACCTGGTTTGACCTGGGAAATAAGCAAATCCTGAAGCGACAGTACGAGCTCGAAGGTAATACCATTGCATATTCATTTCATGTAAATATGGATGTAGATATTACATTTGATGGGCACCGGTACTACCCAAAAGAAATCAATTATGATGGTGAATGGAAGATTATTGGAAGAAAAAAAGAAAATGCTGTGTTTAAAGTACTCATCCAAAATTTCAGATAGCAGAAGATAGCGTAAGCGACACGGGTGGTAGTAAGAGTGCTACTAGATGGTTAACCTATCGCGATTCAATCAAATCTTGAATAATTTGTCGAATTCGCGATTCGCGAATCGCAAATTATCTATATCTTTATTGATTAAAAAATATTTTATGAAAAAACATAGTGGTATGCGCCCTCATGATATGGCTATTCTGCTTAAAATTGCAAGCAAGGGAAAAGAACAATGGTATATGAAAGACTTAGCTTTCGAGCTTGGTATTAGTGCTAGCGAAATAAGCGAAAGTATCAATCGCTCTATTATTGCTGGATTGATTAGTAGTGATAAGAAGACTCTAAATAAATTATCACTTTTAGATTTTTTAAAATCAGGCCTTAAGTATGTATACCCACAGCAGCCAGGGTCCTTGGTTAGAGGTATTGCAACTGCGCATTCTGCTTCTCCTTTAAATACAGAAATCATGAGCGAGGAACAATTTGTTTGGCCTTTTGGCAAAGGAAATATAAGAGGTCAAGCAATAGAGCCACTTCATCCAAATACACCTGAAGCTTGCTTAAAATATCCCCTATACTATGAACTAATGGCCTTAACAGACGCTATGAGGATTGGGAAAGTAAGGGAACAAAATTTAGCTTTTGAAATGCTAAAAGAAAGAATCAACCATGCATAAACATCAAATTGTTAATTTAAAACTTATTGAAAAGGTCGCATTGGCACTTGGTGAAATTAATAATGAAGTAATTTATATTGGTGGTGCGGTAGTAAGCCTTTATTGCACAGATAATGGAGCGGAATTACCTCGACCTACTAGAGATATAGACATATCAGTTCAGATAAGTTCTTATTCTCAAATGGACAGACTTCGAAAGAATTTAGCCATTAAGAAGATCTTTCCAGCTATTACAGAAAAAGTAATGTATCGATATTCTTATGAAGGCATTTTAATTGATTTCATTCCGTTTGAAGAAACCCCTCTCGGCCCAACAAATAGTTGGTTAAAACCTGGTTTTAAAAAGGCTTACTCCATTCATATTGGAGAAACTGAGATAAAAATATTACCAGTAAGTATATTTTTAGCAACAAAGTGGGAAGCTTTCAAAAGTAGAGGTAATGACCCAAGAACAAGCCCTGATTTCGAAGATATTATCTACGTGATTGACAATAATTTAGAGCTCCTGGTAGATATTGAAAATGCAGACAAAAAAGTTCAGGATTTTTTAATTTCAATGAGCAACGAAATCTTACATCATCCTTCACTAAATGAAATTATAGAATGTCATATAAATCCATTAACTATGGAAGAACGTAGAAGAATTATTATTGAAAAATTGAGTAGAATACTCGATTTAAGCTAGTCTCTCAAAACAATTTGATGATACACGCCGTTGACTTGCAGAAATTAACTACAATCGTGAATGGAAAACCATCGGCAGAAAAAATAAAATGCTAAGTTTAAAGTCCTAATTCAAAACTTTTATTATTTAATGATTGCAATAAGTGATACCGGCGGCAGTAAAAGTGATTGGGCTTTTGTTCAAGAAGGAACGGAGCCTATAAGAATTGAGACATCGGGGTTCAATCCATTCACTCATAATGCTGAGGAGTACCAATATAATTTATTATCAGCATTTTCAATTATTGATTTGAAATCAATAAAGTCAGTATTTTATTATGGTGCAGGTACCAGCAAAGAGGTAGGTCAAAATATTCTTCAAAGTATTCTACGGCAAGTATTCCCCAATAGTAAAATTGAAATCAATACAGATTTGTTAGCTGCAGCAAGGGCTACCTGCAGGGATTCTGAAGGTATAGCTTGCATATTGGGCACAGGATGTAATACTGGAGTATATGATGGCAAACAAATAATTGATTCTATTCCCACATTAGGATATTTGGTAGGCGATGAAGGCAGCGGGGCTCATTTGGGGAAACTTTTAATCAAATCATATTTTTACAAAGAAATGCCCATCGACATCAGGGCAGCCTTTGAAGATTATATTCCTGGTAAACACGAGTACATTCTAGACCATCTATACAATCATCCGCCTGCTAATCAGTTTTTAGGCTCTCTTACAAGATTTGCCTCCCAGCACCTTGATCATCCATTTATTCAAAAATTATTAAGCCAAAATTTTCAGGATTTTGTGGATTCTCAATTGAGTAAGTATCTACAATACCAATCACTTCCCGTCCATTTTGTTGGATCTATAGCGCAGATTTTCAAAGAAGAATTAAAAAAATGCCTGGAACTCAACAAATCTCAATTAGGACAAATAATTGCCAAACCCTTGCCCTTGCTCATTCAATATCATGCCCATGAAAAAAATAGTTGAGATTCAAATCACCTATCCTGATATGTCTGCTGCTTTGAAGGCAAGTCAACACTTAGTTTCACTGGCTCTGGTGGCCTGTAGTAATATAGTGGCAGCACAAAGCATCTACCGATGGGATGGAAAACTTCAGCAGGACTCAGAGAGCTTATTGATCTTAAAAACCACTTTGGAAAAATTAGATGAAACTTTAGATGCCATTAAGAAAAATCATCCTTACGAACTCCCTGCTATAGTTTATTTTGAGGTTAATACTACGGATGAGTATGGGGGATGGGTGCAAGATGCTTGTAAATAATGCACTGGATACAAAAGACATTTATCTTTTTTAAATAAATTTTATAATATGCAAAGGAAATTAAAAAGTAACAACCCGGGAACTATCCTTAGAATGGAATTAGTAGAATACAGACAATTAACGGTAGGTCGCTTGGGCAATTACTAGATACGTCCAGCGCAAATATTTCTAATATATTAAGTGGGAATTCATCTATATCACCTAATATGGCCCTATGGATAGAAAATGTATTTGGTGGCTATGCCTTGTTATTTTTGTGTTTGCAATCGGCCTATGATCTTGAAATTGCTAAAAAAGCATTTTTAATAAATCCTCCTCAAATAATAAAATTTGAAATAGCATAGACTATCATCCTTACTACAATATTACTAATGCATCCTTAAACCACTTTATCTGCACAATTACTACTTGCAAAAGCATCTGGCTTAGCCTTAAATACAAATCCCATTCCCAAAATATATCCCATGGCCTCTTTCAGGGCCTCATTAGATTTAAAATGTGGGTCTGTATTGATATCTGCATGCACTTCGAGCTCCACATCGTGCATATCTAACATATCACAAAGGCTATAAGCTACCTCCACCGACATGGAAACTTCTGAAATCATACGTTCTTTAAGGCTCATAGGCTTATTGTTATGCTGATTGCGGATATACATAAAACCACCCTTTTTTTCGCGTAAAAACACGATCACGGTGGCGAATTCAACGCCATCTTGTCTCACCTCAGAATCGGTGCCAATACAAACTTTCATTCTATTCCCTGCCGCAGTCTCTCTCACCAAAGTCTCTTCTACAGCCTCCAAAAGTGGTTTTTCGATGGTAGTTCCGTCAAATTTTCTCCAGCGCATGATAAATTTGGTTTTGTGATTCCCGAAGTTAAGCATTATCTCGAACGACTCAAAAGTATCTGTATGAAGTATAAAAATATTTCTAATATTTGCTTTTAGACCGCTGGAATTGTAAATTTGCCAGGTCATCAAACCAATTAATGAATAAATTCAATATTATCGCCGCCATTCTCTTAGTAGTAGGAGTAGCCATATTCTTCTCTCTTTCAAAAGATGTGAGCACCTATGCTTCGTTTTCGGAAGCCTCTGAAAATCATCACCGCGTCAAAGTAGCAGGCATACTTGCAAAGGACAAAGAGATGTATTACAATCCCCAGGAAAATCCTAATTATTTTAGCTTTTTTCTTCGAGATCCTAAAGGCGAAGAGCGGAAAGTAGTGCTTTTACAAGGCAAACCTCAGGACTTTGATCGGTCAGAACAAGTAGTCGTAACGGGTGAAATGAAAGGTGATGAGTTCATAGCCAATGAGGTTTTATTGAAATGCCCTTCGAAATACAAAGACGAAGAAATCTATGTAAAAAAACAAATCTGATATGTCACCCATACAATACGTTGGTGAACATCTTTGGATTGGTCATGTAATTCACGCTGCCGTTATTATTGGTTTTCTTGCTTCCATAAATGGTGTATATGCTTATTTTAAAAATGCAAAAACTCAAAGCGCTGATTGGCATCGATACGGCAGATGGTCTTATTTGATCCAGGGCTTGATGGTAGTGACCACTATTGGGCTCCTGTTTTATTCCATGTTCAATCACTATTATGAATATGAGTATGTAAGGCACCATATTTCTGATGATTTAAAGCTAAAGTACCTGTTGGCCGCTTTCTGGGAAGGTCAGGAAGGAAGTTTTTTACTATGGATGTTCTGGAACGTACTCCTTGGGTTGGCTTTAATTAAAACTGCGGGTCGATGGGAATCTCCGGTAATGGGGCTTTTATCGTTGATGCAGGCTTTTTTGTTCTCCATGATTATCGGTCTTTATTTTGGGTTTGGTGAGCATGTACTGAAACTAGGATCCAGCCCGGCCTTATTGGTAAGAGAAACATTTGCAGCACCTATATTTCAAAACCCTGAGTATTTAAAACTGATCAAAGGGAACGGGCTGAACCCCCTCCTTCAAAATTACTGGATGACTATTCATCCCCCTACTCTGTTCCTGGGATTTGCTTCTACGATCGTTCCATTTCTCTTTGCTTTCTCCGGATGGTACTATAAAGATGCCAAAGCCTGGCTCAAACCTGCTCAGGAGTGGGCTTTATTTTCAGGTTTCATCTTAGGAACCGGAATATTAATGGGTGGTGCCTGGGCTTATGAAGCATTGAGTTTTGGTGGCTATTGGGCATGGGATCCTGTAGAAAACATGTCCTTGGTTCCGTGGATAATGATCATAGCCGGATTGCATACAAATATGATTGCCAGAGCTACTGGAAGAGCGGTTAGAACCACATACATTTACTATTTACTGGCCTTTATTTTGGTTCTCTACGCTTCCTACATGACCCGAAGTGGTGTCCTGGGCGAAACCAGCGCTCATGCCTTTACCGATATGGGGCTGGAGTGGCAATTAATTTTATTATGCGTCAGTTTTATAGGAATTGGCCTGTATAAGTACTTTCAGAATAAATCAATGGTTTCTTTGCCTTCAGATGAAGATAAGATCAACAGTAGAGAATATTGGATGTTTATAGGGGCGATGATATTATTATTCTCTGCCGTATTGATCACCTCTTCTACCTCCCTACCTGTTTTCAATAAAATAATAAAATTATTCCAACCTGATTTCAAAGGACATGTAATTGTGGACAGCATTAGTCATCACAATCGTTTTCAACTATGGATAGCTGTTTTGGTTTGTTTGTTAAGTGGGTTTGCTGAGACTTTGAGATTTAAAGAGGGACATTGGGATGAATTTAAATCAAGATTTTTAAAATTAATTACTATTTCAGTAATAGCAGCTGCCGCGTTATATGCTGCTACTTTCAAATCTTTAGATAGCAATTCATGGCAACACTTACTCTTATTTTTTGCAGGAATTTTTGCCATTTGCAGTAATCTTACTTATTTATTTACTTTCCTTCGGGGGAACCTAAAACTAGCCGGGTCAGCCATTGCGCACCTTGGATTCGGAGTAATGGTTCTGGGTATTCTTTTTACGGGGTTAAATAAGAAGATCATTAGCACTAATTTATTTGCTCAGCAAGATCTGATAGATGGATTCAATACCGAAGATTATATGAAAAATCTGGTATTAATAAAAAATGCACCCATGACGATCAAAGAGTATGAAGTGACTTATAACAGTGATACCCTACTCGATCCTTTCAATCGCGAATTCGAAATCCGGTTTGATCAAAAAGATGCTGAAGGCAAAACGGTAAAATCATTTAACAGCGCACCCAGCCTGGTTTATAGCCGGAATGAAAATCAATCTCCTTCATCCAATCCATCCGTTCATCGATCATGGAAACAAGATCTGTATACCTATGTAAATTGGTTGCCACCGTCTATGATGAATCAAGAATCGGCTGAAAAATCTGAGGCTGAACTTAAATATCAAAACTATCACATCACCTTAAATGATACATTTTTCTTTTCATCCGGTTATGGCATTTTGAAATCTTTGAAAAATACGGTCCAGAATGCAGAATATGAAAAGAAACCCGGCGATGGAATACTGGCTTGTAATCTTGAATTTCATCAATTAAATGACACCAATACATATACCTCCCAGCCTGCTATTATATCGCGTGGCGAATTTTTCTATTCCCTGCCGGCAATTCAAAATGATCTTGGCTTGAAAATGAAAATCAATCCCTCTAGCCTGGAAATGTATTATCCGAATTCGCAAGATGGAAAAGATGCTGAGATGAAAGTAAATGATGAAGTATTTATAGATGGCTATAAAATCCAATTTACAGGTTTTGATAAAAATCCGTCTCATGAAAGCTTTGACTTTCACCCTGAAGATATTGCCGTTGCTGCGACACTTATAATCACCACGCCAGAAGGAAAAAAGATTAAATCTGAACCCATCTTCTGCATTAGAAAGAACGAAGTAAAAGTAATTCCTGCCTTTCACTTTGATGATCAAATCAGACTCAGTTGTTTTAAAATTGATCCCCAATCTGAATCTATATCTATAAAATTCCTTAAGTACAATAGTGCTCAGACAATAGATCTAGACCTGGCAGAAAAAGCTCCACGGAATGATATGATCGTTATTCAATCTATACTTTTTCCCGGCATTAATTTATTTTGGTTAGGTGCGATTACCATGTTGGGAGGAGTATTTATAAGTGGCATTAAAAGATGGATTAAATTCTGATCGATTCAATAAATGAAGATTGTACTCATCGGTTCCGGAAATGTAGCCACCCATTTAGGCAAAGCAATTTCAGGTCAAAGAGGTTATCCTATAGCACAGGTATATAGCAGGAAATTAATTCATGCCAGGTCACTGGGCTTAAAATTAAAATCAGAATTCACGGATGACTTAAATCATTTGATTCGCAATGCAGATCTATACCTAATTGCCATCAGTGATGATTTTATTGAAAATTTCGCCAGGGACCTGAAAGAATACCTGCCTGCTAATAAATTAATTGTTCATACCTCAGGCAGTGTTTCTATGATGGTATTGAAACCGTATTTTAAAAATTTCGGAGTGCTCTATCCTTTACAGACATTTTCGAAAGAAAAAAAAATGATCTATACTCAAATTCCATTCCTGGTGTGCGGTTCTTCTAAAAAAATTGAATCGGAGCTTCGATCGTTTGCCGGATCTATCAGTAAGCATGTACATGCGATAAAAGATGAGGACAAAAGCTATATTCATCTTGCGGCTGTATTTGTAAATAATTTTACTAATGCCTTTTATGAAATAGGGAGAAAAATTGCAGTTAAAAGAAAGATTCCGTTCGATTTTTTTTTACCATTAATCACCGAAACCAGCGCCAAATTACAAAGCCTTTCGCCACAAGAAGCACAAACTGGTCCAGCCAGGCGAAATGATCAAAAAGTACTTAATGCACAGAGAGCTATATTGAAAAAATCATTCCCCGCATGGCTTTCCATCTATAATGAAATGACAGCTCTCATTCAAAACTTTCAAAAAAAATGACCGATGTAAAAATTCATGCTTCATGGAAAGAGCATTTACAAGGTGAATTCTCAAAACCATATTTTCAATCACTGGTATCATTTTTAAAGCAGGAGAAGCTAGATAACAAGACGATCTATCCACCGGGCTCACAAATCTTTAATGCATTTGATCACTGTCCCTTTGAAAATGTAAAGGTGGTAATCCTTGGGCAAGATCCCTATCATCAGCCTGGACAGGCCATGGGACTAAGTTTTTCGGTACCCAAAGGTGTGCCGCCTCCGGCCTCGCTCAAGAATATTTACAAAGAATTGTATAGTGACCTCAAGATAGAGACCCCATCCCATGGTGATCTTACCAGTTGGGCTCATAATGGTGTTTTTCTATTGAATGCCATACTCACCGTTGAAAAATCAAAGCCAGGCTCCCATCAAAAATCGGGTTGGCAGGAGTTTACTGATGCTGTGATTAAATTGTTATCTGATAAGAAAGAGCATTTGATTTTTCTATTATGGGGCAATTTCGCGCGAGGCAAAAAATCTCTAATTGATCAAAATAAGCATGCTGTACTGGAAGCACCACACCCATCCCCTTTAGCAGGAGGCGCCTTCTTTGGATGCAGGCATTTCTCACAAGCAAATGAACTATTAATAAAATTTAACCAAAAACCTGTAGAATGGAAAATAGAAAATTAGTAGTCCTGACGCTAATATTTGGAGCTTTGGCGGTAACACTGGGGGCATTCGGAGCTCATGGCCTAAAACCATACATGGATGAGGCAGGGATTAGTAATTTTCAAACAGCCAATAGATATCACTTTTATCATGTTTTTTTAGCTCTTTTTATAGTGCTATTTCCAGGAAATAAAAACAAAGCGTCAAATCTAGCCATTGTCTTTGCTCTGATTGGAATAGTATTGTTTTCGGGATCCTTATATGTGATGGCCCTTAACAAATTGATCCATTATCCAGGTTGGTTTCCAATATTAACTCCCCTGGGTGGATTATGCTTTATTATCGCCTGGACATTATTAATCTTTCATTTTGTGCGGTCAGTAAAAATTTAACATATAATATTATAGAAATCTTAATTGAATATACCTATCTTCGTATCGGGAACTTAAAATCCAGGATTATGAAATTGAAATTTTTATCTATTATTTTGATTAGTGTACTTGCAATACAATCCAGTTTTGCAGTAAATTCCGTTGGAAAATCTTTACCTACCAATGGTATTGAAAGACAAATCAGCATGGTAGAATCGAAGACGCTTTCTAAAGCAGAGGCAAGATCAATTGCCAAGGAAGAAAGAAAACAAGCTAAAGTGCAGAAACGCGTAGCCATGGTACAGAAAATGATGACAAAAAATATGGCTAACAAAGCTGTTGATTTTCATGATCCTGTAAATAAGTGGTTATGGTTTGCAGTATTTGGCTGGGGTGCTTCTATAGTGCTTTGGATATTAGCTGCTGCCTTGATTACTGGTGGATACGGTATTATAGGTTTACTTGCTTCACTGGCGGCACTGTTTGGCACAGTTGCATTTGTAATTTGGTTGGTGAAGAAGTTCGGAGACGCATAAGCTTACTCTAAATAAATTCTTTTAAAGCCGTTTCATTCTTGAGATGGCTTTTTTTTTACATCATTCCAGGATTACATTAGAGTTTATTGACCAATAGCAAGTGCACGGACTATCAAGTCCGCCGTCTCCTGTACGTTGTTAAAATCAAACACATGTAACCGGCATTGATGATACACAGGACTTCTTTCATCCAATTTTCTTCGAATAAACACTTTCAATTCCTCCAGATCAAAACCTGTAATGAGCGGCCTTAGACCTTGTTCAGATTTCAATCTATTGGCCAGGGTTTCCACAGAGCAATTTAAGTAAATAGTCGTCCCCTGGGCATTCATCCAGGTCATATTATCAAAAAAGCATGGCGCTCCACCACCAGTAGCAATTACGACGCTTTGTTCACTAATCATCTGATACAAGGCCTGTTGCTCTATTTCTCTAAAATGAAGTTCACCTGAAGTAGAGAATATTTCTGGAATAGTTTTACCAACTAGTTTTTCAATCACATTATCCAGATCAATAAAGGTAAAAGCTAATTTTTCAGCTAAGATTTTTCCTAAAGTAGATTTTCCACTACCCATAAATCCTATCAAAAAAATGCGATGCCTCATTTCTCCCACAATATATTATTTTTGCCACTCATTAATTATTCATTTATATCATGTTACTTTTTATTTATTTGCAAGCAGCACCTTCGGGTGGAGGTATTTTCAATTTGCTTTTGTTCCCGGCTTTATTAGTGATTATGTATTTTTTCTTTATTCGGCCACAACAAAAAAGACAAAAAGATCAAGCCAAATTTCAAAATGAAATCAAAAAAGGCGATGAAATAGTAACTATGAGTGGCACCATAGGTAGAATCAATAAAATTGAAGGTGATGTCATTTCATTGCAAATAGATACCAAGTCCTATATGAACATTGTAAAGAGTGCCATTTCAAAAGATATGACGGAGTCATACAGAAAAGGGACTCCTGCAAAAATGGAGTAATCCTGAAACCAGAGATCCTGGGCAAAAACAGGTCAGATCAATTTTTTCAGAAATCCGCGTACATCCTCGACGGTGTCCAGATGGTATTTTGCTTTTGAAGCAGCATGACCTACTTTAATGGTAATGGCATCATTGGGCATTACCGCAAATGTATCTTCATCGGTCCAATCATCGCCTATAGCCATATGTAAATCATCGGGGTTTTTACTAACGAATCTAAATGCTGTAATGCCTTTGTTTACTTCCAGGTTTTTTACTTCTACCACTTTGTCACCTTCCAGTAGTTGTAAGCCTTTCGATGGAGTTAGATATCGCAGATGAGACATTAATTCTCTGGATCGCAATTCTCCCAAACCAACCTCTACCCCCCTATAATGCCACACCAATCCATAATTTTTTTCTTCGATAAAAGAACCCGGTGTGCGGTCAACATATTGATCCATCACATTCTTGATTTCAGGTTTCCAATTGTTTCGAAGATTTTCCTTAATACTCCACTCACCACCTGCCTTTTTCGTCCAAACACCGTGTTCAGCTATCAGAGTGAAGGGATACATACCCATCCAATTCTCCAAAGTTTGATGCGGTCGCCCACTTATAATAATTACATGATTTTTTGGGTCTTTGGCAAGTCCCAGGAAAATTTTCTTTAACTCTTCATCCGGCATACAGGCTGCCGGGTCCACATTAAACCCTGCCAATGTACCATCATAATCTAAAAACAAGAATCTATTTTCTGCGGACTGATATCTTTTAAAAATATCGGGTAAATCGCTATCATCTAATTGTTTGGTAAGATAGTTTTCCTGTTCTTTTTTAATATCTGACAAACTTTCCATAAAAATCCTTACCCAATGGTGGATATTGTATTTCTTTAAGGTCACCTGCATTTTATCCAACCGGGATCTTTGCTCAGGTAAAGACATAGTTAATGCCTTATATATGGCATCTACAAACCTATTTTTGTCAAATGGATTGATTAAAATGGCTTCCGACAATTCTTTTGAAGCACCGGCCATTTCGGATAAAATAAGTACGCCTTTCTTATCTACTTTTGATGCAATAAATTCTTTAGCTACCAGATTCATTCCGTCTCGTAGTGGAGTTACCAGACCTACATCCGCTATTCGATAAAAAGCAGACAATTTTTCCATGGGAATAGATCTGTAGAAATAATGAACAGGAGTCCATTTCATGGTACCGTGGGTTCCATTTATTCGACCAACCAATTCATCCACAGTCTCCTTCAGATCCTTATACATACCTACCTGATCGCGAGAAGGAACTACAACCATTACCAAAGAAACATTTCCCTTAAACTCCGGATACCTGATCAAAAACTCAAGGAAAGCCCGCAATCTCTGTGGAATACCTTTCGTATAGTCCAGTCTATCAATACTTAGAATTAATCGTTTACCGCCTAATGCGGTGCGATACTCCACTTCCTGGCTAATGGTTTCAGCGGACATAGCGGATTCCGCATATTTATCATAATCTATTCCCATTGGAAACGAATCGACTTTTACCCGGCGTTCGGCACGTTGTATATACTGCGTAGAGACGCTAAAATTAGTCAATCTATTTACAGAACTCAAAAAGTGGCGCATATCATCATAGGTGTGGAAGCCAATAAGATCTGCTCCCAAAAGTCCTAATAATAATTCTTTCCTCCAGGGGAGCATTCTAAACATCTCAAAGGACGGAAAGGGAATGTGATTAAAATAACCAATGGCAATTCTGGGCAATTTAGCCCGCAGCATTTCCGGGAGCAAAAGCAATTGGTAATCATGCACCCATAAAGTATCGCCTTCTTCTGTGTATTGTAAAATGGCATCGCAAAACTTTGCATTTACTGTTACATAAGACTCCCAATATTTATCATCGTAAACGACCAGTTGTGGAAAATAATGAAAATTGGGCCATAATACTTCATTAGAAAAGCCTTCGTAAAAAAGCTTTATTTCTTGCGTTGTAAGAAATACCGGCCTCATATTATGCTTGGAGAGCTCATCTGTAATGTGATCTTGAGTACTTGCATCATCTACAAAATGACCGGGCCAACCTATCCAAATATTATCACCCTGTTTGTATACCGATCCCAGACCAGTAGCTAAGCCACCCTCGCTCGCTTTAAAATCCATGCTTCCATCATGTTGAATATCGATTTTTACGGGAAGTCTATTACTGATAATTATGGTTTTAGACATGTTTAGGTATTTAAAATGTATCTAATATATACTTACAGCCATTTTTTCCTACGAAAATAAATTAGAAATGCAACGGCAACCATAAACATAATAAAAATGATGATAAAGTACCCATAAGGATTGTCCAATTCGGGCATATACCTAAAATTCATCCCATAGATACCAGCAATAAAATTGAGCGGTATAAATATGGTAGAAATGATAGTGAGAATTTTCATCACATTATTCATTCTGTTGCTGATCTCTGTTTGATACAAATCATGTAAGGAATTGATCATGTCTCTATAGGTTTCCGACATGTCAGCTATCTGCACGCTATGATCAACGAGGTCGCGTAGGTAGATATCCGTCTCGGAGTGAATTATAGGATGCTCTGATCTTATGAACTTATTAATCACTTCCCGCATGGGGTAAATGGACTTCCTTATCTGGATAATCTGAATTTTTAAATCATGTAACTCTTCGTTGGAAATATTATTTTCATCTGCATGTAACTTGAAATCGATATCCGTAATTTTACTTTCGATAAAATCCAGTGCTTCATAATAATGGTCTACAACAAAATCGATTATGCTGTATGCCAAATAGTCTGATCCGCGCTGTCTTATTCTTCCCTTTTTACTAATTAATCTTTCCCTGATTACTTCTAAGAAATCATCTGCATCCTCCTGGAAAGAAATCAAAAAATTATTTCCAAAATAGAGCGTGATCTGCTCCTTTTTTAGGATATTACTAATCTTTTCAAGCTTCAAAGCGGCAACGGTAATAAAAATGTTCTTATTGTCATACTCATCCAGTTTTGGCCTTTGATCTACATCCAGAATATCTTCTAATGCCAAAGGATGGATATCAAATTTTTGAGCGATTTTTTCAATTAACATAGGCTCATTTAATCCTCTTATATCCAACCATAAAAACTTATCCTTTAAATCCTGAGGCTTAATCTCTTCAAATTCACTAATAAAATTTAATTCCTCGCTATTGTACTCATAGCAGCACCATTGCGTGGAAAAACTGGCCAAATCACCAGTATAAATTGGAGTTCCTGGTAATAGTCCGGTTTTTCTTTTTTTTCGAGGCATAGGCAATGATAAGCAATAAAACTTATAGTGATGTGAAGATTTATATGTTAAAAAATTTAATCATAGTTAATCTAGATTTAAATATGCAGGCAGATCAAACATATGATGGATTCTCCAGTTAGTTTTGTACAAAACATCAATTAAAATTTATGAAACCTACGATTTTAAGTCAATTTTTAGTGGCCTTAGTGGCATCGGCTTTGCTTTTAGCCGGCTATTCATACATAAGTGGAGCAAAGAAAAATGTAGTGATTGAGCATGTAGATAAGTCACCAGTACAAAAGGCAGTTTATACCCTGGATGAAGCTGGCAACCCTGTTCCATTGGATTTTGTAGGCGTGGCAGAGAATTCTGTAAGCGCTGTAGTACACATTATAGCTACCAGTGGAGTAAACAGAACAAATGCCAAAGAAGAAACCTATATAGATCCTTTCGGTAGAAAATTCAGAATGCAGCCCAGGGGGAACCAGCCCAGTGTAGGCTCAGGATCTGGAGTAATTATAAACAATGACGGCTACATCGTTACCAACAATCATGTGGTTACGGGCGCCGATGACCTGGAAGTGCATTTAAATGACAAAAGAAAGTTTAAAGCAAAATTGATAGGCACCGACCCTCAGACAGATATTGCCGTAATTAAAATTGATCAAAAAGATCTCAATTCATTGAAGTTTTCTAATTCTGATATGGTAAAAGTGGGTCAATGGGTATTAGCAATAGGTAACCCTTTCAATTTAACTTCTACCGTTACAGCGGGGATTGTAAGTGCAAAAGGCAGGAATATTGACATCAATCAAACGCTGGGAGGAATCGAATCCTTCATTCAGACTGATGCTGCCATAAATCCTGGTAATAGCGGTGGAGCATTGGTAGATCTTAACGGCAATTTAATTGGAATTAATACAGCCATTGCCAGTCAAACTGGAAGTTACGCAGGATATGGATTTGCTGTTCCGGCCAATATCGCAAGTAGGGTTGTCTCTGATCTGATACAATTTGGAAGTACACAAAGAGGGTACCTTGGGGTCACCGTAGTCAGTCTTGAATCTCCACAAGCGAAAACTCAAGGAATTACACTTACTGAAGGTGCGCTTATTGGATCAGTAAGCGAGAACAGTGCTGCTAAAAAAGCAGGCATTTTAGCCAATGATGTAGTAGTGGCAATTAACGATCATAAAGTAGGCACCAGCGCAGATTTAATAGAATTTGTAGGAAGCCATAGAATAGGTGATGAAATAAAAGTGAAAGTAAATAGGAAGGGTGATGAAAAAATATTTACAGTAAAGCTTCAAAATGATAAAGGAACATTGGCTGCTGTAGCACCTACCAATACCAATGAAGATTTGACTGCATTAATTGGGGCTGATCTTACCAGCCTTGATAAAAGTAAAGCAGATGAAATGGGTATTGACGGAGGAGTGGTGGTATCCAATATAAAAGAAGGATTATTTTCAGAAAATGATATCGAAGAAGGTTTTGTTATTACAAAAGTTAATAAAAAACCCGTTAAAACCGCATCAGATGTGATGGAAATCCTTAAAAGCAATGTTGATGGAGCCCTGATTGAAGGATACTATCCGGGATACCCACAAAAGCAGTACTATGGCATAGGTCCAAAATAAATAATAGAAAGAAGTTTTTTTTTAAATAAGAATGTACTCAGAAAGGTTGGTCAATTGACCAACCTTTCCTATTTTGAGTAAAAAAATGAAAAATATTTTTCGCTTAGTACCACTTCTATTATTGGTGGTTTCCTGTAGCCCAAAAACAATTCAAACAAAAGATACAATAATGCTTTATACCATTTCTCCAGAAGCAAAACTTAAAGAGCTTGGCATCGAAATCCCAAAAGCCGGAGCGCCGGTAGCAAATTATGTGAATGCTGTTAGAACGGGCAATCTTATTTATTCTTCCGGTAAAGGTCCTAATAGACCTGATGGAAGCCTGGTAACTGGTAAGGTAGGAACAGATATTACTGTTGAAGAAGGCTATGAAGCCGCTAAATTATGCGCTATACAATGCCTCGCAGCTATAAAGGATGAAATAGGTGATTTATCAAAGGTGAAGCGGGTGGTAAAAGTACTTGGAATGGTCAATTGTGCGGCCGACTTTACAAAACAGCCTCAGGTAATAAATGGCTGCTCAGATTTGTTAGTTAAAGCATTCGGAGACAGAGGCAAGCATGCGCGTAGTGCGGTGGGTATGGGTTCTTTACCATCCAATATAGCAGTCGAAATTGAAATGATAGTGGAAGTGCAGGATTGAAGTATTTTTTTGTCAAAAAGATAGCTAAATATATTTGTAGCTTTCTTAATTGAAGAAGAAATTAGTATACCTGTTCCTCCTTACCCTATTACTTTTAGTAATTGGAATTATTTCAATTCCCTCACCAAAACCTCCCTATTCAAAAATTGTATTCTCGTCTAATGGTCAATTGCTGGGAGCACGATTGGCAACAGATGAACAGTGGAGATTTGAAGCAGTAAATGATTTACCTGAAAAGTACAAAACAGCTCTTACCCTTTTTGAAGATCAATACTTTCAATACCATCCGGGATTCAATCCGATCAGTATTTTCAAAGCATTAATTAAAAATATTATAGCAGGTAAAATAGTCAGTGGAGGCAGTACGATTACTATGCAGGACATCAGACTCCGCCGGGGATATGGTAAAAAGAGAAATTTTTTTAATAAGGTTTTAGAATTGTATTGGTCCATTGCTTTGGAGCTGCAGCATTCAAAAGGCTTTATACTGAAAGACTATGCTGGCCGGGCTCCGTTTGGTAGTAATGTAATTGGGTTTGAAACTGCATGTTGGCGATATTTTGATAAACCAGCGCATTTAATTACCTGGGCAGAAGCATCTTTACTGGCCGTACTTCCCAATAATCCGGCAATGTTGCATCCCGGTAGAAATCGAAATCTATTAAAGCAAAAAAGAGACCTATTGCTTCGAAAATTACTAATTCATAAAAAAATTGATCTTAGCACGTATCAGTTGGCTTTATTAGAATCCATTCCAGACCAACCTAAGCCACTGCCTATGGTGTCGCCCCATGCTTTAGATTATTTAATAAAGACTTACCCCGAAAAGAACAATTTCAATACGACGCTGGATTTTGGGCTTCAGGAACAAGTAAACGAAGTAGCCAATTTTGCTTACCTCAACCTGGAAGCCAATCAAATTAAAAACCTCGCCATTCTAATTGCCGACACGGAATCAGGCCGGGTTTTGGCATATTGTGGTAATGCTCCCAATACTACCCTGAGCCCACATGTAGACCATATTCAAGCACCCAGAAGTACAGGCAGTATACTCAAACCCTTTTTATACACCGGAGCTAATTATAGGGGAAAAATATTACCTAATACTCTTTTGATGGATGTGCCGTCTGTAATTGAAGGCTTTCAACCGAAAAACTTTAGCCTTCAATATTTGGGTGCCGTTCATGCCGATCAAGCCCTGATACAATCCCTCAATATCCCTTTCGTGTTACTATTGCAACTATATGGGGTGGAACAATTTCACCAGGATCTCCACCAATTAGGCTTACACCAAATCTCTCAACCGCCCAATCATTATGGGCTTTCTTTGATTCTTGGTGGAGCCGAATCTTCACTTTGGGATATAACGGGTGCCTATTCTTATCTGGCCAGGACTTTGATGCACTATCACGACTTTGATAGGAAATACAGTATCCATGATCTTCGATCGTTGAATTTATTACCCTCCAATAATAAGCAGCATGAAATTCTTCAGAATCAGCCGGTACTGTTTAGCGCAGCCAGTATCTACAAAACCATGCAAGTCATTAGAAATGTGAACCGACCTGATGAATTGGGAAATTTGAAATATTTTTCCACGCAGATGCCTATATCATGGAAAACGGGCACCAGTTATGGCTTTAGGGATGCATGGGCAGTAGGGGTGAATTCAAAATATACTATTGGCATATGGGTAGGCAACTCTTCCGGAGAAGGAAGAACCGGCCTTTTAGGAATTAAAGCTGCTGCCCCTATCCTATTCGATATTATTTCCAGATTACCAGAAAAATCAGTTGCTGAATTCAGTCCTCCATTAGATGAAATGATTCGAATACCTATCTGCAATGAAAGTGGAATGAAAGCTGGTGAATTTTGTAATCATATTGATACCATATTTGCTTGCAGATATCAAAATATCACTATGCCCTGTACCTTCCACAAAAAAATTTATTTAGATGCCCATTCAAAGTGGAGAGTAGACCAGTCTTGCATTTCAAGTGAATCCATCTCAAAGTCAATATTTAACCTTCCTTCACTTCCCGAATATTATTATGCTCCATTACATGCCGAATATGAAAAATTGCCTCCCATGAGCCCCGGATGTACAAGCACTTCAAATCCTATGAGTTTTATCCTTCCGACAGCTAATAGTGTGATCTATATTCCGAAAGATGAGTATGGCAAGCCTGGTAAAATTGTATTTAAACTTGCCCATCGAAGTTCGGAGGCAACAGTTTATTGGCACCTGGATGAAAATTATATCTATACTACCCTTACTTTTCATGAAATAGCTGTCCATGCCGAAGAAGGGAATCACATCATTACTGTTATTGATGAGAAGGGTAACGAATTGAAATTACCGTTTAAAGTAATTGCAAAGAGTAATTAAGATTATCGGCTTCCTAATGCCACTCCATATTTTACAACCTGCGGATTTAATTGATCAGATTCTACCTGACCATCTTTCAGTCGTACTATTCTGTGTGCGTGAAGCGATACATCAAGTTCGTGAGTAACAAGTATTATTGTATTTCCTCTACTGTGAATCTCTTCCAGGATTTTCATAATTTCATCACTGGTTTTGGAGTCGAGATTACCTGTAGGCTCATCAGCAAGAATGATACTTGGATTATTTACTAAGGCTCTTGCTATAGCCACCCGCTGACGCTGACCTCCAGATAATTCGTTTGGCTTATGAGTCATACGATCACCCAGGCCTACCATTTCAAGGACATTACTTGCTTTTTCAAGTCTGATTGATTTATTAATGCCAGAATAAATTAGCGGTAAGGCTACATTTTCCAATGCACTCAGCCTCGGCAATAAATTGAATGTCTGAAATACGAAACCTATTTCCTTATTTCTTACTTCAGCTAATTCACTATCGTGCATGCTGCTAACATCATTCCCGTTTAGCAAATATGAGCCACTGGTAGGGGAATCAAGGCAACCTAATAAATTCATCAATGTAGATTTACCACTACCCGAGGGTCCCATTAGTGCAGTATACTCATTTTTGAATATTTGAAGATCTATATTCCTCAGGGCATTTACAGTTTCAGTACCCATGATATAGGTCTTGGTCAGATCTTTTATTTCTATTAATGGACTCATTTTTCTATTACTTTAGGTACTAAGAAATATTGATTGTCATGTGCTTCAGCATTTTCCAAAGCGTCATTTCTGCTTAATTGATGTTGAATAATATCCTGCCTTAATAATGAATGATCATTCCCCAGGTGAACTAAAGGCTCTAAACCCTCCGTATTTATTTCATTCAATTTATCTATCATCTGGATCATTTTTTCCAAATCTTTTTGCATGGATAATCGCTCACTCTCAGATAACTCTAATTGCGATAGCATTTCTAGTTTTAAAATTAAGTCTCTATCAACGGCCATAGTGATTATTTAGATCAGATGTTTAAATTGATGGATAAAGGTACGATTTTAAAGATTTTTACAATTTTAGTTATTGCTTTATCTTGCAACCTGTCAGATGAGTCAAAAACAATTTAAGCATATCGCTGTAGCTGGAAATATTGGTGCCGGAAAGACTTCCCTAGCCACTTTATTATCAAAACATTATCAATGGAAGGTGATGTATGAGGATGCTACTGATAATCCTTACCTATCAGATTTTTACTTTGATATGAGTCGATGGTCTTTCAATTTGCAGATCCATTTTCTTCACAGTCGATACCGGCAGATATTAGCCATCAGGTCCGGGGAGTCTCCGGTTATCCAGGATCGCACGATCTACGAAGACGCGCATATTTTTGCACCTAATTTATATGATATGGGCTTGATGACCAAGCGTGATTTCGACTCCTACCAACATTTATTTCAAACTATGGCCTCGCAGGTAGAACCACCAGACCTGCTCATTTATCTCAAAGGAAATATTTCCACCTTAGTAGATCATATTCAAAACCGGGGTCGGGACTATGAAGGCAATATGAGCCTTGATTACCTTAAAAAATTAAACCGTAAATATGACGAATGGATTGACAGTTATCATTCGGAATTACTGGTAGTCCCCATTGACGACCTTGATTTTATCAATCAATCTGAAGATTTAGGCAAAATTATAACTATGATCGACAGTAAGATAAATGGTCTATTCTAATACAAAGTCTAAATTAATCTTTTATATCATGAAGATCCTGATTCCTGCCCTGATGCTTATAAACCTGGTAGCTTGTTCCACAAAAAAAAATGATCCATCCATGTATTCAAATCAAAGCCTCTTTACACCTGAAAAGTATGCAGCGCCTACTGCTAAAGTCAATCCTAAAGAATTGACCGCAAGTGGTGACACCCGTATTGACAATTATTATTGGTTAAATGAAAGATCCAATCCTGATGTCACTGCGTTCCTGGAGGCTGAAAATAAATATTCTGACAGCGTATTAGCTCCGGTAAAAACGCTAAAAGAAGAATTATTTACCGAAATGAAATCAAGAATTAAAGAGGATGACAGTTCTGTACCTTATTTAAAGAATGGTTATTATTACTATACCAGATTCGAGACCGGGCAGGAATATCCCATTTATTGCAGAAAAAAAGCAAGTTTGGACTCCCCCGAGCTAATATTATTGAATGTAAACAGATTAGCAGAAGGTCATCCATATATGGTAGCCACAGGATTGAAAGTAAGTCCGGATGACCAATACATGATTTACATGATAGACACTACTGGTCGCAACCTATTTAAGACTCAACTGGTAAATCTAAAAACAGGAGCACTATTAACCGATGAGTTTAATACTGCCGGTAATTATGAATGGATGAAGGATTCCAGGACGCTTATATACGATACAAAAGATGAGGTCACACTGCGATCTGATAAAGTATGGAAGCATACCCTGGGAAATGCCAAAGATGATATGATGTATGAAGAAAAAGATGAAACCGCTTATGTAGGAGTATACAAATCAAAATCTGAAGAATACATTTTTTTGAGTCACGGTTACACCCAGAATATAGAAGTGCACTATTTGCAATCGAATGATATCCAGGGAAAATTCAAATTAATAAAACCAAGGGAAAATGAATTCTATTATGAAGTAGATCATTTTGGAGATCATTTTTTTATAAAAACCAATAAGGACGGAGCTAAAAATTTCAAAATCATGAAGACTCCTGTGGTGGCAACGGATGTATCAAAATGGGTGGATGTAATCCCTTATGATGAAAACGCATTAATAGAGTATTTCGACATCTTTAAAGATTACCTGGTAGTAGGGATGCGCAAAAGCGGGCTTAATCAACTTTTAGTGCGTAAATGGTCAGATAATAGTGCGTACTTCATTGACTTTGGGGAGCCTACCTATGAAGCGACTATCAGTAATAATTTTGAATATAATACTTCCAGACTGCGATATAATTTTAATTCACTAAAGACTCCTCCCACCGTCATAGACTTTGATATGGACACCCGGTCAAAGGAAATAAAAAAAGTGCTTCCTGTATTGAATGGATTCGATGCCAATAATTATGAGACCGAATATATCTGGGTAGAAGCTAAAGACAAAACAAAAGTGCCGGTTTCCCTGGTATATCGAAAAGGACTGAAGAAAGATGGGACTGCACCGTGTTTATTAGCTGGATATGGATCTTATGGCTCCAATTATGATCCAGGTTTTAATATTAATTGGGTTAGTTTACTGGACAGAGGATTTGTGTGCGCGATCGCTCATATCCGCGGTGGCATGGAACTTGGCTTCCAATGGTATGAACAGGGAAAGATGATGAATAAAATAAACACTTTTACAGATTTCATTGATTGTGCTCAGTACCTGGTAGATCAAAAATATACCTCCAAAGAAAAATTGTTTGCAACTGGAAGAAGCGCTGGTGGCTTGCTTATGGGTGCAGTAACCAATATGAGGCCTGATTTATTCAAAGGAATCATCACCGGAGTGCCCTTTGTAGATGTGCTTACTACTATGTCTGATCCATCTATACCACTTACTACAGGAGAATATACCGAATGGGGTAATCCAAATATCAAAGCAGAATATGATTACATGAAACAATATTCTCCCTATGATAATCTAAAAGCCAGGGACTTCCCCAATATCTATGTATTTACTTCACTTAATGATTCACAAGTGCAATATTTCGAACCAGCTAAATATGTAGCGCTGATGCGAAAACTCAAAACTGACAAGAATGTATTAGTCCTTAAAACGAATATGTCAGGGTCGCATGGTGGAGCTTCCGGGCGATTTCAAAGATTGCATGAGCGTGCAGATGAGTATGCTTTTATGCTTGGTTTATTGGGAATCAATCAAAGCAAAATAAATAATTAGTGGCTTTCGTCATCTAACATCTGAATGGCTTTCATTTCCCAATTTAAATCCTATTAAACCTTTATCCCTCGCTCACCCAATTGATATTGCAATGTTTGTGGAGAGGTAAAATGAATACCATCCAGTCCGACAGCCCTGGAAGCAGCTACATTTTTTATATTGTCATCAATAAATATTGATTCGGCTGGATCAAGACTGTATCTTTTTATTAAAAGATTGAAAATAGCAGGATCTGGTTTGATCAGTTTTTCTACCCCTGAAACCAAAATGCCTTCGAAAAAATGCAGAAAATCAAAAATCTCCAGGGCAAATGGAAATGTCTCATGGGACCAATTTGTAAGCGCAAGTAACCTGTATCCCTGAGCTTTTAATGAACGCAAGATTTTAACAGAACCCTCAATGGAGCCATTTAACATTTTTGACCACTGCCCATAAAAAAGCTTAATATATTCCTGATGTTCAGGAAAATGCTTAACTAAAATATCTGTAGCTTCCAATAAACTTCTTCCTGCATCTTGTAACTCATTCCAATGACCTGTACATATATTAGCCAAAAAATGATCCATTTTGTCATCGTCATTAAATATTTCACGATATAAGTACCTTGGATTCCAATCAATTAGCACCCCACCTAAATCAAAAACTATAGTTTTCTTCATCCCGAAAAATATTCCATTTTTTTAACATTATTATCCCTATTTGAGATTAATTAAAACAAATCATATTAAAATAATCCTTCATTAGACTTTGCCTTAACGATTTTCGTTAAGTATAATATAAAATCAGGATTATGAAAAAAATAGCTTTTGTTTTAATATTCTTTTGTCTCCATTTCTATGTAACGCAGGTTGCTGCTAAAACGGTAGTGATAGTAAATGCAAATACGACATTTTCTCCCAATACAGTTACTGCCAACGTTGGTGATACCATTGACTTTCAACTTGAAAGCCCTCATAATGTTTTGGAAGTATCAAAATCTAATTGGGATCTTAATGCAGCCACTCCCCTTACTGGAGGCATCACTC
The DNA here is from genome assembly GCA_038251405.1 of Chitinophagales bacterium. Taxonomy (GTDB): domain Bacteria; phylum Bacteroidota; class Bacteroidia; order Chitinophagales; family Saprospiraceae; genus JADJLQ01. The sequence goes on from JBBSBH010000034.1 coordinate 32,706, forward strand.
TACCTTTTGGAGGCGGAAAAGTAATCCTGGCAAAAGCTGGCACCATTTATTATGTTTGTATTACACATGCCGCATTTGGTATGAAAGGGACTATTACCGTGGTAGACCCAAATAATCCTACTCCTTCCAATCTTGGAGGCATCATTGTAAATGGTGATAGCATGAAATTTACCCCGGCAACGGTTAACGCCAGAGTGGGCGATACCATTAACTTTCAGTTACCTGCAGACATCAATGCAGTAGAAGTATCTAAATCTGTATGGGCTAATGGTGGATCCACTTCAAACGGAGGTTTTATTACTCCTAATGGAGGCGGAAAAGTAATCCTGAGTCAGGCAGACACTTTATATTATGTAAGTGAAAAATATTCTGGATTTGGTCAAAAAGGCGTTATCAATGTAAGAGCGCGAGGGGATTTTTATGTAGCCAGGCTTTCCGGTGTACAAGAAGAATTTCCTGTATTAAGCATGGCATCTGCAGAGGTAATAGCCAGGCTGGATGGTGATACATTATATATAAGTGGATCATTTAAAAACTTATCGGGTGACTATACCAATTCACATTTTCATAGAGGCTATGCCGGGATTACAGGAGGTGTACAAATAGGCTTCACCCCAGTCATTGATTCTACTAAAAGATCAGGTACCTGGAATCAAAAATTCGTTGTAACAGAAGCACAAAAAACCATGATCAAAAACAGAGAATTTTATGCTAATGTGCATTCGACTCCATATCCAGGAGGGGAAATCAGAGGCCAACTAGTGCCCGAATCAGACACATACTATCAAGTGAATATGGTGGGTAGTGAACAAGTGCCTCCATTAATGACTACCGCTCATGGCTCTCTATTTGCAGAATTAACTGGATCTACCCTGGTGGTGACAGGTAGTGCTAAAGAAATTTCCAGTGGATATACAGCTAGCCATTTTCACATTGGATTCCCAGGTCAATCCGGTGGAGTGCAAATAGCTTTCAAACCCACCATTACCGACACAGCTGGAAAAACCAGTGTGACTTATTTAGCTGCTGATAATACATTTACGTTGACACCAAATCAGCTTGCTCTTTTGAAAGCTGGTCAACTATATGCTAATGTACACTCCACTACTTTTCCAGCCGGAGAATTCAGAGGTCAATTGACCCCATTAGCAACGGCAAAATTCAGAGTACATTATTCAGGGGCATATGAACCAACTCCGGTAACCAGCCAGGCAAGTGGAGGTTTGATTTTAAACTTAGTTGATTCTACTTTAACCGTTAGCGGATCATTTGCTGGACTTGAAAGCAATATGAATACCGCTGCAGCCGGTGGCGCCCATTTACATAAAGGCATGGCTGGTCAAAATGGTGGAATACAACTTGCTATGAATACTGTGATCAATGCTGACAATCGTGGAGGCGTGTTCTTACCAGAAAGCAATACATTTAAACTTTCAGCCACTAATTTGGATGATTTATTTGCCAGGAGATTATATGCCAATGTACATTCATTGAATTATGCAGGCGGAGAAATCAGAGGACAGGTAGTTCCTGAAAGCCAATATGTGATGTTTGGATTTTTCAATGGTATGCAAGAAAATAAACCTGTATTGACCACCGGAAAAGGAGATATAGTAATTGAAGTGAATGGCAACAAAGTAACGGTGTCAGGATCTGCAGATAGATTGCTGGGCAAAGTAAACCCTGCAATTGGATCACATTTACATTTTGGAGCTGTGGGGCAAAATGGAGGCATCAGAATTCCACTAACCTATACTCACCCTACTGCGGATAGTATGAGTGTAATTTGGCCAGCCTCTGCAAATAGTTACACGGTATCGGCTGGATTTTTGGATACTTTACGAAGAAGACAAGTATATGCCAATGTGCACACCTTTACTGCTCCAGGAGGTGAAGTAAGAGCACAATTAAATCATGAAGCCACCGCTTACTTCCAATCTATAATGTCGGGCTCCAGCGAACCTGCTGCAATCAATACAACTGCTGTAGGTGGAATCATGGGAGAGTTAAGTGGTAAAAATCTAACAGTCTCCGGATCGTTTTCAAAATTGACAGGTCAGTTCAACCCTGCCATTGCCGGTGGTGCTCATATTCATGGAGGCTTACCTGGGACTAATGGAGGCATAAAATATAATTTGACTACTACGCTTTCTGCAGACTCATTGAGCGGCACCTGGTTACCTGCAACAAATGTGTTTGCACTTTCTGATGGAGCTATCGATTCACTGAGAAAGAGGATGCTATATTCTAATGTGCATACTACCAAATATGCTGGTGGTGAATTACGAGGAAATTTCCACAATTTGGCCAACGCGATCTTTACAGCAAACCTTAGCCCGCTTAATGAACTGGTAGTGAATGGAAGCGGAAATGGAGTAGTAAAAGCTGAATTATTAGACACAAAATTGACGGTCACAGGTTCTTTTGCCGGTCTTACCGGTGATTTTAATAGAGCCATCGCAGGAGGTGCACATCTGCATAGTGGGGTAAATGGAGTAAATGGTGGTATTATCATTCCACTCAGTACAGTTACCAATGCTGATAATAAAGGCGGCCAATTCCTGGCAGACAGCAATACCATTACCGTTACATCAGATCAAATTCTTTTGCTAGGAACAGGTAGTGTTTATGCCAATGTTCATAGTACTACAGCACCGGGTGGTGAAATAAGGGGACAGCTATACGGTGAAATAAATAATTTCCCGGGTGTGGTTACTATCACTTCTCCGGCGCTGGGTGATACGGTAAAAGTGGATACCAAAGGCCAGGATTCTGTGATTACATTCTCATGGTCTAAAGTAACAGATCCGGATGGTCATCCCGTAGTGTATAAAATACAATCTGCTTTATTGCCTGATTTCAGTATCATTCTTAGCACAGGATTCGTAGGTACTAATAATCTTTTTGCCATTCCTTCCAAAACGTTGGATAGCACTTTAGCCGCATTTGGCGTACCTGCCGGAGGAAGTATAACCTTACCATTCAGAGTGCTTTCTTCCGATGGAAGCTTAAATACACTTGGGGTGCCTGCTTTTATTACATTCCAAAGAGTGATCACAACGGCGGTGATAGATGAATTTGTAAAATCATATTCCATGATGGTATATCCCGTGCCGGCTACTCAAACCGCGATGATCGAAATCAATGCCAAAAATTCCGGCTCGATGGAAATGAGAGTGATAGACCTCTCTGGCAGAGTGGAACATGCCCGTCATCTGAACTTACTCAGTGGAATCAATCGGGTTACCTTGGATGTATCTAACTACCCTACCGGTGTCCATTTCATCCAAATGTTTCAGCACGGAAAAAATGTAGCGTATTTCAAATTACAAAAGCAATAGATAGAAACTAGAACTTAGATTTGAAAATCCCGATTTTGAAAAGAGTCGGGATTTTTTTTGCTTATGGAGCTCACTTCCATCCAAAATGTAGCTCATTTATTACCTATTTTGACTTCAATTTAGATATTCAGTGAGCTAAGAAGGTATTCAAGGATGTTATCAAAGTTCGTTGTAGCAGATTCCCACTTCGTCAATAAATTCATTTTTGATTGGTCAAATGTTACCATTTTTTATTTTTTGCCATTTTTTACTTTTTGGTCATAAAGGGCAATTTCTCTTTAGGTTAATCCGACGAAACTATGCTTTATTTTTTCCTACTGGTTGCCTTTGGTTTTAACTTGGTAACATAATCAAGACTCTTTTGCAGGTATTCCGAGAGTAGCCCGGTATTCTGCAATAAATCATTTGGAATCTCCACATATTCTATAATAATACGACCGTGTTGTTCCATTAAATTGCTTTTGAAATTTAGAATAAAATCTTCCCTGTCTTTTATGGAAAGTCTTAACCCCATAACTCCTTCATTGGATAAAAAGGAGAACATATGTCCGTTTATCGAAGTGTATGGTGTAGTCTTTCCTTTTCTTTCGATATTCGGGTTATTCCCAATTAATAGGTCGTATAGATTTAATTTCTGAATTGGGATTTCAATTTTTGATTTACTCATCTCTGTTTTTATAATATTCTGCAATGATACGTGGCCAGAATTTCAGGGTGTAGTTTTGGAAAAAATTAATTACCCGAAAGAGTAAGCGAAATTATGAAAACCAAAGCCAAAATCACCAAAATACCAGGCATGATTTTAGCCAATATTAGCAACAGGCAATCATTTTTTCCTTGCTTTTAATTGTTCATTCCTTATGGCTATTAAATCGATTTTTGAACAGTCCGCTATCAGTTTGCTTAAAATATCTAATGGCATTTCCACTTCATCATTGAAATTAATACACCCTTTCTGGAAATTAGCTTTGGGTAATAGATTTTTATATTTAGCATGTAATTCAGCAGAACCATAAATGGGCATCGCATGCAACGAAATATAATTTTTTACACTCGAAAGTCCATATTTAAAAGTCCCTGGAGCATGGTAAACAATCATTTCCTTTCCCATCATAGTACCCATTTTGGGGACGACCGTCTTATCTTCCCGGATAATAATTGCATGAATTTTGGAAAGTATGTCTTGTCTTTCCGGGGATTGGTTTAGTATGAATTCTGCTATTGTCATGGTATTTTATATTTAGTATTTATGCAATTTGTGCTTTTCTAGAAATTTTTATTTAATTGGCATTGTACCGGTTTAGAGTGACGAATATTCAATTTAGCACCTCTGTCCCATTTGACAAACCCTCGCTGAACCCCTGTCTTTCTCATCCTTTCATTTAAGTATTTCTTTTGCTTCTCTTATATTAATTCTTGCTTGATGTCCATGCTTTTCAAGTAAATAAAGAAGGTTTGCTCCGTTCATAAGTGTAAGTGGTTTCCCCTTGACAAAATCGTAAGCATCTGGTCCATAATCGGCAGTTGTTACTAATATTCCTTTTGTTGCTCCTTCATTCATAACAGTGCCATATAAGTCACGAACCGCTGAAACTCCTACTGTATTTGTATATCTTTTAGCTTGAATTACAATTTTTCCACCACGAATAGGGTCTGGGTCAAATGCAATTGCATCAACACCGCCATCTCTGCTTGCTTGTGTAACTTTAACCTCTCCCCCATTAGAGCTAAATTCTTTTGCAAATACTTCTCTAATCAAATGCTCAAAATCTTCCCAATCCATTGATGCCAAATTTGTAGAACTGTCTAAAGAGTTTGCTACCTCATAATGGTTTGTAAATCGTTTGTCTGTTCTATTGATTTGCATTATTGGTTGAATAGGTGTAAGACCACTAAGTTTACTGCTTCCAACACCTTTTAGGTTTTTAAAGCAAGTTTTAGGTTCAACGTGGCTAAGATTTATTTCTAAGAACTCGACTTTCTTGGCTTGTATTGATAGTATACAATTATTTTCTCGTTTTCCAGTTGCCTTGTTAACCGCTTCAACCCACCCATTAAATGATATTGCTTCTATTGCATTTACCGCATCTGCTTCAAAAAGTTCGTGAATTGTCCTTAAGGTGATGTTGTACATTGCTGTATCAAACATTCTTAACACCTGAGCCTCTGAAATAAAATATTCTTTTAATTCGTTTTTAATGACTCTTACCTCGTTCAAAGTAGGGAATTGTTCAATTGAAGGAAGCGAATATTCAACAATTAGAATTTTATTGTCAGGGTTAAAGTCTAACTCATAACTTTTGGGGAAATTTTCTGGATATTCAGAGTTATTTAAAACCAAGTCGCAATATTCCAATACAGCTGATGTCTCAAGTGTAAGATAATGTTGTTTTAGCGTATCAATTTTTGAATTAGCTTCTTCCTGTGTATTTAGGAATTGTCTCTTTTCTATTTCCCATATTTTAACATCATTATAATTTTTATTTTTTATATTCTGTAGGGTCTTTTCATAAGTAGAAAGTAAGCCTTGATGTCCAAGCAATAAATTAGCATTTTGATTATCAATTTCATAACAATGCTTTTTCCAAATATCTAATGCCTGTTCATACAACAAATTCGCAGCATTTATTTTTTCTGTTTTCTTAGATGTAATAATATTGTCAAAAAATGAAAATTTAGGTGAGAAATTAATTTTGCTTGGCTCTTCTGAATAAGTGACTAAAATTGGCTCTATAGGCTTCGTAACACTCATCAATAATTTTGTTAATTCCTTATTTGGGTTGGGCACTTTAAAATTGCTTCTATCCTTAAGAGTTTCCCAATCTACTGTATCATCAATGTGTAATGTATGTAAAAGGAGATTGTCAATTTGTTTCAAGCTAGAAATAGCTTCTTGCGTTCTGTTTTCAGCTTCTTTTTGCAATTCATCCTTTGTCCTAACAATATTTTTCTTAAGAACTATTTTGTCCCAACGCTCTTCAAGTTTAGCAATGTGCGTATTTATTTTGTTTTGAAGAATATTCCAATCATCAGAGGTTAAAATTTTATGGTCATTTAGTCCTTTATGAGTAACTTCTGCAAAATACTTTATTCTTAAAGTTCGCATCCCCACTGTTTCAGACTTGTAAACAATTTTTATTAATTCTTTGTCCATTTATTTTAATTTTTGATTTCGTAAAGTTAGTTTTCAATATTTGTCATGATTCATATTTCTGGCATTGGTATGTCTATATTGCATACATAGGAAATAACTAATCAATTGCAAAACAACCATTTACCAAAAATATCGAAATTTCAGAGAAAGTAATCGGAATCAGTTGAATCTAAAATATTTATTATTACCATCCCTACCCCACTCCCCCAGACGATCTACGCACATTCAACTTAGTAGGCAATTCCTTTTTCCGATACGGAATATTCTTCCCCTTACTTTCTATCAGATCTATGAGAATAATGGCTGCCTCTTTGCCTAAGTCTTCAGCAGGTTGCGTGACGGTGCTCAATGGAGGATCCAGCAGATGAGCCACATTCAGATTGGTAAAGCCCACAAAGGCGATATCCTCCGGAATCCTGATGCCCAATTCTATAACTGCGGAATAACTGCTCAAAGCCAATCTGTCAGAAGCAGTGAATAGTGCGTCGGGTTTTTCTGTCTTGATCAGGTCGATGATGATCCGCTTTATCTCATTGGAGTCAAACTGGCAAAAGCGCACCAGGTTTTCATCGTACGGCATATGGTGTTTCTCTAAAGCAGATTTGTACCCTGCCAATCTTTCCTTAGTAATAGAAAGCACCAGCGGGCTCGAAATATGTGCAATTTTTTTTCTTCCGGTAAGGATCAAATGCTCGGTGGCATCGAAGGCGCCTTTAAAATTATCTGCCGTGATCTTATGCGCATCAAATGAATGCGGTACCCGATCAAAAAACACGATAGGGAATTCTTCACGCTGCAATTCCCTGATATAAGAAAAATCTTTCGAACTGCCGGAAAGGGAGATGGCTACCCCATCCAGTTTCCTTGAAACTACATTTTGAAGGCAGGTCACTTCTTTTTCAGAGGATTCCCCGGTTTGAAATATCATTACGTGGTAACCCCGAGTTTGTGCGACCTCTTCTATGCCATTGATGGCATTTGCAAAAAAATTGTTCGCTATTTCAGGAACTATGATCCCGATGGCTCTGCTTCTATTTTCCCTGAGACTGAGCGCGATGGGATTAGGCTTGTAGTTTACTTTAGCAGCATAGTCTAGTACCAGCTTTTTGGTTTCTTCACTGATTTCATAACTTCCCCTCAATGCCCGCGAAACAGTAGAAGTCGACAGACCAAGACTTTGGGCAATATCCTTGATTCTTACTGCTTCCATATTACTGGTTTCAAGTGAAAGGTAATTGCAATATACCTATATTTAAATTCCGTTTCCACTAGTTCAGTTATTTTGACTTAGCCTATATGCCTATGTAGCAATCAAAAGTCTATGTGACCTATGTGATTCCATTTCTATGTGACCTATGTGTTTCCATTTCTATGTCCACTATCTGTTTCATAACTATGTACGCTATGTGCCTGTGTGGCCATCAAAAGGCTATGTGACCTATGTGTTTCCATTTCTATGTCCACTATCTGTTTCATAACTATGTACGCTATGTGCCTATGTGGCAATCAAAAAGTCTATGTGACCTATGTGTTTCCATTTCTATGTCCTCTATATGATTCATAACTATGTGCCCCATCTGCCTAGGTGGCCATCAAAAAGTCTATGTGACCTATGTGTTTCCATTTCTATGTCCTCTATATGATTCATAACTATGTGCCCTATATGCCTATGTGGCAATCAAAAAGTTTATGTGACCTATGTGTTTCCAATATTATACATCCACTAATCTTATTAATGGCATCGTTCCCGATATCGATTGCGTAATAAAAAGACCTTACTTATTATAGTTTTTGCCTACGTATTCTTATTCTTGTACAATACCTCATTTGTTAAATAAAATCGTCACCTAATAATGAAAGCAATTTTCCTCCTGGCAGCCTTTAGTCTGTTTTCTTCCCTCAGTTTTCCCGCCGAAAAAGTTAGAATCTTTATGATTGGTGACAGCACTATGGCCAATAAAAATCCATATGATGCTCCGGAGACCGGCTGGGGCCAAGTATTCAATGAATTCTTTAATGCAGAGGCTGTAGAAATTCAAAATCATGCCCGAAATGGAAGGAGCACCAAAAGTTTCAGAGACCTGGGCCATTGGGATATCGTGTACAAGCAACTCAAAGCGGGTGATTATGTATTCATCCAATTTGGTCACAATGATCAAAAACAAGATGACCCGGCCAGGTACGCCCCAGCACAAACAGATTATCGAAACAACCTCATAAGATATATTCATGAAGTCAATGAGAAAGGTGCATTTCCCGTCTTACTTACTCCCGTCAACAGGAGAAAATATGATGAGAATGGCGACTTTGTAGATCAGCATGCAGATTACCCGGATGTGGTGCGTGAGGTGGCTATTGCTATGCATGTACCATTATTAGATATGCACAAACGAACCGAGGAGTTATTGAAAGCGCTGGGTGAGGTAGATAGTAAAGATCTATTTATGAATGTGACACCCGGTATATATCCCAAATTCCCAAACGGGCTTACAGACAATACTCATTTTACGCCTTTTGGCGCGCACAAAATGGCGCAACTTGCTGCTGCGGAATTGGTAAAAACTGGCCATCCGCTTCGCGTGTTTTTAAAAAAATCTGTGTTTAATAGTAAAATGGTTTACGAACTCCCCATAGTAAATGAACCCGATTTTAGAAAAGATACTTTTAATATCCAAAAATATGGTGCTAAAGATGGTGGCATAGAAATGTGCAGCCTTGCCATTAATCAAGCCATTCAAATTGCTGATTCCAGGGGCGGAGGCGTAGTGCTGGTTCCAAAAGGATTTTGGCTTTCCGGACCTATAGTGCTAAAAAGTAATGTAAACTTACATCTGGAAGAAGGTGCATTAATTCAGTTTTCTGATAATAGAAATGACTACCCGATCATTGAAACTACCTGGGAGGGTCAGTCTGCCTATAGGTGCCAGGCGCCGGTATCTGGGCTGGGATTATCCAATATTGCTATTACTGGTAAAGGCATTATGGATGGAGCCGGCCAGGTATGGAAGATGGTCAAAAAAGATAAGCTTACCGAATCGCAGTGGAAATCATTAGTTGCCTCCGGAGGAATATTGAACGACAAAAAAGATTCCTGGTATCCCAGCGAACAATCCAAATATGGCAATGAAAATACGGCATGGACTAATAAAAAAGCCGAAAACAAAACATTAGAAGATTACAAATCAGTCCGCGATTTTTTACGACCCAATATGATCAGTCTGACCAATTGCAAGAATGTACTCTTAGAAGATATGACATTTTTAAACTCTCCTGCCTGGACACTTCATCCATTGCTCTGCAAACATGTGACCATCCGAAATGTAAATGTCAAAAACCCCTGGTATGGTCAAAATAATGATGCTATCGATATAGAGTCCTGTACCTATGGAATAATGGATGGCTGCACGTTCGATACAGGCGATGATGCCATTACCATAAAATCGGGCAGAGATGAACAAGGGCGACAAAGAGGTATAGCCACTTCAGACTTTATTATCAAAAATACTACTGTCTATCACGGTCATGGTGGTTTTGTCATAGGCTCCGAAATGTCGGGAGGTGTGCATGATTTATATGTGAATAATTGTAATTTTTTAGGAACTGATATTGGCCTGCGATTTAAAACTACCCGTGGGAGGGGTGGCATAGTGGAGAATATTTATATCTCTGATATCAATATGAATAATATCCTGGGAGACGCCATTCGATTCAATATGTTTTACGAAGCCAAAGACCCGGTGCCATTAGCAGGAGAAAAAAGAGGGCTTCCTGCAATGGAAAGCAAACCAGTAGATGCAGGCACCCCGATCTTTAGAAATTTCGAAATGGAAAATATTTTTTGTAAAGGTGCCGAGACTGCCATCATGATGCGGGGCCTTCCTGAAGCAAACATTGAAAACATTACGCTTAAGAATGTAAATATCACTAGTAATAAAGGTGCTTTAATAATGGAGGCCAGGAATATTAAACTCGAAAATGTAAATATTTTCAACTCAGATGATAAAGTATTTCAGCTCAGTAATGTTCAGTATTTATCGGTGAATAATATGGAGTATGCTCCTTTGAAACGTGTGTTCATGGAGATCAATGGCAAGGGTTCTACGAATATCTCGGTGACTAATACTGACGATGGTGGTGTAAAATCAAAAGCAGAATTTTTGGGCGGAGCGAAATCCAATTCACTGGGATGGAAAAAAGCAAAGACTGCTTCTGGCTCGAAGTAATCGTTGCCCAATGAAACAAAAGCATGTTGGTGGAGCCTATAGGTGCATTTTCAGTAAGTAATTTTTAAAATCGGTCGTATAAAGTATTTCATTAGCATTATTTGCCAGTGACGACTATCTTTGCGCGGTGGAAAATCTAAGCCGCTTGCTGAGTATCTATCAGCAAGATGAGCGGGTGCAGGAAATCAAAAAAGCACTCAGCCAACCACCGAGCCATATTTTTATCAAAGGAATGGTCGGTGCCATGGAATCCTTTTGCCTCGCCGCCAGTATACTTCAACACGATGGGCTTCATTTGATCATTTCCCGTTCCAAAGAAGAAGCTGCCTATCTTTTAAATGATCTGGAAAGCCTGGTTGGAAACCGGGTGCCGGTGTATTTTCTTCCAGATTCATTCAAACAACCTGGAAAGTTTGAAGATATAAAGCAAAGCCAGGTGATCGAGCGAACCGAATGCATCAACCAAATCGCGAAACCTACCAATGAAACATTAGTAATACTCACATACCCGGAAGCTCTTTTTGAAAAAGTAGTCAACCCCTTTGCGCTCAACAAAAGTAGGATACTTATAGAAAAAGGCAATGAGCTGGACTTAGATTTTGTAATGGAAATACTTACAGAATATGGATTCCAGCGGGTAGATTTTGTTTCTCAGCCTGGCGAATTTTCTATCAGGGGAGGTATAGTGGATATTTTTTCCTATGCTAATGATGACCCCTACCGGATAGAGCTCTCCGATGTAGAAGTAGAAAGCATTCGCATCTTTAATCCTGAAAACCAATTGTCTATCCGCAATCTCTCCAAAGTGAGCATTTTGCCCAATATCCATACCGAATTTGAAAGTTCAGACAAGGTTTCATTGATGGAAATAATACCTAAAGAAACCACCCTATGGATAGCAGATATTCAATTCCTGGTAGACCGGTTACAGGATTGTTTTGAGGCCAGCCAGCTGGTGAAAGTATTCGAAAAAGAAGATGATCAACAGTCCACTTTCAACAAAATATTCAGAGAAAAAGCATTTTTATTTCCTCGCGAGGTAACGGCATCTATGCTGCCTTTCAGTCTTGTTTTTTACCAGGAAAAGCCAAATTTAGAGCTCTCCGATTTACACTATTTTGAATTCAGGGGCGCCCAACAACCCAGTTTCAATAGAAATTTTGAACTGTTGATTCAAGAGCTCAAGCATAGGCAATCAGAAGGATATGATTGCAATATTTTTTCTGATAATCCCAAGCAGTTGGCCCGCCTCGAAGCCATATTGAAAGATTTAAAATCAGGGGCCGTACTTCAACCGGTACCCATTGCCATTCACAAAGGATTTATCGATCTGAAAAATAAAATTTTATGTTTTTCAGATCACCAGATTTTTGAGCGATTTCATCGGTACAGACTTAAAGAAGGATTCCAAAAAGATAGCGCACTTACCATGCGCATACTTCGGGATTTAGTGCCCGGCGATTTTGTCACACATATAGATCACGGCATTGGAAGATTTTCAGGTTTAGAAAAAATAGAGATTAATGGCAAAGTCCAGGAAGTAGTAAGACTGGTGTTTAGGAATAATGATTTGCTGTATGTAAGCATTCATTCATTACATAAAATCAGTAAACATATTGGTAAAGATGGCTCTGAGCCCGTACTGAATAAAATAGGCTCTGACACCTGGGCCAATCTCAAACGCAAAGCCAAGCGACAGGTAAAAGATATTGCTCAGGAACTGATAAAACTATATGCGGCCCGCAAAGCCAGTAAAGGGCATGCCTTCGCCCCGGACAACTATCTTCAGCATGAGCTCGAAGCTTCCTTTATCTACGAAGACACTCCTGATCAATTGAAATCTACTATGGAAATCAAATATGATATGGAGAAAGAATATCCCATGGATCGCATGGTGTGTGGCGATGTAGGTTTTGGGAAAACAGAGGTAGCGATACGGGCTGCTTTCAAAGCAATCCTCGACGGTAAGCAAGTGGCCATCATGGTTCCCACTACGATTCTGGCATCGCAGCATTTTAAGACTTTCAATGATCGATTGAAAGAGTTTGATGTCAAAGTAGATTATATCAATCGGTTCCGGTCGACTGCAGAGAAAAAAGAAATTCTTGAAAAAACTAAAGAAGGCAAAGTTGAAATCTTAATCGGTACTCATGCTTTGCTCAGTGATCAGGTACAGTTTAAAGATCTGGGGCTTTTGATCATAGATGAAGAACAAAAATTTGGAGTAGCTGCGAAAGAAAAACTGCGCAGACGAAAAGTAAATGTAGATACCCTCACGCTGACCGCAACACCTATACCCCGGACATTGCAGTTCTCTTTATTATCCGCTCGGGACATGTCGGTCATGCGTACTCCCCCAGCCAACAGGCAGCCTGTGCATACGGAAAGAATCACTTTCGATGAGGGTACTATTCGCGATGCTATTTTTTACGAAGTAAATCGTGGCGGCCAGGTATTTTTTGTACACAACAGAGTGGCCTCACTTTCAGAGTTAACCGAAATGCTGCGAGAGCTTTGCCCTACGGTAGAATTTGGAATCGCTCACGGTCAATTAGAGTCCAAGAATTTGGAGAATGCTCTTCTCGATTTTATAGATCGGAAATTTGATGTGCTGGTATGCACCAATATCATTGAAATGGGTCTCGATATCCCTAATGCCAATACCATGTTTTTACACAATGCGCACCAGTTTGGCTTGAGTGATATTCACCAGCTGAGAGGCCGCGTAGGCAGATCCAATAAAAAAGCATTTTGCTATCTCATCGCTCCACCGGTTTCTACCCTTACTTCTGAGGCGCGACAGCGATTAAAAACGATCGAAGAATTCAGTGATCTTGGCAGTGGATTTTTAGTTTCTATGCGTGACCTGGATATTCGTGGAGCTGGAAATATGCTAGGCGCCGAGCAATCCGGCTTTATATCCGACATAGGATTTGACACCTACCAAAAAATACTCGACGAAGCCATCCAGGAGCTGAAAGAAGATGATTTCAAAGAAGTATTCAAAGAAGAACTGGCCAATAAAAAGGAATATGTGCGCGACTGCACAATCGATACCGATGTAGAGCTTTTAATCCCTGATTCCTACATTCAGAATATCCAGGAAAGACTCAGCATGTACACCGAACTGGATGGACTCGCTGATGAAGGTGCCATAGAAAAATTCAAAGAAAATCTGAAAGATCGTTTTGGCCCAATTCCCTCGCAGGTAATGGAACTCTTCGAAGGACTCCGCATCCGCTGGATAGGAAAAAAACTGGGTATGGAGCGCGTCCTTTATAAAAATGGAAAGCTCAGATGCTATTTCCTGGGCAATGCCAAATCCAGTTTTTACGAGACCCCATTCTTTCAGGAAATGCTCAAATTACTGGGCACTTACGACTACAAAAAAGACTGGCATCTAAAGCAAAGTCATGATAGTTTGATATTGGGGAGGGACCATGTAAAATCTTTGCGACAGGTGAAGAGTTTGGTGGAGAAATTATTGGGGGATGTGGTGGGGAGATTGGGGAAATAAGGTGTTTCGAAGTACTATTTTATATTTATTTAATTTTATACTAATGTGTGAATTTCAACTATATAAAAAAATAGCATCCTATGACTTAGAGGCGCTTTTTTTTAATCTCTTTCAGCTTCCTCTTCAGATTGATCCAGCTTTTTTTACATAGCATCAGTTGGTATTCGACTTTATATTCTTTGATATACGTGGGTACATATAATTACAAAAAGATGATATCTGTACATGGAATGGAAAGAAATAGAAAATGATGAAATAGATTTCCTCTTACCCCATAAGTAGAATAAATTATGAACTTTTATTTTGTAACTTTACAATCAGATCATGATTTATGATTTTATATTACACCGAGCCGTAAGCGCTTTTTTCAACCTTATCAAATACATTAATAGCCTTTCCTGCAAACAGCGGTGGCAAGTCCTTATTTGAAAGCAACATTACTTAAAAAATATGCTTATATCACCAGCTCATTACGAAAAATTATCTCACCAATCATGTTACGAATTCTATATAATATTTTGAAAAGACGCTTTCTAATCCTCATATCAATTTTACTCCCGACTATGATTTTCGGACAGACAAACTCAGACAGTCTTAAAACTCAAACACTGCCAGCAATAACAATTGAGGCGACAAAAACTGCTCGTGATATTCTACGGCTTGAACCTATACAGGGAACATACATTTTCTCTGGTAAAAAGTCGGAAGTAATTGACCTGAGTCAAAAAAATGTGGCTATTACTGAAAAATACGCTAGACAAATTTTTGCAAAAATTCCCGGTGTGTTCGTATATGATATGGATGGTACAGGTAACCAGGTAAATATTTCAACACGTGGGCTTGACCCTCATCGTGGGTGGGAGTTCAACATCCGCAAAGATGGTATTCTCACCAACTCCGACATGTATGGTTACCCGGCAAGCCATTACAATATCCCGATGGAAGCAGTAGAGCGGATTGAACTTATACATGGCACAGGTTCCCTGCAATACGGTGCACAGTTTGGCGGAATGCTCAACTACCTCAGCAAACAGCCCGACACTACTAAAAAACTTACTTTTGAAAGCATCAATACCATTGGTTCTTACGGTTTAGTCAGTACCTACAATGGGGCATCAGGAACTTTGGGTAAGTTCCGTTATTCAGCTTGGGTAAATAAAAAACGGATTGCAGGTTATCGTGAAAAAAGTGATGCAACTTATGATGCCGAAGCGGTTTCGCTTTTTTACGATGCAACAAAAAACCTTCATTTCAAATTAGAATGGACGCATTCTAATTACATTATTCACCTTGCGGGCCCTTTAACGGACAATATGTTTCATGAAGACCCGCACATGTCAACCCGTAGTAGGAATTATTACAACCCAACCATTCATGTGCCTTCGCTAACTATGAATTGGAACCTTACACATTCTACAAAATTACATTTCACTTCTTCTGCTGTTTTGGGAATAAGAAACAGTGTGCAGTTTGACAAGCCCGCCTCCATCTTAGATACTATTGTTAGAGCAACCCTTCAATACAACAACCGACAAGTGGACATTGACCATTTCAACAGCTACACGACAGAGTTACGAGCGCTTCAATCGTATAGACTCCTGAAACAAACAAATACACTTACCGCTGGAGTTCAGTATATGAATAATAATTTGCATCGGCAACAACAGGGCAAAGGATCAACTGGCAGCGATTTTGATTTGACTTTGGTAACACCAGGTTGGGGCAGAGACCTTCATTACAAAACGAGCAATGTTGCTTTGTTTGCAGAAAACAGATGGATGCTCACGAAAAGATTTTCCGTTAATACCGGTGTAAGAATGGAAATCGGAGAAACCAATATGACAGGAGTTACAAACTATTATTCCGCCACTTCATTGCCAAATAAAATCAAACACAATTTTCCGTTGTTTGGAGTAAGTACACAATACGATTTAAAGGGTGGTATCAATATTTATGCAGGTTGGTCGCAAGCATACAGGCCTGTAATTTTCAAAGACATTGTTCCCGCCTCTATTTACGAAGTAGCCGATAAAAATTTGAAAGATGCTTTCGGATATAATGTCGAAGGTGGGTTTAGGGGAAAATGGAAATTTCTGAATTGGGATATTACAGGATTTTACCTTCAATACAATAATCGTCTCGGAACATTAGCACAAACCGACAATGCAGGCAACCTTATTATTTTTAGAACAAACATTGGCAATTCAGTTACAAAAGGTCTTGAAATGTTTGTGCAGGGAGATTTTTTATTAAGCAAAAAAGCAAGTTTATCCCTATTCACTTCTACATCCTACCTGGATGCACGGTATCAGGATGCGACCATCAAATCAGGAACGGAGAATGTAAGCATTAGCGGTAATAAAGTTGAAAGTGTGCCTGCCTGGATTTCCAGAAATGGTTTTACAGTTACTCACTCTCTTTTTAGTTTGTCGGCGCTTTATAGTTACACTGCTGAAAGTTTTGCTGATGCACTAAACACTATTACTCCAAATGCAAGTGGAACAATAGGGTTAGTTCCCCATTATCAAATACTTGACCTACATTTTGCAGTGCGGATTTCAAGAACAATGAAATTGCAGTTAAATGCAAACAATATATTGGATGAACATTACTTCACCAAGCGACCCCAGTTTTATCCCGGACCCGGAATTTGGTCTTCTGATGGTCGGACATTTTCTGGTACAGTTGCAATAAGAATTTAATACCAGACTTGTGGGCGATCACGGAGCCGACCTGATCGTCCATACAGCCAATCCTTTTTACAGTTAATATACAAACATCCGGCACTAGACTAGACATATGATAGCCTTATGCTGCCCCTGGGATCCTTTCTTTAAAAGCGCTTATATTTAGCATTCAGGGCGTACAAAGAACCTTTTCAAATGGCTATGGAAGTATTTTGTAATGCATTTAAAAAATATTCAAAAGAACTTACTAAAATTATCGTTTAAAGAATTATCAAATATTATGAAAGAAGCTATAAAGTTCACTACCATCGCCTTATTCATTATGGCAGTAATAGTTGGAATTATTATTTGGCCGTTGCCCGGTCTTATTGCGCTTATATCCTTACTCATACTATTGGGTTTTTATGATATGATTCAAAAAAAGTATACCATTCTTAGAAACTTCATGTGTATAATAACGCCAAACAAATAAATAAATATGAAAAAAGGCATAAAAATTACTTTAAAAGTAGTAGGGATATTTCTTGTGCTATTAGTATTCTTAGTAGGATTCGGCTACTGGCAATTATCTTCAAACATATTGAATTTTGAAGATAACTACCCGGAATTCAAGAATTTTAAAATGCTCACCATAAGCGGTTATCAATTTCTCGATCGTAACAGAAACGGGGAATTGGATATTTATGAGGATGACAGAATGCCTTTAAGTGATCGTGTAAATAATGCATTGAAGCTGATGACTATAGAAGAGAAAATACATATTCTTAAGGGCTCAGGAATGAAGTCCGGTGTCGGATTATCTAAACCCGGAGAAGGGATAGCGGGTGCCGTAGGTACTATTGTTCCTACTCCAAGACTGGGTCTGCCTACCATTTATTTGTCTGACGGTCCAGCGGGTTTGCGAATAGAGCCAAAAAGAAAGGGAGAAGATAGAACCTATTACTGTACTGCATTTCCAATTGCAACTTTATTAGCCTCTACCTGGAATGAAGATCTTGTAAAAGAAGTAGGCACAGCCATAGGGAATGAAGCTCTCGAATATGGAATTGATGTGCTATTGGGACCCGGTGTCAATATTCAACGAAATCCACTTTGCGGTAGAAATTTTGAATACTATTCTGAAGATCCCTTTCTTACAGGTAAAATGGGTGTTGCCATGGTTAATGGTATTGAGTCTAATGGAGTAGGTACATCAGTAAAACATTTTGTGGCTAACAATCAGGAGACTCAAAGGAATTATAACGATGCCATTATTTCGAACCGGGCACTTCATGAAATCTATTTAAACGGTTTTGAAAGGATTGTAAAAGAAGCAAAGCCCTGGACGATAATGTCATCGTATAATAAAGTCAATGGAACATATGTAGCTGAAAGCAAGTATTTGCTTACAGATCTTCTAAGGAATGACTGGGGTTTCACAGGAGTGGTAATGTCTGACTGGTTTGGAGTGTATGATGCTGTAACTCAAATCAAAGCAGGAGATGATTTATTGGAACCTGGCACAAATACCGTGTGGAAGACTTTAAAAAAGGCCTTCAAAGAAAATGCGCTTTCTGAGCAGACCATTGATACCTCTACTAAACGCATCCTTCGCCTGGTGTTTATGTCCCAAAAAATGAAAGGATTTGCCAATTCAAACAATCCCGATCTTAAAGCTCATGCTGAAATTACAAGGCTATCAGCTTCTGAAGGCATGATATTACTTAAAAATAACCAGGCTCTTCCCCTTCAAAAAAGCAAGAACGTGGCATTAATAGGGGTGAATTCATACGATTTTATTGCAGGAGGTACAGGATCTGGTGATGTAAACGAAGCCTATACGATTTCGCTGGAACAGGGATTGGAAAATACAGGTTTCATCATTAATGCAATGGGTAAAGAACTTTATGTCAAACATAAAAATGCTCATAAACAAGAATTCAAAAAACCGGAAGGCATGATGGCTATGCTCAAACCATACCATCCTCCACAATTAAAATATACAATAGAAGATTTATCTCAAATTGCACAAATTTCGGATGTAGCCATCATCACCATAGGGCGAAATGCCGGCGAAGGTGCCGATAGGGTAAAAGAAGGTGATTTCCTATTGACAAAGCAAGAAACTGATATTATCCAAAACACGTGCGATGCATTTCACAAAAAAACTAAAAAAGTGATCGTGGTGTTAAATATCGGTGGGGTCATTGAAACCGCTTCCTGGAAAGAGCGACCAGATGCTATTTTGCTGGCATGGCAAGGTGGTCAGGAAGGAGGAAATTCAGTAGCTGACATACTAAGTGGAGCAGTAAATCCAAGTGGAAAACTGCCTATGACATTTGCCCATCATCTGGAAGATTATCTATCTACCGCCAATTTCCCTTTGGATGGAGACCCCATTTCAATCAAGGATGTCCTATTTAAAAGGTCAGAGAAGCCTAAAGATAAAAAAGTGAAAAATAAAGACTACACTAACTACCAGGAAGGAATTTATGTTGGCTATAGAGGATTCGATAAAGAAAAGAAAGATGTTTCTTATCCTTTTGGATATGGACTTTCCTATACCCATTTTGAATATAGTAATATGGATGCAACTCTACAGAATGACACGATTACTATGTCTTTAGTTGTAAAAAATAATGGCGAACTACCGGGAAAAGAAGTGGTGCAAATTTATTTTACCAAACCCAATTCTTCTATAGATCGACCCAATCAGGAGTTGAAGTCCTTTGTTAAAACAAAAAATTTGAAACCCCAGGAGCAGCAAGAAATACGGTTACAAATACCCGTTTCTGAATTAAGGTATTGGAATGAGTCGATATCAGGATGGGCTCTTGAAAATGGAAAATATATTATTAAAGCCGGAACTTCTTCCAGAAATATTAGAATTGAAAAGGAAATTAATTTATAAGCCGTCAATTGGTTTACCATTAAAAACATTAGACCCAAAAAAGAAAGCTTGGTTTAGTAAATATAATACAAATGCAAATCGATGAATTTGGTATAAATAGTGATGAAATAAATATCGCAAAAAATGATTTAATTTAATTTTACGACAGTCAGAACCTTACAAGTCGACAGATTAATTATTAAAGATAGTGCCAAACTTTTTTTACATTAGGCCTACAAATTCCACTACTGACAAAAACGATTTGAGAAGATTACCAAAAATAAGTGTAAAACATAAAATTAAATATGCTTGCTGACAAAAAACTTAAATCATTTGTTCCTACTATAAAGCCAAAAGAAGCAAAATTATTTTACCAGGACATCTTAAGGCTTGAACTATTATCTGAGGACAATTTCGCCTAAGAATTTAAAGCAAATGAAACTTTATTGCGAATAACAATAGTCCGGGAATTCAACCCACAGGCTTTTACTATTTTAGGTTGGAATGTCGGCGATATTGTTTCCGTAATAAATCAACTCAACGACAAAAATATTTTCTGTTTGCAATATGACTTTTTTGAACAGGACAAATTGGGTATTTGGAAATCGCCCAGTGGTGCAAAAGTTGCTTGGTTTAAAGACCCAGACGGAAATGTTCTTTCATTAACTGAGTTAGAATAAAAAACGGCAGCCCCTAACAAATTGTTTATTCAATTGCGGGGTGGATTGCAATGTTTATGTTTTATCTTCCTACAACGTTTGGTAAGGTGGGACAATTTAGTATTTTAAAGTACCCTAAACTGTATAAACATAACCGTTGAACCCGTATTGCTTAGCAACGGGTTTCTTCTAAATTCTAAATATTTCTTGCTTATCTAAAAAATATAAATTATACAAGAAATGAACACTACACATCACGACTTTGCCACTCATTCAGTGAATAATGGAGTCGATCTGCAAGTGATTCAGGAACTAATGGGGACACAGTCGACATTCACTTACTACACAATATCTGCATCTAAGAAGTAAACGAATAAAGCAAACAATTAATCCTTTCGATGCCATGATGGCTCAAATAAATAATACTCAAAATAAACTGCATAGCTAGTATTACAAATAAACCCTCATGACCAATGTTGCCCTACCAAGGGTAACTACCGTTCAATCCATTTTACATAATATCACATTCCTTCTACCAATAATCATATGAATTATGTGATTCAACAACTCAAAGGTTGTAAAACACAAATCTTTGGTCAACATTATCTGTATCCTAAGGATAAAACTAAGAATACTTTCTACCATAGAGATGAGACACAGCAAGTCGGTCAATATAAAAATATACCTACAGCCAATTATGAATCTATTGAAATGCTTGTTTTGTTAGGGGGCTGTCAGATACTTTCATAAACGTACATGCAACTAATTCTGACCCTATTTAAATAGTTTAATATTCGTACCTTGATTTGAAAAAAAGAGTATGATATTCGCTAACACCGATAAAGAAATAACCCTAATTTATAATTCCGATGAGCATATCGGTCGAAAAATATTGGCTTATGCCCAAATTGAAAATTTACCTATTCATGACATAGACTTAGTACATATGAAATTAACTACAACACATTGGGCAGAATTAGCGTTAAGAATGGGTATTAATGTACGAGACTTAGTGGATACCGAAGCGCCGGATTTTTTGCAAAAATTTGGAATTATCGATCAATTAACAAACGATGATTGGTTAAATTTATTGGTGCACAATCCTGGTATATTAAAGGCACCTATTGTTATGAAGGGTGATAAAATAGTTATGATGAGTAACCCACAAGACATGCTAAATTTCGTTAAGTAAAGCATATAATACTACCTATACCCTACCGATAAATTTTTCTTCGAATGATTAATGATTACAGCTCATTCGCCCCTTCTTCAGTTTCATTTAAATGGGCTAGTTGAAGAGCCGAAAAAAGTTGCCCATATGTATTTTTGAGATTAGTTATGGATTCCCAAATATATTAAATTGAAAGAAATCAATATACCATTTGAAAGAACAATACCCTTGGTACATAAGTATTATCCAGGCCCAAATCTTTATGAGCCCTATATTATTCATGATAACAGGAAGTAATGATGACTTGGGCTATGAAGTTGAACGACTACAAATTGAAATAAATATGTCTGACGGAAAAATTGAAGTTGAAAGAGGTAAATATACGAGTTGATAAAACGAGGGGCAGCCTGAAAATGGCTATTAGCGCTTGGTATGTGGAACACAGACTCCCTTGTTTTAAAATAATTTTGAACGAGAAAGAAATACATATCATTAACATCGTTTTAGTAAAAGGCCGTTTTCTCAAAGCTTTGACAAATCATGCTTCCAATCACAAGTATTAGAAAAGTGTGAATCATATAACTTATCCTCCAAGTTGTGTAAAATTTTTCCAAATAAAATGTCTACCATTGCGGTTCATTGATCTCCAAATAAAAAATGATGAAAGAATTACCTTTAACTGTAAAACGATCAATAGAATTACTGGGGCTTGTTTTGATTGGTTTAATAATTATTCAATTTCAGAATATCATGATGCCATTGCTCATGGCTTTGGTGGCAGCTATTGCATTATTGCCGGTTTATAGATTTTTGGTTCGTAAAAAAATACCTAATAGCATTTCGATATTCTTAACCATGTTGGTTATGACAATTATATTTACAGCAGCTTTATTTTTTATCTCGTTCCAACTCAAACCATTAATTGAGAACTTTACCACTATTAAACTAAATATCGTAAATCACATCAATGAAATCAGTAATTGGGTAAGCAATAAAACAGGTATTTCTACAGCTCAACAATCTGAAATAATTAAAAAGCAAACTAATAATTTTCTTGACTCTGCAAGCGATTATGTCACAAATGCCATGAGTTCTCTAAGCACATTATTAATATTTTTTGGCCTATTTCCAATCTATACATTTCTAGTCCTATATTATAAAAATGTATTAAGAAAGTTTTTACTCATGTGGTTTCATAAAGATGATAATAAAGAAGTAGACAAAACATTAAAAAGTATTGAATCCATTATTCAAAGTTATATCGTCGGACTAATTATACAGTTTTCTTATATGACTATTTTATTAGGTGGAACATTACTGCTTTTTGGTATAAAGTATGCATTTTTAATTGCTGTTATTTTTGCTTTACTAAACCTCATTCCATACATTGGAGCTTTGTTTGGTAATTTGATTGGTATCCTATTAACTCTTAGTTCTTCGCCTGACCTGAGTTCAGTATTTACTGTATTAATAATCATTGCGGTAGTCCAGTTTTTAGATAATAATATTTTAATGCCAGCGATTGTTGGATCTAAAATAAGAATTAATGCCCTGGTAAGTCTCTTCGGAGTATTTATTGGAGGTGCATTAGCGGGTATTGGTGGCATGTTTTTATCCTTGCCTTTAATGGCCGTTTTAAAAATAGTGTTTGATCATACTGAACAGTTTAAAAAATGGGGCATATTGTTTGGCGATGATAAGCCCAGTAGAAATATATTTAAAAAGACTCCAATACAGTCATAATAATCATTTCCAGCTGTTTGGTTCCCCTTTTGGGGTCAGGGGTTTTGGTTCACTTTAGAGGTCAGGGGCGCAAAGCCACGAAGGCCTCATTTTGGGTCATGGCCAGGTTAAATCAATACACCAAATAAAGGGCTTGGTGGAGAAATTATAGTGTTATATAAAGGGGAACATTGGTTATCCGGGGAACTTGATAAATTAATACAAATAAATTGAGCAAATACTACTCAAAACCAATCATTTATACATGTCCGCATAATCTAATAGGTTAATCCTTTTCTCTTTTATAAAAGATTTTGTTAACATTTATTAACTTACAGTCTTTAGCTTAAACGCAAAACCAATCTTATACTTGAAAAAACTACTCTTCATTATATCATAGCTGAAGACAACTGTCGTAATGAAGATACCAGCTCCTGTCTGATCACAGTGAAAGATTGTAAAAAGCCTACCCCTTATTGCTACAATGGTATAGCTACGGTAATCATGCCCAGCAATGGCCAGGTAATAGTATGGGCTAAGGACCTGGATGCAGGTAGCTACGACAATTGTACCCGCAAAGCAGATTTGAAATTTAGCTTTGATGCTGAAGGCAAACAAGCCAGTGATACATTCACCTGTGCTGATGTGCCCAATGGCATTTCTTCTACGAAC
>JBBSBH010000035.1:0-54369 GCA_038251405.1 Chitinophagales bacterium
CACTGCTATGACCAGTATAAAATTTATCTAAATGGGCACTATAAATAATATAGGTGTAAAACAATCATTGAGGATAAAGTGGAGCATATCGGAGTCGAACCGATGACCTCTTCTCCGAAAGCTTTCGGAGCATGCAAGCATGCAAGCATGCAGGTATGCAAGCTTAGGAATCAGCACTAATCAAGTAGAGAATAAACTTTCTGCTTTTCTTTTTCTTGATCGATTGTTCAAAAGCAAAGGCTTCTTCCCTGGATGGAAAGGTCTTTGAAAAGACGAGTACCCAATCATTGGCTTTGGAGGTAAATTTTGAAATACCGGAATTATGATCGAGCATTCTTTTAGTCAGGTCACTGCTATGACCAGTATAAAATTTATCTAATTGGGCACTATAAATAATATATGTGTAAAACAACCTTTGAGGTTAAAGTGGAGCATATCGGAGTCGAACCGATGACCTCTTGCATGCCATGCAAGCGCTCTAGCCAGCTGAGCTAATGCCCCCACAGTAAGCTGCAAAAATATAAATAGATTACTAACTGACTAAATTTCTTTGAATAAATCAATAGGATAATGCTTCAATTCTTTTTATAGCTATCAAAATGCCCACTGATAGTATAGTACTCACAAGTATTAATCCCAGGATGGGTATATAAGATAAGATCAAACCGATGGCGCCATAAAACAATGCAATTCCTGAATAAAACTTAAAAGAGTGCTTAATTCCATGATTTACCTTCCAACCCCTTACCTCATGCAATCCATCCAAAAGAATGGCACCAAAAAGAAAGCTTTGAATGATAAAGTCTGAAGCTGGCTGAAGCCACTTAAATCCTATTAGACCCAGGGCCATAGAACTAATTCCTGAAAATACCTGCTCTAAAATAAAACAGACCATCACCACTATAGCAGTCCGTATTTGAGATTTTACAAAAAATTTAAAATTAGGTCTATATGGAATATTGTACAAAATCTCCATAGCCCTACCGCCTATGTGATATACGATTGACATAGTAAAAAACAGAAAAAGATATTTATAAGAATCTGATTTTACAAAGGACCAATCTGAAACGAAGGCCCCACCAGTCATCCCTAATTTTATATTTTCAAAATCTCCACTTATTAGATTTCCAAGATTGGAGAATGCTGATCCTATGATTCCCAGCATTTTGAATCCAAAAAATATAGCCGCAAATACAAATGAAATGTGTATCCATCGCATCGATTCCCAGCCTTCCCAAAGACGATATTTTAACATAAAATCTTTACTGACCTTTAAAGAACCAATAGAAATAATGAATTGCTTAAGCATAATGGAAGTATTTATGCTTTACTTAACTATAAAGCCTTGGTTGAAATTCCTTTGTGAGGTTATTTTTCGATGAAGGTCATCAATGAATTGACTAATGAATTGATTTATTATAATTCATTTGGGTCAATGTGGTCTACTATTTCTAATCCAAATGCTTTAATCCCCACTCTTTTTCTGGGTTGAGAAGTAATAAGGTTAATCTTATGTATTCCTAGATCTTGCAGGATTTGAGCACCTATACCGTAATCTCGCTGCTCCTTATTCGAATCCTGATGGTTGTCGGGATTACCCTGTTTTGTTTTAAATACATCCAGCATAGAGACTTTCTTTTCTTCGTGAAATAGGTTTAGAAATACTCCTTTACCAGTTTTTTGAATAAAATCCATAGTCCTGTCAATTTGTTTGGCATATCCATTGAAAAGCATGTTGTAAATATCACTTGACTCTGAAGAGGAATGTACTCTTACCGGAACTATCTCATTTGAATCAAAGTCACCCTTAACTATAGCAAGGTGTTCATCACCATTATTTTGTTTGTATACAATCGCTTTGAACTTACCTCTTGGTGTATCTATCTCCCGCTCAAAACAACGCTCCACTAATCTTTCTTTTTTTAATCTAAATGTGACCAGATCCTGTATGGAAATAATTTTTAACTGGTGCTTTTTAGCAATATGCACTAAATCTGGCAGGCGAGCCATAGAACCATCCTCATTCAGTATTTCCACTAATACACCGGCAGGGTACAGTCCGGCCAATCTTGCTAAATCTATAGAGGCCTCTGTATGGCCATTTCTACGTAATACTCCGCCAGATTTTGCCCTAAGCGGAAATATATGACCAGGTTTTGCAAAATCAGTAGCCTTTGTTTCTTTATTGGTAAGTGCCTTTATACACATCGCTCTATCGTGCGCAGATATGCCTGTAGTGCAACCATGGCCGATCAAATCTACGGACACAGTAAATGCAGTTTCATGGAAAGCAGTATTAGATGAAACCATCAAAGGCAAGTCTAACTCATCGGCTCGTTCCTCATCTATAGGCGCACATATAAGGCCTCTGCCATGGGTGGCCATGAAATTAATGATCTCAGGAGTAATCATTTCTGCGGCGCAGATAAAATCTCCTTCGTTTTCGCGATCCTCATTATCTACGACTATAAGTACTCTTCCCTGGCGTATATCTTCCAGAGCTTCTTCTATGGTGTGAAGATTTGACATTGATTCCATTGAGGGCGCAAATTTACAAATTTATATAAAGTGATATTGTAACATGTCTTATCCTGAAATAGTTTAAAGCTAAGACTTGATTAAATCGATAAGTTTATTAGTTTGAAATTGCCAGGAATAGAATTCCTGAAGATATTTTTGACTTTGATCCCGCTCATTTTTTAAAGATTGATATTGATCATGTAGATGTAATATATGGTGTACATATTCTTCAGCATTTTTTGCAATCCTGATTGCTGAGAACTCTGCCCCTAATCCTTTGGATACCTGTTCACTACATACTACCATACAGCCAGCTGCCAGTGCTTCCAGGACTTTATTTTGCAAGCCAGTGCCTTTGGTGATGGGCGCTACCATTATCCTGGCTTGTTGATAAATCTTTTCTATTTGGGGCACATTTTCAAGTAGTTCTACTTGTCCCGATGTATGAATCCATTCTTTCATTTCATGAGAAGGAGATTTCCCTGCAATAACAATTCGAAAGGGGATACCCATTTTTTTTAATTCCGGAAAGATTTGATGGATAATGAAATCGACCGCATCAATATTTGAATAATAAGAGAGATTCCCTACAAACAAAATATCGATGGATTTACTATTTTCTATAGGCTCAAAAAATATATCGGCTATTCCATTGGGTATAATAGAAATAGGTTTTTTCTGGAGTGGCATAAAATCTGCATCGGACTGGGAAATCAGGATATGATTATCAAAAAAGGCAAAAATGGATGTTTCATATTTTTTTACTCTTTGGGCCTCCTGCTTCCAAAATATTTTTTTAAGGATATTGCTTGTTTCCGATCTTTTAAAACTGTTTTCGCTAAAACAATCCATATAATCTATCGTTTTTTTTATAGGGATATCTTTTATGTATTCAGTTGCGCGTATAAGCTGGCAATATATGTGATCAGGTTTTTCTTTAGAGATAATTTTATAAATCTCCTTTTTTATTTTCCCATTAAAGAAATATGAAACCTGAACAGGCCATCCTTTTATAAAACCAACTAATACTTGAAGTAAAATGGAGGACTTTTTTTGATAAAAGACTTTTAATGACTTACAGTATTGTGCTATTGTTGAATAGTGTAAGTCGCAAACGGGTTCATCCGTAAGACATATTAAATGAATTTCAAATTCTTTAGATAAGCTCTGCAATTGGTAATACAAGCGAAGTTTATCACCTTTGTCTAATGGGTAAGGAAATCTTGAACTTAGTACCAGCAGTTTCACACACTAATATACTCAGACATTGTGTTTATGATAACCTGAATCAATGAGTGACTGATATTTGTGGATTAATCCAGTGGCAATTTTAAAGGTATCATATCGCTCAGAAACAAATTTTACTGCATTCTGGCCAAGCCTTTCTCTCTCTGCCTGATTGTGCTGAATCAGTTCAAAGCATTTTATAAAATCTTCAGGAGTGTCAGCGATCAGGATATTATCCAGGTGAATGGCAGGTATACCCTCCAAACCAAGTGAAGTGGTAATGATAACTTTTCCCAATGCCATACCTTCGAGTATTTTTACCCGCATACCACTACCTGAGAGCAAAGGGACTACCATTACCGGATGAGCATTGATAAATTTGTTGGAATCTTCAACCTCGCCATGAATAATCACTTTATTCATTTTGAGGTTTTTGATATTTTCCGGACAATTTCTTCCAGCAACATGCAATTCGAATTCTGGAAATTGATCATTTACCTTATTCCAGACCTTTGACAAAAACCAGTTTAAAGCTTCGGAATTTGGCATCCAATCTAATGCGCCTATGAATGTGATACTCAATGATTTATCTGAAATTGATATGGGTTTGTACTGGGCCAGTTCTATCCCAATAGGAGAAGTAATCGCCCCATTTAAATATCCCAGCTTTCTAAATTTACCCATGTCTCTGTCTGTGAAAGCAATCAGTAAGTCATATTTTTCAAACTGTTCTATCTCGTATTGCTTTAGTTGTTTAGTTAGATGCTTGAGATAGTATTTTTTCCAATTATTTGGATGATGCTCAATAATACGTTCCCAGATCTCGTGTTCGATATTATGAGCCCGAAGTGAAATAATGGCGTCAGAGTATTTTTCAATGGTTTGTATATAAGGTGCCAGGTACAGGGTTTCCAACTGTACTACATCATATTTATTAGTAGACAATAATTGAATCAGTTTATCATTGAATTCGTCCGAGACAAACCTCGACACATGGTATGATTTTCCTTTTAACAAATTTAAAAATGCATCCCAATTATTTATGGAGGTATCTACATCTACAGTATGAATTTCATTAAAATAGGAATAGTCTGATGGTAAGTGCGAAACATCAAAATGATGCTTTTTGGTATTCATCGATAGTAATGTGAGCTCACAGCCCATCTGATGAAGCGCCTTACTCAAATGGGTCACCGCAATGGATTCACCATCTTTTAAGGGGTATGGAAATTTTTTACAGAGCTGGAGTATGCGCATATTTTATATTCTAAAGCGACCCACAAATATGGTTAAAAAAAATGAAATGGTTGCTTATCAGTTTTTGCCATTTTGAATATTTGCAAAGCATCATCAAGAAAGGGAAATATAGATCATGTTATGGTTAACGTAAAAGAGAGTATGTTTCGTAGGGCTTACATTAAAAAAACTATCATTTGATCAAAATATTTTTGATACCAATAAAAAATGAGAGATTTGTTTGATTATAATGGAACCAATAATCAAGGCAACAGGACTGTACAAATCATTTGGTATGGTGCCTGTTTTGCAAGATCTTGATATAGAGGTAGTAAGGGGTGATTTGATTGCCATTATGGGAAAATCAGGATCTGGTAAAAGTACCTTGCTTCATATCATTGGGACATTGGACCAGGCAGATGCTGGTGAGCTGTTAATTGCCGGTGAAAATCCAACTATTTTAACAGCTAATCAACTTTCTGATTTTCGAAACAGTAAAATAGGATTTGTTTTCCAGTTTCACCATTTGCTTCCCGAATTTGACCTTAAAGAAAATATATGTATGCCAGGGTTTATAGCTGGAAAGGAAAAAAATAGGATCAACCAAAGGGCAGAATTTCTATTGAAATATTTTGATCTTGAGAGTCATATGCACCAAAAACCATCCCAACTGTCTGGAGGAGAGCAACAAAGAGGGGCTATATGCAGAGCATTATTTAATGAGCCTGCTATTATCCTGGCTGATGAACCTACAGGAAACTTAGATCAGGCTAATGCAGAAGAATTTCATAAGATGATAAAACAGCTTAGTCAAGACTTCAATCAGACTTTTGTAATTGTTACACATCAGCCTGATTTGGCTGAACAATGCAATAAAGTGTATTTGTTGGAAAATGGCAAGCTTGTGAAAAGAGGTTGATCTATGATTTTCGTCGTAGATTGTGACAACTATTTCTGAAAAAAATGGTTATAAAATTTAAGTTAATTAAGTATTTTTGAATAAATGAAAAAAGTAGGAATAATTGGTTCTGGTGCGGTTGCAAAAGCGCTTGCAAAAGGGTTTGTAGATCAAAATTATAAAGTAATGGTCGGATCCGGAGACGCTGATAAACTGAGTGAAATAAAGCGACTTTTGTCTGTAGAGACTGGATCCTTTGAGGAAGCAGCAGCTTTTGGAGACATCCTGGTACTTTGTGTAAAAGGTAGTGTAGCTATTAAAGTATTTAGTGGTCTATCCGAGCAAAATGTAAAGGGTAAAATAATAATTGACACAACCAACCCTATTGCAGAAACTCCTCCAGTTAATGGAGTACTTCAATATTTTACAAAACAAAATGACTCTTTAGCTGCACAATTACAAAAGGCTCATCCTTTAGCTCATATTGTGAAAGCATTTAATTCAGTTGGCTCTGGGAACATGTATAAACCTGCATTCGCAGGTGGGCAACCAACCATGTTTATTTGCGGTGATCACCTGGAATCTAATGCTGAAGTCATGCATATTCTAACTTTATTCGGTTGGGATACCCAGGATATGGGCACTATAGAATCAGCTGGAACCATTGAATCTCTAGCTATTCTCTGGTGCATTCGTGGCTTTAAAGATGGGCAATGGAACCATGCCCTAAAATTATTGATCTGATAATAGAAATTTGTATCAGAATCTTCTTGATTTGTGGAGAAAAATCAATTAACTACATAAATCAGGGCAATTATCATTGGAATTTACCCTAATAATTTATTATCATTGAGATGAGTAAAATCAATGATTATGAAAAAACTTTATTTGGGTATATTTTTTTCCTTATTAGTAAGCTCTGTTTTTTCCCAACAGATGTCAAAGGAAGATATGTTGGCTCTCACTCCGGAATGGACGGGGGAGCGGTTTTTTGATGGGAGGCCTAAGGTTCCTGATGCCATCCTTCAAAGAATGAAATTGGTCACGCTTGAGGAGGCATGGGCGGTTTTAAGAAATGAGAATTACAAATACAACTATGAAGATGAATGGCAGACTATTAATCCGGATAGTGTTTTAGTAGGTAGGGCAGTGACGGCTACTTTCATGCCTGGAAGACCTGATTTGCAGAAAGTGATCGATAATAGAGGTCATCAAAAAGAAGGCAGAATTAAAGCACAAAACACCTGGCCTATAGAAATCCTCACCAAAGGAGATGTATATGTAGCTGACCAATTTGGAGCTCACAATAATGGACCTACCGTAGGGGATAACCTGGGCAATTCTATCTTTGTAAAAACGGGTAATGGGATAGTGTATAATGGAGCAATCCGCGATATAAATGGGTTAAAAGAACTTGGCGGATTTACCTCATTTTTCAAATCTTATCATCCTTCTCATCATCAAAATAACATTGCGGGAGACCTTAATACCACATTAGTAACTATCAATGCGCCTACCAGAATCGGAAATGCTACTGTACTTCCCGGAGATGTGGTGCTAGGTCGAGATGGGGGTGTTCTTTTCATTCCCCCTCATTTGGCTGAAAAAGTAGTAAAGGTCTCAGAATTGGTTCGATTGCGGGATATGTTTAGCCATATGCGTCTACGTGAGGGAAAGTATACCTCCGGCCAAATAGATACGCGCTGGTCAGATGATATTGAAAAAGATTTTTCAGGTTGGCTGAATGCCCATATTGATAGTTTGCCCGTACCCAAAGAGCAAATTCAGGAACTTTTGAAACAGCGAACCTGGTAGATGTAAATTCTTGTATGAAAAAGTTATAAAACGTTAATAAAAAAATCCAATGAAAAATAGAAGAAAGTTTTTGGGGCAAAGTATAGGAGCATTGGGATTAGCCACAAGTCCATTTGCCACTTTTGCCACTAAATATGAAGACGCTATTCAAAAAAACGAACAGTATTCTCTCCCAAGTGATATTAAAATCACAGAAATAAAATGCGGATATATCCGTGGTGGACATAGTTTGTTTGTAAAAATTTATACTAACCAGGAAGTTTGGGGCTGCGGGGAAGGTGTAGACGCTACACCGGGGACCTACCATTTAGTAAAAATGATGGGCCGCAGGTTGCAGGGGAAAAGCCCTTTAAATGTGAATCGGCTTTTTGAAGATATTCGTAAATCTGGTTTTTTTGAAGGTGCCCAATCTGGTATGTTCGTAGCTGTTTTATCAGCTGTTGAAGCGGCGCTTTGGGATTTGACTGGTAAAATTTTAGGATTGCCTGTGTATCAGTTATTAGGCGGAAAATTTAGAGATAAAGTGCGGGTATATATGGATACCGCCTTGTATCAAAGCACTAACCCTAAACCTGAGGAATTTGCTGCAGCCGCTAAAAAATCAGTTGAGATGGGTTTTACGGCGATCAAATTTGATGTAGACCAGGCAAATGATCCTAATAAATATGATCGGTACAATTGGACTGCTTCGCCTGCAGAACTTCAAAGAATGGTAGATCAAATATCCGCAGCCAGACAAGCAGTAGGCCCTAAAATAGATATATGCGTAGATATGCATGGTAAATATGATTCCATCACAGGTGAGCGTGTAGCCAAGCTTTTTGAACCACTAAATCTCATGTGGCTCGAAGAACCAATTCCCGCTGAAAACCCCATGATGTATAAAAAAATTACCGAATCTACTACTACCCCTATTTGTGCAGGAGAAAATCATTATTTGGCTTTTGGTTTCAGAGAGCTACTAGAAAATGCAGCAGTAGATATTGTAATGCCTGATTTGCAAAAAACAGGAGGACTGGGAGAAGGCCAGCGTATTGCCAATCTGGCTAATTTGTATTATGTACCCTTTGCGCCGCATATGGTAGCTTCATTTTTAGGAGCGATGGCATCGGCTCATGTATGTGCATCGGTACCTAATTTTTTAATCTTAGAGTGGCAAACATATTTTCATTCAGATCCCATGTTTAAAGAAATAATCAAATACGATGGAGAATGGGTAGTGGATGGTTTTATTCCAGTGTCCAACAAACCTGGTATCGGGGTTGAAATTAATGAAGAAGGTATGCGAAAATATTCGCCTCCTGGTGTGCCATTTTTTGAATAAGCATTCATTCGCCAGCATTCCTTATTTTTGGATGTGGGTTTACTGAAATACTTATTGGTAATTGTGCTTTTTTCAATAGGTATTTCATTCTGTAAATTAAATTTTGAGCCTTCCCTTTACTCCAATATTGTATTTATTGATTCTAGTTTTACCAGAGAACAAATCTTATCTATGGCATCCTATGTGGTGCCTACGGCGAGGCAATTAAAATGGCAACAAAGAGAGCTTACAGCTTTTATTCATTTTGGCATCAATACATTTACTGATCAGGAATGGGGCGATGGTACAGAAGATCCAAATATATTTAATCCTCAAAAGCTAGATGCGAATCAATGGGTGTCTACCTTGAAAGAAGCAGGATTTAAATTAATAATAATTACAGCAAAACATCACGATGGTTTCTGTCTTTGGCCAAGCACATTTACAAAACATAGTGTAAGGTCTAGCTCCTGGAAAAAAGGTAAAGGTGATGTAATTAAAGAATTGGCAGATGCATGTGTAAAGCAAAATATGGATCTTGGAGTATACTTATCTCCCTGGGATAGACATGAAAGAAGCTATGGTACTGAGGGGTATAATATCTATTTTAAAAATCAACTGAGAGAACTCCTGACTAATTATGGAGATATGGCGGAGGTATGGTTTGATGGGGCTATTGGTGAGGGGCCAAATGGTAAGCGGCAAGTCTATGATTGGAAAGGCTATTATGCATTGGTAAGATCATTACAACCAAAGGCAACCATTGCCATAATGGGTCCAGATGTCAGATGGGTTGGTACAGAATCAGGCTATGGCCGAGAGACAGAATGGAGCCCGATACCCATATATGATACTAGTAGTTTGAATGGAAATTTTGGAGAAGACAATATTTTGAGGCCGAAAATTGAAGAATCAAATGAGGAAGTGGCTACTATTAATCAGTTGATCAATGCAAAAGCTATTAAATGGTATCCCTCCGAAGTAGATGTCTCTATCAGACCCGGTTGGTTTTATCATGCTTCTCAGGACAATGAGGTGAAGTCTCCCGATAAATTATTAGATATATATTTTAATTCAGTAGGAAAAAATAGCAGCCTTCTCCTCAATGTACCGCCGGATAAAAATGGTTTGATTCCTGAAAAAGATGTGACTATTTTGAAAGTATTCTATAACAGCATTCGCCAAATTTTCGGACAAAATCTGGTAGAAAAAGCTACGGTCACCAGTAGTGAATTTAATATTCAACACCGTGCTGCCAGTACGGTGGATCATAACTTTAAAACTTATTGGACACCTGATAACCGTTCTGCACCGTACCTTACTTTTGAGTGGGAATCACCTGTTTGGTTTAATGTAATGAGGTTAAGTGAAGAGATAGAATTTGGCCAAAGGGTAAGTAGTTTTCAGCTTGAGATATTTGAAAACGATGCATGGATTACTAAACTTTCCGGAACGACCATAGGGTACAAAAGGCTTTTGCGATTTCCTTATATCAAAACTCAAAAAGCAAGATTGATATTCTCAGATAGCAGGGGCAACCCATTTATTTCAGAAGTGGGTTTCTACAAAGATTTGCCTTCCGTGCAGATTGAACCTTCAGGGAAACCATTTAATGATAGTTTGGTAATCAGACTTTCGACTAATAGCCCGGAGGCTACTATTCATTATTCTCAAAATTTTACTATACCGTCTTCCTTGACCAATCTTTATTCTGAACCCCTGAGATTGACTAGTTCTAGCCCCATACTGGCCTTGGCTATCAATGCTGATGGACAATCAGGCTTTGTAAAAGATGAGTTCTATTCGAAAGCAAAATACAAGGTGAAATTACTTACCACTCCTGATCCGGAGTATTTAAATGAAGGAGGAATCGTATTATGTGATGGAGTCAAAGGAGATAATAATCTGAAATCCAAAAAATGGCTGGGATATCAAGATGAAAATCTGGAAGTAATTTTTGATCTGAAGGAAAATAAATTAATCAGAGAAATAAATGTCACATCATTAGTGGATGAAAAAGCCTCTATTTTAACACCAACATCCATAAAATTATATGGCAGCTCCCATGAACATCCGGAAAAATTCGAATTACTAAAACAACTAATGCCTGAGCCAATACCTGGTAAGAAAGTTCAAACTTTTACTATGGCAAAATTGAATGAAAAATCTCAATATTTAAAAATAGTGATTGAAAACCCGGGTAAAAACCAAACCATAGATTCTTTAAAAGGAAAGTGGATATTTGTAAGTGAGATCGAGGTAAATTAGACTACCATTTATTCGCAGCCAGCCGATCGATAATTATACATGCATTTTCATGTTGCTTCATGATGGTGGCTGGAAGGTGACGCCCAATTTCATTACCGAGCGTTTGACTAATAATTTCAGCCTTTTTCTCGCCATGTGCAATAAGAATTACTTTTTTTGAATCGAGTAAATTTCCCAGGCCAATAGTGATTCCTTTATCCAGAATTCTACTGGATTCAAAATATTTCTGACCAACTGAAGTAGTAATAGAATCGAGTTGCACGATATGACAAAAAGTATCAAAAGCAGTACCTGGTTCATTAAAACCAATATGACCATTCATACCGATACCAACTACCATGAGATCAATACCTTTTTCTTTAATGATGGCATCCATCTTGTTACATTCCAGATCTACATCATGCGACAATCCATCAAATAAATGAAACTGATCTTTATTCAGCGCCAGGGGTTCGATTAAATATTTGTGAAAAAAGTAAGTACAACTTCCAGTATCATCAGGCGAAATTCCCACCCATTCATCAAGGCCTAGCATATGAAATTTGGAGTAATCGATTTCCTTAAAAATCAAGCGCTGCACCATTATTTGATAAGTCAGTTTTGGGCTATCACCAGAAGCCAGGCAAAGTGTAAGATTCGGTTTTTGAATAATGGCATCCACTATTTGATCGGCTAACCAATTCGAACTTTCAAGATGAGTATCAAAGAGTTGAAGTTGCATTTTGGCGCATTTATTTCTTTCTACTAAAATATAAAGCTACCAGCCCACCTATAATACAAATCAATGAAATGTATTCTTTAGGTTCAAATCTTTCCCCTGCAAATACTGTTCCTAGAAAGACAGCTACTAACGGATTTACAAATGCATGTGTAGTCACTGCATGAGCTGAAACTTTCGTTAGTAACCACAAAAAACAATAATATCCGATCATAGATCCCAATAATATCAAATAAGCCAACGATCCCCATGAAAGCATGCTTACCTCTTTAAAGTGAAATGTATTCCAATCGCCTTTGATACCAGCTACTGCGATAAACATAATGGAAGAGGTCAATGTCTGTACACATACCCGTGCATTGGTGCTGGCATGAATAGAAGTATATTTTGAATAAAGCGTTCCAATAGTCCAGCCCAAAGCTCCTACCAGCATAATGAAATAACTAAATAATACTCCTGGCTCATGCTTCCCAATATTGATTTTGTCAGCAAATAAAATGATCAATCCCCCAAATCCAAGGAGAAGCCCAAGCCAGGTAAACCCATTTCTAAAGCGCATATGGCCAGATCTTGAATCCAGTATCAAAACCCAAAATGGAACCGTACCCGCCATAATAGAAACCAATCCCGTGGGTAAGCTTTTTTCAGCTAATACCACCGCTCCGTTGCCTACCAGGAATAAGAAAAAACCAGAAATTATTCCAAACTTCCATACTGACCAATCATACTTTTCTTTTTTGATCACAGCTGTCCATAGGTAGAGAAGCCCACCTACTATCACGAACCTTAACCCTGCCATAATCAAAGGCGGAATAGTCTCTATTGCATAAAAAATAAACAAATAGGTAGAGCCCCAAATGATATAAACCGATAAAAATGCCAGGATGATCTTCCACTGATCTGAAGAAAACTTTGAAACCACGGTGCAAGATAAGACTTGATAGGAATTTTGGATAGACCTTAGCCTTCTTTGAAGAATAATTCCATACTGAGTATTAATTCAGAGAATATAGTAGATTGTAAGTTCAAAAGGAGATTCAAATCACCTGAATAAATTCGAGCGCACAGGAAAAACTCCCTCATTATTCTTATTTTTGCGATCCTTATATGTATTTTCTTGGATTAGACTTAGGTAGCTCATTTATCAAAGCTTCTTTATTAGATGCCGATACTCAGAAAACAGTGGCTTCAGCGTCTGTACCTGAACAGGAAATGGGCATGCTCGCAGTCAATCCGGGGTGGGCAGAACAAGATCCTAATATGTGGTGGACCGAAATTAAGTTATTGATAAAGAATGTTTTAGCTAAATCAGGCCTTGATGGTAGAGAAATCGGTGCTATAGGTATCAGCTATCAAATGCATGGATTAGTAATAGTGGACAAAGCGGGAGAAGTACTGAGGCCATCTATCATTTGGTGCGATAGTCGAGCGGTGCAAATAGGTGATCAGGCTTTTCAGTATTTGAGAGAAAAATATTGCCTTGAACATTTACTGAATAGTCCTGGAAATTTTACTGCTTCTAAGCTTAGATGGGTGATTGAAAATGAACCAGCAATTGCTGGAAAGATTCAATCATACATGTTACCTGGGGATTTTATCAACTTCAAATTGACCGGAGAGGTCAATTCCTCAGTTTCTTCATTGAGTGAAGGGATATTTTGGGATTTTAAGGAAAATGCAGTTTCGCAAAGATTATTGGATTACTACAAGATACCCTCCAGTTGGACTCCCAGGATCTTGCCTACTTTCTCCATCCAAGGTGAAGTGAAGTCTGATATCGCCGCAGAGCTGGGACTGAGAGCAGGAACCCCTGTCAGTTATAGAGCCGGCGATCAACCAAATAATGCATTTTCATTGAATGTAAATAAACCTGGCGAAATAGCCACAACAGCCGGGACGAGTGGTGTAGTGTATGGTGTCCAGAATAATTTATCTACTGATCCACTATCAAGAGTAAATGCGTTTGCTCATGTCAATCATACCAGCCATGATCCGAGAGTAGGAATTTTGCTTTGTGTAAATGGGACTGGAATTGCCAATTCATGGTTTAGAAAATTGGTGAGCACCGGCTGTGAAGTCTCCTATGACATATTGAATTCGATGGCAGCTTATTCCTCCATAGGTTCAGAAGGTATACAGTTTTTCCCATTTGGCAATGGCACAGAACGAATGCTCAATAACAAATTGATTCAAAGTCATATGCAAGGTCTTGATTTTAACAGGCATAGACCTGAGCATTTGGCTAGAGCCATCCAGGAAGGCATTGTGTTTGCATTACATTATGGAACAGATATCTTGAAGGCAAATGGACTACAGCCAAGAACTATTAAGGCAGGTAAAGCCAATATGTTTCTGAGCCCGGTATTCCGGCAAATGTTTAGTAGCCTGATCAATGTCCCGTTGGAGTTTTATGATACTGATGGTGCCATAGGAGCCGCCAGAGGGGCAGGAATTGGATGTGGCCATTTCACCATAGAAAATGCATTCACTCATCTTCAAAAAATTGAAGAAATTACACCCTCAAATGGTGAACATCATATTTTAATCGAGTATTATCATCTATGGAAAAACCAATTAGATTCCATCATTAGTAATAAATAATGAATAAAATTTTAATAATCCTGGCTATAAGCCTTATTTTTTTTAATTCCTGTAAGCAGAATGGAAGCTCAAAATTATTTTCACCTTCAGTAGGCCTCAGTGAATCCCCATCAGTAAAGAAATGGCGGGATAATAAATTGGCCATGATGATTCATTTTGGCTTGTATTCTCAGTATGGAGGCGTGTATAAAGGGCAGCAAATAACAAAGGGGTACAGTGAACAAATAATGGCTCAAGCCCCTATTCCAGCAGAAGAGTATAAAGCATCGGCTGCGGATTTTAATCCAACTCTTTGGAATGCAGATTCTGTTGCTCAATTAGCTGTTAAAGGTGGATTTAAGTCTGTAGTGATTACGGCCAAACACCACGATGGATTCTGCATGTTTGACTCGCAATTTTCAGACTTTACTATTGTAAAAAGCACACCTTTTAAAAGAGATGTTATCAAAGAACTTGCTGATGCCGCCAGTAGAGCCGGAATTGGATTTGGTGTGTATTTTTCGCTCATAGATTGGAATGCGAAGGAGGGTGCTACAGTAATTTCGGAGCATAATGCTGACCCTATTTCACCCGCATTGCATCAGGCCAATCTCAATCAGATCAGAGAGCTCTGTAATAACTATGGTTCATTGAGTGAATTGTGGTTCGATATGGGCAGCCTTACTATGTCTCAGTCGAAGGAAATCAGAAAATTGGTGAAGGATCTCCAACCAAACTGTATGATAGGTGGAAGGCTAGGGAATGGACAGGGTGACTTTAGTGTACTTGGAGATAATCAGATGCCTGAAGGTTTGAAATTTGAATGCCCCTGGCAAACTGTGAATTCGATATTTTCAGATACCTGGGGTTACAGATCATGGCAAAAGAATGGCAATGCCAATGAAATAGCCCAGCTCCATTTGGCAAAAATCGTAGAAACCACTTATAAAGGAGGAAACTATACCTTAAATATTGGCCCTAAAGGCGATGGCTCTATAGTAGATTTGGAAAAACAAGTAATTGAAAATATTGGACAATGGATGCTTTCTGGTAATGGTGAGGCTATTTATAACACTCGTCCTTATCCAGGCGGATCTGATAAGACTTGGGGTGGGGTGACCTACAATCCGCCAAATATTTATTTCATCACTACTTCTACTCCGGATGAAGGTAAAATAGTTTTGTATGGATTAAAAAATGAAGTTACTGGGGCCATGCAAATGACAGCCCCGTTTGATCCAATAGCTTTTTTGCCTGGTACCACCACGCATATTTTTGATTTAGGGTTAACAGAATTGAAATTTAGGCCAGCCACTACTTTTAGAATGCAATATACTGGTGATCTGGATTTGTTGCCATCCCGGCAGACATCGGCAAATGCGCAAAATAAATACGAACTGAGTCAGCTTAATGCCAATATTAATTATGCAACAGATGGTGCAAACTATTATTCTACCGTGCCCAGTATCACAAAACTAACCTGGGATATCACCACGCCAAAAGAAGTGGAATATGAAGTAATGCTTTATTATACACAACAAGAAAAAAATAAGATAGTAAAACTGAATATTAACGGTCATTATGAGACATTAGATTTGAGCAAATACAAAACATTCAGGCAGGAGCCAAATGATAATACAGCCATACCAAGTGCCATCAACTACCAGGGCCCATATACCGGTTTAGATTTAATGACCAATATAGGTGAAATAAACTGGGCTGTACCGAGTGAGCCATGGGGACCTGATAAAAAGGGATGGACAGAGATCCAGTCCGAGCAGGGGAAAATCGTAAATCTTGATCCTCAACCTATGCAATCGTATTATTATCTAATCAATTTGCTGGCTTATAAACATTTAGATCATATCCTTGCTGTGGGCACGGCTGATGCTTTTGTGGCCTATTTAAATGGAAGGTTGATTTACTCAGCTGGATATCCTCAAACAGAAAATAATGTGGTTTTCCTGGATCTTCCTTTAGAGGGAGAAAGTAATACGCTGATTTTTAAGAATTTGCATATCAATGTCCCTTATAAGACTTTTTATACTGTAATGATTGATCAGATCAGGTTTGAAAAATTAGCTGAGTACTCTAAATTAGTCCCTAAAGAAACTAATCATATCGAACTTACCCTGGCCAATCCGGATCATCCAAATGAGAATATGGGAACCCCCAATATTAAAATTGTAATTCAGGAAAAGAAAAAATAAAAGCTTTATGACTTCAAAAATCATCACAGGAGATCAAGAATATTTCAAAGGCATCCAAAAAATTGAATTTGAGGGTGCTCACTCCAAAAATCCACTTGCATTCAAACATTATGAACCTCAACGCATGGTTGGTGAGAAGTCGATGGAAGATCATCTCAAATTTGCAGTGGCTTATTGGCATAGTTTCTGTGGAGGTAATGCGGATCCATTTGGAGCTCCCACTCGTCCCATGCCCTGGAATCACGGGGAAGATGCTATCTCAAGAGCGAAACACAAAATGGATGCTGCTTTCGAATTTATTACCAAGCTGGGTGCAAAATATTATTGCTTTCACGATTTTGATTTAGTGGAAGAAGGAAATTCTATAGCAGAATCTGAAAAACGATTACAAACCATAGTGGATTATGCTAAAGAAAAACAAAATGCATCTGGAGTAAAGTTGCTTTGGGGTACGGCAAATTTATTTTCCAATCCAAGGTACATGAATGGTGCTTCTACCAACCCTGATTTTCAAGTATTGACTTATGCAGCTACCCAGGTAAAAAATGCGCTGGATGCTACTATTGCTTTAGGAGGTGAAAACTACGTATTCTGGGGTGGGCGAGAAGGATATCTTTCTCTTTTGAATACGAATATGGGCAGAGAAAAAGAGCATTTGGCAAGATTTTTACAAATAAGCAGGGACTATGCCCGTAGCAAAGGATTCAAGGGACACTTCTTCATAGAACCAAAACCTATGGAACCAACCAAGCACCAGTATGACTACGATTGCGATACGGTTATTGGATTTCTAAAAGAACATGGGTTGGACAAAGATTTTAAATTAAATGTTGAGGTCAATCATGCTACTCTTGCAGGTCACACTTTTGACCATGAGTTGCAATTAGCTGCTAATGCTGGTATGTTAGGTAGCATAGATGCAAACAGAGGGGACAATCAAAACGGTTGGGATACGGATCAGTTTACTATAAATTTGTATGAAACGGTAGAAGCCATGCTGGTAATTTTACGAGCAGGAGGTTTGCAAGGGGGTGGTGTAAATTTCGATGCCAAGATCCGACGCAATAGCACCGATCTTGAAGATTTATTTATAGCGCACATTCATGGGATGGATATATTTGCAAGAGCCTTGGTGATTGCAGACAAACTAATCAAAGAATCACCTCTGGAGTCTTGGAGAAAGAACAGATATCATTCGTATGATAGTGGTAAAGGCAAAGAATTTGAAGATGGA
Organism: Chitinophagales bacterium; assembly: GCA_038251405.1. Classification (GTDB taxonomy): domain Bacteria; phylum Bacteroidota; class Bacteroidia; order Chitinophagales; family Saprospiraceae; genus JADJLQ01. The sequence continues at coordinate 18,010 of JBBSBH010000035.1, forward strand.
AAATTAGGGCTCGAGGCATTGAGATCACTGGCTTTAGAATTGGGAGAGCCTGAAACCCGAAGCGGAAAGCAAGAAATGTATGAGCAATTACTCAATTTATATATCTAAATAAAATTAAACGATTATGCAATTCACCGGAAGATTGTTACAAGTATTGCCTGCCCAGACTGGTCAGGGCAAAAATGGAGAATGGAGAAAGCAAGATATTGTACTGGAGACTGACGGTCAGTATCCAAAAAAAGTGTGCGTATCTGTATGGGGTGATAAAATGTCCCATTTGAGTTTGTCCCCAGGGGAAATGCTCACTGTAGATTTTGATATAGAAAGCAGAGAATACAATGGCAAGTGGTATACTGATGTGAAAGCATGGAAAGTAGCCTCTTCAACAGGTTCGGCATCAGACGCACCAGCAAACTCAAACTTTCCAACCAAATCAAATTTTAATAATACAGCTTCAAACTTTCCAAGTAATCCGCCCGCGGAAGATTCATTTGAAGACGATCTTCCTTTTTAAACCAAGCGCCAGGCAATCATAATCAAACTCGCTTTTGGTAATTTTATAAAAAGCTATATATTTGCGACTCTTTTGACGAAAAGAAGACTCCGTAGCTCAGTTGGTAGAGCAATACACTTTTAATGTATGGGCCCTGGGTTCAAGTCCCAGCGGAGTCACTTTTTTTCTCGCATTGATCTGATTTATAATAAATTAGATATTACCCTTTCCCTGGTTTTTGTATTTGATCATCAGAGCTGAAATATAATGACAGGTTATTGTTTTAATCTGTCGCCTAAGGGGGTAGTCAAAGGATAAACCCAAGCTGGTGTATTGCCTGGCCTGGGAACAGAGGCTAAATCAATCTCAGAATTAATAAATTTTTGATAAACTCTGCCATTTAAAGAGGCTTCTACATTGCCAAACACAGCTACATCAGTGCCATTTGCATTGTATTTTTTCTTTACCATCTGGGCAAATTGCCAAATCATATCAGGCTTATACATCATTATACTTTGTTGTCTGTTTGTAAGATAATTGGAGAGTGGCAATGGTCTTTTTTCTTTAGATATTTTCTCCATTACCGTAAATTCACCACGCACTTTTTTATCTCTTAATTTCATTCGCCAGGAATAGAAACTTCCAGCTTCCGTCCACAACGTATTGCCAGGATAGAAAATGTGGCGAAGTGGAACTACTAATTGTACAAGTATCCATAAACATATAAAAGTCAGTGAAATTTTTTGCTTTAATGTAAGACCTGATTCCATTGATCCCGCTGATTTAGGAGGATCTAGAAACTCTTTTATAGGGAAACCAATTTTTTTGAAGAATTTTCTAATTGACTCAGGAGGAAAAAATAATACAGAAGATCCCAACATTAACCAGGGAAAGATGCCGATTTGGAATAATTGAGAATTCATTATATGAAATATACAAATGAAAATAAAGAAAGGGATCCTGGTTTTCTTCCATAATAATGCAGGCACAATACATAAGTCTAAAAAGAGGCTAGCATAAGACATTAATATCCCTACCCAATCATATTGAAATAAGGAGCTAAGCATGGGAATTTGAGTTTCTGATTTGATCCACATGGTAAGCGGCTGACCACGAAGCCAGTCTAAATTTACCTTTGCAATTCCACCAAAAAAATAAGGTAAGGCAATCATAAACCGAAGTAACCACAAGCACCAGTTGGGAATGGTCAACGATCTCTTTTGAAGTCCCAGAAAAGTATCAACTGAAAAATTTCGATTTAGCGGTAAGAAAATACAGACAAATAAAATCAGGCAAATCAGGTAATGGTGGTTGAGATAATAGCTTTGATCTAATAAAAATACATACGTGTACCCAATAAATAGAAGCAACACCGATATTCTGTAGAGGAATCCTACGGCAAGCAACAAGGCTAGAATGGCCATAGCATAGAATAAATAAATCATTCCATTTCCCTCTAATGGTTTGACAAAGTCAAAGGGCCAATAGGTAAAATTATTTATAGGTAGCATCCATTGGACTTTTACAAGTCCTATGGATAGATCGGAAGCCATTTCTATAAAAAGTAATATGCCAAAGAGAATCCTAAAGTAAATTTGTGGAAGAATATCGATCTCCTTGAATAAGTTTAGAATATCGATTTTTTTAGAGGAAGCTACAGTCGAACTTACAGTGCCCTTAGGTATATTGGGTTTTGTTTTTTTCACCATATGAAGATAATAAAGTATCCTGCACCTGATTTAGATTACAATAATCATTATTCCAAATTATTATTCACTCACAGGAGCAAGTGTAACTTCAAGACCGTCTAATTTTTCATTGATTTTTATTTGGCATCCCAACCTGCTATTTTGTTCAACAAAAAATGCCTGGTCTAGCATGATGATCTCATCATAGCTGGGCTCTGGCAATGCATGATGGCTATTGATATACAAATGGCAACTTGCGCACAGAGCCATTCCTCCACACGTGCCTTCCACAGGTAATTCATTTGCCTTGGCTAATTCCATTAAATTCAAGCCCATGTCCGGGGGTACTCTTATCTCTTGTTTTATGCCAGATCTATCGGTTATAAAAATCGAAATATCATCCATCTATATCAAAATTACTGTTGCAGTTGAATACTGGGCTTGTATTTGAATTTTGCAAAATACCATATGACAATCAAACAAAGTAATGGGACTATATACGCTTTTTGCATACTTCCAGTCATATCCGATATTTTACCCATGATCAACGGAAATATCCCTCCACCAACGATTGACATTACCAAAAACGAAGCTGCTATCTTAGTTTCTTCTCCAAGACCTTTAATACCCAATGCAAAGATCGTGGGAAACATGATAGATAAAAAGAAAGGCACTCCTACCACAGCATATACTGCTATATTGCCTTTGGTCACCAAGGCGATAGCTAATAATGTAATTGAGATTAAACAATACGTGGCGAGCAATTTAGCAGGGGAAATGTATTTCATCAGAAAAGTACCAGCAAATCTTCCAACTACAAACCCTGCCATCGCAATATAACCCCATAATTCGGCTGCATTTTTCTCCGGAAGATTCATCAATGATTTAGAAAATCTAATAAAAAAACTTCCTACACATACTTGAGTACCTACGTAACAAGCTTCAGCGATTACGGCCCATTTAAGGTTATTATGTCTGAATACTTTCCACGAGAATTGGTGTTCTTCCTTAGCTTCTCCTTTGAATTCAGGAATCCTGGCTATGACAAAAACTATCAAAACTATAAAAATAATAGCAGCCAGTATGAGATAAAATGATTTGACTGTAGATATTTCAAAGTTTAAATATGACTGTAATTGATTAGCTGACATAGCATTGATTTCATCAGTAGTCTTTTCAATTCCGGAAAGAATAAAATTACCACCGATAATAGGTGCAATCACTGCACCAAGGCCATTAAATGATTGCGCAAAATTGAGTCTTTGCTCCGATGTGTCAGCATTGCCTAATTTGGTGACATAGGGATTGGCCACTGTCTCTAAAAAGGTAGCGCCACTAGCTGCGACAAAAAGCGCTGCCAAAAAAAGTGGATAACTGCGCACGCTGGCAGCAGGGTAAAACATCAATGCCCCTATTGCATACAGTGCCAGGCCGATGAGAATTCCTTTTTTATAACCATACCGATGCATCACCCATCCAGCTGGCAAGGCAATCAAAAAATAGCCAAAATAAACAGCCGAATCTATTAAAGCAGATTGGGCATCAGTCAACTGACACGCTTTTTTTAAATGGGGAATTAAAATCGGATTGAGATTATGTAAAAATGCCCAAAGAAAAAATAAACTCGTAACCAGAATAAATGGGACGAGGTAGCTTTTTTTATTATCCATATCTGTGCAAGATAGGAAGAAGACTAAATATTGTAGTTGCCTTGATAAATGAATTTCGCTCCGCCACAAAGCCAGATGTTTTCAAAGTAGCCAGGTCCTTTGCGATCAAATTTTACAGTAAGATCACCCCCTTTGGCTTTAAGATTGACTATAGATTTCGAAAAATCTTTTTCAATTTCAACAGAACAAAGTGCCGCTGCTGTAGCTCCAGTCCCACAAGCCCAGGTTTCATCTTCTACTCCCCGTTCATAGGTACGTATTGCCCAATGGTCTCCCATATTTTCGATGAAATTTACATTTATACCATTCGGGTAATTACTGGAATATCGAATCTTATGGCCCGAAGCATACACCGGATAATTAGTAAGATCGGGTACTACTTTTATATAATGCGGCGATCCAGTATTCAATTCCATGTGATCATCAAATACATTAATAATACTTACATCCAGCATCTTTAAATTGACATAGTCTGGATTTACTACTTCAGCAAGATGGAGCCCATCAGAGGCCATAAATTGAGCCTGTTTATTGATGATCCCTAATTTAAAAGCCAAGGCTATAATACACCTTCCACCATTACCACACAGGCTACCTTCTTTGCCATCGGCATTGAAATATATCATCCTAAAATCATAGTGAGGATCATTTTCTATCATCATTACTCCATCAGCACCTATACCAAATCTACGATGACATATTCCGGTAATAGCCTGTTGCTCCTTTATAGAATCATATTCCTTTTCTCTATTATCCAGTATAACGAAATCATTTCCGGCCCCATGATATTTATAAAAATCTATTTCCAAAATATTTGATTATTAAGATTTACAAAATTAGTGCTAAAAATATATTTAATAAAAATATGTTAACACTTTAGTTGGCTGTTCTCCATCATTTATTATCTTGCTGTGAAAATTGATTGATTCAACTATTTATCGGTTGATATTATAAAATGAAGATTTTAGTATTTCTTACATGGGTGGCTTTGGGGGTGATTTATTTTTTCATCTGGGGTGCTCATGAAAATTGTTGTACTAATAGTACTTCTTCTCAAGAGGAGTCAAGCCTTCAAAGTATTCCACCTCTTCCATCAAGTGGTGATGGTGCGAATTTTGACTCGGGGGTTACGGCTGATGCTCTTTCTTCATCGGCTAAAATTCAAGTCGGAAATGGCTGTATTTATTTTACCTGGGGTAATTCTGATCCATTGACCAATACCTGTTTTGAACATTGGAGGGACTCGCTCATCAATGAAGTAAAGCCCGGTCAGGTCCTGGAATTAATTGGTGGCTATTTTGAAAAGGAAAATAAAATAATGGCAACTGGTGATCTGGGACTTATAAGAGCATCGAAAGTTAAAGCATTGTTTTCCGGAAAAATGGCAGTTGAAGATATCAAAATTAGAAGTAAAAACTGGGGTGATACCACCCATGTAATTGGCACGCTGGATGATGTAGTTACAAGTCGTGCCATATATATGAATGATCACGTGAAGGAACTGGATGATAAAGCTTTGATTTATTTCAAATTTGCATCTAATGCCGGAATTAGTGATAATTTAGTAGATCAATATACTACCAACCTTGCTGGCAAACTAAAATCTAATGCAGATCAATTAATCATTACAGGCCATACTGATGACGATGCCAGTGCTGAGCACAATATGAAACTAGGTTTGATGCGCGCTCAGATTATTAAAGATCTACTGGTAAGTAAGGGGGTAAAGTCAAGCCGAATCAAGGTGAAGTCTAAAGGCGAAGAACAACCTATAGCACCTAATGATACGGAAGAAAATCGTAAACTTAATCGCAGAGTGGAAATAGAAGTAATACACGCTGCACAATCGAATTTAAAATAATATGCAATCATCTATTTCTTTGTGTGATCTGCCATGGTGGGCTGTGCTATTATCCTGGTTATTACCTGCTATTTTGGGGTATTTATGGGGCATGCTTCAATGGAGCCGGTATAAGTCTAAAAGCAAACGATTTGAATTGGAGCTTTCATCAGCCAGCAAGCGAATTGTAAACCTCGAAAACGAGGTGAATGAGTGTAGAATGTCTTATGACAAAGTGGTAAGAGAAAAGTCAAAATTGGTAGAAGAAAGAAATGACCGATTGGCAAAAATAGCACCTATAGTGAGTGGAGGTACTCCATCACAGTCAGTGAATCAAGGCCAGGAAATCATTCATGATACGAAGGCTGTTTATGGCTATGCTATACGAAGAAATGATTTAAAATTAATTGAGGGAATAGACCCTAAAATAGAAAAGCTTTTACACAATATTGGAATAAACGATTGGTATGCACTTGAATCTGTTGATATCAACTATCTGATGAAAGTATTAAATGATGAAGGGTACACTCAGTTAGATCCCAAAAGCTGGCCCTATCAAAGTTCATTGGCCAGGCAAGAAAAATGGGCTGAATTAAAAGCTTTCCAAAGTCAAAAAAATTAACTTATTTCTGTTAAGAATTTAAACGTATTCTTCTGAAGGACTAACAGGATGAATTCCATTCTTTTCAATCATTCTTCTGGCCACGTAGCCTGCTACCATACCAAATGCAAACCCGCCAATATGTGCCCACCAAGCCACGCCGCTGGTTTGTGCCTGAGAGGCTGCACTACCTAAAGCGAAAAACCCACTGATTAATTGTTGAAAAATCCAAATGCCTAAAAACAGTACAGCTGGCATATAAAAAGATCGGAAAAAATAAATTACTAATACTTTAATCTTAGAGGATGGAAACATCACTAAATATGCTCCCAATATAGCTGATATAGCTCCACTGGCTCCTACAGCTGGAACTAAGCTATTGGGCCCGCTCATAATATGAGCAATAGCGGCGGCAAGGCCTCCAAGCAAATAAAATAATATAAAATTAAAATTACCTATTACCGCTTCAATATTGTCTGCAAAAACCCATAGGAAAAGCATATTCCCAATTAAATGCATCCAACCTCCATGCAAAAACATGGAAGTAAAAATAGTGTAAAAGGCATGCCCATGACTAATCTGATTGGGAATCGATCCATACTGCATAAGGAAACTTTCTAGTTGATCTGTAGGAATCATTAATTGAAATAAGAAGATCAATAGATTCAATACAATGAAGACATATGCAAAAATAGGTCTGAAACCACCTTTTACCTGATCATCACCTATAGGAAATATCATGGCTGAAAGTTACAAATCATAGCGTACTATTCGAAATGAACAAAACAATCTGGAAAAAGGGACCATCTTAGAATGGTTAAAAAAAAAGAGATCGGTTCATACCCCCCAGCGAACCGACCTCATAAAGTATTAATCTGTTTAAGGGATCAACACTTCAACAATTATACTGCATATTTCTTGCCAAATCCTACAAATGACCTTGTATACTGATTCATTTTAACTCATTTTTTTCTCCATAATGTTTAAGGTAAGTCAAGATCATCAGTTTACCTATTAAGAGAAATCAAATATGAAAAATTTATTTTTTTATCAAATCTCTATGCTTCCATTTTTATTTAGGATTCAGCGTTTTTTCAATTCTATCCGCTAAATCTTCTAAATGCATTTTCGTTACTGTATTGCCTCTTCGTCCTGCTGCACTTGATATGACAGATTTCATAGTCTTTAAATGACTTCTCACAAAACTGAGCACATCTGATTTTTTTGAATCGATTCGGGCAGGAATCACTGTGCCAAATACGGCCACCGTATTACTTGCCCCAGCAGGACTGGAAAACATACTCGTCAATTTTTCGATATACAATTTTTGCAGGCCTCTTCGATATACATCTATTTCTTTGGAGCCGGCAACATCACTCCAGACAGCAGCTTGCATATCTCTAAATAGGTCTGATACGGTATATACGTTTTTATTAGTAATGGCTGTTTCGATCATTCTTTGCAATCTATCTTCATTGAACACTCCATTGATTACAGGTTCCTGCAACGCCCTTATATTATCCAAGCCGGCACCTGGCTGTAATTTGTTCAATATGCTTTGATCAATAATCCAAAGTGGGGTTGTAAATATATTTTCTGATAAAAATCGCACGGCATCGCGCTGAATATTTGCAGGTGTAGGCTCATACACCGGGATATTTTGATCCGTGGATGCAGGTGTTTCATATATGCCACCAATATTTTTACTTACATGGCCGAGGTACCTTCTAAACTGATCTACTACAGATACATATGCTTCTTGTAATATATCGTAATCTTTTCCTTCTTCTTTAGTCCACTCTGGAAGTTTGGCAATTATTCTTTTTAGATTTTTGATACCATATTCAGAAGCCTTCATGGAATTGTCACCCAGATCTTCATTCTGTGCCCTGGGATCATAAGGATTTATCTCTGTTAAAAACCATAGCCTTCTATTTGGGTACGCTTTTTCTTTGTACCATTTATTGAGAATTAATTGATCTTCATTTTCATTTTTGGTATTGAAAATAGGTTTGTATCCCCATTCGATGGCCCAATCATCATAATCACCAATTCGTGGGTAAAGATCCGTGACTCCATCTTCTGGTTGGGCCACATAATTAAATCTTGCATAGTCCATGATGGAGGAGGTGTGACCATTTTTAGTAATAAATTCTTTATCTCTTAGTTTTTCCACAGGAGTAGCACTGGAAGCACCAAAATTATGCCGCAGGCCAAGTGTATGGCCTACTTCATGCGACGATACGAATCGAACCAATTGTCCCATCAATTCATCATCAAATTCGTTTTTCGTAGCTCTAGGATCTACCGCCCCTGCCTGGGTACGATACCATTTTTGTAATAGTTTCATGACATTGTGATACCAGCCAATATGACTTTCTAATATCTCCCCGGTGCGAGGATCATTTACATTGGGGCCATATGCGTTTTCTATGGGTGAGGCGAAATATCTAATGGCTGAATATCTTGCATCTTCCAATGAAACTGTACTATCATTTTCAGGAAATTCCTCAGCATGGATGGCATTTTTCCAACCTGCTTTTTCGAAAGATTTTTGCCAATCATTTACTCCCTGAATTAAAAAAGGCCTCCATTTTTTGGGAGTTGCAGGATCTATATAATATACAATGGGTTTAGCAGGTTCTATGGCCTGGCCCTTTCGCTGGAGTTCGGCATCAATTTCATTTTTAGGCTCAAGCCTCCATCGAATAGCATAAGTAGGATCTTCAGTTCTTTGGCCGTTTTCGTCATATACTGTATAACCAGTTGCAAAAAATCCTACCCGTGGATCGAACAGCCTTTTCTTCATGGGTATATCCGGTAATTTTATCAAAGAAGTATTCATTTCTACAGTAACAAATCCGGAAGCAGCACCACCCGGTAAAGTCACAGTACGTGGTGCGCTTGGAGGCGTAGGGCCAGTTGGAGGCGGCGATACCGCGTAGGTTTTTACATATTTGATTTCTATGTTGATAGGATATGGCTTAATGGATTGTAAATAACTTTTGTCAGCCTGCAATGCGCCCATTCTATACTGTTGCTTTATAGCGTTATTGTAACTTATGATAGGTGCATCAGACATGAAGTAATCTGTTACATCAATTAAATAGCTGGTGTCTTTTCTAATTGATTTTATTTCGAAAGCTGCTGCAATAGGATCTACATTACTATTAAGTACTGCTTTGTACATGGGGGCAGTAGTATCGGTACTCATGTTGACTAAAGTTTTGGCTCGGAGAAAAATTTTGGTATCCGTACCTTTTTCAAATCGGATTAGCTGACGATTTATTAGTTCACCTCCGTATCCAGCAGAAGTAGGAGTACGAACCGAGCGGGTAATAGCCAGCATATCTTTTCCAAGCATGGATATGGGTATTTCGAAGAAATATTTATCGTCTACTTTATGCACAGAAAACATTCCTTCACGGGATAGCGCTTTTGATGTGATAATTTCAGCAAAGGGTTTAGGCCCGGTTTTTGAACCCTCAGGTTTAGTTTTAGCCAGACCGGCACTATCTAATTTTGGTTTTAAAGTATCAGCCACCCCAGGGGAAGGACTCATGGCTGCGGTTGAAGATTTTGCCATACTATTTGCGCTGGTATCAGTTCTGGTAGCTGCGGCATTTTTTGTTCCGGAACATGCAGCAAAGAGAATACAGATTCCAAATATTAATTTGAGTTTTGTCATTTAAGTGAATTTGAATTCAATGGTAAATATAAAAAGAGAACCTTATTTATTTGTCCCCCCTGAGAGAAATACTTTTAAGGATTTGATAACAATAAATTTAGGCCTGATTAATCAATAATTAACAATAATTTTACAATTCTATTGATGATAATTTTTTATTGTAATCAATTGATTATGTGAATAAACCTTAAAAGTATGCCCAAAGTCAAATTAGATAATACTGCCAGTGCTCCTCCTGAGTATCATTTAATTTTACCCGATCGAAAGTCTTCCTATTTATCAGGATTCAGTTATATAAATGGCCGCTTTCAACTTTTTGTGCAATCAAAAGATGTTATTTCGAAAGAGATTAAAGTTTCAATATTTGAAAGCACAGATATTATAAATTGGACTGAATTAAAAATGGAGACTGTATTTTCAAATAGGGAGATTCCAGGTAGTAGTTCATTTATTAATGATGTAAAAAATACTTCGGGGCTGGGCACTTTGAGTAAGCCACCTGTTATCTGTATCTATTCTGATTTGCAGTCCAATACAATAAAATTGTCTTATAGTTTAGATCCCGGCTCAACCTGGGAAGCATATAAAAAGAATCCTATTCTTAGTTTTGCAAAATCAAAAGTAAAAAGCATATATGTTTTTTGGCACGATGCCTCTGCCAGGTGGATATTGGTGGTCACATTGCCTACTGAATTTATGATCCATTTTTATAGTTCTAAAAATTTGATCAAATGGGATTTTTTAAATGATTTTGGTGGCCATCCATCATTTAAGTATTCCTGGGAAAATGCATTTATTTGTCCTATCTCTTTGCAAAGTACGGCTGGTGGTACTAAATGGATATTAGTAGTAACTACCAAAAATGATTTCAGTGCAGTAAGATATTTTGTCGGTGAATTTGATGGCAAACATTTTTTGTGTGACCATGCTTTGGATAAAGTTTTATTGATAGATAATAATAAGGATTTTTTAGCTCCTGAACATTGTACAGGTCTATTTCCTAAACGAAATTTGTTAATGGCCACGGCTATCAATACAGTGTATGCTGATCATTTACCCCAGGAAGGATGGAAGTCAATGTTTACTGCTCCAAGAGAAATTACTTTACTCAAAGAAGCAGATGGTTCTTTGAGATTGTCTCAGCGCTTTGCTACTGAATTGCAAAGTATTCGAGCAAATGAACAGTCATTTGAAAAATCAACTATTACTAATGATCTGGAATGGGACTTGGCTTTGAGCTCAGCCATGGAATTTGAGCTAAAAATTGAGTGTAATAAAATTTGTTCCATCGAGTTTGATTTTGGGGCTAAGACCAAAATTTTTGTCACCTGGGATGTAAGAAAGCGGCTGTTAAGCTTAGATCGAACAGCCAGGCCTTTAGGATTTCATCCTGATTATAATTCCTTTGATTCAGCACCTATTTCTTCGGGTCATACCTTGCAAATACATATTTTATTTGACAAATATTCTATTGAAGTACTGGCTGATAATGGTAAGGTAAGTTTTACTAGTTTATTATTTCCTATCAATCCACTGCAGAGATTTAGAATTATTGGCAAACAATTTGTTGCAAGTGGAAAGGTGTGGCAATTAATTAAATAATTTAAAATGAAATTCTATGTAACGAAAGATACTTTATAAACACAATTTAAATTTAAACCCTAATAACATGAGAACACTAACATCCCTATTTTGTGTATGTTTCGCACTTTTGATTTTCGGTCAATCAAACAAGCCTGTAAAATATGGTAAAGTTGATCCTCAAGATCTTCATTCTACTATTTGTCCCATTGACAGCAATGCTCATTCGTATTATATATTTGATATTGGTCAATCCACTTTCTTGGTTTTACCAGATAAACTAAAGGTCACCTTCGAGCGCCATTTTAGGATAAAAATACTGGACAAATCAGCTTTTGATGAGGGTACTATTGCCATTTCACTCTATACCAACGGGTTGCAAAAAGAGGAAGACCTGATAGATTTAAAAGCCATTACATATCATGAAGAAAGTGGACAAATAGTTGAAAGTAAGCTCGAAAAATCAGCTATTTTCAAAGAGAAAACAAGTGAACATATCAATACTGTCAAGTTTACCATGCCCAATATAAGGCCGGGTTCAGTCATAGAAGTAAAGTACCAGATACATTCTGATTTTATTTTTAATTTTCAAGGATGGACTTTTCAGCATGACATACCCGTATTACAAAGTCAATACATCACGGTGATACCAGATATCATTCATTACAATCCTCATTTTAGAGGTTACAGTAATATAAGTACTTCTACTGAAGAACGAAGGAAGAATGATTATAATTTTTCAGAAATTATCACCTATTATTCAGGGAAGAATATTAAAGCGTTTCCTGATGAGCCTTACCTATTTAATAAGAATAATTATAGAACCAGGGTAGAATTTGAATTAGCCTATACTGATTCACAGCAGGGAAGGAAAGACTATACCAATACATGGGAAGGGTTAAATACATTGTTGCTTGAGCATAATCAGTTTGGAGTCCAATTGAATAAATCAAATTATTTTAAAGATGAAATAACTGCTATAAGTCAATCTTGGCAAAAACCAATGGAGAAGGCATTTGCTGCCTTTAATCTGATTAAATCAAGGATGAAATGGAATGGGGTAGAGAGCATTTATACTTCGCGGAGCATCAAAAAGGCCTACGAAGAGAGGTTGGGTAATGTGGCTGAAATAAATCTGGCTTTAATTGCCATGTTAAGAGAACTGGATATTCAGGCTTATCCTGTAATTCTAAGCACCCGTGAGAATGGATTCTTGCTTAAAATAATGCCCACCCTCTCCAGCATGAATTATGTAATTGCAGTTGCCAATATAGATGGAAAAAAAGTCTTTTTAGATGCCTCAGACCCATTAGCTACACCTACTATATTACCGCCAAAAGTAATGAATGGGGCTGCTAGGTTAGTCAATGAAACCTTGGGTGAATGGGTAGATTTAATACCGACGGGAATTGCTCAGAATCAAGTCAATTATAAATTAGCCATGTCAGAAGATGGTCTGCTGAAGGGGAAGTATGAAGAAAAAAATTTCAACTTTGCAGCTTATAAAATGAGACAGGAACTGAAGGATTCAGTAAAGATTAAGAAGTATTTCGAATCCATACGCAGTAAATTTCCTGACATTACCTTGAGTAACATTCGACTATTGGACAACGATGACTTAACTAAAGATGATGTCATTATACAATCGGATATTGAAATCAATACGGGAATGGATCTAAGCTCTGATCTTTACTATTTTACTCCTCTTCAAATGGAAAAGTTGACCGAAACGCCATTTAAAGCAAAAGAAAGAGAGTATCCTGTAGAATATGAGTATCCATGGATGTCTATTGTAACCATGGAGATTAAAATTCCTGAATCAATAAATATTGAGAGTTTGCCTAAACCAGGTAGATTTCAAAATGAAGATAAGAGTGTAAAATTCACCTTTGTTACAGAAAAATTATCCGAAAATCTTATAAAAGTTAATTCTATGATTTCTGTAGCCAAGCCAGTATTTGAAGCTGAATTATACGATGGGTTGAAAGATTTATTTAGTCATGTTGTAGCAAAGCATAGTGAGCAGATAGTTTTAAAGAAAAAGCCATAGTATGAAAAGGTTTTATTTTTTACTGATTCTTTATTTACCTTCTTTTACGATTGGTCAAAAAGATCCATCTGTTAAGATTCATCAAAGTACACATGCTTATACAATCAAATCACTTACTGATATGGACGAGTCGGTGACGAAAAATTTTACGATCTACAACAGCGCCTCAATTTCTGAAGCAACAATAGTGATTCCCTATGACAAGGGTAGTAAAATTGTGAATGCGGAAATTACCTACTTTAATGCAGCTGGATTAGTACTAAAGAAAGTGAAATTGAAAGATTTTGGTGATCATGTATTGAATGATGGGTTTTCTGTATTTACAGATAATCGATTTAAATATTGTGCCAATCAATATGATCAATTGCCTTTAAGAATAGAATACAACTATACGATCCATCATAAGTCTACATTAGATATCGCTCCCTGGTATCCGCAGACTGATTACAATGAAGTAGTCGAACATGCCGAGTTTGATATCAAATCTGAGCTTGTTGATATAATTGAATATAAAGAAATCAGATTCCATGGCCAATCCAATTTTACTCCAGGAAATTGGCATTGGAGTATAGACAGTATCGTTTCGTTGAGCAATGAAGACTTTTCTCCAGACTTTTCTGATTTGGTTCCCATTATACTCATAAGAAGCAATAAATTGATTTATGAACAATATCATTCAGAATTTAAGACCTGGAAGGAATATGGTGTATGGGTAAACCAACTTCTAAAAGATCGGGATCAACTCGTATCTGATGACATCCAAAAAATTAATCAATTGGTTGAACATGCAAGTACAGACGATGAAAAAATAAGTATCCTTTATAGCTTTTTACAAAACAATATGAGATATGTAAGTATCCAATTGGGGATTGGAGGATTACAGCCAATGAAAGCATCTGAAGTTAGTAATACGGGGTATGGAGATTGCAAAGCATTATCAAATTATATGAAGGCCATACTCAAGGTAGTTGGGATTAATTCATTTTACACCGAAATAGGGGCTGGAGAGAGAAAAATAAAGTACCCTGATTTTGCCAGTTTTTATCAAACCAACCATGTGATACTAACCGTCCCTCAACAGTCTGAAACTTTATTTTTAGAATGCACTTCGCCATTTTTTCCACCAGGATATATTGGCAATATGTCGGCCGATAGATATGCATTGCAGGTTTTGCCTGATGGTGGAAATTTAATAAAGACACCTCAATATGCAGAAAATACCAATAGAAGAATAGTCAGTTCCAGTATTCAAATCATTCCAGGAGAAAAGACAGTAATGGATATTTATTCCTTATTTTCTGGTATTTATTTTGAAAGATTTGCAGACTTCCACATTAAAAACCTAAAAGAGCAAGAAAAAATCATAGTAAACAAGAACACTTACGCAGATTGCCTTATCGACTCCTTTACATTTACTAGGCAAGCCCAGAAACCCATTTTTGAATTAATTGAACATATCAGCTCAAATAAATTTGTAACCTTTGCAGGTACTAGAATTTTTATTCCACTTAGTCTTATACAGCGGTACAAACCGAGATATGCTTCCAAAGACTCTGATCGGGTTCATGACATTGTCATAACTGCCAGTACTTCACAGGTCGATACCTTAACAATAGAAATTCCAAAGGATTATACAGTAGAGAGCTACCCGAAAGATGTAGAATTAACGAATTCTTTTGGAAAATGCATTTTTAAAATTGAAATGTCGAGTGATAAATTGAAAATTATAAATCAATTTGTATTACTAAAGAATACGCTTCCTCCGAGTTATTTTAGTGAATTGAAGCAATTATTAGATACATGTTATAAAAGCATTCAGAGTAAAATTGTCCTTAAAAAGATAGGGCCCTGATTTTTCAATGATCTATCTTTGTTATTTAATAGTTTAATTTGAATGTTTCGGATCGACTCTTATGAAATTTAAATTTAGGATTAAGATTGTAGGATTAAGTTTTTTATTGTTTTCTGGCATTACTGCCCAGAATAGTACCCAGGATATTTTTGGAAGACTTAAGCAGAAAAATTGGTCTGATGAAATCAGCCCAATTGACCCGGAAGCCGCCGCCTATTATATTTTTGACAAGGGTCAGACTTCTATGATCATTGAAAACGGCCTTTGGAAACTTTCATTACAACGACATTTCAGGATAAAAGTATTAGAAGATCAAGGAATTAGTGAAGGGAATATAACTCTATGGATCTATGCAGAGAATGAAAATCAAAAAGAAAATTTAGTAGAATTAAAGGGTATTACTTACAATCTTGAAAACAAAAAAATCATTCCGACCCGGCTCACCAAGGTAGATGTAAAAAGAATAAAAATTGATAGACAATGGAGTCGGGTAGATATAAAAATGCCTAATGTCATTAGGGGATCTGTAATAGAATTGACCTATACCTTGAATTCTGACTTTTTAGAAAACTTTGAATCCTGGGTATTCCAGAAAGATATACCCGTAGTATCCTCTGATTATATTACCATTATACCTGAGTATTTTCAATACAAGCCTTTTGTGATAGGAAGCGCAAAAGTAAATGCGATTCACGAAATTGGTCAGAGGCCGGGAAATTATTTTAATGACGAAGTTTCGTTGTATTCGATGACAAATATTCCTCCTTTTAAAAAAGAGAGTTACACTGCATTGGATAAAGATTTAAGGCAAAAATTGTACTTTGAATTAGTTCAATATAAAACGGAAGGTAAAACGCAGAAGTATTCCAAAACCTGGAATGCCATCACTCGGGAATTGCTGGAGGCACCCGGTTGCGGTGCAGCGTTAAATGATTCTATTTTCTCTAAAGCCTATTTGGATAGTATTACCAACATTTATCCCCAGAAGATGGATAGAGTGAAAGCAGCATATCAAATCATAAAATCTGAAATGATGTGGAATGGTTTAAATGGTATTTACGCCCAGACAGAGCTTTCAGAGGCATTTCAATCCAGATCTGGAAATGGTGCAGTCATCAATCTATGTTTGATAAATTTATTGAATCATTTAGGGCTTGATGCTTATCCTGTAGTATTACGTGAAAGAGCTGATGGTAAATTAAAAACAGAGTCGCCAAACCTAAAACAGCTCAATTATCTTATCGCGAAAGTTTTAGTAGATAATAAGCCTGTTTTATTAGACGCTGCTGATCCTATTTCAAGCTTTGGAGTACTTTCACCCAAAGCGCTGAATGATTCAGGCCTGGGGTTGAAAGATTCCATGTTGGAATGGGTACCTCTGAATCCTTCGACTATTGCCCAGACCCTGGTGACATACCATTTGCAGCTCACTGATCATAGTAATCTGACCGGTACATATGATGAAAAAAGTTATAATTATGCAGCTTATCGGGTAAGGACAGATCTTAAACAGGCTGCTTATGATTTTAAATATTTTGAAAGCATTGAAAGTATTTGCACTGGTGTAAGTTTATTCAATCAAAGAATTAGCAATCGCGAAGATCCTGAGGCCGCCATGAATATAAATTCGGACATAAAAATATTTTTACCACCAATAATCCAGGATAGCATTTTAAGTTTTATCCCTATGCAAATGGAGCGATGGAAGGTCTCCCCTTTTAAAGCTGAAGTAAGAATGTTTCCGGTGGAGTTTACCTACCCATGGACCCAAAGTGTGACTATGGAATTTAAGATCCCAGACGATTTTACCATTAAGAGTGTCCCTGCTTCAATCAGATTACGCAATGATGATAATTCGGCTGATTTCATCTTTTTGGTCGACCAATCTAAAGATTTGATCACCATCAATTCCGCTATTAATTTTAGAAGAGCAGAATTTTCTACCCTGGAATATTATAGTTTGAAGGAATTATTCAAGCACATTGTTGATAAACAAGCTGAGCCAATTGTGCTCTTAAAGGTTCGATAAAAGGACTTGCAATTACAGCTCCTTTAATTATTTTACCTTTGCACCTCATTAATTTAAAAAAGATATTTCAGTATGTACAGGACTCATAATTGTGGAGAATTGAGAATGTCTGACATGGCACAATCTGTGACATTGAGCGGATGGGTAGATGCCAGTCGGGACTTTGGTGGTATGACATTTATGGATATTAGAGACCGGTATGGAATTACTCAGGTAGTCTTCAATATGGATCAGGACGCCGCATTATGTGAAAGTGCGAGAAAGTTAGGAAGAGAATTTGTAATTCAAATTACAGGAGATGTACGCGAGCGGAGTGCAAAAAATCCAAAGCGACCTACCGGTGATATCGAAATTCTAGTTAAGTCTTTGCAAATATTGAATGCTTCAAAAACCCCTCCTTTTACCATCACTGATGATACTGATGGGGGCGATGATCTCCGTTTGAAATTTAGATATTTGGATATCAGAAGGCAGCCCATTCAGTCGAAAATTATATTTAGAGGAAAATTGGGATTGGAAACCAGAAATTATTTGTCAGGTCAGGGATTTGTGGAGATAGAAACACCATTTTTAATTAAAAGTACGCCGGAAGGTGCCAGAGATTTCGTAGTGCCCAGTCGCCTCAATCCGGGTCAGTTTTATGCCTTACCCCAATCACCACAAACTTTCAAGCAAATATTGATGGTGGCCGGAATGGACAAATATTTTCAAATAGTAAAATGCTTTAGAGATGAAGATTTGCGAGCTGACAGACAGCCTGAATTTACTCAGATAGACTGTGAAATGTCGTTTGTACATAGAGAAGACATTCTCCAGATGTTTGAGGGATTGACCACACATTTATTTAAGGCAATGCTGGGATTAGAGCTTGGCACTTTCCCCCGAATGGCTTATGATGATGCCATGAGGCTCTACGGAATTGACAAACCTGATCTAAGGTTCGGAATGCCGATTCATGAAATTCATTCTATAGCGAAAGGCAAAGGATTTAATGTATTTGACTCAGCCACCTATATAGGAGCTATTGTCGTTGATGGTAAAGCTGAATCATTCTCCAATAAAGAGATCAAAGAGCTTACTGAGTGGGTACAGCGTCCTCAAATCGGTGCTAAGGGATTAGTGCATGTGAAATACAACAGTGATGGAAGCTTCAAATCAAGTATTGACAAATTTTATAATCAGGATGATTTACAATCCTGGGTTGCATTTACAGGTGCTAAACCCGGAGATATCATCTTTATACTTAGCGGAGAAGAAGAAAAGACCCGTAAACAATTAGGTGAATTAAGACTTGAGATGGGAAGAAAACTGGAGCTAATGAAGCCCGGAGATTTTAAACCTCTTTGGGTTTTGGATTTCCCTTTACTCGAATGGGATGAAACAGCCAACCGATATTTCGCCATGCATCATCCATTTACTTCTCCAAAACCAAATGACATTGTAAAAATGGCGAGTGATGATAAAGCTGTATTGGGAAGTATTCGGGCCGATGCTTATGATCTGGTGATTAACGGCTCTGAGATTGGAGGGGGATCTATCAGAATTCATGACCGTGAGTTACAAAGTAAAAATTTTAAATTATTAGGCTTTACACCTGAGCAGGCTTTAGATCAATTTGGATTTTTATTGAACGCTTTTGAATTTGGCGCGCCTCCGCATGGAGGTATTGCATTTGGCTTTGATCGGTTATGTGCTGTCATGCAGGGCCAGACCTCTATCAGAGACTATATCGCATTTCCAAAGAATAATATGGGTAGAGATATGATGATCGATGCACCTTCAAAATTGGAAGAAATACAATTGAAAGAATTGAGTATAAAGACCACTGTTCAATAAAGTTATTTGCTCATGGGTTCTGTGAGAACCCCCACGCACATTTCTATTCCTTCTATAAATGCTCCGATAGATAGATTTTCATTGGCAGCATGAATATTATTATCTGGATTTGGAAATCGAATAGATACCGCCGGGATTCCCAAAGTAGTGATAAAGGGTTCTATAGGTTGCGATCCTCCTGTAGTCCTTTGATTTACATAGTTTCCTTTTCCAAACACCCTATCCATAGATCTACTAAGCCATAGTCCAAAAGGAGAATCTAAATCAGTCCGAAATGGTTTCGAACCAATCTTATAATCAAATGAAATTAATTTGTCGTAGACTTTTCTTTCTTCATCTGTAGGACTATCTTTTACAAAATGATATCCTTGCGAACTTATATACGCTTTTATTAAATCGATTTGCCGCTGCCCTGGAGTCTCCGGTACTAATCTCATATCTATTTCTGCAATTGCTTCAGCTGGAATTATAGTGCGTACATCCTGGCCAATATCTGCTGCCCTTAATCCTCTTACATTGAGTGATGGATACTGAAGGGATTCTTCATAATTATCACCAACTCGTTCAGGGCTTTTTATTCCAATTCGCTGGTTTAATTCAAGATCATCACCGGGCATATTACGCAGTAATTCTTTATCCTTTGCGGATATTTCAATTCCGTCATAGAACTTTGGTATTAAGACTTTGCCATTTTCATCCTTCATTCCGGCCAATAATTTGGCTAATTTAAAGACCGGATTTGGTGCATAATTTCCATATTGCCCGCTATGCAATTCAGTGTTGGCGCCCAAATACTTTTAATTTAATCGTGGCTATTCCTCTGGCTCCAAAGTTTAGCGTTGGCAGATTAGATACATGTCGTGTACCATCCATGATCAGTACTGCACGGGCATCAAACAAGTCTTTGTTTTTTATTATCAGGTCAGGCAAGCCAGGGGATCCCATTTCTTCTTGAAAATCCATAATGCATTTGATATTGAATGCGGGTTTTATCCTTTTCAAATCCAATATGTCCAGTGCTGACAGAAAGGCCATGGTCGGACCTTTAGAATCGGATGCAGATCTTGCAAAGATTCTACTTTCTTTATTAAAAGGCGCCTCCCATTTTTGTTTTAACCACCGATCTCCGGATTTTATTTTTAATGTAGCTTCGAAAGGATCTGTCTGATCCCATTCGGCAGGACTTACTGGTTGGCCATCTATTTGCATATAAACTAAAACTGTAGGTAGTGATGAATCGAAAATTCTCTTACCCAATAAGTGCGGGATTCCATTGGAGCTTAATACAGTTACTTCAAACTTCCTCTTTTTTAATGCTTCTTTGCACCATACCAGATTATTATTTATTTGTTCGGGAAAGTGTCCATCATTTTTTATAGTTAGAAACTCTCTAAATTCTGATAGAATTTTTGGGAATTGATCTTCTACAGATGACTGAATATCACGCTGTAAAAATTGCTGTGCCGAACAACTGACGCAGAATAAAAGTATAAAACCGGAAATTAGTCGCATATCTATATTTACTGAAAAATACAATATCTGAAACAATATCTATATATAACAAATTAGCCGAAAAGTATTCTTTGTTTCCGCACTACTTTTTTCTTACTCAAATAGTTTCGAAGTATGATTCCTGCATCATCATCATTCAATAAAGATGTAAAATTGGATTCGTCTACAGGCACCTGATCATATTCATTTTTATACAAATAACCTGCACATTTTCCATTCTTTATCCAGAGTAAAGTTTGCTCCTCAGATGATCGTCCTTTTTCTGCAATTATAAAATCTTCATTTGAAAGGACATTCTTTCCTAATATATTTTTAGCTCTTCTATTATACAATTCATAGGGCTCTTCTTCAATACAAGCCCCTAAACATTTACCAATTTGGTAATTAAAGCAGGGGCCACCGTATTTTTCTATTCCTGAAAGTTTAAGGCAAAGTTGATACTTTTCAATAGAAGCTTCCAGAAATGATCTTGCATTATTTGAGGTGGTAAATTTTTTCACTAAGGTAAGGTCGGGATCATCGTCTATGATTTTCTGAGTTACCAATCGATAATACCCCTTCTGATCCTGGAACATATAGATACCTATAGGCAAAGCTTTTTTTCTCAGCTGCCTGTTGACTTCAGGTTTGAGATTTTTTATTTCTTCATTTTCTCTAAGAAGAGCCAATAGTTCACTTCCTGATATTTCATAGGTAATGGAATCTACTTGTTGTTGTAAGGTGGTAGCTTTTTCAGTGTGATCTGCAAAATGTTGTAAGATGCGATCTTTGATATTAATACTTTTCCCCACATATATTATATCACCTGACGCATTGTGAAAATAATAAATCCCGCATTCTTCCGGCATACTGTGCAGATAATCTAAACTCAAGGATGCAGGCAAGCGGGCTTCCTTTACACCTTGGTGAATGAGATCCATCGCCATTGACATATTCTCTTCTCGCTGAAGCACATGATCTAATACTACACTGGCAGCATAGGCATCATCTAACGCACGATGTCGATGTTGAACCTTTATTCCAAAATAGTGAATCAAAGACTCCAGGCTATAGGATCTTAAACCATCGATGGCTTTGCGTGCAAGCCGTTTTGTGCAGAGTTGTTTTCGGGTAAAAGTGTAGCCTAATCTGGCAAATTCTTCCCTGATAAAATTATAATCAAATCTTACATTATGTGCCACAAAGACTGCTCCCTCTGTCATTTTCACAATTTTTTTTGCTACTTCATAAAATTTAGGAGCACCTATAGTCATTTCAGTAGAAATGCCCGTAAGTCGCGTTATCTGAGGTGGAATAGAAATACCCGGATCTATTAATGATTCAAAACGACCAATTTCTTTCCGGCCATCATATAAAATAATGCCTACTTCAATGATTTTATCGTGACGCGGAAGCCCGCCAGTAGTCTCAATATCGATCACGGCATAATTAGTAGACATCAAATTAATTTTTCTGATTTCAAACAAAAATAATAGCTTCGCACATATGATGTTTTTTCTTAAACTGTTTTTTACCTCCAGCATTTTCTTAAGCTCTTGCAATCAGCCTGTTAAGTTGGAAAAAAATATTGCTCAACAGGATGCAAATTCCGCTCATATGGATACTCCCTGGCCTAAGAACGCGGTCCCCGCAGCCTGTAACCTTAACGCCTACCTGCCTTTACTCAAAAATAAGAAGGTAGGTTTACTGGTAAATCAAACTTCAACAATAGGTAAAACTCATTTGGTCGATACTCTTCTAAAACTACATATCGACATACAGAAAATTTATTCTCCTGAACATGGATTCAGAGGTGAGGCCGATGCTGGGGAAAAGGTAAAATCAGAGTTTGATGAAGGTACGGGTATCATGATGGTTTCTCTATATGGAGAAAAAAGGAAACCTTCAGTAGAAGATTTAAAAGGAATTGACATCCTGGTTTACGATATCCAGGATATAGGCGTTAGGTTTTATACTTATAATGCGACTATGTCATTAGCCATGGAAGCTTGTGCCGAAACTGGAATTCCATTTCTAATTCTGGACAGACCCAATCCTAACGGATATTATATAGATGGACCCGTGATGCAAAAAGAGTATCAATCTTTTATAGGTATGCATCCGGTACCCGTGGTTTACGGTTTGTCGATAGGAGAGTATGCCCACATGGTGAATGGTGAAGGTTGGTTGAAAAACGGAATAAAATGCAATCTTACAGTAATTCCATGCGCGGATTACGATCATACGATGACTTATGATATGCCTGTAAAACCCTCCCCGAATATTCCTAACCTGAAAGCGACGCTGCTGTATCCTTCAACCTGTTTTTTCGAAGGAACTATTTGTAATGAAGGTCGTGGAACGAATCTACAATTTATCAATTTTGGTCATCCCAAATTTTCGAAGAAGGATTATGAGTTTACTCCGGTAAGTATGCCTGGAGCAAAAGCCCCAAAACTAATGGATCAAAAATGCTACGGCTACAATTTGAACAATCTCACTATAGAAGAAATCATGTCCTGGAAAAGACTCAATTTTAAATGGTTACTGATCATGTACAATGATTTAAAAGATAGTGAATCCTTTTTTTTAAAGACCAGTTCATTCAACCGATTAGCAGGAGGAAAAGACTTGATGGAAATGATACTTGCGGGAAAAGCAGAAGATCAAATAAGAGCCAGTTGGAAACCAGGGCTGGATCAGTATAAAACGATCAGGAAAAAGTATTTGCTCTATAAGGACTTTGAATAACTTCAGTTAAGCTTTTATAGCATCTAAAAACACCTGGTCGGTAGGTAATACTTTTGACCCAAAAAAGTGCGTCAATTCTCCTTTTTCATTGATTACATATTTGCAGAAATTCCAGCTTGGTTCCTTATCATTCCAGCCATTTAACTCTTTAGTGGAGAGCCATTTATATAGCGGGTGTTTGTTTTCACCTTTGACCGTAATTTTTTCAAACATCTGAAAAGTAACTCCATAATTTTTTGTACAGAAGGCAGAGATCTGTTTGCTATCACCAGGCTCCTGCGATCCAAAATCATTGGAAGGGAAACCCAAAACGATCACATCTTTTCCATGTAATTCGTTGAATTTTTGCCAATCAGCATATTGTGGGGTGAAGCCACATTCTGAAGCCACATTCAATATGATTACTTTCTTGCCTCGATATTTGCTAAAGTCAATTTCTTCATTGTCAATAAGCGAATGTAATTTGAATTGATACAAATTTTGAGTTGCCAGGGTTGCATCATCAGGTTTAGAGTTTGCCGCATTTTTTGTGAAAGGAAGGGCTAACATACTCATAAGGGTACTTATGGAAATAAAATGGAAAATTGAATTCATGAGGACAAAGATAAGAGCAAGAATTAGTAAAATTTTTAGCACGTGGTAATCTAGGTAATTAATAGTTGAAATAGCTATTTGGCCAATTCGATGGGGATATAACAATACAGGGTTAAATTGGTTTAAAACCAGGGCATAATAATAATCCAGCTATATTTCAGAGACTTATATCCAATTTTATCCCAAAACTCAGGAATCTTTTGCTAGGGAGCTAGATACAATATTTTAAATTTGGAGAAATTTTTGCTTCTGCTGCAAAAATTGGGTTAAATATTATTTATTTGCAAGTACTGAATCAACATGATCGTCTTGGCATCTTTAATTTCGCCTGTCTTTATCATTTCCAGAGCCTTATCGAATCTCAATTCCAATACTTCAATATTTTCATGGTCATCCTCCAGTCCTCCCCCTGCTGATACCTTCATTTTTGGTTCATATTCAGCAATAAAAAAATGTAGTATTTCAGTGACAGAACCAGGAGACATATAAGCTTCCATTACTTTTTTTACTTCTTTTACCCGGTAACCGGTTTCTTCTTCCGTTTCCTTTCTGATGCATTCTTCAGGATTGAGATTGTCCAAAAGACCAGCACAGGCTTCTATCAACATGCCATCCTTATTGCCGTTGATATAGGTAGGCATTCTAAATTGCCTGGTGAGGATGATGGTCCCATTTTCTTTATTGTGCAAAAGTATCGCTGCTCCATTACCACGGTCATATGCCTCCCGGGATACTGTGTGCACATTGCCATCCTTATCTTTTTGTTCAAAAGTAACTTTATTGAGCGTATACCAATTGTCAGAAAGGATCTCTTTTTTAATAATCTTGATGTCAGGATTTTTCATTACCAGGTTCTGAAGATGATGCATTAGAACTATCTTTTTTCTCATCAGCATCTTCCTTATGGTAATGATGATGGTGTTCCGGATGCTGTGATATTACAGAAGAAATATAACCGCTGAATGTACCGAAAAGCCCAATTCCCATTACCATTAGTATAGCGCTAATGATTCTTCCTTCGGTAGTTACTGGATACCGGTCACCGTAACCAACGGTGGTGATAGTAGTCACAGACCACCAGAGCGCATCTTCTGCGGTTTTGATATTGCTATGAGGATCAGTCTCTACTTGCAATATAGCTATAGAAGAAAATATAAGCATCAATACAGTAATGATAAATGCAGTAGCTAAGGCGCCTTGTGCTCTTTTTCTATAAATATGATGAACCAACTGGTGTGTATTCTTAAATGCGCGAATAATCCGCAGCAATCTGAATAGTCTCAAAACCCTTCCAGCCCGCACATAATCAACAAATGGAATGCTGGATAACAAATCGATCCACCCCCATCGCATAAATTTTAATTTATTGGGAGCTCGCCTAAATCGTATTGCAAAATCATACAAAAATATTACACATATCAGATTATCTACGGTTTCTAATATGGATGAAACTTCTGGTGAAAGTTTGTAAAAAGTATCTACCATCAATGCTACCAAAACATAGATAGATAATACAAAGATGATTAGATTAAGACTACTTAATGGCTCGTCCTGGTTTTGTTGATTTTCTTCTTCTACATCCATTTCTCGTACTAAATTGAGGTTTTATTTAAGCCAATGATTGAATAATTTCAATATCCGTTTGTATTCATCTGTCCAACTGGAAGGTTCTACAAATCCATGGCTTTCCATGGGATAGGAAGCTAGCTCCCAATTATCTTTTTTTAATTCGATGAGTCTTTGAGCTAATTTTACTGCATCCTGATAATGAACATTCACATCCACCATTCCATGACAAATCAATAAAGGCTTATTCAATCCTGCAGCATAATAAAATGGAGAAGATTTTTTATAAGCTATACTATCGTCTGCGGGTTCATTTAAAATATTGGAAGTATACGGATGATTGTATTGTGCCCAATCTGTCACAGGTCTCAGTGCTGCTCCTGCCGCAAAAGTTTCAGGTGAATTAAAAAGTCCCATGAGGGTAATGAAGCCGCCATATGATCCGCCGTAGATTCCAATTTTATCCCTCCGAATTCCCATATTATTTACCAGGAAGTTTGCAGCATCTACCTGATCATTGAGATCTTTCCCCCCCATAAATCTGTAAATACCTGTTCGCCAATCACGACCATATCCCGCACTGCCGCGGTAATCAATATCGATTACGGTATAGCCTTGATCTACCAGCAAATTATGAAACATATATTCCCGAAAATAGCTACTCCACCATTTGTGTGCATTTTGCAAATAGCCAGCACCATGGACAAAAATTACAGCCGAATTATTTGCCAGTTTTTTTGAAGGGCGATAAAGCCTGCTGTACACTTTCGCTCCGTCTCGTGCACTGAAAGTGATTACTTCCGGGTCTCGCCAGGCATATGATTTAAACTCGGGCGACATTGCTTTATCGGTGATTTGGTGAGGTACTGCCCCGGCTTTATTTTCCTGAATATAAAGTTCCCACGGTTTATTAGTATAGGAATATAAATAAGCAATGTATTTTTCATCGGGAGATATGGTGACATTATGTGCTCCGATCATGGAAGTGATACGGGTAGCCGTGCCTCCATTTACAGGAAGCTGATAGAATTGTTGTTCCCCGGGATGTACCTCATTAGTGGTAACATAAAATATATTTTTATCTTCTGATAAAATAGCAGCTAGTACTTCATAATTTCCCTTGGTTATAGCTTTTATAGACTTTGAATTAAAATCATAAGAATATAAATGGGAGTACCCTGATTTCTCACTTTGAAAATAATACACATGATCATTTATCCAGTCCTGGTTGCCATTGCCAAACCATCCACCTATTCCAGGTCCGGCTATCCATGCCTCATCATGTTGATGATCAATAGATTCTAAAGTTCCATCTTCGAAATTGATAGAGCAAAGCCATCGGTCTTTATGGTCATCTGACACGATATCCACTATTGCCTTTGAACCATCATCAGAAAATTTTAAAGATGAATAGTTAACAGATTTGCCAATGGAGTCTTTTAGCTTTTTAGCATATACTGAAGGGTAGTCCTTATAAAAGTCAGGAATCTCAAAAAAGCCTTCCAATTTTTTGGGGCTTATTTTATAGGTAGTATCCATGGAAGGCCGGAAAATAAATAGTTCCTGTTTTGCTTCTTCAATGCCTACCTTGGTGCGACCCGGGATGCTCTCGGTAAAGGCAGATTCTGTGACATAGTTGGGTACAAAAGTAGATTTGTTTTTACCAGGATTAGTGAGTTTATAGCTAATGATCTTTCCATCCCCACTAATTTGCAAGGAAGTCAAAAATTTATCATCTAAATAAACAGGCTTTAATGAAGAAAGCGGTAAATAAGTCTTCTCTATTTCATTTAGTGAATCAATGATATCTTTCTTGTTTTTTCTTTCAGACAGGATAAGAAATTCTCTCAATTGGTCATTTTTGAGCCAGGTTTCCTGAATAGTATTGACAGGGCTGGCTTTTGGTTTTGATCCTTTTACAAAATTTGTTAATTGTAGAGTAGTTCCATCTGCAATATTCCAGGCATAGAGATTATCGTTTTTGGAGTAGACAATCGCAGTCTCATTCATAGTGAATTGAGGATTTGATTCCCTTTCGAGGGTAGTAGTGATGGCCAATGGATACGACATTCTTTCTGATTGAAAATAAATATCATTGTTTTGCTCAAATACCCATGCAGAATGATCTTTGTTGAAAATCAGGTCATCATTTGAAATAAAATTCGCTTCCTTCCTAAATCCAAGTTTGCTTGGAGGTTCAATGGATCCAATATGGAATTTATAAAGCGAATCCGCATCAACTGCATTTGGATTCCAATTAAAATATACGGTCTTACTATCGCGACTCCATTGAATATTGGAAGGGGAGGATCCTATCCATTTTGGATCCCGCATAATTTTCTCAACAGTCAATGGACTTAACTGCGATTGTGCTGAAAAAAAACTCGCCAAAAAAAGCAAAAGGAGGCATCTTGATTTCATAAAATATTAGCTTGTTTTAAGATGGATAATGATACATAATTTTTGTGAAAAATTAAGTTAATCGGCTATCTAAGGTTTTTCATCGAAATTAAAACCATTGGCTGAATTTATTTGAGATATTTTCCATTTATATAGAGTACAACAAAATATATTTTAAAATGAAGAACTTATTTGGCTTACTGATTTTTTCTATTTTTTTATTACAGAATTGCAAATTTGACTTGAATAAAGATAAGGAATCTTCAAATGACAATATCGAAAGTGAGTCTTCAAGCGATGGTGACCAAGAAGATGATGAAGATGAAATAAAGGAAAACTTTAATTTCAATTTAAAACAGGGTGATTTGCTTTCTACCGACAAGATGAAACAGCTTTTTCCAAAATCCCTTGATAGACTCGATCGGGAAAGTATTAAAGCCGAGAGCACTGGAGCATTTGGGATCAAAATTGCCACAGTAAAATCTGTTTACAGAGACAATGATAAATCTGTTAAGTTGGAAATCATCGATTTTGGAGGCATTCCAGGGGTAGCGCAAATGATCGCTGCCTGGTCAAAGTCTGACATCTATCATGAAGATGAAGATGGTTTCGAAAAAGTGACAGAATGGAAGGGCCATAAAGCTTTTGAAAAATCAGACTTAAAAGATAATTCCTCATCCATAGCTATTTTGTACAAAAATCGATTTTTAATCAACGCCAGTGCTGATGGAATGGCTATTGGTAAATTAAAGGATGCTCTGGACGACTCTTTTATGGATGAATTGGATGATTTGAAAATCGATTAGCAGTGGTTTAAAAGATTTCTTCTAGTTCTACTAAACTATTTACTTTATAGGTATATTTCACCTCTGTATCTACAGCATGGTGATCTACAAATACACTTTCCATTCCAGCATTTAATGCCCCTTGCAAATCTGCCTCTGGACTATCACCGATCATTATAGATTCCTGGTTAGAGGTATTTGCTTTGGAAATACTATAATCGAAGATCCTGGCATCGGGTTTTACATAGCCGCAAGCTTCCGAGGTGATCACATGTTCAAAATAAGTATCAATTTTGCTATTTTTCAATTTACGATGTTGAGTCAGCTCAAAACCATTAGAAAGTATATGCAGCATATAAGATCTTCCTTTTAGATACTCCAGGATTTCCCTGGTATGAGGAAATAGTTGTTTGGACTCGGGTAAGAACTCAAGGTAGGTAGCACTCATAGATTTTGCTTTCTCCAGATCAGCGTGAGCAAAATCTTTTAAAGTCTCGTACATTCTTCGCCATTTTAGTTCAGTTTGGTTGATGCCACCAACACTATACAGGTTCCAATAGTATGTGTTGTGAATGGTGTATTTGGAATGAAAAGTTTCAAAATCAATACCCAAAGATTCTTGTAATTGTAAGTCATCAAACATGCGCTCAAAGGCATGGAATGAATTTTTTTCAAAGTCCCACAGCGTGTGGTCCAAATCAAAAAAAAGGTGCTTAAATCTCATGTTCTTCGATTTCCATTCTCGCAATGGTAGACAAATTCCCCTGCACCAGATCACCTATTTTTACTTCTACTTTAGCGTCTAGCGGTAAGTATAAATCTACCCGCGACCCAAAGCGAATAAAACCTAATTCCTCCCCCTGACTAACTTCCTCGTTCAATTCTAAATAATTAATAATGCGTCTGGCCATTGCGCCAGCGATTTGTACCACCCCTACTTCATATTTGCCCTGGTCTATTACCGCAAAATGACGCTCGTTTTCGGTAGACGATTTAGGATCCCATGCTACCAAATATTTCCCGGGGAAATACTCGTTGTATACTACTTTCCCGCTCACGGGTACCCGATTTACATGCACGTTCATAGGTGACATGAATATGGAGATTTGTTTCCGTTTGGTCTTAAAATATATCGGCTCTTCCACCTCTTCTATTACTACTACTTTTCCATCGCAGGGAGCGTAAAGTATGTCCTCCCCTGGTAATGGAATTAACCTTACAGGATCTCTGAAAAACCACAACATCCATGCAAAATACAAGGACAGTAAAATGATAATCGGGATGGTAAGAATATGTATAAAATTGATTACGAGGGTTGCAATCAATAGTATAATAAAAGTACTGATAAGAATGATTTTGTAACCCTCTTTATGAATATTCATGAACTGCAAATATACAAAATGAGTAGTCTTTGAGGCCTTCCTCCAAAATGTTGAATTAATATTCTGGTTTTTATGAGTAAGCCCAAAATAAGTAAAGTATCAAACTGGCTACCGGTAATAAAAAAATGAAGGCATCAAATCGATCCAAAAATCCTCCATGGCCGGGTAGGGAAGTTC
This sequence comes from Chitinophagales bacterium, assembly GCA_038251405.1. GTDB lineage: Bacteria > Bacteroidota > Bacteroidia > Chitinophagales > Saprospiraceae > JADJLQ01. The sequence goes on from JBBSBH010000035.1 coordinate 48,484, forward strand.
CGGAATCCTTTACGCCATACCTTCTTTTGATCAGAGATTCAAATAAGTCACCCACAGTAGATAGGATAGACACTACAAATCCATACACCACCCATTGAATAGGAGTGAGATGTAAAATATATAGGGATAGAGCCAATGCTCCTATTACCGTAAAAATCAGGCCTCCCAGAAATCCTTCGAATGTTTTTTTGGGTGAAATCACTTTGTAAAGGGGCCTCTTGCCTATAAATCTTCCAGTGAAATAAGCCATGATATCATTGCACCAAATCAATATCAAAAGCGACATAGGTTTCCACCAATTATAATCGCCATTGAGCGTGCAAACCCAGTAAAATAATAGGACGGGTAGTCCTATGTATACGATGGCCAGGCTATATGATTGATACATGCGCCAGTCTCCCATTTCATTCTTAATTAGAAAATAGGTGAATAATGCAGAAGAAAAAATTAGAGATAAAATGATGGCTAATGGAGTAGCCTGCGCAAAATTTACATTGATTAAAATCATATACATCAATAGTGGAATTATTGAACCCACTGCCGAAACTCTTGTAAGTGTTTTTGGGTTACTTATTTCAGCGCCATTGCTTGCTAATTCAATGTATTCTAATGCAGAAAAATAACCGATGATGATAAGGACAATTCCAAATGTAATGGCAGAAAAATAAATCCCTCCGATGACTACTATGCCTAATATTATTGCAGTAATCAGTCTTTTTGGTAGGTCATTCATACCCTCTGTATTTGAATATTATCCTGGTCGTTATCTATATGATTTTCTTTGGATTTTTGGTGGATAAACCAATAGCCAATAGCCATACTTACTAATACGGAGATCAACACCATATACCAGGTAGAGGAAACACTACTTTCTAAGTCCTGATCGATCATAGCAGGATAAAAATATGCCAGTACTACTTGCATGCCATTGTTAAAAGCGTGAACAAACATGCTTACCCATAAACTACCTGTCCAATAAAATAGCAATCCCAAAATAATACCCAGGAACATTCTTGGTAAAAAGCCGGCGAACTGAAAATGGAGGGCACTAAATACTATGGCTCCTAATATCACAGCGACATAGGGATTTTTTAAATGTCGCTCAAACTCTTTTTGTATGATTCCTCTGAAAATGAGTTCTTCACCTATACCCGGGATGATCGCAATGACCAATAAGTTTAAAATCAGGGAGCCAGGATTGTCCATGGTAAGCAATTTTTTTAACAACTCGGCAGTCTGGTCTTCAGCCGTACTCATCCACTCTGGAAGATCCCACAATCTATTTATTTCGTATGACTTGGATACAATAGGGTAGGCTGCCAGTAGAAATACTAGACCTACAATCAAATAAAGCCATTTTGGAATTTTTTTAAGACTCAACCCTTTCAGCCATTCTTTTTTATACCAAATAATACCCCAGGCAATGGCTGGGATCATAAACATTGTAAGGTGGTTCACCATTATTATCAAGCGCATCGGATTTGCTGGCAAGTTTGCCATAGCATTGGCATCGGTAAGGCCCATAATGCCTAGTCCATACGCCACTGCAATCAAAGCGATGATCGCCATGCCAACAATCAAACCTGAAATCACTAATATAAACAATATAAAAAGTCGCATTCGGCGAAGATAGTATATTTGCAATCTAGATTATAAAGCTAGAATTTATGACTAAACTTAGTGTAAACCTCAATAAAATAGCACTCATTCGTAACTCCAGGGATAGTAATATGCCTGATCTGATGAAAGTGGCTATAGATTGTGAAAGTTATGGAGCTCAGGGTATAACTATTCACCCGCGACCAGATCAAAGACATGCTAAATATAGTGATGTAGAAAAATTAAAGGAGATAGTGACTACGGAATTGAATATAGAAGGCTACCCTTCAGAAGAATTCATGAAGGTAGTGTTGAAGCATCGGCCACATCAGGTAACCCTGGTGCCTGATCTCCCCGGAGCATTGACCTCTGATCATGGTTGGGATACGATTCTTCAAAAAGATTTTTTAGTCGATATTATTAATAGACTAAAAGATAGGGGAATTCGCACTTCTATTTTTTTAGACGCTAATCCCGCTTTGATAAAGTCTGCTAAGGAGACTGGCACCGATAGGATAGAGCTTTATACCGGGCCATTTGCCGAGGATTTTGAAGTAGGAGAGCATGATAGCGCGGTAAAGCCATATGTAGACACCGCCATTGAGGCTTTAAAAATGGATCTTGGAATTAATGCCGGTCATGATCTCAATTTGTATAATCTTCGGTTTTTCAAAACAGCAGTGCCTGGATTGCTTGAAGTATCCATTGGCCATGCCCTGATATGTGATGCGCTTTATTTGGGACTGGAGAAAAGTATAAAAGCCTATTTGGATCGATTGGTTTAGTATTTAATCTGTAATTAGTTGATCTTTAAATGGTTTTCAATCCATTTGATCGATTGTTTTTGTCCAGTCCATGATTAATTACTTATTTTAGAGTCAGTTTAAATTAATTCATGTTTTTAAGACTTTTATACGAAGGAATAGTGCAGTCATTTGGGCAATTAGTCTCTAACAAACTGCGAACTTTTCTATCCTTACTGGGGATTTCAATAGGTATATTTTGCATTATAGCAGTGCTGAGTGCTGTTGATTCATTGGAAGATAATATAAAAGGAAGTTTTGAAAAATTAGGTAATGATGTGCTATACATCACCCGAATGCCCTGGGCAGAAGATCCAGACGAAAATTATTTTAAATACCTGCGGCGGCCCAATGCTAACTATGGTGAATTAGAAGCAATGAAAGCAAGGGTAAAAAATGCTTCATTGGCTGCTATTCAGGTATTTATTGGTGGGGCCAATCTAAAGTATAAATCTAATAGTATCAGCGGTGCTTTTATTCTGGCGGTGAGCTATGATTATAATGACATGTACAAAATTGAGTATCAATCAGGACGATTTTTGACCCCATTTGAGTACGAATCCGGTGCTGATAAGATTGTGATAGGGGCAGAATTAGCTGAAACACTTTTTGGATTTATCGATCCTATTGGAAAATCAATCCGAATGAAAGATCGGAACATGGAGGTAGTAGGTGTTATTAAGAAATCAGGAAAAGATTTGATTAATCCCGCTGATTTTGATCGGGGAGTACTCATAGGGTACAATGCAGCCAAAAAATTGGTAAATGTGAGAAATAATCGTTTCTGGGGAACGAACCTGATGGTAAAGGCCGCTCCTGGAGCAGACCTGGAAGATCTTAAAGCAGAGGTGACCTCTGTATTAAAAGCAGAGCGAAAGCAAAAGCCCTATGAGCAAGCTAGCTTTAGTATCAATGAAATGTCGATTCTGACTAATATTCTGGATAGTTTCTTCGGTGTTCTCAATCTGGTAGGCATTGTAATTGGCTTTTTTGCCATATTGGTAGGCATGTTCTCCGTTGCAAACATCATGTTTGTAAGTGTAAAAGAGCGGACCAATATTATTGGTATCAAGAAAGCATTGGGTGCCAGGCGTTATTTTATTCTTTTAGAGTTTTTGGTGGAGGCGGTAGTACTCTGTATTCTGGGAGGATTGGTAGGGCTTACTTTGGTTTACATTATTCTGAAAATCCTTTCTTCAGTTTTTGGTTATACCATGTTTTTATCCGCTAAGAATATCTTCATTGGAGTGAGTATTTCTATTGTAATTGGAATATTGGCCGGTTTGATTCCGGCTTTGCAGGCCTCTAAAATGGATCCGGTGGAGGCGATCAGGAAGTAATTTTACGATTTACAATTTACGATTTTGGAATTACGATTTTGAAGTCGGTAATTAATTTGGGATTTTCATATCATTTTAAAGCGACAACAGCATAATGTAAAAATGAATACAGATCAAACACTTTGGTGATTTTCGCTATTATCCTTCAAACAAAAAAGCCCTGATCTCATGACCAAGGCTCATTATTTTAAGGTAAATAATTGGCTTATTTTACTATAGCTACTACGGCTTTGAAAGCTTCGGGATGATTCATAGCCAGGTCAGCAAGTACTTTACGATTTAAAGTAATATCTTTTTGGGCCAGGGCATGAATCAATTTTGAATAAGAGAATCCTTCTATACGAGCAGCAGCATTAATACGCGCTATCCACAGTGCTCTGAAGGCTCTTTTCTTAGTCTTGCGATCTCGGTAAGCATATTTCCATGCTCTTTCGAGCGTGTGCTTGGCTGCGGTAAGGATGTTTCTGCGAGCGCCCCAAAATCCTTTGGTGGCCTTGAGTAGTTTTTTTCTTCTTGCTCTGGAAGCTACGTGATTGACTGATCGTGCCATTTTATACTTGTTTTGCGACTTTCCAGGGATCTTTTTAAGATGCTTTGCTCCTGATGGGTCGGGTTAATAATGATTTACTTGCTTAGAGGCAAAGCATACGCTTTACTCTTTTTTCATCTGCTTTGCTTACAAGAGCCATTTCCCGGTTACCCAATTTGGCTTTTTTAGACTTCTGACGCAGACGATGTGATGTATTCGCTTGAAACCGTTTCACTTTTCCAGATCCGGTGATCCTGAATTTCTTCTTCGCTCCGGAATGTGTTTTCATCTTAGGCATAATGCTGCTTTAATTTTTAGAGGTGCAAATATACAATCTTGTGTTGATTCTGGAGCGAATTTTTATAATTTTGATTCTAATTAATACATTTATACGTATTTTTGTTAGAAAAGCACGTATAATGACAACCAAATTAACTTTAACAGTAGATGAAGCGGTAATAACTAAGGCTAAGTCTTATGCAAAATTAACTGGGCGCAGCCTTTCCAAGATAATAGAGACTTATCTGGAAAATATTACTAATGAAAACTCAGGCAAAATACTATCTTCCAAACTTAAAAAGATAGTAGGATCGGTAAGCTTGCCCAATGATTTTGATGATGATATGGAATTACGAGCTTATTATGAAAATAAGCATTTGAAATGAAAATATTTGTAGATACTAATATTTTGGTTGACTTAATTGCAGATAGACAACCATTTAGCAAATATGCCGTTGAATTGTTTACCAGAGCAGAAACAGATTTAGTAACATTATACACCTCGTCCCATTCTATTGCTACCACACATTACCTTCTAAAAAAATATATTCATGAAAAGGAATTGAGAGAAGTATTAATCCATTTATTGGATTATATAACTGTAATTTCCGTGGATTTAAGCATTATCAAGAAAAGTCTCAAATCAAATTACAAAGACTTTGAGGATGCCCTTCAAATATATAGTGCGCATTCTGTAGAGGGTATAGAATGTATTGTTACCAGAAATTTGAAGGATTTTAAAGGAGCACACATTCCCGTCTACTCTCCTGATGAAGTCGTAGCTATACTAATTGTTTAAGCCTATAACATGGTACACCGGATTTTGAAAAGGCTCTAGAATGGGATTTAGAGATAGATTGTGGTTTGGAAACTATTGATCAACCGCTTTTAAAACATTTAATTAATTAAATTCTGTAACATATTGATATTCAGATTTCATTTCAGTCGGGGGTTTTGTATATTCAATTTACTAAAAAACTAAAATCATGACCGCTGCTGCCAAAACCATTCTTTACTTTTCTTATTATTTATTTTTTATGGGTCTTAGCTTAGCGATTATCCCTAATCTAATATTGCCTTTACTTGGATTTCAAGAGACTCAGGAAGTTTGGGTGCGTGTATTGGGTATAGTAACCCTGGTGGTGGGATATTATTATTTCCAAACAGCTAATGCAGAAATAACTTTATTTTTTGAATTTACTGTAATAGCAAGGATTTTTGTATTTATCGCATTTATTCTTATGGTTATTTTTGGAAAAGCTCCAGTATTATTAATACTCACCGGCTTTGTAGATTTTGCAGGAGCTATTTGGACGCATATGTCTTTGAAGAAAAA
>JBBSBH010000036.1:0-54199 GCA_038251405.1 Chitinophagales bacterium
CTGGGCCATTAGAAGGATTTAACAATAAAATAAAAGTATTAAAGCGTAAAGCATACGGATATAGAGACTTGGAATATTTCGGATTGAAAATTTTTGATTTACACAACTATAGGCTCAAGTATGCAAAAATGCGATGAACCAAAGTTATTGACTCTAAGCCAGCGAATGAATCTTCAGTCAACTTTTCTACCAGATTTGGATTTAAGGTACGGCTAGATTATAAAACTAGTTCAGAAGTATGGCAAGGTGTTGTTCTTCTTGATTCTTCTAACCCAAAGTCTCTTTATATCATGAGCAAAGAAAATTTCGCTTCGTTGCTCATGCTTTTTCAAAAGGCAAAATCCTTGATTTAAAATTATTATTCACCAATCAACCTGATAGACCAATTTCATACTTGTAAAAAACTATTAATATTCTAATTATATATTTATGACAAAGTTTCAGACCAATGAAAAATGTTGTGTACCATGTAATACTTTTTATGGAAATTCCTTTTGTCCAGATGCATTGATTTTAGCGGAAGTAATAACGTGTAGTGATACTTCTTGCATTGTAGAATATAGTGGTATTCAGAAAGAATGTGAAGTTTCCAAAGTTCATTTTAAACAATATATAATAATAATCTGCTTTGGAGATTTAAAAAATGAGCTTACAAATCTTGACCCGTTGACTAAATCAATATTACAATTTTCTAGATTATTGTATAAAGATAGCGATGAGTATGTTAGATTCTATAAGATTAGGACTCATGAAGAATTTAATTGTTTAATTAACGAAATCCAAGCTCACAACATTATCATACTTATTGGACATGGTTCTTCAACTGGAATTTATGGACTTGATAGTGAAAAATGTGTCTGTGGGGTGAAGGATTGGAATGAATTATTAATTGATCAACCATTAAGAAGCAAACTTATTATCTCATTATGTTGTGAAACTGGAAGCGATGATTTTGGCAAAGAAATAGCTAAACTTTCTTCATGTGCTGCTTTTCTTGCTCCCTCGAGACCTATAAATTCAGCTCTTGCATCACAATATTGCCAAACTTTTCTTTTACATCATTTAATGGATGGACATTCTTTTAAAGTGTCATTTGATAAAACTGAAGCAAATACAATTGCGCATTCATCCTTTCAGTTATTTGAGAATAGTTAATTCAAATTGTACCTTATTTGTACCTTATAATTCAATATTGTTTATAAGTTGTTTGTTTTCAATTATTTATGTACCTGTATCACTTTTTGTATCGGAAAGTGAATGTGATATAATAAAAATATCCAAAACCTGAATTTTTGAGGTCGCAATTTGCGTCCTCATTTTTTTAATTAATGGGTTATTCGCTGTTTTATGTGGGTAAAAACGTATTGAAAATTCTGAACAATAATTTAAGGTACCAGATATTCAGGATCTAGGACAGGACTGTGCCAAAATACTCCCGCCTGAATGACAAAGTCGGGCAGGGGTCGAGCCCGCCTTCCAGGCCGGCAGGCAGCAAAATGTATATTTGAAAAGCGAATCAATTGCCCGTGAAAATGCAATGACATGGATCTTATCCAAGAGCGAGTTTATTTTGGTCCCGTGTGTAAACCACGGGATTACTTTTTTTGCGGAAAAAAAAGTAAGGCGAATAATTAAGTAAGATTATTTTTAAAAATTACCCACTAATAATGGCGAAGAACCAATTAATTTCTCTATTGGAAAGCGAGCAGGCCAAATAAATTCATAACAGGTGAAAAATTTGAATTATATTTTACTTTTAAAATCCATCATTCTATGTAATATCCTTACTATTTCAATTTCGTCAAATGAAACAACGCGATAGAAAATAATATGCTCGCCAGATGTATAACCAAGTACTCCCTTGATCAATAGGTTATATTCTTTTCCAAGTTTTGGGTTTTTAGCTAATTCACTACAGCTATTCAAAAGCAAATCATAATATTTATCAGCTTGGTTTTCAGACCAGCTTACTACTGTATTATTCCAAATGCCATCTAAATCATCGACGGCTTTATTTGATAAGTAATATTTAGCCATTAGCTTTCCTCCTGGCTTTTAGAGTCTCCAGGTGCTTTTGGGGATCAAAATCCATTGCTCTACCACTCTCGATGCCTTCGTTTATAGCTTTCCTCAAAGCGATGACCTTATTTTCTTCATCTTCTAAAAGACGAAGCCCGGCTCTGACCACCTCGCTCGCATTATTGAATCTTCCATTATTAATAGTATGCTCAATAAAACTTTCAAAATGATTGCCCAGTGATATCGAAGTATTGCGTCCCATTATTTTAAATTTAAGCTAAAATACCAAAAATTGGTAACAATTCAAAATTATTGGATCAGATATAAGTAAAACGCTAAAATGGTGCTTGCGTCATGTAAATCATCCACGCCACGAACAATTTACATAGTAAAAAATAAATTTATTCATGTAAAATCAGCCATAATGCGGTATTAATAAATTTTTACATTGATTATTCATCTCAAAGCCCTCATAACTTCTCCAATAAGTCAAACCCTTTTACTGTCTAGTAATATAATTATTACAGTAAAAAATATCATATTTATAAATTTTACAGTACTTCTTATACGTTTTACAGTAATAATTTTGAATTCCTGGAATAAGTTCACTCATATATGTTTTACAGTAAAATAAGTCTATATTATGAGTTTTACAGTGCCATTTATGAATTTTACAGTAATTTTAGTGCCAAATGGTTACAAAATATGCAGGTTTTCAATGGTTGAAAGATCATTACTTTTTGACGGAGTATGAAGTATCCCACATTTCTTATATAGGAAACAATGAATCTATAGAACTGTCCATCAAGGGAAATGTGGTGCAGGTGTATGGTCCGAGATATAAAGTAAACGACGAACCAATAGATCATATTGAATTTGCACTCAAGTACGATGATTTGAGTCTCGATCTATTAAAAGCGATCTTTGAAAAAATGGCAATAGAAGAAATTAGTTTATATATCCATCATACTCCTTCTGCAAAAATGACAAGGAAAATTGGTTTCTTATATGAGTTTCTAACTGGAAATGAAATCAACCTTGCCCATACTATCAAAGGCAATTATATAGACTTGTTGGATGATAAAAAATATTTTACTGGATCCACTATAAAAAATGTTAAATGGAAAATCAATAATAATCTAATAGGTAATGAAGAATATTGTTCAATAGTGCGCAAGACTAAAAGCTTACTAATGCTACTTGCCATTGATGTAAAAGAAAAGATAAAAACATTAAAAGACAATTATGCCCCGGAGATTTTTAATAGAGCAGTAAATTTCCTTTATAATAAAGAGACCCGATCCTCTTACGAAATAGAAAAAGAAATGCCATCTGCACATCGCACAGAAAAGTTTGTGTCCTTGTTATTGAGAGCAGGTACTACGGAAACGGATAAAATGATATCCCGAGAGCGATTGATACAATTACAAAATGCAATAGTAGATGCTCGATTTGCTTCAGAAGATTATAGAGATTCTCAAAATTTTGTAGGTGAGATATTGTCCAATTATCAGGACCTGATTCATTATATATGCCCTCCACCAAGTATGGTGAATGGATTGATGGGCGGATTGAAGGGTTCGTGGCTAAATACAAATGCCATGCCTGCACCCATACGGGCAGCCATCATTTCATTTGGTTTTGTATTCATACATCCATTTGAAGATGGTAATGGAAGACTGCATCGATTTTTGATACATGATATTCTCGCTCACGATGCAATAGTGCCATCTGGAGTGATTATACCTATATCCGCGCATATATTGCACCATATAAAAGAGTATGATAATATACTGGAAAAATATTCAAAACCACTGTTGCAAAGAATAAAGTATGATAAAAATGTAAAAGGAGAGATCATAATAACCAATCCTGAGGCGATAGATGGATACTATCGCTATCCTGATCTCACCCCTCAATGTGAATATTTTTTGCAGACCATCCACGCTACCATCAATGAAGATATGCCGAACGAACTTATATTTTTACAGCGATACGATGAAGCTAAAAATGAAATTCAACAAATAGTAGATATGCCTGATCGTGATATCAATCTAATGCTCATCTTGCTACATCAATACAAAGGCATTCTTGCTAAAAGGAAAAGAGATCAATTTTCAAAACTTACAGATACGGAAATAGGGAGGATGGAAATTGCATTTAAACGTGTTTTTGAAATAGATCAAAGCAAGTAAATTGTCCAAATGAAATACTTCCTTGTCCCAGAACTCTTCTGGCTCCTCATCTTTTCCATTGCCGTCAATATTTATAAATCTAATATTAGCCCCGCGTTTGCCTGGGATGATTTTATAGATAAGTCGTGGTTTTATATTCCGGCACAAGCGGTACTTACATTTGGATTATTCTGGGTACCGGGGGTGGAAAAGGATTGGCTGTTGCTACGCATTTGGGTGGCTTGTCTGCTTGGAGGGCATTTTGTACTTGATCGGCTTATGAATGCTTATAGTAAGCAGGGTCCCGGAGCTGGGATGGGATATCTGGCAGGGCTGATGTTTGTATTTATTTTATTGTGTATTGGAGTGTAGTAGTGAAGTGGATAAGGTAACTGAACAAGAGATCTTGCTTCAATCCATGCAAATCATCCATTCTGTGGACAATTTACATGGTAAAATATATAATCATCCATGTAAATCATCCAAATAGCCAGTATATTTGCATAAATGTATACCAGAAAGATCGAATCTGAAATTTTAGAAGCACTCGATAGGCAGGCAGCTGTCATATTGCTTGGCCCACGGCAGTGCGGCAAGACCACCATGGCTTTAGATATCGCTAACAAAAAAAAGGGAATCTATCTAGACCTTGAAGCCGAATCAGACAGAGCAAAACTTCAAAGTCCGGAATTATATTTTGAACAATACGAAGATCAATTGGTGGTCTTGGATGAAATCCACAAGATGCCAGGTCTATTCGAAGTTCTAAGAGGCATTATTGATAAAGGAAGAAGAAATAATAAAGGAAAAAGTAGGTTTTTGATACTTGGCTCTGCTTCTATAGACTTATTAAAACAATCGGGTGAGTCACTCGCCGGGAGAGTGGCATACATAGATATGGGCCCGCTGCATGTTTTGGAGATTGAAAATAATAGGTCGGCTTTGGAACGGTTGTGGCTTAGAGGTGGCTTTCCCGATAGTTATCTCGCTAGTAGCGATCATGAGAGTTTTATGATCAGAAAGGATTTTGTAAGATCATATCTTGAAAGAGATGTGCCGATATTCGGCCCTAGAGTTCCTTCGACTTCACTGGAAAGATTGTGGACTATGTTGGCTCACAAACAAGGTAGCATCTTGAATGCATCCGATTATGCGCGCATGATGGAGATGAGCGCCCAGACCATCAATAGATATATAGATTTATTGGCGGACCTATTTCTTGTAAGAAAACTTCCTTCGTATACTGGTAATCTTGGCAAGCGATTAGTAAAGTCACCAAAATTATACATCAGAGATAGTGGGCTTCTTCATCGATTATTGAATATAGCCAGTATGGATCAATTGATTTCAAATCCGATAGTGGGCCTGAGTTGGGAAGGATTTGCCATAGAGAATATCACATCCAATCTTCCGTGGCACGCAGAAATTTTTTTTTATAGAACTACTAATGGAGCAGAGCAAGATATAGTACTGAAATTTAATGACGGAAAGGTCTGGACTGTAGAAGTAAAGCTCAGTCTGAATACGAATTCATTATCCAAAGGATTTTATCAATCAATTGAAGATCTGAAGCCTGAAAAATCTTTTGTGGTGTATCATGGCGATGAGCGATATCCGATAGCTGAAAATATTGAGGCCATTGGGTTAGTGGGGTTTATTGAGGAGATGAAGGGCAAAAAAGGTTAATTAACTTAAAATGAAAAAGTCGCTTAAAAAAAAGAAGCTAGAAGAATTGGAGGAAGGGGACTTAATTTGGGACACTAGTAAAATAGAAGTCAAAGGCAGGTCCAAATCCCAAATAAAGGAAAATAGACATCATTTATGGTTAGTTAAAGACAAGTATACAAAAGACAATAAACACAATTTATGCATACCGGTATGCAGCTTTAGTGGCCATCCACCACAAAAAGGAGATTTAAGATGTTTAGAAATTCCAGGAAATTTAGTCCCTGAAAATTTATTCGATGAAGTTAAATCCATGGCTTGCAAGATAAGGGTGTAAATTCCGGAGCATACTGACCTCCCAATTCCGTTTTATTCCGATAGCTATCGGAATGACCCCAGTATTCCGACCCACTTTTTTACAGAATGGACCTGCGTTGACATGATGATTTTTAGCCTTTATAGTATTACCTGCATAATTAACTATTAGCTTATTTCTGTGTTGAGGCGCTTAATTCGTTTTTTACAGACATTTCTTTTATTACCCTATCCAACATTTCCTGTTGTTTTTTGCAGATATTTTTTTGTTCGGCTAGTTCGCTTTGTAGTTCCTGGATAGCTTTAATCATTGGAGCCATCAGATCATTATAGCGTAAGGTGTAATATCCGTCTGTGCTTTGCTGCACGATTCCATAGTGTACATCATATTTTGACAGGGTTTGTTTGAGTTCCTGGGCTATGAGTCCCATTTCAAAGTCATTGCCAGGATTGTTGATTCTATGATAAATGACAGGATGCAGACTACAGATAAAATCTAAGCCCAATGGGACAGATTGTACATTTTCTTTTAATCGTTTATCTGAGCTTGGAGAAAAAGGCACCTGGCCTTCAATCACAAGTACAGCTGTATTTCCTATTCTCACTTTATTATTGGCATTAACGATGGCTCCAGAGCCGATCGCAGTGCCATTAGTAACTCCAACAGAAGATCCTGAACCGCTACCGATAAATGTGGAATTTTGGTTATTATTAGCATTTCCTGCAAAGGAACCTAAAGCCACATTATTTTGGCCGGTTGTAGTATTGTATAAAGATTGGGTACCTACAGCTACATTATAATTTGTAAGATTTTTAAATAAGGACTGATATCCTATACCTATATTTTGAAATCCAGTAAGATTTTCATGTAAGCTTTGAAATCCTAAAGCATTGTTCCCATTTCCCTGAGTATTCTTGAAAAGAGACTCTCGCCCAACAGATGTATTTTCAAAACCATTTTGATTTGCAAAGAGCGCAATATTTCCGATTGCTGTATTATCGTAGCCAACACTATTTGTTGCCAACGCAGAATAGCCAACTGCCACATTATTAGTTCCTGAAGTATTGCTATTCAATGCAGCATAACCAACTGCGGTGGAGAACCCTGAAGTGGTTTTATTCAAGGCCAATGAACCTACTGCCGTATTTCCAGTATTGGTATTTGAGGCCAAAGCATTAGAACCCACTGCTGTATTATGTGCTCCGGAAGAATTTAATTGAAGTGCTTTGTTACCTATTCCTGTATTGTCATTTCCAGAGGTATTTAATGCAAGAGCGCCACTACCAACTGCCGAATTACCAGATCCGTTATTCGCTCCCAGTGCTATGCTGCCGATTGCTGTATTGTCGCTTCCACTGGTATTTTGGTACAGTGCTGACCATCCTACGGCTACATTGGTGAGACCAGAGGTATTTGCAGCAAGGGCTTTATAGCCCAGGGCGGTAAGTCCGCTTCCTTTATTTGATGAGAGCGCTTCTTTACCAACGGCAGTATTCGATCCTCCAGTGCTATTCGCACCAAGGGCCTGAGCCCCTATTGCCGTATTGTTTGCTCCGGAATTGTTACTAGCCATTGCAATAAATCCTAATGCAGTATTGTTAGACCCTGATGTATTTGCGAAAAGCGCATTATTACCAAATCCAATATTATTACCTCCATTCGTATTAGATAGTCCGCTATTTATTCCTAAATACACATTTTGATTTGAATTATCAATGATACCTGCAGGAGTGTTATTTACTCTAAACCTCAATGGTTGATTATCTGTAGTTCCCAGAAAGTGCGCTGCACTATTACCTGCATTTCCATTTAAATTCCAGGAAGCTGAATTTTGTGTTATTGTCTGAGGCGTCCATGCACTGCCATTCCACTGCAAAACCTGACCGGAAGATGGATTACTTGCACTGATGCTTTTACCTTGTATTTTCACGACACTATTATTTTGATGATTACCTGTCACATCACCGGATAGATCTGTAGTGCTGATGGTAGTGCTCGAAATCATTATCCCTGTACCAGCTACGTATGTTCCAGGTATTCCCTGAACTCCCTGAATACCCGGGTCGCCTTTATCTCCTTTTGATCCGGTAATTCCCTGAATGCCCTGGTCACCCTTATCTCCTTTTACTCCAGCAATACCCTGAATACCCTGGTCGCCCTTATCGCCTTTTATTCCAGCAATACCTTGAATACCCTGGTCGCCCTTATCTCCTTTTACTCCCGAGATACCCTGAATACCCGGGTCGCCTTTATCTCCTTTTACTCCCGAGATACCCTGAATACCCTGCTCCCCCTTATCTCCTTTTACTCCTGATATACCTTGAATACCCGGGTCCCCCTTATCTCCTTTTACTCCCGAGATACCTTGAATTCCTCTTAAATAGATAGGATTAACAACAGAACTCCCTAAAAGAGAATACGTACCATTTCTTTCCGTACTGCACTCTATCAACAAAACTTTATCTCCCGACCCCCAATTAATCAATCCAAGATTGCCACTGATCGATGTACCGGAGCCTACATTAGTTGAGATCCAACCAAAAGCATCACTGGTGAGTGCTTGCCTTTCTTTGTATAATACATTGCCAAATGCGTTGCCTTCAAGAATACTGAATTGAAGAAAAACATCCCCATTGGCATTGATCTGGCCATTGCTTTTACGGACTACCGCTTGATAAGCAGGTCCATTTTGAGCGAATAAGAAATGCATCGTCAATGTCAGAAATAATGCTAATAAAAGTTTCATAAATATTATAATTTTAGTAGTTTAATAGAATATTGATATTGATGTTCGGCATTGCTGATGCAGAGTATATAGAATCCCATCGCGAGACCACCAATATCAATTCTGGAAATGGGTTCTCCACTATTTCTATTGAAAGATTTCAATTTAGTTCCTAAAGGCGTAATTATCTCAACATGACAGTTTAAGTTGATTCCATTCCAATCAATGCTAAAAGAAGATAGGACAGGATTTGGAAACACAGAAAGTTGCTGCAATGGGCCACTGGCATTGTAGGAAGTAGACATATCACTCGAAAGAAGTGGAGAAGAAAAAAGACCATTGCAAGATTTGCCCCATACAGATGGTAGTGATATCGCCGACTGATATATCAAATCATTGCTGCTACGTATACCATAAAAAGTAAATGTACCTGCAACACCTATATTGCACTGAGATGCTCCCCTATACATATTGCCAGCCAACATCACCACAAGAAAGAAAAATTTAATTTTCATAAATAGTTCATTTTATTAAATAGTTTAATACGATTCAATTGACATTTGTACGATGAAATCGGTATCATTTTATTTTGGGTTAAAAAAGAGAACAGCGCAATCAATAAGTAATTTATCATAGATTTTAATCATTGAAGTAACTTATGGTCAGATAGTACGGATGCATAGAAATATTGCTTTGATAGTCGACAAATGTCATTCGTCTACAAATGATCAGATTCTTAAAAAGCTGAATTAAATATGTACTTTTAAAGTACTTAAATTTGTATCAAATGAGTAAATGGATTGGTTAAAACCAGTATTAAGAATGCATACAACCGACTCCAATATTTCCTCGCATAATCAACTCACTTGTCTTGCTATTGATGATGAACCTCCCGCGCTGAAAATATTGGAAAGCCATATTAAATCTTTTCCATCGCTGAAGTTGATAGCCTCCTGTAATAATGCAATAGAGGCTTTACATCAGATTCAACAACATCCTATTGATCTACTATTTTTGGATATTCAAATGCCGCAAATCCTTGGGACAGATTTAATAAGAAGCATTTCCAATCCACCCAAAGTAATATTTACCACTGCATACAGGAAATATGCCGTAGACGGATTTGATCTCAATGCAGTAGATTATTTACTTAAACCGATCTCTTTCGAACGGTTTTTAAAAGCCGTGAATAAGGTGATGAATATACATTTTAGTGAAATCCAAAATGATCATCAAAATAAAACTAAGATAGCCGCCCAGATTCCTGATCATATTGATTTAAGGGTCGACCGTCAAAATGTAAAAATAAACCTGAAAGACATATACTATATAGAAAGTCTTAAAGATTATCTAAAAGTAGTCTTGGAAAAAACCACCTTAGTGACAAAAATGTCTATTCAAAATATTGAAACACTGCTTCCTGCCAACACTTTTGTACGTGTACATCGGTCTTTTATTATTGCTTTACCCAAAATATCATCTTTTACTCAAGAAGTGATTCATATTCATCACCTGGAGATACCGATCAGCCGGACCTATCGGCTTTCCTTTTTGAAGGCAATTGAACAAAAGAAATGATTACCCAGTAAAATCAATACATTCATGCTACGAGCGTTCATTTTTTCAAAAGAAGAAAAAGCTATCCGGCTGAGGCTTATTTTCCTTTGGGTATTTTTATATGTTGTACTCTTTTTCAACAATCTTCCTTCCATCACCAGGGTCAGTGAATTTTATCAATTAAAGTCTTATACCAATATTCTG
The DNA here is from genome assembly GCA_038251405.1 of Chitinophagales bacterium. GTDB lineage: Bacteria > Bacteroidota > Bacteroidia > Chitinophagales > Saprospiraceae > JADJLQ01. The sequence continues at coordinate 10,661 of JBBSBH010000036.1, forward strand.
ATTTCTACATCTTATTGGTTTGTATTAACTATAGGGGTAGTGCTATTCTTCCTAAAAATAATTATTCCAAAATACCTTCTTACAAAAAAATATGAACAGCTTCTTGCAGCAAGTATCTTAAGCTGGATTTGCATATTCATCATTGCTATGGGAATGTCCTATGTAGATAATAATTTCATAGGGCCTATTCAATGCAATTGTGAAGAAATCGGCACTATGATCGACATTCAATTCCTTGCTATCTACTATACCTTAGTCATAAATTTGCCGATTAGCATTTTTCTAATGGCCCTCCATTTTATAAAAACGTATCGAACCGGACAAAGGGAACAAACGATATTGTTAAAAGAGAGAACAGATATTGAAATCAATACTCATCGAAACAAAGTGCATCCTGAATATTTCTTACGAGCTATCAAATTACTTTCAAATCCCTCTTTACCTAAGCAAGTAAACCAATCACAACTAATTTTATTATTTTCCAATGTTTTGAGTTATATCCTATATGAAAGCAATGTAACATGTATACCGGCAGATAAAGAAATAGAGATTGCCAGGGACCTTATCGACTTTGAAAATATGCTTCATGGTAGGTCTACCCTGTTGCGAGTAAATTTCACGACACCAAATGCTCCTTCGCAAATCCAACCCTTACTTATTATTAACAGTTTAATAGCTATCTTCCAAAATCAGACTTCTATGCTCTCGCATTCAACAGAACTTGTACTCGAGGTAAGTCCTATAGATTGTAAAGTAATGATACCTGCAGGGCATGACTCCAATGCGATCTCCACAAGTGTCCAATATATACCATTCCTAAATATGAGTCAGAAATGATTTCAAAAACAGGCTACCCTATTATCTTTTCAAATTATTTTACCTGGAGAAGTACCAGGCATATCCTTTTTTGGGTGTGTAGGATATTGATGTGTTTTATTATTGGTATACCCTTTGTCCATTCCGTTCAGTTTTCAGAATTATATTCATTAAGCAAGTTGTTTTCTAAGTATATTCATGATATTGTATTGTATGATATACCATTCACATATGTCATTGCGTATATACTCATTCCAACATACTTACTCAAAGAAAAATACAATCAATTTATATTATTTGTATTTATGTTATTTATATGCAGTTTGTCGATCTATATTTGTATCGAATACAGAATTCAAGCAACCATCAGATTTAAAAATAATGAGTTTTTAACATCTCTCGATATTGTTTTTATACTACGAAAAATTAAAATATTTCTCACTTATACTGCAGTTTCTTCGATTTTATTCACAACCATCAAGCTGTGCAAATCAGGATATTTGAAGGAACAGGAAAATCAAAATCTAATCGTATTGAATGCAAATGCAAAAATGGAAATCCTGCGATCAAGGATTCATCCACATTTTTTATTCAATACTTTAAATACGATTTATTCCTTTACTTTATTTGATCACTCCAAAACAAGTGGCATGCTGAGTAAACTTTACAATATCCTGCATTATATGATCTACGATTGTAATACTCCTCAGATCTCTTTTAACAAAGAAATCAATGCCTTACTGGATTATATCAACCTGGAAAGAGAACGGTATGGGGAAAAATTATCATTACATATAAAACAGTCGGGGTCATTTCAAAATAAAAAGATTACACCCTTGTTACTGCAACCCTTTGTAGAAAATGCATTTAAGCATGGAGCGAGTAAAATGATTTATCATCCATGGATCGATATCTCCATTTCTATTCAAGATCACTTACTTCATTTTACTATATCAAATAGTATATCTGAAAACAACTCCATCTCTGATACATCGGGTATAGGTCTGGATAATATCAGAAAAAGATTGGCAATATTGTATCCTGATCAGCATGTATTCGAAATAAATAGAACGGAGCAGGTGTATACAGCAAAACTGATCATTCCTTTGGCAGAAGATCCAAGCTCTACCTGATCGATTCCCTTTTAAGCCCCTCACTTACTTGTTCTAAGGTTAGGATTGATTACTTCTATTTTATATTCACTCGTTTCATTTTGCCGTCGACAGCTATCAATGAAGGTATGGGTTATGTGGCCGGGTTGATTTTTATATTGTTAGTGTTGTGTTTAGGGGGTGTCTTGATAAAGATGGTAAATAGATTGCAAGTAATATTTATTTACTCAGATACATCATTCCACCTTTACCCATTTATACACCAACTTTCTGTAGGGATACTTTATATTTATGGAATAGTTTCCATCAGGTAATGCACTCATATTCAATTTAGTATTCCCCTTTCCTATAAATCCGCCAGCCAAACGTTGACCAATCATGTTAATGATTTCAAATCTCGCAGCCTGTTGGCTCTCTATATTCAGAATGCCGATGCTGGGGTTTGGAAAAATCTTTACCCATGATTTTGCAATCGAATCAGATTTTGATTCTTTCTTCTCTTGTTTCAAAGCCAATGAGTTTTCGTTTTCTACAGCGCCTACTGACGGTGGGGTTTTGAAGGCCATATTATAATAATCAAAATTATTGCCAACTGGTTTACCTTTTTGATGGGCCGGACTTTGAGGGTTTATTCTATAAGTTACTGGGTCAATATTGGGGTTATTAATGATTTGATTCATGTCTGCTGTAGGCAAATCAGGTCCAGGCCATGATGATTGATTTTCTTTGAACCATAAATTATTTGAATAATAAAAACTACCGGGATCTGTATCTGGGCCAATATTGACTTCTGTACTCACATTACTGTTAATGATGAAAATATTATTGATCACACTATCCATACCGCTGGGAAGGAATCGACCAGGATCTACCGTCTCCTGGAGGATTCTCATCGCCCACTTATCAGGTCTTATGATCGTATTATTGAACACGTTGCAATGCACTGCACCTACAAAAGCAAAGGGAGTCAGGGCACCTTCAAATATATTGGCATAGACTCTTATTTTGGAAGCTTCGTAGGGAGCATCTTGTGGTCTGAAAAATTCAAGATCAGTACTTCCACCAATATTCAATGCCCTGGCTCCACCGTTTACAAATTTATTTTGAGTAATCACTATGTCAGCACTTCCCCCTTTGATTTGAATACAATTAGAGCCTTGATTTGAAAACTGATTTCGGATAAAACTACCGCGATGGCATCCTACCATATCTATTCCGCTCCCCCCTGGAGATCCGTTCTGAAATATACATGCTTCCACCGTGAAGTCATCAATGCCTGATAGTTTGAGCAGGTCATTATTACCACCCGCACCTATATCTCTAAAAAGACAGTTTTTTATTTTTAGGTGATGCGAAGGCGTGAAAAAACTACCCCCATCATCTATATTCATTCCATTGCCGGTTTGGTTTTCGAAGGTAAATCCTGAGATTTCTACATACGATATATCTGAAAAATGAAATGATTCTGTGCCGCCCCTAAAGGTTACTGACGCTCCTTCAGCTGCTTTGATCACTATTGGCGCCGCATTGGTTCCATTCATATTTTCTATAAAAAAAGTGCCTGTATAAACACCGGTATGAATATAGACTGTATCGCCAGGCATCAGTTGATCTTGCAATTGGCCCGGACTGGTAAATGCATAACCCGCTCCTACATGAATCAGCCTGGCATGCGAAATACTGGAAATAAGTAAGAGAAAAATAAATGGTAGTCGAGTCATGTATATGGGTTTACATTCCTAACAAAAATATGGTTAGAAATATTGTTTTCAATTCAGGTATTAAGAGTTGACTCAGTAAGACTTTTCTCCAATAAATTTTTCAAAATCAAAACTAGTAATTTCATCATGCACGTGATTGGGATAGGCCGTTACAAATGACGCTGGTAATTTTTATTGGAAGGTTTCCACTTTATTTCATCGGCATACAGAAGCCCATCTCTCTCTTCTAAATAATCAATTTCGGCCTGATCCCTGGTGCGCCAACCTTTCAATCATGTTATCCATACCTCAAAAGTACAGTCAATTCATAAAATTAGGCGAATTTTTTCGATCATAATATGAATATTAGGCGAATTTTTTATATTACCCTAAGAATATTCGGCCTTTCAACTGTTTATACTTTTTAAATCAATACATCAAAAACCAAAAAAATCTTATTTAGCATCTAGTCATTTTATATCTTCAAACCTTTGAGATTCATATTTACCTTTATTATTAAATGGCAATCACTCATTGGCTTTAATCAAACAAGTGTGAAAGATTTGTATGATAAATTTGTATTTATTCCATGCATTCAATCTAAACTTAAATAACAATTGAAAAGACTAATTTTACCTGGCCACCTGAAAAATCATTTGTATATACCATCCTTAAATGCAAATTCATAAATGATAGAAATCCGGTCAGTTAATGTGATCAGGTATGTGACTCCTTTACGCGAGGGTGGGTCATTGCCCGCCATCGTAGAATGTGATGATGGCTTTCTGCATGTATTGAAATTTAAAGGTGCGGGTCAGGGAAGCAAAGCTTTGATTGCTGAATTAATTGGTGGAGAAATAGCACGATCAGCGAAATTAAAAGTACCCGAACTGGTATTTGCTCAACTTGACGAATCATTTGGGCGGACAGAACCTGATGAGGAAATTCAAGATCTATTAAAATTTAGCGTCGGACTCAATCTGGGCGTTCATTTTATTTCTGGTGCCATTACTTATGACGCGGGGGTGACTAAGCTTGATCCGATGCTGGCATCGAAAATTGTATGGCTGGATGCATTTCTTACCAATGTAGATCGAACTGTTCGCAATACGAATATGCTTACTTTACGAAAAGAGCTCTGGTTGATAGACCATGGTGCTTGCTTGTATTTTCAACATACCTGGACTGATTGGGAGCAACAATCGATCAAACCTTTTACTCAAATAAAAAATCATGTTTTGTTACCCCAGGCTCTTTCATTACTGCAGGCCGATATGGAATTGAAGAGTCTGATCACAGAAGATCTAATCGACTCTGTTGTAAATTTAATCCCCGAAGAATGGGTTACCCATGAAGAATATCAAGCTGCTAAAAAAATATATAACAGCTTTTTGAAAAACAGATTATCGCATTCATCCATTTTTTTAAATGAAGCTTTACATGCCGCACCAACACAGTTTTGAATATGCTATTTTAAGGGTTGTCCCTCAGGTAGAGCGAGAGGAATTTTTGAATGTAGGAGTAATATTGTATTCAAAAAACTTAGATTTTCTGGATGTGAAGATTCATTTAAATGAACAAAGAATATTTTCTCTGAATAACCAAATAGACCTGGAGAATATAAAATGTCACCTTGACTCATTATTTCAAATTACTCACGGGGGCGAGCAATCTGGTCCTATAGGCAGCCTGGACAAAGCTTCGCGATTCAGATGGCTTACAGCCAAAAGAAGCACCATAGTTCAATCATCACAAGTACATCCGGGGTTATGTACAAATGCAGAAAAGACACTGGATAAATTATTTAGGGATTTGGTATTGATGTAGAAGTATGGGATATGGTGGATTAACATTAAAATAATGTAAATAATATTTTACAAATAATGATATATTTGTAATGTATTATTTATGTTATGAATGATAAAAAGAAGAAGGTATTACCCTCTGTTTCCAACGTGCTTAAAGAATTGGGTGAAAACATAAAGCTCGCCAGGCTTCGCAGAAAATTAAGTTCTGAGCAAGTATCTGAGCGCGCCAACATCAGCAGACCAACATTGATAGCTATAGAAAAAGGATCACCCAGTGTATCCATTGGGTCCTATATCCAGGTATTGTTTGTGCTGAACTTGGAAAAAGATTTATTAAAAGTTGCCGCCGATGACTTATTAGGAAGAAAACTACAAGATATTGGATTAATAGTTAAGAAGAGAGCTCCGAAAAAAACAAATTAAAATGAAACCAAAGACTCAAATTGAGATAAGTGTTTTTGCTGATTGGAAGGAACTCCCGGAAAGTACTTTAAATATCGATCAACCAAACGACTCACTTGATATTGATGTAGCATTGAACGTTTCCGGATATTTTAGATTATCTGCAACAAAAGCAAATGCAATCAGAAAAAAAATAATGGAAGTTTCCAGGAATTGGAAAAAGGTTGCACTACGTTATAAAATATCCAAATCAGAAATTGAAAGAATGGAACCGGCTTTTGGTACTATTAATCCTTCTTACTTAACTACGGCTATCGCCATACCATCATATGCTTTAGCCCCCACCATTTGCAATATGGTAGCATGTACAGATGAGTTGTTTTTTAAAGATTGATTGAATCGCTGAACACCTTTTACCATTTCGTCATTGGTATTAGCGTCCAGTACTTTCCCTTCACGGACTACATTATCACATACGATTAGGGTACCTGGCCTGGATAGTTTCAGTGCAAGCTGGAAGTATTCTTTATAGGGTTCCTTATCAGCGTCAATAAATATAAAATCAAACGAGCCCTCGCCTTCGTCAATCATTTTTTGCAAACTATCCATTGCGATGCCCACTCTTATTTCAATTTTATCAGACAATCCGGCTTTGGCGATATTAGCAGCAGCAACTTTTGCATGTACTGGTTCCAATTCAAGTGAAATGATCTTCCCATTATCGGGTAAACCCCTGGCCATCCAGATAGTACTGTAACCACCCAAGGTGCCCACTTCTAAAACTTTTTTAGCACAGCAAGCCATCAATAATACCTGAAGAAATTTTCCCTGGTTTGCAGAAACACTAATTTGCGGAATACCCTCTTTATCTAAAGAAGTAATAGTCTCTTTAAGCACCTGGTCTTCCTGACCAAGAAGGTCATAAATGTATTGGTCTACTTTAGTAAAAATATCTTCTGCCATAACTTTTGCTGTTTTAATAAATAAAAATACCTATTTGAATTGGGAATCCATGGCTCCAAACAATTTCAAATTGGATTTAAATATATGATTGGACGAATTAGGCACGGTTACAACCATCATTTTGCATTATCTTTTCAGTTCGTTTATAAATAGAATTTACTCTGATGAAAAATCTCAAAGCGCGAATACAAAAAGGTGAAGCCCTTCATGGTTGTTGGTTAAATTTAGGATCAGCGTTAACAGCTGAAATTGTCGGCCAATCTGGCTTTGATTGGGTATTGATCGATTTGGAACATGGTGCTGGTAACGAAAAGGATGTCCTCGCTCAATTGCAAGCTCTTGAACATACTCCGGCAGCAGCCATCATTCGGGTAGAAAGCTCAGCAGGACAAAGGATTCAAAGAGTGCTGGATATGGGAGCCGAAGGCATTATGTGTCCTAGAATTAGCACTGCTGAAGAGGCTCAAAAAGTAGCCAAAAGCATCCACTATCCTCCATTGGGAAATAGAGGTGTGGCTAAAATGGTAAGAGCTAGCCGGTTTGCCCAAAACTTTGACAATTACTATAAAGAAGCCTCAGATACGATCATTGGCATATTACAAATAGAAACCAAAGAAGTCCTCCATCATCTGGATGAAGTAGCGGCGATGGAAGGTATAGATGTATTATTTATTGGCCCGGCAGATCTTACTATGGAGTTGGGCATATTCGGGCAGTTTGATCATCCTCTATATATAAAAGCAATTTCTGATACGGTGTTAGCCGCTCAAAAAGCTAATAAAGCAGTAGGTATTCTTTTTTTCAATATAGAGGAATACAAGAAATATCACGATCTGGGTATCCGGTTTTTAGCATGTGGATCGGACTCTGTTTTTGTAGCCGATTCAGCAAGAACGTTGTCCAAAAAATTGGATTCATTCAGAATTACGAATAAATAACGATGTACATGTCAGATCCAATATTCATCTTATCTATCGGTATCCTCATAGTGGTAGGTGGAATTATTGGATTAAAACTACATCCTTTTTTGGCGCTTCTATTTGGTGCATTGGTAGTGGCATTTCTTACTCCGGCTTTAGCTATAGAACAGTATTCGTTAACCAAAGGCATGTCAGCAAGTGGAGCATTAGCTTATTCGCATAAAAGTATAGGGGAAAGAGTGGCTACAGAGTTTGGTAATACATGCGGTAAAATAGGTATTCTCATTGCGATGGCTGCTATCATAGGCAAAAGTTTATTGGAAAGTGGTGCGGCAGAAAAAATTATCCGGTCTATGTTGAAACTTACCGGTGCAGATAAAGCTCCATTTTCATTTTTATTCAGTAGTTTTTTCATTGGAGTTCCCGTGTTTTTTGATACCGTGATGTTTCTGATGATACCCCTAGCAAAAGCTATGACCATGCGAATTGGTAAAAATTATCTATTGCTCATACTATGTATAATGGGTGGTGCGGCTATGGCCAATTCGTTAGTACCTCCTGCGCCGGGTCCGTTATTTTTAATTGGTGAATTGCATATTCCAATTGGTTTAATGATGATCATGGGAACCCTGGTTGGGTTAATTACTATTGCGGCCGGTTATCTGTTTTCAAAATGGGCAAATGGAAAATGGCCCATTGAGCTCAGAGATTCGCTTGATGCTAAACTAGCAGATATAAAATCTATATCGGAAACGAATGAAGCTTCACTGCCCAAACTTGGAATTTCCGTTCTTCCCATATTGATCCCACTATTTTTTATATGCGCCGACACCGTATTCAATGCATTAATAAAATCAACTGATTCCGTACCTTTTTTTGTGCAATCAATTCAAAAAATAGTAACGTTTTTTGGAGACAAAAATATTGCATTGATCACCGGGGGCATTGTAGCGTTATTGATTCTCGCCATTCACAAGAAAAAAAGCAAAGAAGCATTATCCTCATTTGTAGGAACGGCAGTAATGAGTGGAGCCACTATTATTTTGATTACTTCGGCAGGCGGTGCATTTGGTGGCATGCTTCAACAGACGGGCATCAGCGCACGCATTGCGGGCATGACCCAACACTACCAAATGGCCTTGCTACCATTAGCATTTATCATAGCGGCTATTATAAGAACAGCCCAGGGATCAGCCACTGTTTCATTAATTACGACTTCAGGTATACTCTCCGGAATGGCTATGAGTGGAGGCTTAACTTTTAATCCGGTCTACCTGGGGCTCGCTATTGGTTGTGGATCAAAATTAGTACCCTGGATGAATGATTCGGGATTTTGGATAGTATGTAAACTGAGTAACCTCACGGAAAGTGAAGCTTTGAAAACCATCACTCCCCTATTGGCGGTAATGGGTATAACTGGATTAATGGTCATTATGATTTCTGCGAAATTATTTCCTTTGATTTAAAAGTTAAGTGTATGTGCATACTTTATAGATAAGTATTGCTTATATGAGTCGAGCCTACGGCTCTCTTTTTCTTCCTTCGTCTTTCCACGGATTAAAATCCGTGGTTAGTATGGCTTCCGTGCCTAAGGCACTTTAAATTCTACCCGATTTAATTTTAATTACATGATCTTTAATTAACCGATTCCAAAGAACCGTAGGTTCAGCACATTTATTAACTTCGGGTTTTAACCCGAAAGTATAAATAAATTTCTTTCGAGAACCGTAGGTTCGGCTCATATACTTTATATCATTTCTATTTTTAGCTAAAATTAGTGCCCTGGATGAATGATTCGGGATTTTGGATAGTATGTAAACTGAGTAATCTCACGGAAAGTGAAGCATTGAAAACCATCACTCCCCTATTGGCGGTAATGGGTATTACTGGATTAATGGTCATTATGATTTCTGCGAAATTATTTCCTTTGATTTAAAAGTTAAGTGTATGTGCATACTTTATAGATAAGTATTGCTTATATGAGTCGAGCCTACGGCTCTCTTTTTCTTCCTTTGTCTTTCCACGGATTAAATTCCGTGGTTAGTATGGCTTCCGTGCCTAAGGCACTTTAAATTCTACCCGATTTAATTTTAATTACATGATCTTTAACCGATTCCAAAGAACCGTAGGTTCAGCACATTTATTAACTTCGGGTTTTAACATGGAGATATGTTACTATTTCCTTTAAAAACAAAATACAATATGAAGCGAAAGAATTTTCTCAAGACCTTTACTGCAGGATCCATTGGAGCTTCTGTGTTAAGGCCATCAACTGTTCAAGCAAATCATTTTGAAAAGCCGGTTAAGAAATTATTGATGAAAGTAGGCTGCCAATCTGGTGGCACTACTAAAGAGAATCTTGAATTCAAAGCCCGCATGGGGGTATTTCATATTGATGGCGGCGAGCCAAAAACTATTCCGGGGAAAGGTTGGGATTTAGACGATTCATTTAGAAAAAGAGACGCATGCGAAAAGTATGGAATATCATTGGATGCCTATCATTTCCCCCTCTCGTCAGCTGGAATCGAAAAAGTATCCTTACCGAATATCATGCTGGGTAAAAGCCCTGAACGCGATCGTGAAATAGAAATCTTGCAACAAATGATTCAGGTAGCCAGTAAGACGGGAGTACACCTGATAAACTATAACACCACCATTCTACCCATTCTGCGTACTGGATATACTGTGGATAAAATGCGTGGTAATACGGAGTACAACACCTGGAATTTCGAAGAAGCTATTAAAAGAAAAGACCCTAAAACCATAGCAGGAGATGTATCTGTAGATGATATGTTTGAGCGCATAACCTACCTTTTGGATAGAATAATACCGGTAGCTGAAGAGTACAAAGTAAAATTGGCAAATCATATTGCAGACCCACCGACACCAGTTGGTTATCGGGGAATTACCAGGTGGGATAGTCCTGATGTATTCAAAGGTATTCAACGATTTGCCAGTCTTTACAAGAACCCATATCATGGTTTTAATTTTTGCATTGGATCTATCGCAGAAGGTCTGAAAGATCCAAAAAATGAAATCCTGCCAATAATAAAATGGGTAGGCGATCGCAACCAGATATTCAATGTGCACTTAAGAAATATCAAAGGCGGTTGGAATAATTTCATGGAAGTATACCCGGATAACGGTGATATGAATTTTGTTCAGGTCATAAGAGCTCTCCGTGATGTTGGCTATTCCGGTATGGTCATGCCTGATCATGTGCCGCATCATCAAGACCCCAATGCAAATCTACAAGCATTTGCCTTCGCCTATGGTCATATAAAAGGGTTGATTCAAACTGTTTCAGAAGATATTTAAATAGATAATTTTCAAATGAAAAACACATCTGGTCCCAGAATAAAAGAAATCATCATCACTCCTATTGCCACTATAGATCCACCACTTTTAAATAATACCGGAGTGCATGCCCCTTATGCGTTGCGTACTATAATTGAAATACTGACAGAGGACAATATCATAGGCATCAGTGAGATCCCCGGTAATAAAGATATTGATCGCGCATTGGCCGATTCAAAAGAAGTATTGATCGGAAAAGATGTTTTTCAATTAAATGAAATCAAACAAGTATTGGCAGACAAATTTGGCTCTGAGAATAGTGATCATCGGGGAGAAGCGCCCTGGGACCAACGAAAACTGGTACATATTTTTAGCGCAGTGGAGGTGGCTTGTCTCGATATTATTGGTAAAGTAACAAATAGACCCGTAGTAGATCTTTTAGGTGGTAAAATGAGGGATCGTGTACCATTTTCCGCCTATTTATTTTACAAATATGAAGGTGCCGGCGGCTCATTGGGAATGGGGATTGACCCTAAAGCAACGGGATGGGACGCGGCAAGACAAGCTAGTGCTTTAAATCCGAGTGAAATTGTAGCTCAGGCAAAAGGAATGTGTAAAGAATTTGGTTACACCTCTATCAAATTAAAAGGTGGGGTCTTTGAACCTGAGCAGGAAGCCGATGCCATGTTTGCTTTGCGGGACGCATTTGGTCCGGGTGTGCCTTTGCGTATGGATCCAAATGCAGTATGGACCGTCGATACCGCCATTAAAATCGGCAAGAGAATGGAACCCATACTGGAATATCTGGAAGATCCGGTGCGCGGCCAGGAAAATATGGCTCGGGTGCGGCAGGCACTAAAAACCCCATTAGCTACCAATATGTGCACTACATCATTCGATGACATTCCTTCCAGTATTCGGCTTGGATCTGAAGATATCATTCTTAGCGATCATCATTTTTGGGGTGGGTTGCGTTCGTCCATGATTTTATCAGGTATATGCGACACTTTTGGAAGAGGACTTTCTATGCATTCCAATAGCCATGTAGGTATTTCATTGGCGGCCATGGTGCACCTAGGAGCGGCCTTGCCTCGTATGCCTTATGTACTGGATACGCACTATCCCTGGCAATCTGAGGAAGTGATCATAGGTGGTAGAATTAAAATTGAAAATGGCGAAGTAGAAGTTCCTAAAGGACCAGGATTGGGTGTAGAAATCGATCGTAAAGCATTGGCCAGGCTTCATCAAAATTATTTGGATTGTGGGTTGACCAAAAGAGATGATGAGTATGAAATGCAAAAAATCAATCCGGGTTGGAAGTTTATGCCTGTGAGATGGTAGTTTGAATAGCCTTTTTCGAGCAGCTAAAAATATTTAAACTATCTATTTTACTGAAATACTTTGTGGAATACTTTTTGAGCTCAATACATTTTTAGCCACCATATCTTTTACTATTAATTTTCCATACTCGTGAGCCAGTGCTTCTGTAGAGGCCGGATTAAATGACTTCGTTTGCACAGAATAGATCATCTCATCATTCTTTACATCGTAAAAACTACTTTCCCAAAAATATTCAGTATTTACCAGGTAATAATTGGGATCATCGACATGGCTGTAAATATCACCATAATAGCCCCAAATCCTTCTACGATATATTTCTCCGACAACATAATTATTGGGATCTCCATGATAAGCATATTCACTTTGTTTGTCTAATAATACCACCGTCATTACTGCATCTATGTCACTTCCTTTGAGCTTTTCAAATGCTTCTTTTTTATTCATTATTTCAAAGGACTTTGGACCATATGTTTTAAACGAAGGTATAGTATTAAACCCTCTGACATTTAAATCTCCCGCCAGGTGATTTTCCATTTTTTCCTGCAAGTCCCTGTCTTGATTTTTTATAAGGGCAAGCACTAATATTTTATTATACTTTTTAGCGCTGTTATCACTAGCCACCCATGAATGAGTGACTTTAGAAGAAGCGCAGCCCCAAAGTATTATAAATACAAATAGGGTTGTGTTTTTCCATATGTTTTTACTATTTCTCATATTGACATTTTTTCATGAGCAACTTATACCATTCTCTTCTCTATCATTTCCTTCGTCAATGGTTTCCTATAACGAAACCAATCAAGGCAATACATATCCTTTTCTTTACGAGCCATTCTATCAGTATTCGTGCTTCAACTTCCAGCCGGAAGTATAATCACAACATTTCCAGGCGCCCAATCTGCCAATTCATTTTCAAGCTTTGCAAGAGTCATGAATTCATAAGTACATCCAGGGATAAAATCTGCTATGCTGGCTCAATATCGACTATTCTAAAAATTGAGGTAATCATGGTTCCTTTCTCTAGAGTATTATCCTTTATTTAAATGCTTTTCTTAGATGCCTAAAGTTCCGGAACATTAATAGCCATAGTTCTGTTAAGGATCAATCTCCATTATGATTTTGATCAGAATTTACTTTAGATTAATAAATCTGATAAGGAAAACCATATTGAAAGGGGATCATTTATTTAAAATAAGATTAAGTTAAATAACCGATCTTCGCCCTGATGAAACATGAGTTTACTTCTTACATGAGATAATATGAAATTGTACCAACAAATATTTGAGAATAATAAAATATGGATAGCTCAGAAAAAAGAATCGAATGTAGATTTTTTTCGCCAATTATCTGAAGGTCAAAATCCTGAGATATTATACATTGGCTGTAGTGATAGTAGAGTCACCGCTGAAGAGATGACTGGAGTAGAACCTGGCCAAATGTTTGTTCATAGAAATATAGCCAACCTGGTCCCCAATAATGATAATAGTTCTGCTTCCGTAATAGAGTATGCTGTGACTTTCTTAAAAGTAAAGCATGTGGTCGTATGTGGTCACTATTATTGTGGCGGGGTAAAGGCAGCTATGGAGGCCAATGACCTGGGAATTTTAAATCCCTGGTTGCGAACCATACGGGATGTTTACCGTACCCATAAGGCAGAATTAAATGCTATCAAAGATGAAAAAGAAAAGTATAACCGGCTTGTAGAACTTAATGTGGAAGAACAATGCATCAATGTCGCAAAAATGGCTGCTGTGCAAAAATCCTATATTCAGAAAAGTTTCCCCATTGTTCATGGGTGGGTATTCGATATTCACTCTGGACAACTGATCGATTTACATATTGATTTTGCCAGGTTAATGGATGGGATCCGGGAGATCTATGACCTGGGGCATTCGTGATTAACTATCTTTCTTATCTATGGATTTCATGCGCTCGATTTTCTTTAGATTAAAACGATACATGACCTCCAGTTTTTGCCGGGCCCAGGGATTTTTTCGTAGAAATACAAGACTCGATTTTATACTTGGATCGTTTTGGAAGCATTTGATTGGAATTTTTTCAGCCATTTTCTTCCATCCAAGGACAAGTTGTAAATCTACTACTATAGTCTCCAGTGTAAGTCCGTGCAATGGGTCATTTTTATGCAAGTCCGTCTTTTCGTTCATCCTATAAATGTAAGCTTGATGTAATTATTGAATTCTTAATACTACTTTTATAGTGAAATCATCCTGTAAAAGTAATTTTAGCTTTCATTTGAATTATTATGAAATCAAAAATAGTTTTATTAATACTAATCTTGGGGTATTTGCATTCTCGTGCTCAAATGCCTGGGATTCAATCATCTCAAAAAGTTTTACTACCCAATGGGTGGTCTTTATCACCAGCCGGCAGATCGTTCCCGTTGGGAGATTTACCATTAAATATTGCTGTATCCCATTCAAAAAAATGGATGGCGGTAACCAATAATGGCCAAAGCGTTCAAAGTATCCAACTGATTGATCCAGGGACTGAAAAAGTAATTGACCAGGTAATTATCCCAAAATCATGGTATGGACTAAAGTTTAGCGCCGATGAAAAGTTTCTTTATGCAGCAGGAGGCAATGATAATTGGATTTTGAAATATGCTATCCTAAATCAAAAACTGGAATTGAATGATAGTATAAAACTGGGGGCTAGATGGCCAAATAAAATATCCCCCACTGGAATTGAAATAGATGATGCTAAACAAATATTGTATGTGGTAACAAAAGATAATAACTCTCTTTATGTCATAGATCTTCCCGGTAAATCCATTAAAAAACAAATAGCACTCGAAGGCGAAGCTTATGCCTGTATGCTCTCACCGGATAAAACCCACCTTTACATTAGCTGCTGGGGTTGTGAAAAAGTATATGACTATAATACGACCAGTGATCAACTATCGGAAATCAAATCTGGTGATCATCCCAATGAATTATTATTAAACAAAAAAGGCAGTTTACTTTTTGTAGCCAATGCAGCGGATAATTCAGTTTCGATTATAGACCTTAAACAAAAAAGAGAAATCGAAGTATTGAATGCAGCCCTTTATCCCAATGCACCTCCAGGATCAGCCAGCAACGGTTTGGCTCTTTCTAAAAATGAAAAAGAACTCTATATAGCCAATGCTGATAATAATTGCCTTGCCGTGTTTGATGTCAGAAAGCCCGGATTCAGTAAATCTAAAGGCTTTATCCCTGTGGGATGGTATCCGACGAATATAAAAGTAATCGGTAAGAAAATCTTTGTGAGCAACGGCAAAGGATTCACCTCATTTCCTAATCCCTATGGACCCAATCCTGCCCGAAGCAGCGAAGAAGTAATTTTCCAAAAAGGTGATACTGCTAAAAAAATAGATGTTCAATATATTGGTGGGCTGATGAAAGGTACGATGAGTGTGATTGACAAACCAAAGACAAAAGTCTTGGCTTCCTTTTCTAAGACAGTATATGATAATACCCCCTACTCTAAGGATAAAGAGTTTACATCCAAAGGCGAGTCTGGCAATCCGATACCAATGAAAATTGGTGACCCATCGCCGATAAAGCATGTTTTTTATATACTTAAAGAAAACAGAACGTATGATCAGATTTTGGGAGATATCCCGGAGGGGAATGGAGATACAAGCCTGGTATTATTCGGAGAAAATGTTACACCTAATCTTCATAAACTAGCAAAGGAGTTTGTACTGTTAGATAATTTTTATGTGGATGGGGAAGTGAGTGCTGATGGTCACAATTGGAGTATGGCTGCCCATGCCAATGATTACCTGGAAAAAAACTGGGTGGTTAGCTATGGTGGCAGGGGTGGTGAATATGACGCAGAAGGCACCCGTGCTATAGCTAATCCTAAAAAAGGATTTATCTGGGATTATTGCAAAAGAGCAGGAGTAAGCTATCGCACATATGGTGAATTTGCAGATAATTACAAGGCTAATATTCCAGTGTTGGAAGGTCATTTTTGTCCTTTTTATACAAGTTGGGACCAGCATGTAAGAGATACTACCCGCGCTAATCAATGGAAGCGGGATTTTGATTCTTTAATAGCTATCCATGCGGTACCTCAATTTAATTCCTTACGCATTATCAACGATCATACAGAAGGCCTTCGGCTGGGCAGACCTACTGTATTTGCCCATGCAGCGGATAATGATTTAGGGGTGGGCATGTTTGTGGATTATTTGTCACACAGTCCCATTTGGAATGAAAGTGTAGTATTTGTGGTGGAAGATGATGCACAAAATGGATCAGATCATGTAGATGCTCATCGCACAACAGCTTATTTGGCCGGTCCTTTTGTAAAAAGAAAATTTGTAGACCATACCATGTACTCTACTTCCTCTATGCTGCGTACCATGGAACTTATATTAGGCTTACCTCCCATGAGCCAATATGATGCTGCTGCTACTCCCATGTTTAGATGTTTTACTAATAAACCCGACCTCACTGCATTTAATTCTGTTCCCAATAATATCGACTTGAATGAAAAAAATATGAAACTAAGTCAAAGCTCCCGGTTAAGTGAAACATTTGATTTCACCAAAGAAGATCGCGCACCAGATTTATTATTTGGTGAGGTGATTTGGAAAGCAGTAAAAGGTGAAAATAGTATAATGCCGGCACCTAGACGAAGTGCCTTTCTAAAAGTCAATGCAAAGGATCGGGATGATGATTAGTTCAATCGGATGTACTTAAAGTCATTATTTTTTTCTCCAATAACTTTTTCTCCTGAGCTAATCTAGTAATTTGAATAGCTTTAATAAAGTAAGCTCTGGCTTTGGATTTATCTTCATGTACATAAAGTTCTCCGAGCAAAGTGTAATAATATTGATTCTCCAGCCTGGGTAATTTTTCAATTTCGATAATGGCTGCTTTATATCCGCTTATTTTATACATGGCATAGATGCGATGAAGTGCTACCCAATTCGTGTTTTTAATTTTCAGTAAATGATCATAAAGCATTAAAATGCTATTCCATTTCTCCTTAGTGTCTTCTTTTTGGGTGTGCCACCAGGCGATAGTGGCTTCCAAATGTAAAGATGAAACTTTATCACCTGTGCTTGCCTTATGTAAATAGACTACCCCTTTTTGAATGCATACCTGATCCCACAGATCATCGTCCTGATCATCATAAAGAATGATATCTCCCAAATTATTCTTCCTGGCAGCAATCCTGGAATATTGAAAATTCATTAATGCTAATAATGCATTTACTTCTGAT
The DNA here is from genome assembly GCA_038251405.1 of Chitinophagales bacterium. GTDB lineage: Bacteria > Bacteroidota > Bacteroidia > Chitinophagales > Saprospiraceae > JADJLQ01. The sequence continues at coordinate 28,255 of JBBSBH010000036.1, forward strand.
GTATTGGTGAGAATATTTTCTGATAATATCCCTGCAAGCCTCAATGCCTCGGCACACAAATCTTCCCGAATGATCTGATCATTAGTTTCCGAATAATATCCTTCATTGAATAAAAGATATAAGGTAGTTATAACAGTCTCTAACCTGGCCTCTATTTCAGGATCATTTGGGGGGCAAATTTGAATATCAGATTCCCGCAATTTTTCTTTGGCACGATAGAGTCTTTTATTAATAGTTTCTTTATTGGTTAGAAATGCAGTTGCTATTTCATCTATTCCAAAACCACAAAGAATTCTTAGGGCAAGACCTATCTGAGATTCTACAGAAATTACCGGATGACAAATGGCAAATAACATTTGCAATTGACTATCCTTTATATTGTGATTACTTAGATCAAGGTATGCGTCCATCATTTCATGATTTTCAATTTTTATATCTTTAGATAAGTCATTAAATTTCCTGGATCTCCATAATTGATTCTTTGCTTTGTTTTTAGCAACGGTATACAACCATGCCGTCGGATGAGGAGGAATGCCTTTGTATGGCCAGGTGAGCATAGCCGTTGAAAATGTTTCACTAGCAATATCTTCCGCTGATTCCAAAAAATCCATACCAAATGTTTTACAGAGTACAGCAATGATCTTACTATACTCTGTACGAAACAAATGCGGTATTAATGCTGAATGATCCACCGTTTTCAAAAATTTAATGAACACCATCATTCTTAGCAATTCTTCTTACTTCCATGGTATTTCCAGGCCCTTGCAAAACAGGACAACCTTTGGCAAACGCAACAGCCTCTTCAATAGATTCAGCTTTCACAGTAATAAAGCCCCCAATGGTTTCTTTGAGATCTCCAAATGGCCCATTCGTAACTATTTTGTCATGGTTAATTACTCTAGCCTCATCAAATGGTAGTCCAGTACCTCCTACAAATTTGTTTTGAGCAACGATGCTTCCGATCCAATCCATTGTTTGCTTCATCCATTCCTGCATTTGTTCAGGGCTAGCCACTTTAGCACCATCTTCATGTCTCATGATTAAAACATACTCTTCCATAATGTAATTTGTTTTTGAATGATTAAATATATGATTTACCCTCATTACAATTGAAGTGATAAAAATTGGACATTGTTTTGGGAAAAAACATTCCAAACAATCATCCCGAGAAAAAATCAGTTGGTTTTTATATATTAGAGTAACTATCATAAAAAATTATTACATAGTACTTCAAAAGAATGAATCAACCTAGACTTTTTTTTGCTTTTGCAAATGATAAAGAACATTCCTTAATTTCCCTTGTCAAAGAAGCCGATGAAATCAGAAACCTATTAACCAAAGGTGAAAAGGAAAGAAATTATTTACTTTATTTTGAGAAGGCTGCTACGCAGAAATTAACCTGTAAATATCTCCTTGAATTCACCATTAAAAAAATATACCTGTAAGTTTGAGTATTATGAATCAAAATCCGATCCTTCTATCTGGTATGAATAACCTTTCCTCCTTTAAGCATATGAAATCCATTCCAATAACCCACACCATCTGGTTTTCTGCTTTTATAATGTTCAGCACAATAAGCAATGCCCAAACCTACATCCGCACCAATCAACTAGGCTACCTCCCAAACGATTCCAAAATAGCCGTAGCCTTCTCACAATCAGTTATAGAATCCAATTTTGAGATCTTAGATATTAATGGAAAAATTCTTACTACCGGCACTTTAAAAAAAAGCAAGCTTAATGGCTATAGTGAGTTTGAAAATCAATATACACTCGACTTTAGCGAACTAACCGAAGCTGGTGAGTATACTATTAAAATAAATGAAAGCACCCAGCAATTTAAAATTGATTCCCATACTTACATGGGAATTCCGGATGTGCTCCTCAATTTTATGCGCCAGCAAAGGTGTGGATACAATCCCTTTTTTGATCAGGTATGTCACACCAAAGATGGGCGGCTGATGTATAGCTCATTACCAGATTCTAGTTTTATAGATGTATCAGGAGGATGGCACGATGCCGGTGATCAGCTAAAATATTTGATTACCGGAAGTAATGCCACTGCAAGAATGCTGATGGCTTACCAACTTTTTCCAACCGCATTTAAAGATAAGTACAATTCTCTTGGTCAGCCCATGCAAAACAGTATCCCGGATGTGCTCGATGAGGCAAAGTGGGGTTTGGATTGGATTTTAAAATGTCATTATGCAAAAGATCAATTAGTTCACCAGGTAGCAGATGACAGAGACCATGTAGGCTGGAAGTTTCCATTTGATGATCCCAGTAATTATGGTTGGGGGAAAAATTCGTATCGCGTTGCTTATTCAGCAAATGGAAAACCTCAGGGTTTGAATAAATATAAAAGCCAGGCTACCGGAATAGCTAATTTGGCTGGCAGGTCTGCCGCTGCTTTGGCACTTGGCTATCAGGTGTGGAATACAAACCATTATGATCAAAGTTTTGCGGCAAAGTGTCTGCAATCTGCAGAAGAATTGTACCAAATGGCCAAATCAAATCCGGGATATCAACAGGGAAACTCCTATAGTGCCCCTTACCGGTATAATGAAGACACCTGGACCGACGATATGGAATGGGCTGCTGCTGAATTGTATAGAGCCACCAAAAAGAAAACCTATCTGAAAGATGCTAAGAAATATGCCTTAATGACAGGTGAATTATCCTGGATTCAAAAAGATACTTCAGCTCATTATCAATTTTATCCATTTTTAAATATTGCACATTTCTCCTTCTTTGAATTTGCTGATAGAAAATTCAAAGAAAAATTGGCAACTTTCTATAAAAATGGTATTGATCAAACCATTCGACAAAGAGCATCTAAAAATACCTACTCCATCGGGGTTCCATTTATCTGGTGTTCCAATAATCTGTTAGTAGATCTGGGCTTGCAAATTTATTTATATGAAAGGATGACCGGAGACACCCAATACCACCCATATATGATTGCTATGCGAGATTGGTTATTAGGGAAAAATCCCTGGGGTACCAGTATGTTTATGAATATTCCAGTCAGCGGCACTTACCCACACGATGTACATACCAGCACCTGGGCGCTTACACACAAGGAAGTATCGGGAGGCCTGGCGGATGGTCCCATTTACTATTCGACATATCAAAAGCAATTAGGACTCACCTTAACTCACCCGGATGCATTTGCACCATTTCAAAATAAATATGTGGTGTATCATGATGATATCGGAGATTATTGTACGAATGAACCCACTATGGATGGAACGGCTTGTGCGATCATGTTCCTGGCATGTTTTGGAAAATAATTCTGTATAGTCATGTAGTACTATAAATATTTTAGCCATTTGCTTTCGGGATGCAGATGTTTGTAATTTGAATAGATTTTACATAATGGATACATTATTAAAACTACCAGGATCCAAATTATATAAACTGCCCATAGCTCTATTCCGGCACCATCTTTGGGTCGCCCAAAAGATGTACCAAAATTCATATCAGAGATGGCATACCCTTTACATTCCAGAATGACAAATAAAATCAGATGAATTATATACCAATGTAGGAGAAAATAAAACAAAGGAACTTTGCCATATATACCTGCAAGTTTAGTAAAGAGGTTATCGCTCTCTTCTACTATATAGAATAAAATCATCATAATTCCCAAAAACAGCATGTCAAAAAGTAATGACGGTGGGTATTTGGTAAGATTAATATAAGATAGAATGGTAAACAGAGAATTTTTTTGAAAAGCCCATTTCACACTATCTCCGTATATATTTAAGGTTCTTAATATAAAAAATATTACCAAGCTTGCCAATCCTACTTTTAAAAAGTGTTTTTTTCTATCTGACTTTAAAAATACCGGGCCAAATCCATAACCCAATAGCAGTACTCCAAGCCAGGGTATTGGTGGATATCCCATAATGAATAATTTTGTGCCGGCAAAAGGAAATGCTCCTGGTATAAATAAAGGCATCAGGACACGCTTTAGTATGGAAGATTCATTAAATAAAATTGACGGTACCAGGTTATGAAAGCAAACGATAAGTAAGCCAATGAAACCAATTGTTTTAAAAGACATTTTCAACAATAAAGACAGAATGATAAATCCAAAACCAATAGTGGCTATTACACTGAAAATGAATTCATTAAAATGGATGTTAAACCATAACCCAAAATTGACAACAGTAAATTCTAAAATAATAAGCCAAAGTCCCCGGGTTAGTAAAAACTTTTGTTGTTCAATACGATCTTTCTTCCGTTGATAAGCTAAATATGCTGATGTACCAGAAAGAAATACAAATACTGGAGCGCATAAATAAGTGATCCATCTTGTAAAGAATAATATGACTGAGGTTGTCTGAAGATCGGTAGGACTATTGGTCAATGAAGTGGTATGCATGATATCCCTTACATGATCCAAAGCCATAATAATCATCACTAATCCTCTTATAGCATCAATACTTTTTATTCTATTCATGACTTAAAAATTGATCTCGAAAAATAAAGCAATTGATTTAGAATGTGCAGTGAATAGAAAAGAATTCCTCTGGAATCTGAATTCTATAAGAATCTGATTATCTTATAACTAGCTCACATTTCTATTTTTGAATATGTTTTGAACGGACTTTAGTTCTTACTTGAATACAAAGAATGACCACTTTTAAAATTAGTAGTCGTTACCTTATCAAACCATTCAAAATGAATAAGAAGATCCATCAGGTAGCTTTAACACACGTAGTATATTTGGGTAATAAGTATCAATTAGAAAAAATAGAAAACGCAAAAATCTATATCGAATTAAATTTCAAAGAAAATATATCTTTAGAAAATATGGCGATGTATTGTCATCAAAGTCTTTTCCATTTTTGCAGGGTATTCAAAAAGGCAACCGCCATCACCCCCCATCAATACTTACAAAAGAAAAGACTTTCTACTGCTGAAAAATTACTGGCAGAATCAACTCATTCCATTACTGAAGTAGCGAAAGAATGTGGATTCAATAGTGTTGAATACTTCTCTACCGTCTTTAAAAGAGAATATTTAATAAATCCTGGTCAGTACAGAAGAGAAATAAAGAGCAAAATGATGACTACTGAACAGGCTTACTTATTTCAAAATCATTTGTATAAATAATTTTACCCTGAAGTGTTTTTAAAGACACCGAATCAACTTCGGGTAGTCCATTAGAAATAAATCCAAGACCAGTAATCAGTCCTGAAGAATTTTCATATACAGCATTAAAAGTCTCCTGATTATTAATTTTTATCGAAACCCTTTTATTTTCAATTTTGAATTCAACATCCTGGTATTCTAAAACATCACTCGCTAAACCAGATAGATCTGAGGTTTTACCATCTAATTCATTTTCACCAAATTGGGCCACTATTTCATGAGCACAACCTTTTGGTTTTGAAAGAAAATAGGTAAAATATCGCTGGCAAAAAACTTCATACATTAAAAAAGGGCAAGCCAGGTTTTTTACTGGAATAGTTTTCACACGACATTTCAAAATAAAATTGTCGCTACTATCCACAAAATGGGACGGAAAATAAACCATGGAATAATTCTGATCTCTTTCTACATCAACCATTTTTTCCAGAACGTGCTCTTTCATTATAAATAGCTTACCGGTTAATGAATCGTTTAATGAAATATATTTTGGGATATGGTTTGGGCCAGGTTCTTGCGCGTAAAACATCCATTTATCCGTTGGAATACTTACACCAAAAGATTTAATGATTTGGCCATTGGCATATAGCTTAGCCGTGTGATAGCCTGGCTCATAATAAATATCTGTAAGGATATATTGATTCTTATAAATCTGCACCCGCCTATTTTTATCCCAGGATTGTTGAATGAAAAAACTATCTGCTTTTACGAGATCTACATTGTAATTAAATATAATCGTATTCGGAATATCATTACCGGTAGTCTTAGTATATGAAAATTCGGCTTTATCAAAATTACCAACACCGCTTATGTTAAGCTGAAAAGTCAGAGCTAAAGTTAAAATAATAGCCAGAGTAACATAAATGGCAAACCTATTTCTATGAATTAATACTTTCCATTTCGCGCTGGGAACAGGATCTCTTTTAATACCGGATTGTTCAGATTCCTCATTTGACTTGTTTTTTTGGCTGAGTTTAAACTCGTGCCAATTATTAAATCCAATACATCCTGATATGGCATTTAAAGTAGCTATTTGAGGCAATCTCGAAAATTGACCATTTATTAATCTTTTTACGGTGGAGATACTGATTAATACTCCTGTTTTTGATTCAATAGTTTCACATAAAAACTCGATATCCCGCTGCACTAATTCATTTGTATTTTCAAAACCTGCTTTGATGCATAGTGCCTGCATACATTTTTTTACCAATTCCTGGTCAGATGAAAATTCCATAATTAAATTTGCTTCGAATTCTTGCATAGCAAAATTATAACAAAAAAATCAACGAACTAATGAATTGCTTATCATGGGGATCTACCCATTGGAATATATTTGCCTTTGCTTTTTATTCAAAATTCCATAGAGCATAAACATAATACCCGAAATTGCAAGAGACTCTCCTACTCCAATATTCTCGCTTAATTCCAGCGAGATTGCTCTTGGAATGTGAAGAATAATAAACCAAATAAAAATCATGATACCAGATAGAAAAGTCGCTAATGATTGGGTTTTAGGAATCAATATTCCAATGGCTCCGGTTGCAAGACACACAGCTGCAAAATAAGTCCAGAAGACCCTAAACGGAATGTATACAGGTATCAAATCTTTTACAATGTCTGCATATTTAAAGTGAGCGTAGGAACACTTTGCAAAAAACAAAGCAATAATTATAAGTGAAGCCCAACGTATAATTTTCCGTTGCAAATCAGAAAATAATGTAGTGGTTATAATCAAAAAAGCACCGGCTATAAACCAAAGTGATTTGTACCCATTTATATCATCTTGCCAATGATTGTAAAAGAGATGCCTACAGGTAGCTAAAAAGAAAAAAAGTACCACTATGGTCGAAAGTCCTGCAATTTTAAATTTATTTGCCAAAGCCAGAGCACATGCGAGTATTAATAATCCACCAGAGATATATGCCAAAGCCGGATTGACATTCAAAAATGGAGCTTGCCAGGGAGCAGGCCGGGTAGCCACAAAGTCTTTGGAAAGAATATTTACTAGACCTAAATATCCTGTGCCGGATAAGTACATTTTTTCGCCAAGATTGCGATAATCAATGATTGCCTTCAATTTTATAATATTTATAGGCACGAAAAGCAATCGGAATACCCAATACCATACCAAGCAATATCCAATCAATAAACGATTTTGAAAGTACAAATGGTGATCCGGGGATCGGAGTCAATGACAAAACGATATATCGCATGGTTAGATTTACAAACGCTGCATATAGTACACCGACCAAATATTTATTAAACTGCAATATTTTAATCTTCGGGAGTATCATGAAAAATAATACGGTATAGCTCATCGCGATAAAATAGTGGAAAAGAAGCCCTAAAAACTCAACACCTGGCCCTCCTGCCATAGAAGTCTCAAGACCCAATGCACCTCCAGCTATATAATTAAACATTTTCTCTGCGAATTTTCCAGTCTTCACATACTGAGAAATGAAAGCCATTACTATATCTGTAGTGCCAACGAAAAGCCCTGTCAGGACGACTGTCTTCCAAAATTTACTCATCATTATGAATTTTGAACGGATGAACTCAAATATTTGAAAAAAAGCCCCAATTCGGACATTCAAAAGCCATTCATATTATTCCAAAATAGACTTAAAAAATGTTGACGCTATAATATGTCATAAATAAAAAGACCTGCACAAACTCAATCTGTGCAGGTCTTAAATTGTAACATTGGAAATAGCTTAGATCAATTTCCAGCCTTCCCTGTATTTTCTACCAACAAACTGGTTGGCTTCATCCCAATTGGTCACTTTCATATTTTTTCCATCCCAAAGTAATTTTCTTCTGCCTGGAAAAGTAAGTCGATTATTACTGTCTTTTATTCCGAGTCCATAGCTTCTGATCGCCATATTACCCATGATTACGGTCTCGGTCAATGGTCCGGCATAGTCAAATGATGAAGTCAGTTTTTTATGCTCAGGGCTACCAAATCCGGCTTTGCAAGCATCAGTCCAGGATACTTGATGCCCAAATTCTGGCAATTTTTCATTCTTATTGACAGGATTAGTAAATTTGGGATCCATTACTAGTTTTTTACCACTCTTGAAGTAAATTTTCGGGATCAATCCATATGTACCACAAGTCATCACCCCTTTAGTACCTACCATCATTACTCCGTTAGAACTACCTTCGTCACCCAGGTCATCATTTGCTGGTATCCATTCATGATGGAATGGCCTTATACCCCCATCAGACCAGGTAACAGTAATCGGCAGACTATTCTTAGCAGTCTTGTTAAACTTTAACTGCACATGAGATGAAGGAGGACAACCTTCCGGGATATATTCAGGGACCCAATCTTGTTTAAATATCTGCCCTACACTTACTTCCACTTCTGTGGGGTAGCCCAGTCCTAGTACTCTAAAAGGAGGGTCGATCAAGTGACATCCCATGTCACCTAATGCACCTGTACCAAAATTCCACCATCCTCTCCATTTAAACGGATGATATAATGGGTGGTAATCCACATACTCAGCTGGTCCTATAAACAAATCCCAATCTTCAGGACTCATACTTGCGGGCAAATCAGGTTTTTCAGTAGGAACAGGAATTCCCTGGGGCCATACTGGTCTATTTGTCCAGATATAAACTTTATCTACTGCTCCTATCAATCCTTTATCAAACCATTGCATCATTTGCAGTTGTCCGGGATTGGAGGCGCCTTGATTACCCATTTGACTTACTACTTTGTATTTGCGAGCACCTTCGGTAAGTTGTCTTACCTCGTACAGATTGTGGGCAAGTGGCTTCTGAACGTATACATGCTTACCATGTTGCATAGCAGTCATCGCCGCAATACCGTGAACATGATCTGGGGTAGATATAGTCACTGCATCTATGTCCTTCGACATTTCATCAAACATTCTTCTGAAGTCTTTATACAATTTAGCAGAAGAAAACTTATCGATGGAGGCTTTACAGCGGGCAGTATCCACATCACATAAGGCAACTACATTATTAGCACCATTAGCATATGCATTGGCAATATCAGATTGGCCCTTACCCCCTGCACCAATTGCCGCAATGTTTAACTTGTCGCTGGGAGCTATATAACCTTTGCCCAGTACGTATCTGGGTACTATAAAAAACGAGGCCGTTGCCAGCCCCGCATTTTTCACAAATGTTCTTCTTTCAGTATTGATCTTTTTATTCATTTGATAATTTTTTTTTACAGCCTCAAGTTAAAAGAATTATTTTATCAATTAGCTTACTCGGCCAAAAAAAATTACCCGGGATATACAGAATACACTATTTGTTGAATTCACTGATAAAAGTCTGACCACCGAGCTCTACAGTCACATAATAGGGTTCTTTGGAGAGCTTTTTGGTATTAAATCTTCGAGTTACCGATACTTCATTGGTAATTTTTTCTTGTGATATGATCTCACCTGCATCATTCCGGATAGTGATTTCAGCTGGCATACCCTGGGTCATCAGATTCATATCCAGATGATCTTTTTTCTCAATGAAATAAGGCTTGTAAATGGTTGAAGCATTTTTACTCAAAATCGCTCCGTTACTGATAGAGATTTTCTGTGTTGTCAGTTTTTGATCGTCTTCCACCTGGATGATATACTCTCCATCTGGTATAAATTTCAGATTGTATTTGGTCGTTTTTTTAATTTTCTCTTGTACAAGAATTTCACCGTTGATCTCCCTGAGCGTGACACTCAACGCAGGTGATTTGGTCTTGCTTTTATCGACAATGAACCATTTGTTACCTGAAGAAATATGCACTGGGGCATCAGAGGCAAACAACCCGGCACTGGCCGCGGTAAAAAGAAATGCAAAAAATAATTTAATCATAATATAAAGGATTTAAAATGTTAGCAATAAGAGTGAAGGGCAAATGATGGGTAAGATCAATGCCATCTAATTTGATGTAGGTCTTTTAAAACTTAAAGGAGTCTGGTCTTGAAGAAGGAGTCTTAATTTTCAGATTGTATCAAGTATAATAACTTTTTCCAATCCATTTAGGTGAGTTGATTTTCAATATCAATGAGGCAATGTTACAAGAAAGGTTGCACTAAAGTCAATAGTATAAGACCTGGATTCTGTTTTTATCGACAAACGCAACTGGCGAATTTGGTTAATTAAGATAGCTCGGATAGAAAATTAAAAATTAGGTTTTCATTGGCAAAAAGCCAATAAATTCTATTTAAATTAGAATAAAAAAATGATCCCTATTTAACAGGCATTAAAATAATATTAAAATTTTTCTATCAGGCCAGAAGTTAAAATATGGAGTGATAGTCAAGGTCAGGTGAAACAGATAGGTAGAAACAAAAATTAGCCACGCATAAAAATTCCTTTAAAAAAATTACAACTAAACTGTAACCTTTCTACTAATTTCCTGTATTCATATCAAAAGCTGCCAAAATTGCGACAGGCATGACCGACGAACAGACGATGCAACGTGTAAAAGAAGGTGACCTTTCCAAGGCTGCTATATTATTTGAAAGATATCATCAAAGGATATATCTATACCTGGGCAAAATGTCTGGTGAGTATGAAACAGCTGAAGATCTTACCCAAAATGTATTTGAAAGGTTAATTCATTACCGTTCCAGTTTTGATCCTTCACAGAAATTTGAAAACTGGGTATTTCGAATTGCAAAGAATTCATTTATTGATTATTCCAGGTCTAAATCCAGGATGCCTTTGAAATTTGACGCAGATGTGGCCGAGATAAATAATATAGGGGATGTGCAGGATACCCAGGAGGAACAAATAGAACAACTAAATAAAGCGATGGCTGCCTTACATGATGACGATAGAGAATTACTGATACTTACCAGGTATGAAAAAAAGAAATATCATGAAGTAGCTTCCTTGTTAGGCACTACTGAATCCAATATAAAAGTGAAGGTTTTCAGAGCAATAGAAAAATTGCGAACTCACTATTTTAAACTATCAACTATCTGAATAAATGGAATCCGAAAAATTAACAGAGAAACTTTTACAATACATAGACCATGATCTTTCGATTGATGAGATGCAAAAGGTGGCTGAATGGATTGAAGCTGATACAGAAATAAAAAAAGAGTATTTACAATTGAAAACAATGCAGGAGTCTATTGATCGATCTGTGGTAGAAATACCCTCGGCAAAAATGACACATCGATTTGAGTCCTGGCTTGCTAATCAATCCATTCAACAGACCAAAACGATAGAACGACGAATATCCTTTTGGAAGATAGCAGCTGCCTTTGCATTTTTAATAGTTTCAGGAGCAATAGCCTGGTCTGCATTTTCTTATCTAAAGCAACGAGAAGAACTATCTATAGTAAAAAAAGAGCTGGAAGAAACCAAACAATTAGTACTGGTGCAAATCCAAAACCCTCTTTCTGCCAGTTCCCGGATAACTGCTGTGCAGGCATCATTAAAAATGGATCAATTGGATGACGAAATCATTCATGTTTTGACTAAAACCATAAATGAAGATCCTAGTTCTAATGTTCGGATTGCGGCATTGGAAGCTATGAGCAATTTTTATCATCTCCCGGCTGTAAGAAAGGCGCTACTAGAATGTATGAAATATCAGAAAGATCCTGTGGTACAAATAACCTTAATACAGTTGCTCGTCCAAATGAAGGAAAAAACCATAGTACCTGATCTTCAAAAAATAATAGATCAACCCGGAATGATGAAGGCGGTACGGGATGAAGCATACAGTGGCATATTCAAGTTAACTTAATATAAATTCAAAAAAACTTTTTAAATAATAATTATTCAAAAAAATATGAAAAATTCAGCATTAATAGTATTTGTAGTCCTGTGGTCCATGCAGTTTGTTCAGGCACAGGAGTATAAAGTACCCAAGTCTTCAGGGCGATTGGAGATACACCTCGGAAGAGTAATTGTAGAGAATACTACCGGTAATGAAATTATTTTCACTAATAAAGAAAGTAACTCTGAAAAAGATGAAAGAGCTGTAGGCCTGGTAGCTATCAGTGGGCTTGGCCTGGAAGATAATACCGGATTAGGAGTGAATGTTTCCAACAAAGGAGACATTGTCTCTGTGAATCAATTGAGCAAAGTGAAAAGCCCGGAAATAAAGATTTTAGTACCTAAAGGAGTCATTGTTTCATACGAATATTCTTCTCAGTATGGCGGAGAGGCTACTTTTAAAAACCTGGAAAACGAATTGGAAGTAAGTGCTACCTATAATAAAGTATCACTTGAAAACATTACTGGTCCTGTTACCTGCAAGACTATCTATAGCTCTATAGAGGCCGAATTTAGCAATAATGTGAAAGGTCCTATTTCCTTGATTTCAGTATACAGTAGCGTGGATGTTACTTTACCTCAAGCTATAAAAGCAGATTTGAGCATGAAAACATCTTATGGCGAAATGTTTGCCGCTCCTGAATTCAAAATCGAGTTGGATAGAACTACGGGTAAAGATGGCGAAATGGTAAATATGAGTGCCAATAAAGTAGTTGGTAAAATAAACGGCGGTGGCATAAAATTAGATCTCAGATCTGATTACAGCAAAATATACCTGCGAAAAAAATAAGCCCCGGAAACACCCTGACAGTATTTTAGTTTTCCAAATATCAATAATTGATTCAATGAAAAATCTAATGACTATAATTAGTTTGGCATTCTTATGTCTTCAACTCCATGCTCAGACTCCCATCAACAAAAGTATCCCTACATCATCAGTTTCATCCATCGAAATGAATTTTGATTATCCTGAATTGATTAAAATTTCGAGTTGGGATAAAAATGAAGTGTCTATTACTGGCACGGTGAGTATTAATGGCGGCGAAAATGACGACGCCTTTAAATTAACTACTATTACTTCGGGTAATGTCCTTACTATAAAAGGTGAAGTACCAGATATAAAGGACCTACCCCATCGCATTACAGCTGTCAAAGGTGGAAACAAAATGACTTTTAAAAACAAAGCCGAATTCGATAAATATAAAAAAGAAAATGGTGGAAATTTTGAAATGACCAACTGGGGCAATGATATAGAAATCACGCTGGAGATAAAAATCCCCAAAAATATTCAGGCTAATATCAAATCAGTCTATGGGGTGGTAGAGCTCAAAGGTTTAAATCAAAGCATGCCCTTAATAGCAAAATCTACCTATGGTGGTGTAGATGCAGCTTTGAATACAAATTCTATTGGGGAAGTATTTGCCAGTTCTGATTATGGGGAAATCTACAGTAACCTGGGCTTAAAATTTTCAAGCGATGGTCTGAAGCAAGGAGATTTTCACAAAGAAATTATTGCAAGACCCGGCAAAGGTGCAAAATATACTTTCGAATCCAAGTATGGCAATGTGTATATGCGGAAAGAAAATTGAAACTTACTCCGTTTTTTTAACACTGTTTCATGTAACTATTCTTATTTCATTGAGTTAAAACATATAACGTTAAATGAAAGGAAAATAATTAACCATTTTTTAATGATAATTAGCGTTTAAGTCACCCTTAAAGGGGGAAGATGAAACGAAATTGAACCATAAATTTGTGATTAAGTATTTTATCTCAAGTGGATTGATGCTAATTTTTTTATGAACCCATTGCTTGCTACCCTTACATATACGAATTGCATATTATTGATCATTCATTTGAATCAAATATTATTCGTATGAAATGAAAGAAATTTAGAGTGAGTCTTTTCAAATAACCACAGTACTTCAAAAGTGAAAGTACTGTGGCTTTTTATTTTACCAAAGTGCAGATAAAAAACCTACCTCTTTATTATTTATATTTACTCAATGAAACTCATTTACCTCATCATATTTATATTATGCATTATGTCGCTTACGGCCCAAAACAAAGAATTCATACCATCTGGTGTTTTTCATTGGTCTGAATTGCCTGTAAAAAAATCAGCTGAGCGCGAAGGAAGAAGATTTATGGAAGGTAGTTCCACTCATCTTGATTATTTGGAGATGCATGCCACTACTCAAATTAAAGGAGCAATGCCAAGTCCTCCTCATACCCAAACCGATATTGAAGAAATCATCATAGTAAAAGAAGGAACTATGAAATTTTTTATGAACAATGACACTGCCGTTCTTGGAGCCGGATCGGTGATATTGATTCCACCTTTGTCAAGCCAGGCTTTGCAAAATGTTGGCGATGGACCATTAACTTATTATGTAATCATGTACCGCTCTAATAAACCCTTGAATACTCAAAGAGGCCTCACTGACCCAAGGGTATTTTATGATCGTGCAGGACTTCAAAGAACAGAAACATCAAAGGGTAGTACGATCAAATATTTTGACAAAGCCACTGCCTCCTGTGAACGACTGGAAATGCACATATCAAATCTCAAAGAAAAAGGACCCAGTCATGCGCAGCACACACATATTGATACAGAAGTTATATTAGTGACTGAAGGTAAAGTTGCCGTCGAAATCAAAGGAATTAGATATGAGGGTGTGGCTGGAGATCTGTTTTTGATCAATTCAAATGAAGTGCATGGAGTAGAAAATAATTCAGATCAGCCTTGTGAGTACTTTGCTTTCAAATGGAAATAATTATTTTGAAGACAAAGTAGCCTTATTGTCGATGCCAAAAATGTGTGCAATGCTAATGGCATAGCCCTTATTACATTTATTTGCAGTTCATGGTAGCATTCCATGCAATAGGCGGAACTATCAAATTATAGATAAAACCTACTAAAATTCTATGTATTCGGTTTTTAAGTAACTAGATAAGACTGATCAAAATGCAGACCTTAGATTGTCATTTCCTGAATTTCACGGACTTCTACATTACCATCTTCAAATTCTAAAATAGGGCAACCTTTGGCAATGTCTACTGCTTCATCAAACGTGTCAGCCTTGCAGATCATATATCCTCCTACTACTTCCTTGCCTTCCATAAAGGGACCATCCGTTACTAGTTTTTTACTTCCTGATACTAGCTTCCCATTATTAGACAGTGGTTGTGCGCTTAAAAACTTTCCCTGCTCGGACAATTCACCCATCCACTGCATCCATTTTTGCATATGAGATTGCCATTTCTCCGGAGATTCTTGCAATGTCCTGCCGTCTCCGCCTCTAAATAAAAATATATATTCCATGATTAAAAAGATTCTAAAGTTAATATACTATGGACGAATAAGGGCACTGAAATTGGACATATAGAAAGATTTTCTCAGTAAATTTTTTCATTTTTAGCCGGAAACATGTAGTTCTTTTCAAAATTCTACAACATTGCATCCATAAAACTATCTTTGTAATTGATGTCTATACGTGGAATGGGGCCGCAGGAAATGGATAATAATTCCAAACCCGGCTTTGGGGAAAGTCTGAAAGCACTCAAGCTTTTGGTTCCCTTTTTTAAAATGATCTGGAAGACTTCTCCAAGCCTCACCTTAGCTAATATTATTTTAAGATTGCTCAAATCAGGCATCCCACTTGCACAGCTTTATGTCGGTAAATTAATCATCGATGAAATAATAAGTCTGGTAAATAAAAAAGGAATTGATCAACATCACCTTTGGGTACTGATTGCTATAGAATTTGGAATTACTTTAGGATCAGAACTGATCAGTCGGATAATCAATTTGGTCGATTCATTATTAGGAGACTTGTATGGAAATATATCCTCCATAGAATTGATGAATAAAGCAGCAACCATTGACCTGGAGATGTATGAAAACGCAGAATTCTATGACAAACTGGAGCGTGCCAGGAGACAAACTACTGGAAGAGTAGTGTTGATGTCTATGGTGATGAGTCAATTGCAAGATCTGATCACTATCATATTTTTGTCTGCAGGTCTTATAGCTTTTGATCCCTGGCTTATACTTCTATTGGTGGTGGCTGTTCTGCCATCATTTGTAAGTGAGGCCTATTTTTCAAGATTCAGCTATTCTTTGGTACGGAGCTGGACGCCGCAGCGGCGAGAATTAGATTATTTGCGATTCATTGGTGCAAGCGTGGAGACGGCTAAGGAAATAAAAGTATTTGGCTTAGATCATTTTCTTTCAGAACGATTTTCCAAAATAGCAAATCAATACTACCAGGCAAATAAATCACTTGTCATAAGACGCACGATTTGGGGATCTTTATTGCAGCTAGTAAGTGTATTTGCTTACTATGGGGCTTATGTTCTGATTATTATTCGTACAGTTGCGGGTGTACTTTCATTGGGTGATCTTACTTTTTTATCGGGATCTTTTAATCGGCTTCAAACTCAATTGCAGAATATATTATCCAATTTTACAAGAATAACAGAATCAGCATTGTATCTCCAGGATTATTATGATTTTCTTGCTATAAAACCCATTATAATCGACACTCCCGCTGCCATCGAAGCTCCAGTTAATTTAGTAAAAGGTCTACGATTTGAAAATGTAGGTTTTAAATATCCCGAAACGGATATATGGGCCTTGCGAAATGTTAGTTTTACATTACATGCAGGAGAAAAATTAGCCTTAGTAGGTGAAAATGGAAGTGGAAAAACTACTTTGGTAAAATTAATCGCCAGAATGTACGATCCCACTGAAGGCACAATATTTCTAGAAGGTCAGGATATAAAATCATATGCCTTATCATCTTATAGGAAATTAATAGGAGTAATTTTCCAGGATTTTGTGCGGTTTAGTTTCAAGGCTGGAGAAAACATTGCCATCGGAAAAATAGAAAACGCAGATGAACAATCTGAAATCGAATCTTCTGCTCATCTCAGCCTGGCTGATCAGGTAATTAATGAGTTACCGGCGAAATATGATCAAATGCTAGGCAAGCGATTTGCAGATGGAGTAGATCTTAGTGGGGGTGAATGGCAAAAAGTAGCATTGGCGCGTGCGTACATGCGTAATGCTTCCATTGTGATTTTGGACGAACCGACAGCTTCATTGGATGCCCGGGCTGAATATGAAGTCTTTAAACGATTTTCAGAACTTACCAGTGGTAAAACAGCGGTCATCATCTCTCACCGTTTCAGCACGGTGCGCATGGCCGATCGAATATTGGTTTTGAAAAAAGGAAAAATGATTGAACTCGGTAGCCACGAAGAACTACTAAAACAGCAAGGGCTATATCATGAATTATTTTCGCTTCAAGCTCAGGGGTATCAATAATTTTTTTTTAAATGATACTTTCACCATTCATATCAGTGGTCAATATATCGCTCATATAGTCAAAGTATGGTCGAAGATTTTTGAATGCTTGATTCATTTGCTTTAAAAAATCAGTACGTAAAATCTCTTTGTCCGTAAAAGGATGCCTGAAATAAAACTGCTTATGTCGGAGTAAATCGATGGCCGGATGATCTTTGGGAAATCCCTTGGGTGATGTAAGTAGTTTTTCTCCTTTCAATTCGGTAAAAGTGGACTTAAATTTTTTAGCAGCAAGCATCTTCCGCCAGGAAGAATAATTAATTTCTATGTCTTTTCTTATTCGCAACAGATCATGAGGTTCGGGCGAGAAAAAACCTCCTGCAGCAATGGAAGCACCAGGGCCAATTTGAAAATAATATCCGCCGCGAAGATTTTTAGTTGCCCTTTTAAATCCGCCACTGAAATAAGTTTTATATGGAGTTTTATCTTTTGAGAATCGGGTATCTCTATAAATCCGCATCAAACTTTCTTTGGCTGAAGTAGTCTCCAGATGATCATGTTTTTGTATCTCTTTTAATAATACTTCCGTAAAAGCAATGATGTTTTCATGGGCATCGACATACTTTTGCCTGTTATTATTAAACCAATCCCTGTTGTTGTTTTTTGACACTGATTTTAGGAAATCCAGGGTGGATTTGTGAATGGTAGTATGGGTCATGCAGTATTTTTAAATGTAGTTGGAAAAAAAGTAAAAGATATTATTTATACATAGAACTTCCGCTTAAATATTCATATACTGGCTCCGGAACTAAATATTGAACGCTGGTTCCTTTCTTGATAGCATCTCTAATATAGGAAGCAGAAATATCCAATAATGGCGCTTCAAAGTGTTTTACATGAGGATGATGCTGGAGCTCACCAAGGTCATATTTGGGTCTCTTGTAAATATAAATTTCATAGTGCTCCAAAATTTTTTCGTAATTCTTCCACTTATGTAAATTGGCCAAATTGTCGCCGCCCATGATTAAAACAAATAGGTGTTCGGGATGCTTTTCCTTCATATAAGTAAGTGTATCGATGGTGTAAGAGGGTTTGGGAAGTGAAAATTCAATATTGGATGGCCTCAATTTAGTATTGTCTGCTATGGCTAATTGAACCAGGTGAAATCGATCATAATCGCTGGCCAGCGTATGAACGCTTTTTAATGGATTTTGAGGGGAAACCACCAGCCAGACTTGATGGAGATCAGTATTATATGCCATGAAATTGGCTATGATCATATGTCCGGTATGTACCGGGTTGAAAGAACCAAAAAATAAACCAATTTTCATTTGAATTAAATCCCTGCAGGCGGGTGACCTCTAATGTGCTTGATTGATCAGCACCGGCATGATCAGCATGGTGAGATCCTGGTCTTTAATATCCTCAGTCGGTGTAACTATTCCAGCTCTGTTGGGAGTAGACATTCTAAAAGTGACTTCATCATTGGTCATTACACTCAACATCTCGATCAAAAATTTTCCATTGAAAGCAATCATCAGTGGACTACCTTTAAATGTGCACGCCAATTGTTCTGTGGCTTCATTGGAGAAGTCAAGATCCTGGGATGAAATAGTAAGGCTCCCATCATCTATATGCAATGCAACCTGGTTAGTAGTCTTATTGGCATATATCGCTATTCTACGAAGGGATTGTAATAATTGAGTCCTGTTCACGGTCAGCATATTGGGGTTGTCTACCGGTATCACCCCATTATAATCCGGATATTTAGCATCTAGAAGCCTACAGGCCAAAAGTGTATTTCCAAAGGCAAAAAATGCGTTGGATTTATTGAAAGATATTTCTACCTCTGTATTTGCAGGAAGGGTATTTTTTAAAAGATTACATGTCTTTTTGGGTAATATAAACTGGGTAGCTACATCATTAGTAATACCATGAAATACATATTTTACTAATTTATGAGCATCCGTAGATACAAATAAGACTTTGCTAAAATCCAATTGCACCAATATTCCTGTCATTGCCAAGCGTAGCTCATCATTACTGGTTGCAAACAAAGTCTTGTTGAATGCTTCGTGTAAAATATCGGAGTTTATTTTAAAAGTATCTTGAGTCACTGACGATGGGAAACTAGGAAAGTCACCAGGATTTTCACCGGCCAACCTATATCTTCCATAACTCGAAGTAATCTCAATACTATTATTGGCTGCATCTACAGTGAAAGAAACGGGTTGTTCAGGCAAAGATTTGAGGGTATCATTTAGAATTTTAGCAGGAATTGCAATAGCTCCATTTTGATCTGATTTTATTTCCATCTCTGTCTTTACAGTAGTTTCCAGGTCAGTAGCCGTAATGGTAAGGTTCTTTCCTTTTACATGGAACAAAAAATCCTCCAGAATCGGCAATACCGGATTTGACCCTATAGCGCCAGAGGCTATTTGTAAATGTTTTAGTAGTTCGGCTGATGATACGCTAAATTTCATATTCTTAACTTAATTCAGATTTAGGGCACAAAAATAACATTTAAAGGGGAATGTATGATAGAATGTAAAGATATCCAAATAGTATTCTCAGCTTCCGAAGGAAAAGAATCTGGGTTTAAATATCTATTCCGATTTTGCGCATCAAATAACTTGCATTGGCTGAGCTGACGGTTCCCGATTTAATTTTATAGTCAAATTTCAGCTGATCATGCTCAATAAAAGAATCAAAGAAATAGGCAAATACCTGGTCCGGATAAGCATTACTAAATTCGTAAATCCCAGTATCATGTGAAGCTATAATGCCGACAGCTTTCCTGGCAAGTAATTGTTTTATAAATCCATGCACACCCATTTTTCGATCTTCTGTATTGGTACCGCGCAGCATTTCATCTATCAACAAAATCACTTTCTCCCCAGAGTTGATAGCATCCAGCATAATTTTGATTTTTTTCAATTCCGCATAAAAAGTGGATGTCTCTTCCTGCAAATTATCTGAGATACGCATAGAAGTAAGGCATTTCCCTGCACTCCAATTCATTTGCAATGCACATACGGGTGAGCCCGCTTTTGCAAGAATCATATTGGCACCTATACTTCTTAAAAAAGTACTTTTTCCAGCCATATTTGAGCCAGTAATCAAAGCCAGATGGTTCGGGGAAATCTGGGAAAAATCATTAGTTACTATTTTTTCAGCATGAATTAATGGGTGGCCAAGTGCTTTGGCATCAAATGTATACCAATCATCAGAAAGCTCAGGATATACCCAGGAAGGATTATTGAAAGCCAATGTGGCATAAGAACTTAACATTTCAAATTCACTCAAGGCATGATACCATTGATTGATATTCCCATTAAAATCCTTTTGCCAGCGATCCAGCCTGATCATCAGTTGGATATCAAACCAGGTCAAGAAATTTAATGGAATGAACACCACCGGATTCAATCGGTAATCATATTTGCTGAGCAAATCGGTCAATGATTGAATGCTTTTACTGGCAATCGGAGATTTTACGGTGGAAGCTAATTCCTTTAAAAATGTAGATGTAAAAGTCTTTGACTCTATTACTTGTAAGCAGGGTGAAAGGGATTTTAGTTCACTGCTAATCTTTCCAAGTATTTTAAATTTTTTACTGGCCAGGTGAGCCAAATAACCCTGAATCATCAGAATGAATAAAACTGAAATGGTAAACCATTGATCACTCATCTTACTCAAGCCATATAACCATACTATTCCTATCGAAAGGATTGGTAATATAATTCCCAAAAATTTAAATACTGAAATAGAGCGTATAAACTCCGTTTTCTTAGTCCAGTTTATTAATATTTCCTGAGAAGTATTAGTTAATGGATGATTCATCTGTCTTGCTAAAAACAGTTGTCTCCATTCAGTCCAGGATGATAGCTCTTTAATGGCATCTTGTCTTTCCTCGATTTCTTCTTTTACATGCTCCGCTATTAGAGATTTTGCAAGAGACAACTTCCCCTGATCTGAAATTCCTCTGTTGATAAATTGAAATAATGAGCCCGGGCCAAATAAATCCAGGTCATTAGATTCCAGCCTCAATGATTTCATATACTCACTTCCATCGTATTTGTATTGATACTTATAATTCAGATGATTGATTTCGTTTTCATTGATCATTTTGAGATTTTGATTTATTTGCAATTCTTCATCTGTATGATCGTTGTATTTTACAAAAAATAAGAACAGGATGGCTATAACTATCAATAAAGGGATGAGGTAAAACCAATGGCCCCACAAATTATATAGGAAGGCCCCACCTAGTATAAATAACAGCAATCTTACCCGGCTGATCCATTTACTTTTTAGAGTAAGTCTGGAGATCTCCGCCTGAACTTTATTTATGCTATTATTATAAAAACTTATTGGTTTTATATTCAAAACTTTTTATTTTATTTGGACGAAATTCTTCGAAACCAATTTATGCTCGCCATGCCATCGATAAGCCGTAATATTTCCGGATTTGGAGACTCCAAAGTCCAGGCAACAAATATTTTGTGTCAATAAAAAAGGCTTCCCATTGAGACTGTAGTGACCTATGAAAACAGGCTCTGCATCCTTTGGATAAGATAGATCCATATTGATCAGATTATCGGGTATCTTATAATTGGGCAATTTTACTTTGCTTTGACTGGAAATTTGTCTATACGTTTTACCTTTATGATCTTCCCACCACTTTACCCGTACATAACCTCTTCTTACAGTTTCAGCATCAGCAGTTCTTCTATTTTTGGGTAATGGAATTTCAGGGCCCTTAATAATGGTGTGAATTGATTTAGATTCAGGGCCTCGCTGCTGAAAAATTTTGATCATCAGCTCCCTATTCACCTTTTTATGGTGAAAGTTTTTTCTAACAAAATCTATGCTGTCCTGTTGCCAGCAAGCATGTACTACCCTAATATCCTCATGCTCTATGAATAGGGGTAATGAATACATCCATTCAATATAATCGTGCAACTCTGCCTCTGCATTTTTAAAGCTTTCCATCACCGGAAGTAACTGCAATATATTTCTAATGCTGTGGCTGAGCAAAGGTTTATTCTGATCATTTAGAGTATAGAAAGCCATCAGGTTAAGTTCATGATTTCCGAGGACTGCTTCTGCATGTCCAGACTGCACCATAGGTCTTACAATTTGAAGTACTTCTTTAGAATCAGGACCCCGATTGATGAGATCTCCTAAGAAAATGGCTTTTCGCTCAGCATGTTTATACAGGCCCCGGTGTGACTTATAGCCCATCATTTCCAATAATTGTCGAAGTTCCTTGGCATATCCATGCACATCACCTATCAGATCATACATAAATTCGTATTCAATCGAGATTTAATATCAAAAACAAAGATATTTCTTTAGGCCTATCCGGCAATAAATTTTTATGTAATCAGATAGAGGATAAAATTCAAATCTCACGATTGATCAGGGCACCCTCCCAGCCGATCAATGCGGCTTTACGCATGAGGCCCCACCGGTATCCACCCAAAGCTCCATTCGATCTGATCACCCGATGGCAAGGTATCAAAAAAGCAACCGGATTGTCGCCGATAGCAGTACCTACTGCGCGGGAGGCATCAGGGCTCTGAATATCTACCCCAATACTACCATAGGTGGTAAGTGCACCCATCGGCACTTTTAATAAGGCTGCCCACACTTTCAATTGAAAATCTGAACCTTTCAAATGCAATTTTATTTCGTCCAGCCTGGTCCAATCCCGGGAGAAAATATGCAAAGCCTTTTGCTGCAATTGATCTACTAATTGATGAAAGCAGGCCTTGGAGAATTTCATTTTAAGATCATTTAAAGCCATCAATTCATCTATTACAAAAGCTAAATGACAAATACCTTTTGGAGTTGAAGCCACCATTATTTTACCAAAAGGCGTCTCTGCAAAACTATAGTTGATGACCAGATGTTCGCCTTTGTTTTTATATTCTCCTGGTGTCATTCCCTCTATATTGATGAATAAATCGTGCAATCTGCCTGTGCCCGAAAGCCCTGTTTCGAAAGCGGTATCGAATAAAGTAGCGGATTTATCTTTCAATAGGCTCTTTGCATAACCCAATGAAGTGTACTGTAAAAACTTTTTAGGACTTACACCTGACCATTCAGTAAACATGCGTTGAAAATGAAAAGGGCTGAGATGAACTTTTGCAGCCACCGCATCCAGGTTAGGTTGTGATTTAAAATTTTCTCTGATAAAATAAATCGCCTCCGCTATTCTTTCAAAATCTGTAGGATAAGTTATATTTTCCATTTTTTGGTGAATTAGTATACGATATAAGACTACAAATTAAAGGCTTGCTAAGGTGGAATAAAACCCGAATCTTGCTTCAAAACTAATATGATTTTATCACGAACTTCCATTTACTATACATTTAATATAAGAATCGGCTAAATATGGAATTGAAGCCGTATTTTTATCCAATGCGCAATTTTTTTTTATTTTCATTTTTACTGACTACCATTATGACATACGGTCAATCTGCAGGTGATTACTATCTGTTAATAGGCACTTATTCAACAACTCCTTCTGATGGTATTGAAGTATATGATTACAATTCCATTACCGGTCAATACAAATTTGTAGGTAAAGCTGCAACTAAAAATCCCTCTTACCTGGCTGTGTCGCCCGATAAGAAATTTATTTATTCAGTAGCAGAGAATGGTCAACCAAATGGAGGGCGTGTGGTTGCTTTTTCATTTGATATGGTCACAGGAACACTGACTCCTATCAACTCGCAGCCAAGTATGGGTAGCAGCCCCTGTTATGTTTCTGTATTTAAAGACGGCCGACATGTTGCCGTCGGCAATTATAGCAGTGGTAATTTGGCTTATTACAGCGTAAATGAAGATGGGTCATTAAATGCTCCCCAAAATATTATTCATCATGGAAGTAGTATTACAAAAGGAAATCAGGAATCTCCGCACGTTCACGCAGCAGTATATAGCCCTGATTATAAATATTTGATGGTGCCTGATCTCGGAATCGACAAAGTAATGATTTATCCTATCGATCCCCACGGGAATATAAATACAGTTGAATCTGGTTTTGTGCAATTAGCTCCCGGTGCAGGGCCCCGGCATATAGAGTTTCATCCTAACGGCAAATGGGCGTATCTCATGGAAGAGATCTCTGGTAATGTAACCGCATTGTCCTACAAAAATGGTAAACTAAAAGTATTGAATAGTATAAATGCCTATCCGGCTGATTACAAAGATTTGCATCATGGAGCCGACATACATATATCTCCTGATGGGAAATATGTATATGGATCATACCGATACAAACTTAATGCTATTGGTATTTTCAAAATTGATCAAAAGACAGGAAAAGTTGCTCCTGTGGCAACGCAAAGTACTATGGGAGAAATTCCAAGAAATTTCAATTTTGATCCATCTGGAAATTTTTTACTCGTCGCCAATCAAAACTCCAATGATATAGTAATTTTTAAAGTGAATAAAGACACGGGGTTACTAACAGATACGGGAAACAGATTAAGTGTAAACAAACCTGTATGTATTAAGTGGGTTAAAAAAATGTAATTATTAAATAAACTTTAAATAATGGATCGTCGAAATTTTGTTGCCACATCATCTTTAGTAGTTGCAGGTACTGGGATAGGATTGAATAAAATGAAATCTAATCTACCTCTTGAAAGAAAATTTAAGATCGCACTCAATCCTGGCATTATTGGAGTGAAGGCAAATCTACAGGAAGCTATTGACTATGCCGTCAAATATGGCTATGAAGCAGTAAGCCCCTACATCAATGAGGCCATGAGTTTATCTGAAGGCCAGTTAGCTGATATAGTCGCTAAAGCAAAAGCACATAACCTGGATTGGGATACATCTAATATTCCTGTAGAATGGAGGCAAAGCAAAACTAAATTCAATGACGATTTTAAAGGTCTCAAAAAGTTTGTGCAGACTATGGAGAAAATGGGTGCAACCCGAATCAATACCTGGATCATTTCTTCCTCCAAGGACCTTACTTATAATGAAAATATGAAGCAAACGGCCTATCGCCTGGGAGAATGCGCTAAAGTAATGAAAGACTACGGGGTGAGGTTAGGAATAGAATATTTGGGTATGCGTACTTTACTCGCAATGAATCGATATCCATTTATTGCTTCCATGAAAGAAGGCAAAGAATTATTATCCAATATCAATGAGACTAATGCAGGTTTTGTACTCGATTCATTCCATTGGTATTGTGCAGACGATACTGGTGATGATATTCGTACACTTAAAGCGGAAGATGTATCTCATGTAGATCTCAATGATGCGCGCACGGGATTTACCCGTATAGAGCAAATGGATGGCAAGCGTGAATTGCCGATGGCTACCGGAGTGATTAATACGAAGGAGTTTATGCAGGCGTTGCTGGATATTGGCTTTGATGGACCACTTCGCTCGGAGCCTTTCAATCAAGTCTTGAATGATATGGACAATGATACTGCTTTGAAAGTAAATATAGAGGCCATTAAAAAAGCGATGGGTACTGTGGGTATATAGAATATTCAAGGTAGATATCTATTCTTTCTTTCTAAAGGTTACTCTAAAGAATTATATTTTTTATGTCCTTTTAAGCGATTCTTACCATGAATTCATCTTTCCTTCTCCTGGATAGATCTACTACTTGTCCTGTAGATAATTCTATTCTTCCACCATCAGTCTTTAAATACTTTTTTACATGATGCAAGTTTATTAA
>JBBSBH010000037.1:0-53536 GCA_038251405.1 Chitinophagales bacterium
CGAATAAGCCTTCGTGTTTTCCAGTCATAATTGCTTTGACTACTAATTTATTTCCTTCTGATATCATTTCAACGGCAGTCATTGTATAGCCTGGGAAAGAACTATCAAAAATCATAACTTGGTTTGAAAGTGAAGTATCCCTTATAAATTGTGAAAGTAATTCTGGAGTTTTTATTTTACCACTGATGGCAGCATAATATCGTTTTATAAATTCTTTATTTTTATCAGATTGAGTTTGACCATTGCCATTAAATGTTATGCAAAATAGAAACGCAATGGAAAAAAGATATTTCATAATGATATGGTTATTTTCTAAGACGAAGTTGTTCTTGAATTTCTTGAATTTGACTCAAAGCTTGCCTGACAGTTTGAGGACTTTAGAGTTTTAGACAATTGACATTAAGCTAAGGATTTTTCTACGCCCAGTTGCTGCATCAGCATCATTTGATCGGCAATTAACCAATGGCTTACAATTTTTCCATTTTCAATTTTATACCCAACAACAAATGGAAAATCTACATGCTTTTGAGTAGGGTAAATATCTCCAAATTGACCTTCATGATTTCCTACCAATCTTGCTCTCACTATTACTTGATTGCCTTCGCTAAGTAATTCTTCTATAATCAATTCATATTTAGGAAATGCTCCATCGAAAAATAGGATATGTTCTATTAGCTCCTGGTCACTTATATAATGTGCAAGTAATTGATGAGATTTTACATTTCCACTGAGGGCATTAATGTATTCGATTACGAATTCTTTATTTTTCATGGATGTTGTCATATTGTTTTTATTTATTGAATTCAAAGATATGAAATGGAAGCATAGGTATAGTTAGCCTGTTTTGCAGTATTTTTTACCATTTTGTAACATTTGTATTCTCGAAGAACTATTTTTTAATTTGCTCTCAACTTTATCTATGACTTCACACCTATAGGAGATTTCAAATTATTTCCCCTTTCGATATGCTGATGGTCGAACACCATATTTTTTTATAAACGTACGTGTAAAATGACTTTGGCTTTGGAACCCTGTTTTGTAACTAATTTCACCTAAGGTGAGGTCTTCTTTCTCTATCATCTCTTTAGCTTTAGCGAGGCGGGTATCTCGTATATATTGAGCTGGAGCTTGATGAATCAACGGTTTTAATCGCCTATGCAATTGCATTCTACTGATAGCCATGGATTGTGCAAGATGATTTGTGTCAAATGATTCATCGCCAAGATGTGCAAGTATCATAGCATTCACTTTCTGTAAAAAAATCGCTTCCTTTGGTTTTTGTGATTCTAATAAAGTCATACGATGCCCGGGCATATTGAGATTAAGACTCATACGTTTGCGCACTTCCGAGTGAAAACTACGCACATTATCTGGAGGATGAGATATAGTAGTGATGCCTGCAGGGATAGGTTCTATAGGTACTTCCAAATACCACCGAATTTCAAAAATAGTCTGATAATCTTCTTTATCATGTACGATCACAGGAAGAGACAGTTGTGATATGATCTCACGTACACGCCCTAGGTTGACTCCTGTATTTTCAATTAACAGCTTTAAATATGCTTGATCCTGTGTCTGTGATAATTTTGCTGTTAGTTTAACTTTTTGATTTTGAGGGGTGAATGTGATCACCCGACAAAGTAATTGAATAAGGTTAGAGGAGATGGATTCAGGATGATAGCTTGCATGAAAATCTTTATGTTCACTTTGGAACGTTAAAACGACGGAATGTGCCCTGGCAAATGGCTTTACAGCATTTACCAAATACTTTAAGAATAATATAGTATCTGCCTTGACCGGGTATTGAATCATATCTGCAAAAATGAATGATTACTAAGATGTTTTCAACACGAACTAATTTAATAAATATTTCTGAGGTTGTATATAAAATATTTCTTTGCAATATTTAAGGGTTTTGAGAGTATATGACAAAAACGCAGAATTAGGCTTCCAGTCTAATTAAATTATGTTTTTTCATTGTTTGACTTTCTGCTAAATCAAATTTTGATCAACCTTAAATGAAATGAATTTGTACCGCTCTGTAAAATAAAAAAATTGCAATGTTATTTTGCAGGAGTATTGTCTTTGAATACCAATAATTTCATTACTCTTCCTGGCAAGGTCATACAAAAATTCGGGGGCAAAATCAGCTCCATTTACCCACTACAACGTTCCAATATGAATAAGAAATAAGAAATAGCTACTTTCTTTAATAATGGTATATAAACCGCTCACCATAATTCATTTTCAAGATCTACTTTGTCAGTTTCCCCATTGTTAAATTTTAGAAGAAATTTATATCCCCCCCAATATTTCTATTATTCTAATAAATTTTATGAATCTAATTTAATGGGTCAATGTATTTTAAAGGGTTTTGATCTTTTGCTTTATTCCTATTTTCAATTAATACATTTCTATGTAAGTCGAACCATTCAAATACAAATTTGATTTGCTATACCCTGAAAAAGTGGCATTTATATCACCTGTTTCAATATGGATAATTATTTCTTGATTTTGATATTTCGAATAAAAATGCGGTGGGTGAGATCATTGTAATTTATGAAAATTATAATCCCGTAAAATCTACTAATCTCTGGTATATAAATAAATTTATCTATCCTATCAATGCGCATCCAGCCAATTACCACCACTACCCATTTCGACTACAATAGGTACCTCAAGTCCCGGTATAGCCACTTTCATTTCATGCTCTATTATGAGTTTGATGGCATCCTGTTCTGTTTTGAAAATGGCTGAATAATCCTCCTCATCTTGCTTTCACATTAGTGGCTTGCTTTGCCTTGAAATTCGGAGGTAACCTTTGCAATTTTAGCAATTATTTACGTATGCAATTTCAAAATAATATCTATGTAATTTCAAAATAAACTCTATGTAATTTCAAAATAAATTATATATTTGCCTTGTAATCAATTTATTATGATACAAAGACAAATTGCAAAAATAATTACCGAATTAAAGAATAAATACCCAATCGTAGCCGTAACAGGACCTCGACAATCGGGCAAAACAACTTTACTTAGAAAAGCATTTTCTGAGTATCGTTATGTTTCTTTGGAAGACCCCAATAATCGAGATTTTGCACAAACAGACCCCTTAGGATTTCTGAAAATCTATCATGAAAAAGTCATTTTTGATGAAGTTCAACGGGTACCTCATTTGTTTTCCTATTTGCAAACTATTGTAGATGAAAGTCGGCAAATGGGACAATTCATCTTGTCGGGTTCTCAAAACTTTCAACTTTTACAAAATATCACTCAAAGTTTAGCAGGTAGAGTCGTTTTGTTTAAACTCTTACCTTTTGATTTTAAAGAACTTACCCAAGCAGGTCTGTTATCCAATAATTATCTTGATGCCATCGTCAAGGGTTTTTATCCTGCCTTGTTTGACCGTGATATTCCCTCAACAGTATTCTATTCAAACTATATACATACCTATATCGAGAGAGATGTAGTTGAAATTATTAATATTCAAAATTTGCGTCAATTCAGAGCTTTTTTAGGGCTTTGTGCAGCCAGAACTGGGCAATTGCTTAATATCAGCTCATTAGCAACCGAATGTGGAATTTCGCAACCTACTGCCAAAGCATGGCTATCTGTTTTGGAAAGCAGTTATATTATTTTTCAATTGCAACCGTATTCTAAAAACTTCAATAAACGCATTGTGAAAACTTCTAAATTATATTTTTACGATACCGGATTGGTTTGCCATCTTCTGGGTATTAAAACCGTAGAAGATATTGGCTCATTCAAAGGCAATCTTTTTGAAAATCTTATAATAGCAGAATTTTACAAACAAAATGAGCATCAGTATCAGCATCAAGACTTTTATTTTTGGCGAGATTCCAATGGCAATGAAGTTGATTTGCTTCATCCGTTTGGTCAAAAATTTGATATTTTTGAAATAAAATCCTCGCAAACCATTGTTTCAGATTCGTTCAAGGGGTTAAAGTTTTTACAACACATTGCACCTGAGGCGGTATCAAAAATGACACTTATTTATGGAGGCAGCGAGTCGCAAGAAAGAACCCATTTTAGTATTCAAGGCTGGAATAAGTAAAACTGTGTAGCGACCACACCATCACCATTGATATCAGCATAAGTAATACGAGTATTGCCAATCCCGATAGCTATCGGGAGATCCCTGATAGTAAACTCGCGCTGCCATACACTACCGGTATAGTATAATCTCCCCTCCGCATTCCCGATGCCCATTTCATTCGATACGGGATCTTCGAGGTAAATACTTTCAATAGAAGTAGCGGGTATTGCAGTGCCTCGGTATTCTATGCCCTGCCTCGCCGACAGGCAGGCGTTGATATATTTCCCGATGCTCATTTCATTCGATACGGGATCTGTGACTTGTACTAGATTGATAGTGGCTCCAGTCTTTACTACTTTTCTAAGTTTATTACCTGTGGCATTGTATGTAAAGTCAATTGTTTTCCCACCAGTTACAGTAATATTAGTTGGAAGATTGAGATGATTGTAAGTGATGCTTTTCACAGTATTTATGATCTTATTTCCGTTTACATCCCAAGTCATGCCTCCACAAATTAGAACAACTTATAGAAGAAAAAAAGCTTACTCTCTAATAAAATTAGTCATTATTGCAAACAATTTTCGGATCTATTAGTAATAAAAGACCAAATATCAATACTATTACCAATCCCATGATACCTCTCAAATTACCGTAAAAATAATCTTCTTTTTTTTCTGGAATGGTCAATAATTTATTGATCAACAAAATTGAAAGAAATATTAATGCGACTCCAATAAATCTCATGGTTTTCTATTTAAAACATCTTTTGCAACCTCATTTACTGATTCTGCTGTTGCTTTTACAGCTGCATTTGTTTGATTTACAATAATTTACCTGATAAAATTGAGGCACCTTGGATTTGCCAATTCGGAACTTGTATTATTAATATTACCATATTGAGAATAATCCATAGATCATATTTATAGATAAAATTTTAAAAAATAAGCTCATTATTCCAATCCGCGCTTCACAATTAAAATGTCAGTATTATCTACTTCATTTATTAGGGGGTAAGGCTCTATCCTATCAATGCGCATCCAACCAATTACCACCACTACCCATTTCGACTACTATAGGTACCTCTAGTCCCGGTATCGCCACTTTCATTTCATGCTCTATCATGGGTTTGATGGTATCCAGTTCAGTTTTGTAAACATCAAATACTAATTCATCATGAACCTGTAGGGTCATCACTGATTTTAAATTAGAGGCTTTCAGTTTTTTGTGAATATTTACCATGGCGAGTTTGATCATATCGGCGGCAGATCCCTGGATAGGGGAGTTGATCGCATTGCGTTCTGCCTGACCACGGACCGTAAAATTTCTTTCGTTGATTTCAGGTAAATACCTTCTTCGACCAAGCAAGGTTTGAACATAACCTTTTTCTTTACAAAACCTTATAGTATCAGTCATGTATTGTTTAATTCCTGGAAATTGAGTGAAGTAATTATCAATGATTTCTTTGGCTTCGCTTCTGGGAATGTTTAATGTCTGACTCAAACCAAAAGCTGATTGTCCATAGGCAATGCCAAAGTTTACTGCTTTCGCTTTTCGACGCATATCACGATTCACTTCAGATGAGTCTACATTAAATACTTTCGATGCAGTTGCCGTATGAATATCTTCTCCTGCTTTAAAGGCAGCCATCATGTTTTCATCCTGGC
This sequence comes from Chitinophagales bacterium, assembly GCA_038251405.1. GTDB lineage: Bacteria > Bacteroidota > Bacteroidia > Chitinophagales > Saprospiraceae > JADJLQ01. Next base: position 5,724 of record JBBSBH010000037.1, read on the forward strand.
TGATGGCGGCTATGATGCGCAATTCTATTTGAGAATAATCTGCGGACAAAATAATATGATCTGTATCCCGTGGTACAAAGGCTTTCCTGATTTCCCTTCCCCGATCTGTGCGAATTGGAATGTTCTGGAGATTGGGATTGATAGAACTTAATCTTCCAGTAGCAGCGATTGTTTGATTAAATGTTGTGTGTAATCTTCCTGTTTTTTCATTGATTAATAAAGGGATTGCATCAACATAGGTAGATTTCAATTTTGCCAGCTCTCTGTAGTTTACAATATTATCAATGATGGGATGTGACTCTGCCAATTTGGTCAATGTATCCTCATTGGTTTGATACTGTCCTGTTTTAGTCTTTTTACCTTCATACGGAATCTTCATTCTATCAAATAAGATCTCACCCATTTGCTTTGGTGAATCGAGGTTAAACTCTGCACCCACAATGGCATAGATTTTATCTTTTATCTCGGTAATTTCGTTGCCTAACTGAGTAGAATAGTCTTTTAGAAATTGGGCATCTACCTGCACCCCCTGCCATTCCATATCCTGTAGTGTTTCTACTAAGGGGAGCTCTACTTCATCTAGTAATTTATTCAATTCTTTTTGAGTAATGAGGGGATCAAACTTCTTTTTAAATTGAAAAGTCACATCGGCATCTTCAGCAGCATACTCAGCTAATTGTTTTAAAGGAACCACCTCCATCGTTTTTTGCCTTCTGCCTGCTTTGCCAAGGAGCGCTTCTATGGGGACTGGAGTGTATTGTAAATAATTCTCTGCCAGGAAATCCATTTTATGTCTTTGATTGGCATCTATGAGATAATGGGCTACCATAGTATCATAGAAAGGTGCACAAACCTGCACCCCATATTGCCTGATTACCTGCCAGTCAAATTTAATATTGTGACCAATTTTAATAATACTTGTACTCTCTAATACCGGCTTGAATTTTTTTAGGACAGCTTCAATCCCATTTTCCTCATCAGGCATAGGGACAAACCATGCTTCATGCTCTTTACATGAAAATGAGATGCCCACTAAATCCGTATCCATAGAATCAAGCCCGGTAGTTTCTGTATCAAATGCGACTTCTTTTTGTTGAAGTAATAGCTGAACTAATTCATCTTGCTTTTCTGATGTATCGGCTATATGATAAGTATGGGGTGTATTAGTGATATTATTGGCAGCTGGTATACCATCATCGAAGGGATCAGATTCTTCAGTAGGATCATCAAATAGAGTAGGAGCAGAACTGGATGCTTTCTTTGCCTGCACTACACTAAAATCTTCCCCCATCAGTCTTCTTCCGATGGTTCTGAATTCTAATTCTGCTAATAGTGGGGTCAATGCCTCTCTATTTGGAGCTTCAACAATGAGTGCTCTTTCATCAAAATCCACATTCACATTTGATTCTACGGTTGCTAATCTTTTAGACAAGAATGCGTTTTCTTTCCCATCTACCAGTTTGTCTTTTAGTTTCCCTTTTATCTCATCTATTTTCTCATATATGCCTTCAATGCTTCCGTATTCTTCCAGGAGTTTTACCGCTGTTTTTTCGCCTACACCACTTACTCCGGGAATATTATCTACTGCATCGCCCATTAAGCCTAAAAGATCTATTATCTGTAATGGATCTGATATTTGAAATTTCGCTTTCACTTCTTCAATACCCAATACTTCTGCATTAGCACCTTGCTTTCCCGGACGATAGATTTTCACTTTTTCATTCACGCATTGAGCCAGATCCTTGTCGCCTGTCATGATAAATACCTCAAAATCATTTTCTGCTGCTTGCCTGGCTATGGTAGCTATCACATCATCAGCCTCATATCCTTCATGTTCATAGATAGGGATATTCATTGCCTCTATTATTTTTCGTATCCAGGGATTAGCTTCTTTTATGGGCTGTGGAGTCTCTTCCCGATTGGCTTTGTAATTAGCAAATTCTTTTTCACGAAGTGTCTGAGAAGGGTGATCAAACACTACTGCAATATGACTGGGTTTTTGCTTCTCCAATACTTCCATGAGCACTGTCGTGAATCCGTATATAGCTGATGTATTGAAGCCCTTACTGTTTACGATGGGGGTTCGAATAAATGCATAATAAGAACGATAAATTAATGCATAGGCATCTAACAGAAATAGTTTTTTTGACATAGGGCAATATTAGGAAAATTGGGCGGATTTGTAACAAACTGTCTGTTGAATGCGCTGAAGGGGTTTAAAATAAAGGAGCATTGAAAAAACAATTTTCAATACTCCTTATACCCTTGTAGAGTTATATAGACTATTTCTGACTAAACCAAAGTTCTTTAGTATGATAGTCCTGGTCACTTCCTCCTAGTTTGTTCAGTGTTTCCAGATTCCATACATACTCAGAATTGTATCGGGGTCTCATTCTGTAAGCCGGCTTTCCACCATTGCCACTGGCAAGAGCATCAGGCAATGCAAAACTAGTGTATACTGCCGGGTCATAATGATACCTTCTCATGTCTACCCAGGTTTCTATACTTCCCAATACCCACATCGAGATATATTTTTGCAGCATGATGTCATTAATGGTTAATGCACCTTCAGATTGAGGCACGGCTGCACTCTTTAAAAATGCGGTGATAGAAGCAGCAGGTACTTTGCAAAATTCCATATGGGCAGAAATGCCTTTTTTAAAGGCATCGAAAGCCATCGCTTTGTCACCTTTTTTGAAAGCGGCTTCTGCTTTTATAAATTGCATTTCCCAAAAAGTCATGATCAAATGATCAGCTTTGTCAGCAAAGATATATTTGCCCGGCTGTAATGAAGCAGCTACTGCCGGTGATGCACCCCATAGTAAGGGGATTCTTGTCATATCGTTAGTATTATTGGTAGAATCGACTTTTGTAGGAGTAACACCTCTAAATATACCATCTGGACTAGCAGTGAGCATCAGTCCGATTCTGGGGTCTTGTACACCTTTAAATACAGTACCATCCAATAATCCAACAATGAATTTGGTAGGCCTGAAATTCGCTAAATTATTTCTGGTTGGTCCATAAAAATTGCCATCTGAAGAACTAGTCCCAGCATGAGGTACTGCAAAATTATCTGCATTGGAAGTAAACGATTTATTTACAAAATCAATGACTTTAGTGGGATCGTAACTTGCTTTATTGGAGAGATGGTTCGCATTTCTGGCCAATACCCCATTGACAAATTTTATCCATTTGTCACGCTTTCCTTTGTATACAAGATCTCCTCTGCCCAATGACGCTTCATCTACATTGCCATCTGTTTTATTTAAATTTTCTAAAGCAAGATTAGCTACCCGCACGGCTTCAGCATAAATTTCTTCCTGGGTATCATAGTCAAATACATATCTATTAGGCTCCCAGGCTTCTTTCAGAATAGCTTCGCCATGATAATCAGTCAAAGTCTGCCAACTCCATGCCCGTATCGCATAGGCTGCACCCACATAATCCCATTGTGCCTTGGATATGGCATCTTCTACAATCACATCTACATTTTTGCCAATAGACCAATAATGAGATCTCCAGATTTCACCAGCTGCATCACTTCCAGGTGCATACCCATGCTGATCCCATACATTATTAGCCAATCTCGTACACCAATTTTGAGTATAAGCACCCACATACCTGGTGTCAAAAGCTTCTCCTCTTGCCATTTGACTAAATATAGGAGGTAATACGGCAAAGCCCTGGGCTACCTGAGGGTTACGCGGATCAAAATTTACATCAAGGTATTTTTCACATGATGTAAAAAGTATAATTGAAAATATCAGTAAATATTTATGATAAAGTTTGAATTTGATTTTCATAAAAACAATTTTATATAGTTTTTAAAATTAAATTATAATCCTAAAGAAAGGCCTATAGAAAAGGTTTTAGGAAGTGCAAGCTTTCCAAAATCAAAGCCATAACCTCCAGCTCCTCCAGTAGCGGGAGTAGTGCTACTTACATACGGATCTGCTCCGGAATAGTTAGTACTTAAAAACAAATCAGTACCATTTACAAACAATCCTAATGACTTGATTACTCCTTGTTGACCAAACATTCTGGTAGGAAAATCATACTTCAGGGTGATATCCCGAAGCCTTACCCAATTGATGTCTCTTTCTACATAATCTTCAGGCTGTACCGACACGGAATAATAAGTAGAATTGGCCAATCTGTTGACTTCAATAGTATTTATAGTAGGTGTTTCCGTTTCTTCTTTACCATCTTTGAGAACTCCTTTAACAACTATATTTTGTTCCCGATCTAAAGTATTAGTTCCCAAGCCTGTGCGGGTGAGATACATTTTATTACCATTAAAAATGTCTCCACCTTTTCGAATATCGATCAAAAATGTAAGGGAAAGATTTTTCTTGAAGGAGAATTTATTCAATAGCCCAATAGTAAAATCTGGATTTCTATCTCCTATAGGCAAAAAGTTTGAATTAGTAAGGGGTAGACCTGTCTTCGCATCGATAAGGACATCACCTTTACTATTTCGTAAATAGCTAAATCCTCCAATGGCGGTAGCGGTTCCAGCTCCTCTTGAATTTAATGGGGCATAAAATCTATTAGTAGCAGAGCTAAATCGGGTGGCCAATACATCAGCTGGTGCAAAGGCACTGGCTCTGGCATTGTCATACACCCAGGTATCTGAATTGTAGTATTCACTTACCTGAGCGGGAAGATTCAATACGGAAGTTGCATATTTTGTAAAGTTGATGTTTACATCCCAATTAAACGCTTTGTTTTTTAATGGGCTTCCTCCCAGCTGTACTTCCCATCCTCTGGTGTTGAGCTCACCACCATTTAATAATCCGAATATAAATCCGGTGCCATAACTTAGTCTTTGCGTCACTATCTGATCAGCAATACTTTTTGAAAACCACGCAATATCCACATTGATACGACCTTTGTAAAACGATAAGTCACCTCCTATTTCATAGCTGTTTACTGACTCAGGTTTTAAAGCAGGATTGTCACCAAAGAAATCATATAAAAAACCTCCTCCGGTAGAAGTCTGAGGCACCAATCTTGATTTGATCTGGTAAGCAGGAGCAGGATTTCCCACCTCTGCATAAGATGCTCTTAACTTTGCGAATGATAAAATATTGTCTCTTTCCTTGAAAAAGGGAAGGTTGCTCAACAAAAACGAAACCCCTGCAGAGGGATAAAAATAAGATCTGTTTGCTGCAGGTAGTGTAGATGACCAGTCATTTCTTCCTGTCAGATTAAATATCAAAATATCATTGAGATTAACTTCTGCTTTGGCAAATGCTCCTATCAATCTGGTCCTTTTTAGATTGGTTTTATCTCTTTGTGTAGTAGGGTCTGTATTGTTTAAACTATTAAAATCCGGCAAATACAATTTTTCCCCATAAGCAGAATTAATATCAAATTGTCGATCATCTATAGAAGATCCCACGGTAAGTGAGCCGGAAATTGTATTGATTTTCTTTTTGGCAATTGCAAATAAATTTCCATTTAACAATTTACCTGCTTCCGTATAGGATTCTATCCATCCTCTTCTTGAATTGCCTACTACAGACTCTGGATGATAAAATCGATTTCCTAAAGTGTTATAAATATCAGCCCCCATTCGGGCAGTCACGGAGAACCAGGGAGCCGGGTCATAGGTGAATCCAAGATTAGTTACGGTACGATTTGTCTTATTTGAACTTTCATTCTTATTTACTAAAAACAACGGATTATCCAATTCTGAGCTAGGGCTAAGCGTAGTAGTTTGTTTCCGGGTTCCATCAGGATTGAGGTAATTATTAATGTCTTCATACGATGGGTAATTAAGCACACTGAGTAAGTAGCCTAATGCACCTCCCGGAGGAATACTAGTGGAATTATTGATATAACTTATCCGTGCAGTTCCCCGCAAATTCTTAAGAAGTTGCGCATCCGTATTCAAGGCTATATTCACCTGGTCAAGATTATTATTTGGGATTACACCTTTAGTATTTAAATATGAACCAGATAGCCGATAGGTCAAATTAGAGGATCCTCCATCGAAACTCAGATCATGTCTTTGATTGGTACCGGTGCCAAAAAACGAACCAATATTGTCATAAAACTTAGTGCCACCGGCTAATTTTTGTCCAAAATAATTTGCTGTATTCAGATCATTAGCCCCATTCAAGCCTCTTCCATAGATTTGCTGAATTTCTGGAAACAAGTTTTGATTGGAGACCGTAAACCTATTATTATAGCTCAACCTACCAGGACCAGCTTTCCCTTTTTTGGTAGTAATCAAGATCACACCATTCGCTCCTTCATTGCCATATAGGGCAGCAGCTTCCGGGCCTTTTAACACAGTAATCTGTTCAATATCTGCAGGATTTAGATCGGAAACCCTGTTTGAAATATCGTCTCTGTTATTATTAACATTTGCACTGATACCTGCCCCATCAGAATAAAGATTGTGTTGATCAAAAGTGCCACTGTTGACGGGCAAGCCATCAATTACGAAAAGCGGTTGATTGGAATTGCCAATGGAGTTTACCCCTCGCAATGAAATATTTACAGCTGATCCGGGTATTCCACTGGTTGGTGTTAGTGAAAGACCAGCCACTCTGCCCTGCAATCCCATCACCGCATTGTCCCGTTGCGTTTCCTGTAGCTCGGCACCTCCTATGCTTTGTGCTGAATAACTCAGCTTTTTCCTGTCTTCTTTAATGCCCAACGCTGTTACTATTACTTCTGATAATATCTTAGCATCAGTGGATAATATAATATCAACAAAATTCCTTCCGTTTACAGAGACTTCTTGTGTTTCCATTCCTATATAGGAGCAAACTAATACATCATTGCCTCCCGCTTCAATGGAAAAGCTTCCGTTGATATCGGTAACTGTTCCTTTTGGGGTACCTTTTACTGAAATTGCTGCCCCAGGCAGGGGCTCTCCTTCCGTATCTTTTATTATTCCCGAGACAGATTGTCCGAATCCCCAGGAAGAGTAAAAAAAGATGATTATAAGTACAGGAAACCATCTTATTTTCAATAAATTTTGAAGTTTTTTCTGCTTTTTCATATAATTAAAATTTGGTTTTAAAATGAGAGCGTTTAAGCGAGGAATCATAAAGATATGAGATTTGAATATTTGTCATAATTATTTTTAATATTTATTTATTGAATAATAAGAGGTCTTTTTATCCTTAGTTATCTGTGAAAATTGACTTATGAAAGCGAAATATTCATTTTTATACCTCAATCCAATACTCCGGAAAACCAGAATTCGATAAATTTACAGGAGTTCATTTCAATTCTCTGTAGAAACCAAAAATAAGTACCTTAGGCAACCTGCCACACCAAAAATCCGTATTCCTATGTCAGAGATGGGTATCAGTATACTGCCAGAGTCAACGCTCAAAGCCCTGCTGGAAGGATGTATTCTAAAAGATAGGGAGAGTCAAAGAAGATTTTACAAGTACTTCTACGGTTTTACTTATGCTATCAGTCAAAGATATATTAGCAACCATGAGGATATTGTAGAGATATTGAATGATGTTTTTCTGAAAGTGTATAAAGAACTGTATCGATTTGAAAAAAGGCAGTTGAGCTTAGAATCTTCTTTAAAGGCCTGGATTAGAAGAATTTTAGTGAATTCTTGCATTGACAAGCTTCGAAATGCAAAACTGAAGAAAAATTTTAGAACTGAACCTGACTCCCAGCTCTATGCAGTAGGTACTTCTCCAGTAGTGATGTCTGAATTGTCATACCATGAAATACTCAAATGCATTGAAAAATTGTCACCGGCTTATCGAACAGTTTTCTGCTTGCATGTAATTGACGGATATTCTCATGAGGAAATAGCAAATTTATTACATATTTCAATAGGATCATCAAAATCCAATCTCGCAAAAGCTAGAATGAGGTTACAAGATCTATTATTAACAGAATTGAATTATCAACATCATGAACCAAAAGCAAAACGACTTTGATTCCTGGATCCGGCTGCTAGCAGAAGACGCAGAAAGTCCCTTTCATGAAGAATCATGGAGAGAGATGGATAAGCTATTGGATCAAAACAAAAAGAGAAAGTACATGTGGTGGCTATTGCCATTAGTTATTGGCACAACTTTGTTGCTGATACCAACTTTATGGTATATCAATTTTACCAATTCATTTGATGCTCCGGTTCATATAGAATTGAAGGAAGCCGAACTTGTAAACTACTCTTATAGGGTTACTGTAGAAAATGCCTTTCGGGATCCTGGCCTTTTGATTCAAACTGGTAATAATATAAATGCCAGCATTCTTCCCAATACAGCATTAAATGGTTCAAATTTTAACAACCGCATTCGAAACAAAATAAATTCATCCACAACTGGGCTTAGTTTAGAAAGTATCAATAGTAATCTCAGAGAGACAAGTCCAAATAATATTCAAATTACAGGAGCACCAAGTCAAAAGATCATTCATTTCTCCAATAATAGCATGAATGCGAAAAAACAAATAGTAGAGAATTCCACCTCGGTTAAAGGTGAAATTGAATATCATGATAAGGGGGAAAGCAGTACTGCACCCGAGAATCAAACAACTATTAGAAATACAAATACCGTTGCTTTGAGACTCAATTTTTTAGATACAAAAATTCCCAATCCATTTGAATATCTGGTCAGAATTAGAAATCTGGACTTACCAGGAATTCCAAGTGACTTGGTAAAAAAATTATTTAGAGACTCACCTGGTGGAGTATTATTATCTATTCACGCTTCACCCGAGCTTACATCAGTTCCTAAGGGCTCTTTTAGCAAACCCGGTACTGAAATAGGGTTTAATCTTGGATATCAACTCGGAAGACATTGGTCTGTGCAATCTGGATTACAGTTTGCCAATAAAGTATATACGGCAGGTGCTAAAGATTATGAGGTTCATCGGGGTGAATATTTATGGGGTAAAAAAATTAACAATATAGATGCAAAATGTAGTGTCATAGAGTGGCCCGTCACAATGGGCTATACTTTTAAGGTAGCTGGAAAACATTACTTTCAAATAAATATGGGTATTTCTTCAATAAGAATGAACAAAGAGGATTATGCCTATGACTATGAAGCATATGGGAATCTTCATAATTTTAAAACACTTGTTTATTCTACTAAAAAATGGCAGATGTGGTCTTCACTTGTTGGTAGTATTGCCTATCAAAAGCCCGTATCAAAACACCTATTACTTTCATTTTCACCTTATTTGAAGGTGCCTGTAAAAGGGGTAGGTGAAGGAAATATAAGCTTACAATCGTTGGGTACTCAATTGAGCCTTACTTATCGCGTTCCTGCTCATATTAAAAATTGAGGTAATGCGAAGTTATCATATTAAATATTATTTTAATATGTTATAATCTATTAAATTAGCACTTTTTTATAAAGTTTAAGAAATTTTACCCTTATAATTGGCTGTTTCTTAAATGAATGTATAAATTTGCATATGGTCAAGTCTCTACTACTCTTTATTTTATTATTTGTCCAATTTTCAAGTGTTGGTAAAGGGCCTGTAATAGAATTGTTTCCCATTCCATTAGCACAGCAAGAATGGGTAGACTCCATTTTTAATACCCTATCAATGGATGAAAAAATCGGTCAACTGCTCATGATAAGAGCTCACTCCGATAAAGGACCTGATCACATAGCCGATGTAGTACGCCAGATAAAACAATACCATGTGGGCGGACTATGTTTTTTTCAAGGGACTCCTTTGAAACAAGCTGAACTTACCAATAATTACCAGTCTTTGTCCAGTGTGCCATTATTAGTAGCCATGGATGCAGAGTGGGGCTTGGGAATGCGACATAAAGAAACTGCGATAAGCTTTCCGCGGGCATTGACACTTGGGGCTATTCAGGAAAATAAACTTATCTATGAAATGGGTGAGGAGATTGCAGCTGAAGTAAAGCGAATAGGTACCCTGGTAAATTTTGCACCAGTAGTTGATGTGAATGTTAATGCTGCTAATCCCGTGATTAATGACAGATCTTTTGGAGAAAATAAAATCAATGTAACAGCAAAGGCATTTCAATATATGATGGGCATGCAGGATCATGGGGTGATGGCTTGCGCAAAACACTTCCCGGGTCATGGTGATACAGATGTAGATAGTCATTTAGACCTACCCGTAATTTCATATGATCGGCAACGATTAGATACTATGGAGTTGTTCCCATTTAGACTACTTTTTGAACAAGGAATGCAAAGTGTTATGGTTGCGCATTTGCAGGTACCCGCTATTGAACCGAACCCCCAATTACCTACTTCATTATCTAAATCTACTATGACAGATTTACTGAGAAATGAATTGGGATATGAAGGTTTGATATTTTCAGATGCTCTGGAAATGAAGGCGGTCTCTAAAAATTATTCAAATGGACAATTGGAAACCCTGGCCTTTAGCGCTGGTTGTGATATTTTGTGTTTACCCAATAATATAGATTTGGCGTTTAATAGTTTAAAAGAACTGATAAGCAGAGATGCACCTTCTAAAAAACGATTAGATCAAACGGTTAGAAGAATATTAAATGCTAAATATAAATTGGGTCTGAATGATTATCACCCTTCTTCCTTACCCAATCTTTTAAATGATATAAATAATAATAAAGCAAAGGCCCTAAAAACGAAATTATACGAGCAAGCTATTACCCTGGTAAAGAATAAAGGAGGTACACTACCACTGACTGAATTGAATCAATTAAAACTAGGCTCGTTATCCTTAGGGGCAAAAAGTAAAACACCTTTTCAATGGAGAATGGACAGTTATTCTAAAGTGGAGCATTTTCAATCTGAAGAAGAAATCTCCGAGGAGAAAAGCAAATTCTTATACAACTCACTTAAGGATAAATATTGTGTATTTGTAGGCTTGCATAATATGTCCCGAAATCCAGCAACAAATTTTGGATTAACGCTCTCTGAAATTCAATTGATTCAAAAAATTTCAACTCAAACGAAAGTGGTGATTGTTTCATTTGGCAATCCTTATGCGCTCAAGAATTTTCCTGGAGCTGATTGGTTAGTTCAGGCCTACGAAGATGATGATATGATGCAAGACATTGCCGCCCAAACCTTGTTTGGCGCCCTGGGCTTTAATGGAAAATTACCTGTTACGGCAAGTAATGAGTATCGATACGGCGACGGGATAAAAACAGAAAGTCTAATGCGATTTGGATATAGTATTCCGGAGCGAGTGAATATAAATAGTACAAAACTAAGTTCATTAGACGCTATCACGCAGCAGATTGTCGAAGAGCATGCTGCACCGGGGGGACAACTATTAGTTGCTCGCGAAGGGAAAATCATTTACCATAAGGCATTTGGATACCTGGATTATGATAAAAAAAATCCTGTAGGCCTTTCAGATTTGTATGACCTGGCAAGTGTGACTAAAATCGCTTCGAGTACTTTAGCTGTAATGAAGCTATATGAGGAGGGAAAAATTTCAATGGATCAACCTTTGGCTAATTTCCTTCCTGACATCAAATCTTCTAATAAATCGACAGTAACCCTTACAGAATTGATGAGCCATCAGTCGGGACTAATAGCCTGGATTCCTTTTTATAAAGAAACTTTACAGAAGGTAAAACGCAATGTATACAAGCCGGATCCAGGTCTTTACAGTAGTAAGGCAAGTGCATCATTTAATATTCCAATAGCAAATGGAATGTTTTTGAAATCAGGGTATGAGCAGATGATTTGGAATGAAATCTTACAGTCTGAGATGAGGTCTACCAAGAAGTATTTATACAGCGACCTGGGATTTTACATGATTGCCCACTTAATCAATCATTTGTCTGGCATGCCTATAGACCAATACATGACAAAAAATTTTTACCAACCAATGGGTTTAACTCATACTATGTACAATCCTTTTCAAAAAATGTCTATTAATTTAATAGCCCCAAGCGAAGAAGACAATTATTGGCGGAATAGAAAGGTTCAAGGTTATGTGCATGATATGGGGGCAGCTATGCTGGATGGTGTAAGTGGCCATGCTGGTTTATTTAGTAATTCACTGGAATTGGGGACATTGATGCAAATGTTGCTCAATGGTGGCAGCTATTCAGGAAAAAAATATCTTCAGGAAAGTACTATTAAATATTTTGCTAGTCGGCAGTTGGGGTCTACAAGACGAGGGTTAGGATTTGATATGAAGGAGCTTGATCCAGCTAAGCCACAACCTGCCGGGTTTTTGGCTTCTCCTAATACTTTTGGCCATACCGGCTTTACAGGTACAGCCACCTGGGTAGATCCTGATCAAAAACTGGTGTTTGTATTTCTTTGCAATCGTACCTACCCCTCTATGACCAATAATAAATTGCACAAGCGAGAATTTAGGTCCAGGCTTTTAGATGCTGTATATCTTGCTATGGAAGATCAAAAATTTGAAAATCCGGTATATTTAGAAGACCAGGATAAATAGTGATCCACAAAGATCTCGTTTTGATCGTTTTACTGATAATAATCGTATTCTTCACAAAATACCTGAGAAAGACTAATTTCTTTTTAATCCTTGACGATCTATTAACTGACTTCGTTTTATCAGCTCTTCGTTGAAATTGCGCTCGGTCTTGGAGAGAATGGCGATTTTCCTAGCGGGGATTATCGGCTTAAGATCTCGGGCTAGGTTTTTGAAAAGACTTAGCTCTTTTTCCATTCTCTCTATATTTACCTGAATGGCTCTTTCTGCCTCGGCATCACTCATGGCTTCGAGGTTGGAGTCAAGATTTGCATTTCTTCTTATCTCAGATAATTCATTTCTATAAGCATTATAGATAGGCCAGAATTTCTCAGATTCTGACGAGGTAAGGGCTAGCTTTTGAGTAATAAATGCAATTCTAAGAGCTTCGATTCTTTCCCCACGCTGAGCGAAGGTATGCACCGAAATAGCCATGATAAAAATTGCAATTAAGGCGATTTGGAGTCTTTTCATAATTCGGGTTGAAAGATTTTTCATTGTATTAATTTAGTTGGTCCATTTGAATTTGATATAAGTAATCATCGAGAACGGGTTGTAGTTCATCATCAGTAAGCTGGAGAATATCTGAATGAGAAAGATTTTGAGGTAATAAACTCAGTTGCTCATCTGATATATCTGCTGCATTTTTCAACAAATATGCTTTAGCTTCATTATAACTTACAGAATCGAAATCGACATTAACAGGAGGGCTTTTTTTCATCCATAACACTGAGGTAATCAATATCATAGCGGTAATGGAAGCAGCTGCAAGCCAAATTTTGAAACTTTTATTTCTATAAAAAGGTAGCGCAACGATCTTTGATTTAGTTATAGATTGGGGATCCATAGACATTTTATTCAGTACCTTATCAGGTAGGGTATCAAAGTAGTTTATGGGTGCCGGCCATGACTTTTGTTTGTTCAGTTTTGACGCTAAGAATGGTGATAAATTTTGCAATTCATCTCTTATTTCTTTATGTATATTTTCATCATCCATGCCTGATATTTTTGATTGTTAATGACTGTTTGTACTCAAGATGTAGTGTTCAATTTTTTTTACTGCGTGATGGTACGATGCTTTCAATGCTCCTTCCGTCAGATTTAATATATTTCCTATTTCATTATAGCTCAATTCCTGGTAATATCTCATTTCAAATACTTGCTTTTGTCTTTCCGGCAAAGTATTTAAGGCGGAATGCAATTGGCGTAGAATTTCCTCTTCAGTGTTTTCATTCGAAACGGAAAGAGAGCTTGCTGTGTATTCGGGAATTGCTACAGTTGCTTTTTTTATTGTGGATTTTCTAATGGTCAAGGCTTCGTTGCGGGCAATGGTATAAAGCCAGGTAAACAAAGAAGATCTTGATTCGAATTTGCCAATATTTCTGTATGCTTTTATAAAAGTATTTTGCAGTACATCATCAGCATCTTCGTGGCTTTCCACAATTTTTCTGATTACCCAATACAGTCGCTCCTGATATTTCGACATCAACTGACGAAGACCATTATTTTGACTATCCACTGATTGTAACATCGTTATGATCTCATGGTCAGAAAAATGCATGTATACCTTTCCGTTTTTTCTCAAAACTACTCATTAGATGAATAAAATAGGTATAGGTTTAATCCATGCTGTCATTATTTTTACTTTTGTAACCTTATGGGTAGATTATTTTGGAACCTGGTTAGAAGCTTAGCTGGATGGAAGATCAATGGCTTTGATTTAAACTCAATTCCTAAGGCCATAGTAGTGGTAGCTCCACATACTTCAGCGTGGGATATAATAGTAGGATTTTTTACCAGAGGGAGTAAAGGATTCGATATAAAGTTTATGGGAAAACATACTTTATTCAAACCACCATTTGGGTTTTTATTCAAATGGTTAGGGGGTGTGCCCGTTGATCGTACCCAGCATTCCAACCTGGTGGATGTCATTGCAGCTTATTTTGAAACGAATAAAGTATTTAGAATTGCCATTGCCCCGGAAGGTACCCGGCAAAAGGTTGATAAATTAAAAACAGGATTTTATTATATGGCAAAGAAAGCGCAGGTGCCTATTGTGATGGTCACGTTTGATTATGAGCATAAAACGGTGACCTTTAGTGAGCCATTTATGCCATCAGATGATATTGAAAAAGATATGGCAAAAGTGTGGAATTATTTCAAAGGAGTAAAAGGTTTCTATCCTGAATTAGGAATTGCCTAATTTACTAGTACCCCTACTTGAAATAAGCCACAACCCTAAGAATGTAACTAATCCATTATATATTAGAAGTTCATAACCAATCCTGAAAGATCCAAAAATTGAATTTGAGACTGACTTTATGCCTGCTAATGATTCTATTGAAAATTTGAGTTGTCTTTGATACCAATCCACATTATTGATAAAGTCAATACCTAGGATGATCAGGGGGGCAAGCAGACAAACAAACAATACTTTAGAATCATCTACTTTTCGTTCAGTCAAAATACCAAAAGCAAATAGGCCTAGTAACGGCCCATAGGTAAACCCGGCCACTTTCAGGATTACATCTATTATTGATTTGTTATCTATCCATCTAAAGATCATTACCATGATAAGGAATGCTATCGCAAAGAGGAGATGTACAGTAAGCCGGGTAGTCCTTTTTGCTTTTTCAGTAAGTCCTTTTTTTCTTTGGAATCCTAGAATGTCTATGCAAAAGGAAGAGGTAAGGGCAGTGAGTGCACCATCAGCACTTGGAAATAGTGCCGAAATTAAACCAATAATGAAAATGATAGAAGTTATTCCTGGCATATAATTTAAGGCGATGGTGGGAAACAGATCATCTGCCGGAACCTGAATATTATTCTTTGTTGCAAATAAATATAGAAGCCCTCCCATGAATAGGAAAAGAAAATTTACAATCAATAATATGATGCTAAATGTAAATATGTTTTTCTGGGAGTTTTTTAATGTACTCACACTTATGTTTTTTTGCATCATCTCCTGATCTAAGCCGGTCATAGTAATGGCAATGAACATCCCCCCAATGATGTTTTTCAACCAAAAACCTGAACTGTTTATATCCGTATTGAATATTCTGGTGAGATTTGCACTCTTTAGTTCGGCCATTACGGCCGAGCTATTAGTCCCTAAATTTTTCATAAGGAACACAATACAAATCAACAATCCCAAGATCATAAATGTAGTCTGCAATGTGTCCGTGAATACTATAGTCTTTACACCTCCCTCAAAAGTGTACAGTAATATCATCAGCAGTATTACAAAAGTCGAAATGAAAAATGGAACCCCCAGATCTTTTAATATGAATAGGTGTAAAACATTAATTACCAAAAACAACCGTGCAGTGGCCCCAAGCATTCTGGAGATGATAAAAAACAAGGCCCCAGTCTTATAACTGGTATTGCCAAAACGCTCCTGCAGGTACTTATAAATAGAGGTTACTTCCAATTTATAATATAAGGGTAGTAATACAAAAGCAATTACCATATATCCAAATAAATAGCCGATCACTACCTGAAAATATCCAAATCCCGCGCCACTCACTGTACCAGGTACCGAGACAAAGGTCACTCCGGATAAAGAGGTGCCAATCATACCAAATGCTACCAGCAACCAATTCGAATTCTTATTTCCAATAAAAAAAGAATCGTTATTCGAATTTTTTGATGTATACCACGCTACACCAAGTAGCAATAAGAAATAAATGAATACAATAGATAATAGTAAAGTAGAAGACATAAAATTAAAAAATCCAAGATATTACTTTTTATCTGCATGTATAGCTAACTTAAGTATTTTTGCCACTTAAAACTGTTGTAAACCTATGATAAATCGAATAACCGAACAGCCTTCTCATCATGATGATTTAGAGAAAAAATCTACAAGGGATTTATTAATTGGAATAAATGCGGAAGATAAAACGGTACCCATTGCAGTAGAAAAATCGATTCCTCAAATAGAATCACTCATAGATAAAGTGGTAAGTCAATTGCTAAACGGAGGAAGATTGTTTTATATAGGAGCTGGTACCAGTGGTAGATTGGGTGTGATAGATGCCTCTGAATGTCCCCCTACATATGGGGTGCCTTCAGATTTAGTAATTGGTATCATTGCCGGGGGTGACATGGCCATCAGAAAATCCATAGAGCATGCAGAAGATGATCCCAGGCAAGCTTGGCAAGATCTGAAAACATACCATATATCTGAAAAGGACTTTGTCATTGGCATCGCAGCGTCTGGTACTACTCCTTATGTAGTATATGGATTGGAAGATTGCAGATATAATAATGTGCCGACTGGCTGTATTACCTGCAATACCAATACCCCACTGGAGGCTAACGCAGATTATCCGATTGTTGCAGTGGTAGGGCCAGAATTTGTAACCGGCAGTACGAGAATGAAATCTGGCACAGCTCAAAAACTTATCTTAAATATGATCAGTACTTCGGTGATGATCAGACTTGGTAAGGTAAAAGGAAATCGCATGGTAGATATGCAACTTACCAATGTTAAATTAAAAGATAGGGCAGCAAAAATGGTGGTTCAAAAATTAAATCTTGATTATGAAGATGCGGTGAGTCTTTTGCAAAAGTATGGTAGTGTGCGAGCAGTTTTGGATAATTATGATAACAGGTAATCTTATTAATAAGGTTAGATTATGGTGACTCTAATTTCAGCACTCATTACACTTTATCGTTCACGATTTAATTCATCTTTTTGTTTTAAAGATTTTTCAAAAATATCTCTGTCAAAATAATATTCCTTTTGTCCTTCATCTATAGCAGCGGGCTGCTGTAGTTCTATATCATCATATTCTTTGACATCGAATCGGCGCATTACATAAGCGACTAGAATACCCACCAGGCCACCATAGAGATGACTTTCCCAGGATACACCAGGTTGATTAGGCAATATTCCATACAGCATACCGCTATACAAAATTATTACTACCAATAGTAAAATAATGGATTTTAAGTCTCTTCTGAATATGCCATTCCAAAAAACAAAAGCTACTAATCCATATATTACTCCGCTTGCCCCAATATGAACGGAATTTCCTCTAGCCAAAAACCAAACTGCCAGACCGGTCAGGGTCCAAATGAGTACTAAACTAGCCCAGGCAATTTTTCTGTAGAAATAAAATAACATCATCAGGAGTACAGCCATTGGGACAGAATTAGAAATAATATGTTCCCATCCTCCATGCATTAATGGAGCAGTGAGTATGCCTTTAAGACTTTCAGTATATCTGGGAATAATGCCCCAATTGGTTGTATTAAAGAATGGAAAAGCCTGAAAGAGAAAACCTATCCAAATGGCGGCCATTATATAAAATGTATTGCGAACACTTGAAACTAATCGATTCGATTTCATATTGTAAAATAAATGGAAAATTGAGTGAAAAGTTCAATCTATTCGACCGGAAGCTATTTATGAAAGGATTTTCACCATATCCAACATGACTTGACTGATGGTATGATTGTGTTTTGTAGCTTTTTCAAAAGGAGTGTATTCTATGCGATCATGTACTTGACCCACCATTACACCTTTTTTTCCATCGCGTAAAGCATTTACTGCCTCCATGCCCAGTCTTGAGCCCAATACTCTGTCAAAAGCGGTCGGTCTTCCACCTCTTTGCAAGTGACCCAAAACGGTGACTCGCATGTCATAGTGGTTAAATTTCTTCTTTACCATATCGGCGATTTCAAATGCGCCCCCTGTATTTTCGCCTTCAGCGACAACCACTATACTGGATGTCTTTTTGCTCTTATAGTTTTTATCCAGGGTCTTGATCAATTCGTCAATATTTGTTTTAGATTCCGGTATAAGCACTGCTTCAGCGCCTGATGCAATACCGCTCCTTAAAGCAATAAACCCCGCATCCCGTCCCATTACCTCCACAAAAAATAAACGATTGTGAGAATTGGCTGTGTCTTTAATATTATCGATACAGTTCATAGCTGTGTTTACAGCAGTATCGTACCCCAAGGTAAAGTCTGATCCAAGCAGGTCATTGTCTATGGTGCCAGGCACTCCAACTATACTCACAGGATACTCAAGTCCAAATACAGAAGCACCACTAAAAGTACCGTCTCCGCCAATCGCTACCAGCCCGTCAATGTTTAATTTATTAAGGTGATCGTATGCTTTTTTTCTTCCTTCCGGGGTCTTGAATTTTTCGCTTCGTGCACTCTGTAATATGGTACCACCCAGTTGAAGGATATTACTTACATCTTTAGATCCCATTTTGTGCATGGTACCTTTAATCATGCCGCTATATCCTCTGTAGATGCCATAAACTTCCAAATCATAATACAATGCAGTACGCACTACAGCCCGTATACAAGCATTCATTCCCGGTGAGTCACCTCCTGATGTAAATACCCCTATTCGCTTCATATTTTTTCTTGCATGTCTATAAATATCTTCGCCTGATGAGTCTGATAAATTCTATTGCTTTTTCTTTACGATCTTCGTGATCCCATTTATAGTGAACGGCTACCCCTCGCCCCAGGAGATGCTTTGCTTCTTCAAAAGACTTAAATGTATTGAGATCACTAATGGTTTGATCAAATAATGCCTTTTGGTTTCCAAAAAGAGTGCTTATAAATTCCAGTTTGTCATTTAGTCCAATCCCCCGGTTAATATCTCGCAGTGGAAGCTCAAACAATTTATCTGATAATTCATTTCCTTTTTTTATATCAAATAACTCTAAAATCGAAACCGGAATTGTATTGGGTTTATTTGTTATACCACTTGAGGTGGGGGCATTAGTTTCTATACCCTGACTCGAAATTTGGAGTGAATCTGGAATGGCAATTGTAGGGGGAGCCTGAATTACAGGTTTAACAGACTCAATAGTGTGGTGCTCCATAATTGTTGTACCTATACTGGCTTCAGGTTCAAATTTGAATTCCAATGTTTTTGAATTGATTTCTTTCTCAGGTTCTTTAAGAGCATTACTGGATTCCGCGGGTTTAAATTCAGGGATTGATTTTACCTCGGTTTGGGCATAGATATCGTAAAGCTCCCTCAAATAATTAAGTATTAGATCCCGCTCTAAACTACTCATAGATGCATTGGATTCAAGTGAATGTTGCATCGCTTGTAACCTGGTGAGTAAAGTTTTGGCTTTTATTAAATCCATTAAATTTCTGTATTAGAGGGTTATCTGATGATAATGCAAATTTACTAAATTCTAGGTCAAGGTGAATATCATTAGCCATTCCACTCAGCCAATCTGTATTAAATATAAAACCTCATACATTGTCATTTTCAAAAGCTGCTGACTTTCTCATTACCTTTGTTCACTATGTTTTTAGAACCTAATTTTAAAGGACAACGCAGTGGTTGGGTTGAAGTCATATGTGGTTCTATGTTTTCTGGTAAAACAGAAGAGCTTATCCGAAGAATCAAACGAGTAAAAATTGCCAATCAAAAAGTCATCATATTCAAACCTACAAAAGATGTGCGCTACGATGAAAAGCAAGTGATCTCCCACGATCAAAATATGATAGATTCTTTGCCGATCCATTCATCCAGGGAAATTCTTAGGCATTGCGGGGGAATGGATGTGGTAGGTATAGATGAGGCCCAGTTTTTCGATATGGAATTGACTGATGTGGTTCAGCAGGTTGCCCTACGGGGTATTCGGGTGATAGTAGCCGGCCTTGACATGGATTATTTAAGCAGGCCTTTTGGTCCTATTCCCAATCTTTTAGCTACTGCTGAATATATTACTAAAGTGCACGCCATTTGTCCTCATTGTGGTAACCTGGCGACGCATTCGTATCGACTTACAGATGAGACAGATACGGTGGTTTTAGGAGAAAAGGACAAATATGAGCCAAGGTGTCGTACCTGCTATCATATGGGTAATATTTTGAATTTTCAGAAAATCGAGTAGTGCAAAAGCCATCCTGTTTTATTGCTTTTTCCAAATTAAGATTTCATTTAATTTAATGAAAATACCCTTAATATTTATTCTATTTTTGCAATCTATTTCACCTGAATTTCACCATGACTAAAATCCGAATCAGATCTGCCCTAGTTTCAGTTTTTCATAAAGACGGACTCGATGAGATTTTAAATCAGTTATCCCGTTTGAGTATAACCCTGTATTCTACCGGAGGAACCTATAACTATATTCATAGCATTGGATTAGATGTGGTGAGTGTGGAGGAGCTTACAGGTTTTGCTTCTATATTGGATGGTCGGGTAAAAACATTGCATCCCAAAGTTTTTGGGGGCATTCTTGCCCGAAGAGATGAAAGCCACCTGGCACAGTTAGAGGCTCAGGATATTCCTGAAATCGATTTAGTGATAGTTGATCTTTACCCTTTTGAAAAAACGGTACAAAACACTTCCAATGAGAGTGAGATTATCGAGAAAATAGATATTGGAGGTATTTCTTTGATTAGGGCTGCGGCAAAAAATTTCAAAGATGTCCTTATAGTACCTTCCCAATCTGACTATAGTTTTCTGGCTAAGCTTTTAAAAGAAAAAGAAGGTTATTCAGATCTTGAAGATAGAACTCATTTAGCAGCGCGGGCCTTTAAGGTCTCTGCCCACTATGATACACAAATATTTAAGTATTTTAACAAGCGGGTAAATCTTGACACATTTCAAGAGTCTGCACCTTTAGACTTCAGTTTGAGATATGGTGAAAACCCACATCAGGCAGCAGCATTTTACGGTAAGTTAAATGAGTTTTTGGTACAACGACAGGGGAAAGAATTGTCTTATAACAACCTGGTAGATATAGACGCAGCTATATGGCTCATGAATGATATCAAAGAGTTCGGTACTTCGTTTGCGATATTGAAACATACCAATGCTTGTGGAGTAGCTACCAGAGATACCCTTATAGAAGCGTGGAAAGATGCTTTGGCTGGTGACCCTGTATCTGCTTTTGGCGGCGTTTTGATTTCAAATGCAGAAATAGATGAAGACACTGCTATGGAGATAGATAAATTATTTTTTGAAGTTTTGATTGCGCCTTCATTTGCTGAAAAGGCATTGGATATTTTTAAAAAGAAGAAGAATCGCATTTTACTTGAACTTAAGTACTGGCCAGGCGAAAAGATTCAATTTAAAAGCTTACTCAATGGTATTATACAACAGAGTCGTGATAATCATGCCGTGGTAAAAAGTGAATTAAAAAGTGTCACTTCGGCTAAAAGCACCGCCAGTCAATTAGATGATTTAATTTATGCAATACGAATAGTAAAGCACTTAAAATCAAATGCAATAGCCATCGTAAATGATAAACAGCTGGTAGGAATGGGCTGTGGGCAAACATCCAGGGTAGATGCATTGAATCAAGCGATTTCCAAATCGAAACAATTCGGTTTTGGAGATAAATTAGATACCTCTTCCTTGGCTTCAGAGGCTTTCTTCCCTTTTCCTGATTGTGTAGAAATTAGTAAAAATGCTGGTATAAAATCAGTGGCTCAGCCAGGTGGTTCGGTAAAGGATAAAGAGAGTATCGATTTTTGCGAGCTGCAGGATGTAGCAATGTATCTAACTGGTATAAGGCATTTTAAACATTAATTTTTTATTTAATAAGTGTGTATTTTCTGTGTATAGATTTTGGAAATAGTCTCACCAAATTGGCGATTTTTAGAAATGATAAAATAGTCCATTTTGAAGCGCAAAAAATTATCGAAATAAAGCTTTTGGATCACCTGGTCAAAAAATATGGCATAGAGTATTCCATTATTAGCAGTGTTAAATCTATTAAGCCGGGTATTAAAAATTACTTAAGAAAACACACCATTTTTAAGGAAATGTCGGTTGATTTGAGTATTCCCTTAACGATTAAATATGAAACTCCTGATAGTTTGGGTAATGACCGACTCGCAGCGGTTTGTGCTGCCCATCGTTTATACCCACACATGAATATCTTAGTAATAGGAATAGGCACTTGCATTACGTACGATATTTTAAGTAATAGAAAAGCATATTTGGGGGGAAGTATTTCTCCAGGTCTGGACATGCGCTTAAAAGCTATGCATCAGTTCACCTCAAAATTGCCATTGGTTGCTAAAAATACCGAAGTAGGTCTATTAGGAAAAAATACTACTAACGCGATGCAATCAGGTGCATTATGGGGTATGAAAGCCGAAATCAATGGGATGATAGCGTATTATCAATCAAAATATTCAAATCTTAATATAATATTATCTGGTGGTGGTGCTGAATATTTCAAAAAAAGACTTAAAAAACCGATATTTGCCCACCCAAATCTAGTTTTGCTAGGTTTACATTATATCTTATCATTAAATGTATAAATTTCTATTGGCTCTGGTAGCTACTAATTTCTTGCTGTGTCCATTAAGTAAAGCACAGGAAAAGCCAAGAGAATACTCACCTTATTCCAGGTTTGGAATTGGCGATCTGACAGATCCTAATTTTTTTACGATCAGCCAGTTTGGTGGTAGTGCTGCCGGGTTTACAGATAGAAATTTTCTTAACCCCACGAATCCTGCATCATTAGGTGCATTAAGAAATGCAGCATTTGAAGTAGGCGTCAGTACAAAATTTAATACATTAACCAGCGGCCAAAGTAAATCTACTTTTTTTGGCGGCGGTTTGGACTATCTGGCATTGGGTTTGCCATTGGTAAATCCAATTAACGAAGCATTGGAGCGAAAGCAAAGGAAGGTACATATAGGCACCATGTTTGCATTGAAGCCTTTCAGCCAGGTGGGGTATGATCTGCAGCAAATTGATAGTTTAGAAGGGGTAGGAAGATATAGTAGAAAATATACCGGTAATGGTGGTACTTATGAATTTAAATGGAGTACGGGGTTTGAATTTAAAAGCTTTTCAGCAGGGGTTGGTTTGGGCTATTTATTCGGCAAAATGACTTTAGATCGTAAGCTGAGCCTTCTTGATGTTCCTTTGCCATATACTACTGATTTCCAAAATGAAATGTCCTTAAAAGGTTTTAGATGGGATCTGGGGTCCCAGTATAAAATTAATCTGAGAAAATTGGAAGATTTGGAAACCGAACCATCAAAATATATTTCAATTGGGATATATGGTCAATCCTCTCAGCCATTTAGTACCACGAATAATGAAATATTTAAAAGAGAATTGTCCATAGGCACGGCAGGAGTCTCCGATACCGTAAAAATTACTAATGGTGCTTCTGGGACCGGCACGTTGCCAGGATCTATCAATGCGGGGATATATTTTAATAATGATTACAAGCTTCAAATTGCTGCCCAAATGAGTTTAGTGTCCTGGTCACAGTATAAGAACTCAGCAAAACCTGATATTTTGAAAAACACCAGTAACTTCTCACTGGGAGTGGCTTACACACCCAATATTGGATCATTTGACAACTTGTTGAAAAGAATTACGTATAGAGCAGGGCTAAGTGTAGGTAACGATCCCAGGAACTTTAATAATGAACAATTAAAAAAATTTACTGTAACCTTTGGAGGAAGTATCCCGTTTGTATTCCAAAGAAAAGTGTCTTTTGCTAACTTTGCGGTCGAAATAGGTAGTTTAGGGATTAAAGACAAACTTAGAAGTAACTTTGTGCAATTGAAACTTGGATTTACACTTAATGACGACGAGTGGTTTATCAAAAGAAAGTATAATTAAAAATTTATCTAATAAAATCAATAAACTGAAAAATGAAAAACTCTTTGTATTTACCATTGATCTTTTGTCTGGTATCATTAGTGGCGGATGCAAATGCTCAGACATGTACTACCTGGAATAATTCGCCTAAAAAAGATGAGGCTGAAACAGCTCATACGCTTTACAGAGATGCGATAAAAGCAGGCAAATTTATGGATGCTTTCCCAAACTGGGAGAAAGCATTCAATATTGCTCCTGCGGCAGATGGTAATCGTGACTGGCATTATACAGATGGAATTGCTATCTACAAATCTATTTATGAGAAAGAAACGGATGCTGCTAAAAAGGAAGCTGCTGCTAAAAAAATAATGGATTTGTATACCGGTATGATCGATTGTTATCAAGCGAAAGCAATTAAAATTCCAAATTGTAATAACGATGCTTGTCTCAATAAAAAGATCTCTGACATCAAAGCAGCCCAGGCATATGATATGTATTACGCTTTACACACTCCTTACAAAGATCTAATGAGGGTTTTAGGTGAGAGCATTGCTTTAGGTGGTAAAGAAACTATATATACAGTCATTGCTCCATATTCTGAAGTCACCGTTTACCAATTTTTGAAAAAAGAAATCTCAAAAGAAGAAGCTCGTGATATCTATACCAAATTGAATGAAGTAGGAGATTATAATATAGCTAATAACAAAAAGTATGGCGCTTACTATAAGGATGCTATGGCCTACGCAAATGCAAAATTTGCTGAAATAGAAGACTATATTTTTGATTGTGAATATTTTAAAGAAAAATTGACACCTGATTATAAAAAAGATGCTGATAATCATGAAGTGATTAAGAGTATATACAATAAACTTTCTTCTAAAGGTTGTTCAAGTGAAGATCCATTGATGTTAGAATTGAAAACCAAATATGAGAAAATAGTAGCTGAAGAGAATGCCAAGCGTCGTGCAGAATATGAGGCTAGCAACCCTATTTATGTGGCTAAAAAATTAATGGATGATGGCGACTTTGCCGGTGCTATTGAAAAGTATAAAGATGCGATAGATTCTGCTGAAAGCGATTCAGAAAGAGGTGAGCTATACTTATCCATTGCTTCTCTTCAATATAGAAAACTCGGCCAGCCAGGAACTGCTCGTGAGACAGCCAGAAAAGCTGCTTCTCTAAAACCTGGATGGGGAGGTCCTTATCTTTTAATTGGTGATATGTATGTTGGTGGTGCCCGTACCTGTGGGGATGATTGGGGCATAAGATTAGCCATCCTTGCTGCTATCGATAAATACCAACAAGCAAAATCTATTGATGGTGGTGCTGCTGATGATGCAAATGATAGAATAGGAAGAATTTCAAGTTCTATGCCTGCAAAAGATGAAGCTTTCATGAGGGGTTATAAAGAAGGTCAAATAATGACTGTTCCTTGTTGGATAGGCGAATCAGTAAAACTAAGATTCAAGTCTTAAAAAAAATAAATTATACACCAAAATAGACCTAAAGCCTCATCTTTTTGATGGGGCTTTAGTATTTTTAGAGTATTATACCTTTCTTTTTATCCCTTTTTAAATATTATTATGAAAATTCTAAGATACATTTTTTGGTTTCTTTTCGTGACGGCTTGTTCTCCTAAAACGACTATTCCTGCTCCGGCTGATGCAGCTGTACAACCAGCCACACCAGCGGTAGATATGTCTAATTTGAGTCCTTGTCCCAATTGGCTAACACTTTCAAATTCCGATGATATTTCAAATGAATATTTTATATACAGAGATGCTATCAAAGCAAGCAATTACAAAAAAGCATTTGAAGGATGGAAAAAAGTATTTGCAGTAGCCCCTGCGGCAGATGGTAAAAGATCTACTGTCTTTGATGATGGCATTCGAATTTATACTAAGTTTTTTGAACAAGAGACGGACACTGCTAAAAAGAGAGAATATGTAAAAAAAGTACTGGATCTTTATGAACAAAGTGGCACCTGTTATCCTACGGGTGCTAATGTAGACGCTCAAAAAGCTTTTCAATATTATTATTCTTTCCCAGGCTATGCTTCAGATGAGCAGATATTCTCACTTTTTAGAAAAGCACTCGACAAAGACGGTGATAAAGCAGATTATTTCATACTAAATCCGTTTACCGCTTTATTGATTCAGCAATTTATAGCTGGAAATATTACCATGGGTGATGCTCAAAGATATACCAAGCAAGTAAAAACTATACTCAATAATGGTTTGAATAATTGCAAGACAGTTAAGGAATGTGAGCCATGGAAAATTATTAATGATTACGTACCTGCAAGATTAGATGACCTGGAAGGGGTAGAAGGATTTTATGATTGTGCTTATTATAAGGATAAATATTTTAAAGATTTCCAGGCTGCTCCTAATGACTGTGAGGTAATAAATACGGTTTTTGGTAGGTTGCGATGGGCTAAATGTCCCGATGTGGATAATGCCATTGTAGAACTAAGGGCTGCCAAGGCTCAAAATTGCAAAGTTGCCATAGTGGAGACCAAAGTCACTTCTGTGGGCCTTGCAATAGATGCGTTGAATGATGGTAATTACAAGCTTGCTATAGAACTTCTGAAAAAAGCAGTGGATGAGACAGATGATCATAACAGAAAAGCTGAGCTTAATATGCATATTGCGGCTACCTATTATCGAAACTTACGAAATTACGCTGAGGCTAGAAGGTATGCATTGCAGGCAGCTGGTTATAGGCCCAACTATGGTGATCCTTATATGATGATAGGAGACTTATACGCATCCAGTGGCCCACTTTGCGGACCTGGAAGAGGTTACGAAAGTCAGCAAGTAGTTTGGGTGGCTATTGATAAATGGGAATATGCTAAAAGAATCGATCCTTCTGTTACCACTGAAGCAAATAAGAAAATAAATCAATATATCCAGTATATGCCTTCGAAAGAGGATCTGCATATGCGAAGTATTACCCAGGGAACACCTATAAAAGTAGGATGTTGGATTAATGAAACTACAACAGCCAGAGCTGTCAACTAAAATTTATTAGAAAGTAATTTTTATATTTTTTATTGCAAAGCTTTATTTATTTGAGTTATTAATTCATTTTTACCAGGTACTCCTGCCACTCTCCAGAGCATTTGTCCTTTTCTAAAAATCATGATGGTAGGCACCGCCTGGATATTGTATTTTTCACTGATTGCCTGATTCTTATCTATATCGATTTTATAGATTTTTATTTTATCCTGGTATTCTTCTTTTATTTGCTCCATCATGGGAGCCATCATCTTGCATGGGCCACACCATAGAGCATGAAAATCTATTACTACAGGCAGGTCTTGATTTATGAGTTGTGAATATTGCATAATAATTAGTGAACGATTATTCCAACTGTTGAGTTCTGCAAATAAAATATGATTTTTGCACTGCTGAGTTAAAAATGATGAAAAAAATCCTATCCAGCCTATTTGGACCTGCTTTATTAGTTGTAATCTCCTGTCAAAGTAATAAAACTAGTGCAGAGGCTGCTGATGATGTGGCTTTAGCGTTTACGACTGATAGTATGGAACTTGCCATGACGGCTCAAACCACAGCTGACAGTATAGTTAAATTCGCTACTATGGCTGATACCTCTGATCTTAATATAGACATTAATCAAAATCAATAATTTTTTCACGCAATAAATATTTTACTTTAAAATGAATAAGATTTTAATTTCTATGTTGGTGCTTTCATTAGCTGCCACATCTTGTAAAGACAAAAAAGCTGAAGAAGCAGCTGCTGCGGCTGTTACTGCTGCTGCAAAAAAAACTGCTGATAGCCTTGCTAGCTTAGAAGCTGCTGCCAAAATGAAAGCAGATTTCGAAGCGAAGATGGTTACATACAGTGATACTTCTGCTTTTACTACTCCTCTGGGAAAGAGACTTAGGGCTGACTTTAAGGTAAACCCTACTACACAATCTGAAATTGATCAAAACATCATTCTTCAGTATGCAACAAAAAATAATTTAGATATGAAGAGAACTGCTTCAGGTCTTTACTATATAATGGAAAAAGCCGGTAAAGGTGCTTCTCCAAAGCTGGATGGCAACTTTACTGCTCACTATAAAGGATATTTTTTAGATGGTAAGGAGTTTGACTCAAGCTACAAGAATAATCAGCCCATAACTTATCCAGTAAATCAAATGATCAAAGGCTGGCAAGAAGCGTTGACTATGATGAAACCAGGTGGTAAAGCTAAATTATTGATCCCTTCAGCTTTAGCTTATGGCCCAGCCGGAAGACCAGGTATCCCTCAAAATGCAGTACTTGCATTTGATATGGAGCTAATAAAATAAAAATACGGAATTTAAGTTTCAGATATGAAATTGAACCTGAGGGCTAGCTCTCAGGTTTTTTTTATTTATGTTTGACGCTCACTCATACCCTCTCAATTACCACTGCATACCCCATGCCTACTCCTATACACATAGATATTAAAGCATATTTTTTATCTGTGCGCTTTAATTGATTGGCGGCAGCCATGATAATACCGGTACCGCTCATGCCCTACGGATGGCCTAATGCATAGCTCCTCCATCAGGATTGATACGTTCATCATCAATAGATTCCCCGGGTTAATTATATCCTACCCACTATAAAATCAATAAGTCTTGTAGCGAAAAGCTGCGGTAATTCAGTAGCAGATAGGTGTTTGGCAGCAAGTATTTCAAGCTCTGCATTTTTAATATTTCTGACTAAATATTCAGCATCTTCAACCGTAGTGACAGGATCCTGGTTACCCGTAATGATCAGTGCTGAAATGGGTATTTGATTTATTATATTGCTAAAATCAGAATCCCGGATAGCGGCACAACATTTATTGTAACCTGCTGCATTTATATTGACAAATGAATTCCGGATATAGTTTATTTTATCCGGATTTTGATGGAAATAATTTTCTGAAAACCATCGCTGCATAGTTTCATCTACCAAAGCTTTCAAGCCATTTTTACTCACGGCTTCTATTCTGGAATTCCATTTTTCATCATTCCCTATTTTGGATGCACTATTTGCAATAATAATTTTCTTTATTCTATCTGAATGATAAATGCCTAGGTATTGAGCTATTAATCCACCAATGGATAAACCACAGAAGTAAGCTTCTTTTATTTCAAGCTGATCCATCAATGAAATGACATCTTTTCCAAGTACAGCTATTGTATATGTTTCATGCTTACCTTCGCTTTGGCCATGATCTCTGATATCATACTGGATCACCTTGAAATAAGGTAATAAAAATGGAACCACATCATCCCACATGTGGAGATCTGCGCCTAAAGAGTGTGCAAATAGTAATGCAGGGCTGTTGGGTGTGCCACTTTGCTTGTAATGAATATACATCGGCATCAATTATTTATTCTCAAATTTATATAATAAATCATCGATCAGTTCCAGGCTATTACAATCAAAGCTTTGGAGGGAGCTCTTAGAATAGTGGATTTATACTCGGGATATAAAACGGAAGGTTGTACGTTTTCATCAAAAACGTTGAATCCAGCGGATTGTATAAAGTAAGATTTAGGACAATAAAATTATACATTAGGCCATAAATAAGATAGGACAATGTTGAATAGGAAATTACCAGAACATCCATTCCATCTAACATATTCATAAAAAAACAGATGAATATGATCGTCTATTGAACCCTGGACATGGGTCCACATGTTTTATTTAATTCATTAGCCTCACCGTTCATTGCTCGTTCTTAAAATTATAATGTACGAAAGGTATTAAATAAACTATCGATGGAATAGCATTATTAGGCTGCACTTATCTTCTCAGCTAATTCCAGGCTAAAAATGACCTTCGCCTCGGTAGTAATTCCCGTAATGTGTGGAGAAAGCGAGATTTTAAAATTAAACAATAGTTTAGCTGAAAAACTTCAAACTTGTAATATAATCATGGGATTTGCTTCTTTTATATTCATTCCAATTCCCATTGCCATTTTTGCTTATTCCTGACCTATTCGCCTAAAACCTATAATACCGTTGAATGGTGCTATTTAGTTTTTGTCACGCACACATCTGAATCCCACCGTTTCGCTGCGTTCAAACCCATCATTAACCTGTAACCACATTTGTCTCCAGCCCATTGGTTTTGGGCCCCCTTGTACATACCACCAACTGGAAGCAGGTAAGTAATAAGAACCTCCTTTTATAATTCGATATTGGTAAGAACCTGTTCGATAAACATCATTTGTCATCTGCCATACACTTCCAACCAGATCGGTGAGTCCAAATGTATTTTTCCCTTTTGGATAATGATTGACAGGATCTAATCTCCCATTACCCGGATTAGCTTTTGTTGAATCGAAGGAATCAAAAGCTATATGAGTGAGGGTCTCTGTAATTCTTTCTGATTTAATATTTTTAATACCAGCATCATCGCCCCAGGGCCATAATTTCAATTCATTTGATTGCCCGGCATATTGCCACTCTACCTCCGTAGGTAATCTTTTGTGTGTCCATTTGCAATATGCTAGCGCATCTTTTGTGCTGACATTTATTACCGGTTTATTTTCGTCGCCAACTTTAATCTTCCCTCCAATCCAATGCTTTAAATAGTTTACTTTATCCTTAGGAACATAATGAGATTTTTTCAAAAATGTATAGTATTCTGTATTAGTGACAGGGTGGGCATCAATATAAAATGAATTCATTGAAACAGATTCTCCAATACCATTAACCGGATAGGGTATAAATTCATCACCATGCTCAGTCTTCCAGGTGAAAGTTCCAGAAGGTATCTCCACCATACCAGGATCTAATTTTTTTGAAATAATATACTGGGGCTCAGAAATTTTAAATGTAGTGGAAGTTTTAAAAGGTAGAATAATTTCGTCTATCAATTCGGAGCTATCAAAGAGTTGAATTACAAAATCGCCATCATGATCAGGGAATAATGAGTGAAGTTTTATTCTAGAAAGATCGGTTTTTAATCTCACTGGATTTAATTGATAATCAGGCTTTCCATTATAAATCATAAAATGAGTCCCTTGGGTAGAGGATAAAGTCAGACTATCGATATCGAATAGATTATAATGAATTAATTTTTCAAATCTTGCAATTACACTTACCGACCCTTCATTATTTGTGGCTACATCATTTAGAGAAAATGGATCAAGATTGATAATAATATGTCCAGTTCTTACGGATAATTCTTTGTGTTCCCAAAGGTCTACCCAATGGGAATTTGATGATAAGTCATTTACTTGAAATAATGGGCCGTTATATCCCCTGAATAATGAGTTGTATATGGTAAATACCTTTTTATTAAAATTCCCACTCCATTCATTGATATATATGCTGTCGACCTGACCAGGGTATAAGGGTGTCCAATTTTTGTCATTGAATGCATAACTATTATCGCGTAATATTTTCAAGGCTCGTCCCAGATAGAGATATTGGGCCTTCGCCCAGTCTGGATCACCGGGGTGAAAGAGATTAAACTCAATGCCATACCCATTAAATAAAGCGGAATGAATCTCCCGACGGATGGGCTCTTTATATAATTCGGCTACTCGGAATATTGAAAAATCGGGTTTGATGAGTTTATTTAAATTGAGTATTGGTGGATAATATAAGGCATTGTGGACCCTGCCTGAAATAATAGATTCCATGTCTTTAGGAACGGCCATTCCTTCACTATACATGATTACCCCTGGCTTTACTTTATCAACGGCGTTTTGTAATTCTTTGCTGCTACTCCCTCTGGTATCTAAAATTACCCCATCAGCATCTATGGCTTTTATCAAAGCCGCCATTCCTTCTAAATGATTCTCCTTGCGGGTACTTTCATCCCAGGGATTATAAGCAATAAATAACCTGGTTTGATATTGATGACAAAGAGTGGCTAATTTTTTTAATCCGGTCAATCCTTCCGGCATGTCTCTATACATATCCCATTGGTTGCGTTGGTCCAAACCCAATGCAGGCCAGGTAGGCCATATTCCCACTACATCATCACCACCATAAAGCTTTTTACCATTTTTGAGAAAAGAGGCTAGCTGGTATTGATTTTTATTGAATAATTTTTGATCCCACGCCATCATCAGGTGTATCATGTAAGCATGCCTGATCCACTGAAGATCGTTCCGATAATACATAGATTCATCAAATTTATCTATGCCATAGAGTTTTTTATCTTGAAAACATTTCCGCAACCCATTTTGCCAGACACCGTAGAATGTATCAATATATACTTTGTAAACTACCTGCCCTCCAGGGAATAATAGCGTTTCAAATCTTTTCCGCTCAGCATTTGACCAACTTCTTCTTTTTGCAATAGAAAAAATATGCACACTATCATTTATTTTGGAGGAGCTGTAGCCAAGGTTCCAGGCATCATCCGGAACAATGACATTGATGGGTGATTTCCCCGGCAGGAACAAATGAGTTCTACTCAATGGATGAGTTCCAAATCCTGTAATGTATATTTCTGAATTTTTTCTGCTATCAAATAATACATTGCTTATCGAGAGCGTATCATTGCTGAGATTAATAAAAGATAAACTTATTTCTCTGGAACTATCTATTTCCAGCATGATTTTTAGTCGGGAATCCAGCGCACCATTACTCCATGTTATGCCATTTACATCATATTCGTAAAGTGGATTTTCCAGTTTTTGCTTAATAATTGAATCTAAATTATTAGGCAACCAATTAAAATAGTGGGTCATACCCAAAGATGAGGTATAAACGAAAATCAAAAATATAATGCTTGAAAATCGAGGCATGTGTCAGACAAAATAAAAATTTAAATCTGTCTTATCAACACAAATATTATTTATACAGAATTTGGATATAAATTCCATTAGTAATTCTCTGTATGAAAAACTTTCAAAAAGAGAAGAATTTTTAAAAATTATAAGGTATCTGGAATCAAAAAAAACTATGCTAATTCCAATTGCGTTGTAGCCAGCTTTAAAAAATTAGGTATTACTGTGTTTCTTGTACGGGCTAATTTATCCGGATCACTAATATGACTCACCATATTATTATACTCAGAGAGACCTACATTGTCTATGATCGGTTGTTTTTTGTCCCCATTAAAATGAACCAGCATTCCTTCCGGATCAGCTTCCGGATGAAATTGTGTACCTATGAAATACTCAGAGAAACGGATAGCCATTAAAGCCTTGTCCCTGGTAGCAGGAGCAGGTGTATATTCTTCTGCTAAAAGTGTATATCCTCTCTTTTGCATGAGTTCACGATCAGGCCTGATCACTTGGTACATTCTGAAATCTGCAGAGTACAATGTATCTGGTAAAGTCTCGAAAACGGCTTCTTGCTTTCCTTCGGCAGTAATACGTACCGGCAATACTCCATAAGATGATGGCTCACGTTTACTGATTTCGGCAAATTGGTAATGCCTGCAAATCATCTGGAATGAATGGCAAATAAAAAATACGTATTTCTTACTGGTATATGCCAGTTTATTCCATGCCTCTATAGAGTCAATAAGCTCAAAATATTTTGTATCCCATGCCATCCCTTTTGTTTCTAATGGACTACCCGGGCCCCCACTACTTATATAAATATCAAAAGAGAGATCAGGAACATCTTCTTCATATCTGATCGGGAAGGTTTCAGTCACTATCTCCAGGTCTGACTCTAAAGAATATTGGTGAATAAGCTCGTGAATACATCTTATTCCCTCATTTGGTTCGCCATTATACAAGTCTAAAATTGCAATTCTGATAACTTCTCTGTCTGTCAATAACATTCAATTAATAGGTTGGTAAACACCTCAAAAATACAATCTTGTTTATATATATTTAATATTGAAAGCTAAGATCTTCATTTTCAATTACATGGATAGTGCTCGGGCATAGTTTTTATCACACGTTGGCCTAAAAAGTATCATTTATAGAAGCTCGTCATAGCCGATATTATTGCCCATGCACCTACTACCGAAAGCAATAATCCATTGATAGTATTCACCAGTTTTAGTCTTGTCAAATTGATTTTAGCCTTGAATAAACTCGTAATTGTAGTTAATAAAAACCACCAGCACAGTGAGCCTGTGAAAACGCCTGCAATTACTACACTCGCATTGAAATGATTCATATTATCTGTGCCCAATCCTAACCCTGCCATCATCGCAATGTAAACTAAAATCGTCTGAGGATTAGTTAGTACCAAAATAAATATTGAAAGTACTTGTTTAATAAGATCATTATTGGATTCTTTCTCTTCCATCATAGCAATTTTCTTACTAAAAGCCTTTATTGCTAGAAAAATCATAAAACTGCCACCAATAATCTTCATCCAATTCATATGAACCATCAAATAACTGGCAATGGCAGTTAATCCAAATCCAGCTATCATTCCAAACATAGAATCAGCCAATGCTACAGCGAAACCCAGTGTAAAAGCCGCAATTCTTCCTTGTCTGATAGTTCGAAATATAATGATCATACCCACAGGACCTATGGGTGCGGCAAGTGAAAAACCTATTAATAGTCCCTTTAAAAAGAATGCTGAAGCCGTAAAATCCTGCACCATCAAATGTAGGTAATCGAATGCCATTAAAAATCTCTATTTTTATCAATTAATCAAATAAAAAATGAAAATAATTAATAAGATAGCTAAGTATATCCTTTCCTTAACCATTATAATTCTTGGGTTTATACATATTGCCATCTCACAAGTGAATGCCTCCGCTCTGGAAGGGAATTGGGATCTTACTATTGTACAAGATGAAAAGGAAGTGCCTTCCTGGCTCCATGTGCAACACTCTGGTGTCAAAACATTAGTGGGTCAATTTGTACACACAGGTGGAAGTGCCAGGCCTATTTCAAAAGTAAATTTTGATAATGGAAAGTTTATCTTCTCTATCCCACCACAATGGGAGCGTGAAGGAAAAGATCTTCAGATTGAAGGAATGATCAATGGACTGACGATCTCTGGAAATATAATATATGCTAATGGTAAAAAATATAATTGGACAGGCGTGAAAGCTCCATCACTAAAAAGAACTGGTGAAATAGTATGGGGCGAACCCATCACCTTGTTTAATGGTAAGGATCTCTCAGGATGGAAAGCACTGGGAGAGAATCAATGGAAAGTAGTGAATGGAATACTGTCGAGCCCAAAATCCGGAGCCAACTTAGTCACTGAATCTTCATTTAATGATTTCAAACTGCATATTGAGTTCAGATATTCTGCTCACAGTAATAGCGGTGTCTACTTGCGTGGTCGGTATGAAGTACAAATTGAAGATGGCGGTATAGATGAGGAGCCCTGGGTAGGCGGTACTGGAGCTATTTATGGATTTATCCAACCCAGTGAAAATGCCGCAAAAGAACCAGGTGCATGGCAATCTTTTGATATTACACTCCGCGGTCGAATGGTGACCGTATATGTAAATAATAAACTAGTCATTTACAATCAGGAAATTCCGGGTATTACTGGTGGTGCAATCAATAGTAAAGAAAATGAACCAGGTCCTATCCTTTTACAAGGCGACCATGGCCCTGTTGATTACAGGAATATTATTTTGACTCCTATGAAAGGATGAAATTTCATTTTAGGAAATACATTTTAATATGTCCTCGATTCTTTACCTCAAACTCTCCTCTATACTCACATTTAAATTCATCTTTTATTTCAAAGTAAGTAGTCTCTGAAATATTTATTTTACCGGGTATTGACTTTGATTCAAGGCGGGAAGCGATATTTACAGTATCGCCCCAAATATCATATTGCCACTTTTTTATTCCCACTATACCAGCTACTACCGGGCCACTATTGATTCCTATCCGTACATCAAATTTTTGAATATCATTTTCTTTTTTGAATTCTTCATTTATAAATGCAATTATTTCCATGGCTGCTCTGATCACATCTTTGGCATGCGACTTGTTGGGCGTGGGCAGCCCGCCGGCACACATGTAAGAGTCACCAATTGTTTTTATTTTTTCAAGGCCATATGCAGTCGTAATCTGATCAAATTTTCTGAAATAATAATCCAGGCTTTTTACCAATTGCTCAGGTTGAATCTGCTCTGCTAATTTTGAAAACTCTACAAAATCTGTAAATAGCACGGTGACAAAATCAAACTTTGTAGCTTCTACTTTACCATTTAGTTTGAGCTCTTTAGCGGTTTGTTCAGGAAGGATATTCAACAATAAATTCTCAGACCTTTTTTTCTCTTTAGCAATGTTTCTAAAGTACCAAAATAAAGTACCTAAAAGAGTGGTCACCAGCACAAGTATGATGAATAGGGATGTCAAAATCGTTCGCTGATTTTGCTTTTCTTTATGGAGCAGATCTACCTCCGTTTGTTTTTGTGAAACCTCAAAGTCGGTGCGTAAGTCGGCCATTTGCCGGACAGTCCTGATATCGTTCACGCTGTCTTTGTAAGCAATATATTGCTTATAAAAAATCAGAGATTGGGAAGTATTTCCAGATTTAAAATAGAGCTCAGAAAGTTTATTACTGGCATCACTGATCTGCTCTTTTAAATTGTATTTCTCAGCCAGCTTAAGACTTCGGGTAGCATAGTCCATCGCCTTTTTAGTGTTACCTTGATCCCGGTAAATATCTGACATGTAAATTAAATAGACACAAATTGGATAGTAATCTTCCAACTTTTCAAGTATACGTATAGATGCAGAAAGATTTTTTTCAGCTAAAGCATTATTGCCCTTGTGTGCGTAAACCATTCCAATATTACCCAAGGTGTAGGCTTTACCAATAGCATAATTTGCTTTTTCAAATAGAGCCCCGGACTCATTAAAATAGTTTAACGCAGCATCGTATTCTTTTTGGTTTACTAATTCATCCCCGGCATTGGAGATCGCAGAGGCAAGTGGTATCTCATCTCCAGCTTGACGCAAGGTGCTGATAGATTTCTCGTAATATTCAATGGCATTCTTATGATTTTCTGATACTGAATAGATATCTGCTATGGCGCCATATGCACTTCCTTCGCCAGAGGAGAAATTTGCCAGTTTGGCTGTTTCAGCAGCTTTAAAATAGGAATCTAATGCTTCATCCAGGTTGCCTAATAATCTATTCTTGTTTCCTTTTTGCAAGTATCCCCGGTACAAATAAATATTATTTTGATATTTATTGCTGAGGTCTATTAATTCTTCAGCATATTTCAAAGAAAGATGAAGATCATTTACTTCATTGAAAGACAGGTTTCTTAATAATTCTAATTGTGAACTATCTTTTAGTAGGCCAGATTGATATATCCTTTTTAAACTGTCCGCCAGCTTTTGATTTTGAGCAGAAATAGTTCCAATAAAACAAAAAAAGCCTACTAAAAGATAATAGGCTTTTCTATGATCTAGCATTATTCTTCGGTATTAACTTGAATTTTTGGATCGTAACTATAAGTAAATCCACCAATGGTAAAATAAATGGTATAGTTTTCAACCCCGCCTTCTTTTAAATTACTATTTACGGTTGCTTCCCAATCTAAATTTTTGGGATTTCCAGGAGAGACCGGAGATGGATCAGGGCTGAAGACATCACTATAGCTATCGTCTTCTATTAGTATAGAAGTAATAACTAAACCGGATTCCATTTTGGGGTTTACTACCCATTTTACTTTTTTCCCAGGTGCGACAAAGGATTTGCCTCCATCATTCAGCTTTACCCAGCTTTGATCGGGATGTTGTGGGTTGATTGCACAATCTTCAATAGTAATTACATTAGGTAGGTCTTTTTTCTTAGTAGCCATAAATTTGATTTTTGAGGTTAAATAATTAATTTAATGAAAGTAATCAATAAATACGTATTTAAACGCTTAAAAAATAAAAATAGGACATCTGTAAAGGATTAAAGTGATTTAAGCCCTGATCGATAAACATTAATCTAAACTGTATTCATTATTCCAGGCATATTTACCAAAAATAAAAAGACCTGCGCAGACCGGGATGAATACAATAAGTATTATAATCCATTGTAGGGTAGTATTGGTACGAGCTACACCTATCGGAGCCAGTTGTATTTTGTCCCATGCCTGGTAAAACATAAAAAAGACTAATGCAATTGAAAGAATTATCC
Organism: Chitinophagales bacterium; assembly: GCA_038251405.1. Classification (GTDB taxonomy): domain Bacteria; phylum Bacteroidota; class Bacteroidia; order Chitinophagales; family Saprospiraceae; genus JADJLQ01. The sequence continues at coordinate 43,778 of JBBSBH010000037.1, forward strand.
ACAAAATCCCTAGATATTTTTTTATTCCTGTCATTTTAACTATTGAGTTTATTTTCAACTTCGTTGGTAAATTTAAAACTTATATTCGTAAATGATATATTGTTTTAATTGTTACTATGAAATTTATTGATTTAAGCCATACGATTGAAGAAGGACTCATTACTTACAAAGGACTACCTGCGCCGATTATTTGTGATTTTTGGACCCGGGAAGTTTCGAAAGCATGGTTTGATGATGGTACCTCTTTTCAAATCGGTAAGATCGAAATGGTGGCTAACACAGGAACATATATAGATACTCCATTTCATAGATTTGATCAAGGTGCTGATTTGTCAGAGATAGCATTGGAGCAAATTTGCAGGCTGGAAAGTATTTTGATCACCGCCCCTTATTCGGAACAATTAGCTATAGGACGATCATTTTTTGAAGGTAAAGATTTACGAAACAAAGCAGTTATAATCTATACGGGATGGGACATTCATTGGAAAACCGAAACATATTATTCTAATTCTCCATTTCTGAAGGCAGATGCAGCTGCATATTTGGTAGAGCAAAAAGTGAAACTGGTGGGTATTGATTCACACAATATTGATAATACGGGGGAGAAATGCAGGCCTGTACATACCCAGTTACTGGGAAATAATATTCTTATAGTGGAGCATCTTTGTAATCTGCAATCGGTAAATCAAAATCAATTTTTCTTTACTGCTGTTCCACCTAAAATTATAGGCATGGGTACTTTTACTGTTCGAGCTTATGCTGAGCTTGAATAATCAGAGGACATTTTTATATCAATTTGGGATAAAATGGATTTGTTTTACCTTTATTTAAAATAAGACTTTTCGAAAATGAATACTGAAATATTAAAAAAAGTAAATGCCTGGCTCAATGGAAATTTTGATCAAGATACTAAAGAAGCCATTATTAGTCTTCAACAGGAGAATGAAAAAGAACTAGCAGATTCATTTTATAGAAATCTGGAGTTTGGAACAGGTGGCCTCAGAGGTATCATGGGGGTAGGTACGAATAGAATGAATAAATATACGGTGGGGATGGCTACTCAGGGCTATGCCAATTATTTAAAGCAATGTTTTGAGGGTACCATTAAAGTGGCTATTGCTCATGACAGTCGCAACAATAGTAGATTTTTCGCAGAGACTACAGCGCATGTATTTGCAGCCAATGGAATTAAAGTTTATTTATTTGACAGCCTCAGGCCTACTCCAGAGCTTTCATTTGCAATTCGCCAGTTAGGTTGTCAAGGGGGAGTAGTTTGCACCGCTTCACACAATCCCAAAGAGTACAATGGATATAAGGCCTACTGGGATGATGGTGCACAAATGGTTTCGCCACATGATGAAAATGTAATCAAAGAAGTAGATAAAATAAAGAATATAGATGATGTAAGATGGACGGGGAATGATGATAATGTAACTATCATCGGATCTGATATGGACGAATCTTACTATCAAATGGTGCAAAGCTTAAGTGTGTATCCTGATATCATTGCGAAGCAACATGATCTCAAAATAGTGTATACTCCGATACATGGATCTGGTATAAAATTAGTGCCGGAGACACTGAAACGCTTTGGATTTACTAATGTCACCATCGTCAAAGAGCAGGAAATTCCAGATGGAAATTTTCCTACAGTAGCCTATCCAAATCCGGAAGAAAAAGAAACGATGAGTATAGGATTGGAAAAAGCCGAAGAACTGGATGCAGACATTTTGTTAGGCACTGATCCCGATGCTGATCGCGTAGGCATAGGGGTAAAAGATAATCACGGTGAATGGGTGCTGATGAATGGTAATCAAACAGCTGTACTTGCATTTAATTATTTGATAGAAGCAAGAAGAAAAAAAGGACTTGCTAAGCCAAATGATATGGTAATTACCACCATAGTAACTACTGGAATGGTCGATGAATTGGCTCATGGGAATAATATAAATTGCTATCGGGTATTGACAGGGTTTAAATGGATCGCCGATATGATTCATCGAAAAGAGGGTATCGAGAACTATATTATAGGAGGTGAAGAAAGTTTTGGTTTAATGGTGGGTGATAAGGTCCGTGATAAAGATGCCGTGAGTGCTGTGGCCTTGCTTTGTGAAATGGCCGCCTATGAAAAAGATAACGGGAAGACGCTCTTTGATAAATTGATTGAATTATATATCCAATTCGGATTTTATAAAGAAAAGTTGATTTCAATCACTAAAAAGGGAATGGATGGCCAGGAACAGATTGCTGCTATGATGGAATCTTACCGAAATAGCCCTCCGGAGTCAATCAATGGTTCTAAAGTTGTAAAATTATTAGATTACGAACTACAAAAGGGGGTCAATCCGCAAACCAATGAAAGTTGGAATATTGAATTGCCTCAATCCAATGTTTTGCAATTTATTTTAGAAGATGGCAGCCAAATTTCCGCGCGCCCAAGTGGGACCGAGCCCAAAATTAAATTTTACTTCAGTATAAAGGAAAAATTAGATTCAGCTGCTGATTTTGATAAAATAAGTGTCGCTCTGGATAATAAACTGGAAGCTATAATTAAGGATATGAAATTGAGTAGTTAAAAAAACCGGTTTACACATCATACCTTTATTTTTCTAAAGCTGCCCTTAGTAACTCTACACTTTTTACTACGCCTGTGTCGGCGATTTCTTTTCCTTCAAACTCAATGGATACATAACCCTGGTAATTTACCTTTTTCAGTATATCGATTATTCTATCATAATCAAGTTCAAGGCTGTACCATTCTCCCCCGCCATAGTATGTTTTGGCTTGCACAAAACAGGTAAACGGTGCAATCTTTTCTAATTTCGAATATGGATTTTCCAAAAAATTTCCAGTGTCCATCAACAGTCTGAGCCAGGGGCTATTTACAGCCTGCATTATTCTGATCATACCTTCGGGTGTAGATCCTAGCCCCCAGTGGTTTTCCAGAGCTAGTAGTATCCCAAGTTCTTCAGCCCTTCTTATGCAGGCTGCTGTACTGTCAATACACCATTTAAATGCATCATCTTCCTTGTAACCATCTATGGCAGGCTCTTGCCCTCTCACTTTCATGAAATCATCAAATGATTTTATAGTATTCCATCTGCCAGTATTCAGCCGCATACATGGAATGCCCATATCAGCGGCCAGTTCTATACAGTGAATAGTATGATCGATATTTTTTTGTAATTCCGCTTTATCAGGATACACAAATCCCTGATGTATTGAGAGACAAGTTAGGGCAATGCCATTTACAAAGGCATGTTTCTTTAATCCATTCATATAGGATTTTTCTTCACTTTCCATTTGCCTATGTAGAATATCCACACCTTCCAGGCCAAGGCTGGCAGCATGATCTATTACTTTTTCCAGTAGAAATTTATCTCCTTTGAAGTGCCAATAGGAATAACTGGATACACTGAGCTTTATACTACTTCTCAGATTATTTTTTTTCTTTTCCTGTAAGCCTGGTAATGCCGGAATTCCACCTATTGGAACTAAAGCAATTGCTTTTCCAAAATTTCTTCTATCCATATTTTAGTCGATTATGCATTTAAGATAATAAATTTACATTTGAAATTACTAAACCGAATATTGATTTGAATAAAACTGATGTATTGATAATTGGTTCCGGAATAGCCGGAATGTCTTCAGCCATCCAGCTGGCGATCTTAAGGCCAGACCTTAGCATTACCCTTCTGACTAAGGGTTTGCAATTTGAGTCCAATACCAGGTATGCCCAGGGTGGGATAGCAGCCGTATGGGATGAAACAAAGGATAATTTTGAGAAACATATAGCAGATACATTAGACGCCGGGGATGGATTGTGTAATGTGGAGGCAGTAAAAAATGTTGTTACTGAAGGACCGGCCAGGGTACAGGAGATTATTGAATGGGGTACCAGATTTGATAAAATAAAATCGGATTTGGCATATGATTTAGGTCGGGAAGGTGGTCACAGTGTGAATAGAATATTGCATTATAAAGATCTCAGTGGCGCTGAAATTCAGCGAGCATTGATAGAAAAAGTAAAGTCATTTCCTAACATCATCGTAAAGGAAAATTATTATGCCATCAATTTAATTACTCAGCACCATTTGGGTTGGTCTGTGACTCGAGTCTCTCCTGGCATCGAATGTTATGGGGCCTATGTTCTCAACAAAGCTACCAAGGAAATTGAGACCTGGATTGCCAAGGTAACCATTTTGGCTTCGGGTGGGGCTGGTCAGATTTATAGAAATACTACTAATCCACAGATAGCTACAGGTGATGGTGTAGCTATGGTGTATAGAGCAAAAGGCAGAGTGGAAAATATGGAATTTGTCCAGTTTCATCCTACGGCATTGTACAATCCAGCGGGAGATAACCCCGATTTTTTAGTTTCTGAGGCAGTACGTGGTTTTGGAGCAATCTTGAAAACAAAAGATGGCGAAGAATTCATGCACAAATATGACCGGCGCAAATCCCTGGCTCCCCGCGATATCGTGGCCCGTGCTATAGATAATGAAATGAAAATTCGTGGCGATGATTTTGTTTACCTCGATTGCACACATTTGGAAAAGGAAGCTTTTATAACGCATTTTCCTACTATTTATGACAAATGTGTAAGTATAGGTATAGACCCCATGATAGCTATGGTTCCTGTAGTGCCGGCATGCCATTATATGTGCGGCGGGGTACAAGTTGATCAACATGGCCATTCAACCATAAAACAATTATATGCAGTGGGCGAATGCAGTAGCACTGGCTTGCACGGAGCTAACCGACTGGCATCCAATTCTTTATTGGAAGCACTGGTCTATGGAAAGCGAATAGCAAGTAATATTCACACGCTGATAGATGACCTGTCATTCCAAAAAGACATTCCTGAGTGGAATGATAGCGGCACCACCGAACCAAAGGAAATGGTATTGATCACTCAGAGCTGGAAGGAACTCAAGGAAGTGATGAGTAGCTATGTAGGTATAGTAAGATCTAACGTGCGTCTTAAACGGGCTATGGACAGACTTCATCTTTTATATAATGAAACGGAAGATCTGTACAATGCATCAGTACTTTCCCCACAACTTTGCGAATTGAGAAATTTAATTTCCATTGGTTACCTGATCACCCGATCAGCAGCATTACGAAGGGAGAGCAGAGGATTACATTTTACTACGGACTATCCGGAAGAGCATGGATTTCTGGAAAATACTATGTTATAATTTGAGTTTCACTTGATTGGCCCAGTCAAGTTTGTTAACTTTGGAAAGTTTAATTCGTTTGAATATGAAAATAATAGTTACAGCCATAATAGTTTGCTTATTCGCTTTTTCAGCTTCTGCTGAAGGCATGGAGTTTCATCATGGCACCTGGGCAGAGGCATTGGCTCTATCAAAAGAATCTGGTAAATTGATTTTTATGGATGCTTTTACCACCTGGTGTGGGCCATGTAAAAAAATGTCCGCCATGACTTTTCCACAAAAAGAAGTAGGTGATTTTTTCAACACAAATTTTATCAATGTAAAAATGGACATGGAGAAAGGTGACGGCCTTATGATTTCCGGTACCTATAGTGTAAATGCGTACCCTACGCTCTTATTTATTGATGGTGAGGGCCAATTGGTAATGAAAGCAGTAGGTGCACTGGATGCAGGAAGCCTAATAGAAGCGGGCAAATCAGCACTGAAAAAAAATGACAAATCAGATTTTTACGCTAAAGAATATTCCAGCGGCAAAAAAGATTTTGCTACCATATACCATTATGTGAGAGCATTAAATCTAGCTGGTAAATCAAGTACTAAAATCGCTAATGAATACCTCAATACCCAAAAGGATCTGGATACACCTGACAATCTTAAGTTTTTAAATGAAGCTTTTACAGAAACAGATTCCAGAATCTTTGATTTATTTGTAAAACATAAAAACAAGCTCAATGAAATGTTGGGCTCTGATAATTTTAAGAAGAAAATAATTACTGCTGCAAATAAAACGGTTAATAAGGCTATAGAGTTTAAAACACCTGATCTACTTGCCTCCAGTACAGAAAAAGTAAAATCATATGTTCCCGATCAAGCAGATGCTTTTGAATTTGAAGGCAATCTAAAATATTATTCATCCACAAGCGATGCAGAAGGTTTATTAAAGTCGATGAAAAAATTACCATCCTCAATTGAAAAAAATGCTGCTCAAATGGAAAAGCTTGCTTTAGCTATAGAGAGATCATTTGCTAAAGATTCGAAATTATTATCATTGGCAGAAAAATCACTTTCGCAAAGTATTAAGGATGAATCAATGGTGAGTCAGGAATTCACTTTAGTAAGAATCTTGGCATTAAATAATAAACTGGATAAGGCCGAAAAACTATTAGAGGAAACCATTTCGAAGGCAAAACAAAATAATCAGGACACTACACCCTTAGAGCAATATCGTCTTCTGATGGTGAAAAGCTAATTGACTTCAATGCGATTCTTCTACATTTATTTTATTCCAGGTAGATGAAACTTAATTATTCATTCCATGCAAATGAATCAACGAACGGTATAGACTTATTCCAAAGGAAATATGGGTTAAAAGATGTAAGCATCACCGTTGATTTTAAATGGGCACTGTTTTGGCTGGCTAATGACAAATATGATTTCAAGAATGTAAAAAAGTATACCAGGTCTTATTCCTTCGCACTTTTAACTGCCAGGAATTGGCGGTTCTTATCTTAACCGATGGTGAGTTTATTTTAGACGGAAAACTGATAAATCAGATTAATAATTTTTCTTTGACTTTCATTTAAAATAAATATCTCTTATCAGTTTAATCCAATCCTGAACTATTTTTAAGATATTGGAGCAGAATATTGCACATTCATGCTGGAGTTTTTTATAAGCCGGGTTTTTCGCAATCGCTATCGCCAGATAGAGAGTTGGATGAAGGAGCCTGTGCGGTTTCAGCAAGAACTTTTAATGAATATTATTTACGAGGGAGGTATTACCGAGTTTGGAGCCCATCATGGATTTGAAAAAGTTAGAGACTACGATTCGTATATCAAACAGGTTCCTGTACGGGATTATACAGAATTTCAGCCTTATATAGAACGCATGCGTAAAAAGGAAGAAGATGTGCTTTGGCCTGGTTTAGTAGATATGTACAGTAAGTCTTCAGGTACTACCAGTGGTAAAAGTAAATATCTACCTGTTACCAGAGCATACTTAGAGCATAATCATATACAAGGTGCCAGTGATACCTTATCGGTGCTCTACAATCAATTTCCCCAGCTGGGCTTATTCGATGGCAAGAATATGGTGATTGGCGGTTCAATAGAAAGACTTACCAGCTACCCTGATATCATTAGTGGAGATATTAGTGCTTTATTGATAGATAATATGCCCTGGTATGCTAAGCAGGCTTTTACCCCAAGTTTAGATATTGCCATTGCGCCAGATTGGGAATACAAGCTTCAGGAAACAATAAAACAAGTGGTACAAGAGCCTTTAGTGATGTTTGGAGGAGTACCTACCTGGCTGATAGTCTTGTTTAGGACTATACTAGAACAAAATGGCAAAGAAAATTTACTGGAGATCTGGCCTAAACTAAAATTGTACATACACGGTGGGGTCAATTTTTCACCCATCAAGCCCATATTCAAATCCCTGATTCCCTCAGATCAATTTATCTATCAGGAAGTATTTAATGCCAGCGAAGGGTACTATGCTACACAGTTTAAAGTAGGTGAAGAAGGAATGCTTTTACTGATGAATAATGATGTCTTTTATGAATTTCAGGAACTAAATGCTGAATACATTACTCCAATAGAAGGTATCCAAACTCATAAATCATATAGACTGATCATTACCAATACTTGTGGCCTTTGGCGCTATGATACGGGCGATGTAATCGAATGCATTAGTAAAGATCCAATAAGAATAAAGGTCGTCGGCCGGACCACACAATTTATCAACGCTTTCGGTGAAGAAGTGATCGTCGATAATGCGGAGAAAGCGATCACCCTGGCCTGTATTAAAAATGATAGCATTGTTACCGATTTTTCTGCGGCGCCTATTTATATGAATACCGGCAAAGGAGCTCATGAATGGGTTATAGAGTTTGATAAAGTACCTAATGACTTGACCTTATTTACCCAACATCTTGATCAAGCACTTCAAAGTATCAATTCTGACTATGAAGCAAAACGAACCAAAAATATTGCGTTGGATCAATTAATCATTCACTCCGTACCTAAAGGAACTTTCTATGCCTGGATGCAATCCCAGGGAAAACTGGGAGGTCAACACAAAGTGCCTCGGTTGAAAAACGATCGGTCCGTATTAGAGCCACTTTTGAAATTTGCACATAATTTTAAATAAAATAATATAATTGCATGAATGCTAGCATTAAAAATGATCTAACAGATTTAGTAAGCATTTCTGATGAACAGATTGCTTTTTTCAAGAAAAATGGATTCATCAAATTGAGAAACGTTTTGTCAGCAGAGACAATTCACTATTTGAATGAAACCATTTCATCCGAAGTAAAACGACTCAATACGCAACATTTACCTATTGCAGAAAGAAATACTTACGGCAAAGCTTTCCTCCAGATCATGAATATCTGGACAAAATCCGAGCCAGTAAAAGAGATCGTTTTTAGTAAAAAATTAGCTTCAATAGCCACTCAACTCTTAGAGGTTGAAGGGGTACGCATGTATCATGACCAGGCTTTGTATAAAGAACCCTTTGGCGGGCAAACTCCCTGGCATGCCGACCAATATTATTGGCCTTTAGCATCGGAAAAAACGGTTACTGTATGGATTCCATTGCAAAAGACGCCTTTGGAGATGGGGCCTTTAGAGTTTAGTGCCGGCAGTCAGGATCTTACCACAGGTCGTGATAAACCCATTGGGGATGAGAGCCAGGAATTATTGGCAAAAGTTTTGTCAGATAATGGTTATCACCAGGTCATTGAGCCTTTTGATAAAGGTGAAGTGAGCTTTCACCAGGGATGGTTATATCATCGGGCCGGAGCAAATAAAACAGATCAAATGCGGGCCGTAATGACCATCATATACATGGATGCAAATATGAAATTGAAAACGCCGGAAAATGAAAATCAGGTGGCAGATTGGGATACCTGGTGTCCTGGTGCTAAGGTAGGAGAAGTGATTGATACTAAAATTAATCAAATCCTTTTCCACTAACAGTCAGCAATTTATTTCTTAAGGCTTTTATCAAGCCATCCCTCTATCAAAGGCATATATCTCAGCAAAAAATAATATGCACCAAATAGTACAGATATCAATACTGCAATAAGAATCATGTTTTGTTTTTGCATCGCTCGTTTCTTTTCAGAATAATACTCATTGTATCTACCCTGGAATCTACGGGAAAGCCTTGCTTTTACACCTTCTATACTTTCATCTTGCATGGCCTTTATCTCTTTGAGCCTCGCTTCTTTTCGTTCTTTTTCGGGATCCCAATACCTTGGTCGGAAATCGAAAGGTATTGGTTTTATTTGTTTAAATTTTATAAGACCCATGATACTTAATTTTAATTTTTAGATTATTAAGAATTATGTACTTTCAAAAGTAATGATTTTCAACTGATTAGTTTTTGGCATGAGCTTTTAAACTTAAATTCAATCGGAACTGTTAAGTAGGGGTTGCTGAATAAGTTTTAGAAAGCCAAAATTTCAATAGGATGGTATATAATGAATCGAAGACCTTAGCAACAATGTCTCGGCAAGTTGAGTATATAAAATAGGGTACCTCCCCAGCCAATTTGACTAGGTTCAGTA